>NZ_JBDGLR010000009.1:231498-362046 GCF_057655755.1 Lysobacter sp. Soil_N_51 | reverse complement strand
GAGACATCCTGTCTCGGTGGCGCACGGCGCACATCCATGTGCGCCGCCCTTCGGGTGTGCTGTTGCTAACGCGAGTTACAAGCCTCGCAGCGCTGGCAGTGATATCTGAAATGAGGCGAAAGCCGCATGGCCTACCTGTAGGAGCGGCGCAAGCCGCGACCGCGTCACAACGACAACCGCGAAACTACACCGCGCCCGCATCGCCACGACCGCAGGCCTCCCTTCCAAAACGTCCACACCGCAACCACACCGCCCCCCACCGTATCCATGCGCTGTAACCCTCGCTACCCACGCGAGAACCCGACAGCGGACGATGGAGATCGGCATGCATACACAAAGAACCCAAGGCCGCGGCGCGTTCGCGGTACGACGTGGCCTCGGCGGCATCGCGCTGGCGTTGATCGCTTCGACGGCGGTCACGCAAACGCCGAGCGCCGACACCGACGCGCTCGCCACGCAACCGGTACGCACGGCAAGCAAGGAAATCCGCCAGGCGCTCACGCAGATGCACCGGATTCCCGGCGCATTTCCCGCGGTATCGGCGGTGGTCGTGCAGGGTGATGCCACGCCGCTGTTGTTCGTGCAGGGAACCGCGCGCGTGGGCCGTCCGGATCAGGTCGATCACAGGTCGCTGTTCTACATCGCCTCGCAGACCAAGTCCTTTCTCGCATTGCTCGCGGCGAGGCTGGACGAAACCGGGGTACTGCCGCTCGATACCACGCTCGCGCAGATCTGGCCGCAGCTGAAACTGCCGGCGCCGGCCGACCCAGGCAAAATCACGATGGCCGACCTGTTGTCGCATCAGGAAAATCTCAAGACCGACACCTTGAACTTCCTGACCGCCTACGTTCGCCACGTGCCCGCGGCCGACTACCCCGAGATGCTCGCGCGTTACACGCAGACGCGCAGCGAAGGTTTCCGCTACGCCAACCTCGGCGACCTGATCTACGGCGCCGCGCTGGAAACGCGCACCGGCCGGCCCTGGCAGGCGTGGCTGCAAGACGAAGTGCTGAGCCCGTTGCGGCTCGATCACGTCTACAGCCAAAGCTCGCGCGCGCCCGCGCGCCGGCTGACATGGAACCATCGCTGGGACGGTCAGGCCTGGATCGCGTATCCGCCCAAACCCGACGAACTCATGCACGCCGCCGGCGGTCTGCTGGCGTCGCCGGACGACATGGCCGCATGGATGCGGGCCAACCTGCGCCAACACTCGCCGACCGCTACGCCGTCGGCTGCAAGTTTCGCGCTCGCGCAGCGTCCGCGGGCGAAGGCCGCGTTGTCGGACGGCGAGTTCGTCTGCGATGGCTACAGCCTCGGTTGGTATTCATGCGCGTACAAGAACCAGCAGGTGTTGATGCATCCGGGCGGCTACGTCGGCGTGGTCTCGGTCACGTTGTTATTGCCGGCGATGGACACCGGCTTGTCGCTGGTGGTCAACAGCGACAGTGCGATGGAAGGCGTGCAACTGGAACTGATGAAAGCGTTTATCGGCCTGGCGACGGAGCAGGGCGGCGAGCGCGAGCGCCTGCGCGCGCTGATCGATGGCTATCCCGCGCGTCTGGCCCGCACCGTCGCCAAGCGTCGCGATGCGGTGGAAAAGGCCCGCGCCGACAGCGCATGGAACGGCTGGGCGTGGGCGCCGTCGCGCGCGCAAACCCGGCGATACCTGGGCAGCTTCCAAAGCGATCGGCTGGGTCGGCTCGACGTCGTGCAAGACCACGACGGACTGCAGGCGCGACTGGGCGCGATGCGATTGCGCTTGCTGCCGGCCAGCCCGGATCTGTTCGGCGCCAGCAAATCCGTACTGGATGCGCCCGAGCCGTTTCGCTATGACCAGGCCGCCGATTCGCTGCGCTGGAACGACGACACCTTCGTGCGGGTGCCGTCGCCGGACGCCTGCGCCGACAGGCATTGCGGCAAGCGGTGAGCGCGTCCCGACCGCGTTACGGCGCAGTCGCGGATCCGCCGACGATGAAGTCGCGCATCAGCGGGAAATGGTTTTCCGGCTGCCGGGTCGATCGCGTGGTCAAGCGTCTGGGCCGCAGGTTGTTCGAAGTGCCGGTGGGGTTCAAATGGTTTTCCGACGGCCTGCTCGACGGCTCGCTCGGCTTCGGTTGCGAGGAAAGCGCCGGGGCTTCGTTGCTGCGGCGCGACGGCAGCGCGTGGTCGACCGACAAGGACGGCCTGGTGACGGCGCTGCTGTCGGCCGTGATCACCGCGCGTCGCGGCCGCGACCCCGGCGCAGAACGCCAGGCTGTCGAAGCTGGCGCCCGAGCAATTGCGTACCGACCGTCTGGCCGGCGACGCCATCGAACACGTGCTCAGCGCGGCGCCCGGCAACGGCGAGGCGATCGGCGGGCTCAAGGTCGTGGCCGCCGACGGCTGGTTCGCCGCGCGGCCGTCGGGCACTGAAGCGATCTACAAGATCTACGCCAAAAGCTTCAGGAGCGACGATCACCTGCGAAGGTTGTTGCAAGAAGCGCAGCAGATGGTGGATACGGCGTTGCTGTAACAGGACGAAGGTGCGCGCTATCGGATCGATTGCGAGCGCGCGCTGTCGTCCACGCCCGGTTGTCCCGACGTATCAGGACGTCCAGTCCAGCCACGTCCCCGGCGCCATCGGCTGGATGACGACGGGCTTGTCGCGCGCCGCCTCGCGCAAGCGGCCGATCGGATCGTCGACTTCGACGTAATCGGCCATGCCGGACACGCCGTAGTGGATGGGAATAAGGCGGCGCGCGCGCAGGATGGTCGCGGCCGCGACCGCCTGCTCCGGCGTCAGCACGCCGGGCAGGCCGCTGACCGGTTTGCGCCAGCCGAAGCGCGCGCCGTTGACCGGCAGGAAGGCCGCGTCGAACGGGCCGTACTGGCGGCCGATCCGCCACCAATGCCCATGCCAGAGCGTGTCGCCGCCGTGGAAGATGCGGCGGCCGCCGGCCGACACCACCCACGACACCTGCGGATCGCCGTAACCGTCCGAAGCGGGCACGGCGGTGGCGGTGAAATCGCCGAGCAGTTGCGGCTCCCACGGCGCGCTCGGCCGGGCGCGCGCCTTCGCGGGCATGGGCAGCGGGTTGGTTCCCAATGGATACGCCAACGTGCCGCCTTGGTTCAGCGCCTGCGCCGCGGCCATCGCATCGAAATGGTCGGGATGCGCGTGAGTGATCAGCACACTGGTATCGCCCACGGCATCGTCGACGCGAATCAGCGGGTCCTTGAGCGCGGCGCCCCATGCGTCGGGATTGATCAGCGGATCGATGAACAAGGTCGCCTGCGGCAGTTGCAGGCGGGTGCCCGCCCACGCCAGTCGCTGGATGCGCAGTTCGTCGCTGCTGGCGGCGGCGAAGGCGCGACCACCAGGAAGCAAGGCCGCGGCGGCGAGACCGATACCGCCAGCGAGAAACTCACGCCGGCGAATGCGGCGGCGGAACAGCAGCTCATCGTGGCTCATGCCCGCACCGCCTTCGGCGCGAGCGCGGCGTCGAGCGCGAACACCGACTGGGCGAGGATGACGCCCAGATTGCGTCGATGCCATTCGCGTTCGAAATCGGTCGGTTCGACCCGCGGCGCCAGGCAGGCCTCGATCGGAATTGCGGCGATGCGATCGTCGGCAGCTTGCGAGGTCGCGGCCACGCGGATGCGCACCACCGCTTGCCGCAGTTGGTCCAGGTAATGGATCGCGTTGTCGAGCGCGGCGGCGGGGAACCGGCCGATATGCCCGCCGACGACGCTGCCGCGGCCGAATTGCCGCATCCGCCCGATCGCGGCGCGGATCAGCGCCGGATCGGCCTTGGACAGATAGACGATGTTCCCGACGATGTTGTCCCCGGCGCAGACCAGGTCGGCGCTGGGGACGTCGATGCTGAGGTGATCCATGGTCTTGCCAGGATTGTGGATCAGGCGCAGTTCGTGCCGGCCCCATCGCAGCGTCATCGCGCTGTCGAACAGCACCCGCGGTTCGCGATAGAACCCGTCGACCCGCCGATTCTGCGACAGGAAACACTGGCGGTAATGCCGATGCGCGATCGTCAGCGCGTCGGGGAACAGCGACAGGCCGGCGATGTGGTCGCTCATGAAGTGGGTCGATACGATCGCGCGCACGGTCTTACCCAGTTCCTCGCACAGCACGCGGCGCAGCCAGTGCGCGTCGTCGAGGCTGCCGAGCGTATCGACCAGCAGCGCGTCGTCGCCGTCGAAGAACGCGCAAGCGACCGACTCGTGGTCGTCGCCTACGAACATCATCACATCGTCGTCCAATGATTCCAGTCGCATGCTGCCTGCCCACGGTTTCGATGGCCGCATCATTTCCGCCAGCGGCGTCGCCGACAAACGAGATCTTTTCGCGCACGCCTTAGAAAAACTAACTTGATAGGATGCGAGCCCGGCATCCGCGCGCCCAAGGCTCCTGATGAAGCCCCGCCATCCCGTTCCGCTCAATGCCCTGCGGGCCTTCGAGGCGGCCGCGCGATGCCTGAGTTTCCAGGCCGCCGCCGAGCAGTTGTTCGTCACTCCGGCCGCGGTCAGCCATCAGGTCAAGCGTCTGGAGGCTTACCTGGGCGTGAAGTTGTTCCACCGCGGCCATCGCGCGGTCGAGCTGACCGCCGAGGGCGATGCGCTGGCCGCGTCGCTGGGCGAGTGGTTCGCCTCGCTCGATCTGGCCCTGGACCGCGCCATCGCGCCCACCGCCGCGCATCTGCGCGTGAGCACGATGGAGTCGTTCGCGGCGAAGTGGCTGGCGCCGAGGCTGCACCGGTTTCATCGCGACTGCCCCGATCTCAAACTGCGCATCGAGACCGGCAACGAGCCCGCCGATTTCGTCCGCGACGGCATCGACGTGGCCATCCGCTACGGACCGGGCGGCTACAGCGGCGTGCGGGCCGAGCGATTCCTGGACGCACCGGTGTTCCCGGTCTGCGCGCCCGTGTTGGCCGATGGACAGTCGCCGCCGACGACGCCCGACGATCTGCGCCGGCACACGCTGCTGCACGACGAAAGCGGCGCCGGCCGCGAGGGTGTGCCGGATTGGCCGGCTTGGTTGCGGGCCTGCGGCGCGGACAAGGTGGACGCAGCGCGCGGACCGGTGTTCGCGAGCATCTATCTCGCCCAGGAAGCGGCGGTCGCCGGGCACGGCATCGCGCTCGGGGTCGCGCCACTGGTCGAGGACGATCTGCGCCGCGGCCGCCTGATCAAGCCGTTCGAACCCATCCTGGCGAATGCCTACGGCTTCTGGATCGTGCGCCGGCAAGGCGACGACAGCTCGGCCGCGGTCGAGGCGTTTTGCCGCTGGTTGCGCAGCGAGGCGTCCGCGGGCTGAGCGGCGGTCGCGCGCCGCCACGCTGCGTATTTCCAGGAAAGGCCGATCGCGCTCGCACCGCGCCGCGCCGGTGACGAAAAAAAACAGTAAGCCGCGCCCGAATCGGTACCATCCCGATAAGCGCGAGCTACTTCGTCCCGCAGCAGAGAGCCGCAGATGCCGCATCCGCCAGGCCAGCCGTCACCCGTGGCGTACTTCGAACGAGTCGATACGAACTGCTTTCGCGCGACAGAGCAGGTCGGCGGCGGTTGGAATCCGGCCGAGCAGCACATCGCGCCCGCGTTCGGACTGCTCGCCCACGCGGTCGAAGCCGACCGCGATGCGCGACGCGACGACGGGCTGCGGCTCGCGCGCCTGTCCTACGACATCCTCGGCGTGTTGCCGATCGACGTCGTCGACATAGACGTGGCCGTGCTGCGGCCCGGCCGCACGATCGAACTGGTCGAAGCGCGCCTGAGCCACGCGGGCCGGGTCGCGGTGATCCTGCGGGCGTGGTTGATGCAGGACTACGACACCGCGGCCTGGGCCGGTAGCGCGCTGCCGCGGATCGCGCCGGTCGAGGGCATGCCGGTGTGGGAACCGGGCAGCGTGTGGCCGGGCGGCTTCGTCCGCAGCGTCGAGGTGCGGCGCGCCCAGACCGAACCCGGACGCGCGGCGTATTGGCTGCGCACCGCGTGTTCGTTGATTGCGGGCGAGCAGGTCAGCGCCAGCGCGCGCGTCCTGGGCATGCTGGATATCGCCAACGGCATCACCCCGCGCGCCTCGACCGACGAAGTGGTGTTCCCGAACCTCGATCTCACCGCGCATCTGTTCGCATCGCCGCGCGCCGAATGGCTGGGACTCGATACCAGCGTCAGCTTCGGCGCCAACGGCATCGGCCTGACTCACAGCATTCTTCACGACAGCCACGGCCCGATCGGCGCGATGTCGCAATGCC
Source organism: Lysobacter sp. Soil_N_51 (assembly GCF_057655755.1). Lineage (NCBI taxonomy): Bacteria > Pseudomonadati > Pseudomonadota > Gammaproteobacteria > Lysobacterales > Lysobacteraceae > Lysobacter > Lysobacter sp. Soil_N_51. The sequence goes on along the minus strand of NZ_JBDGLR010000009.1, from coordinate 355,795 downwards.
TCACCCTCCGGCCTCGCGGCCGGTAAGCACGGATTCTGTTTCGCGGCGGGTGCAAGTCAAAAACGAAATCCTCATGCCGGCATCGCGTGATGCAGCCGGGCCGTCAGTTTCCACGGTGTCGCGACCCATGCGCCGCCATCCAATCCACTCCAGGTTCGACACCATGCCGACACTGTTGCGTCTGACGATTTTCCTCGCCGCGCTTGCGGCGTCCGCCGCCGCCCACGCAGGCAAGGTGCGAGGTCCGGACATCCGCATCGACGATGTCACGCGCTTCTACGCGCTGTACGACGCCACCGGCGGCAAGCCGAGCGTGCAGCAGATCGAGCAGGACTACCTTGCCGGGGGCACCCAGAGCCTGCATGAATTCGCCAAGCTCCGCCGCGTCACCGCGCAGCGCATCGCCGATCGTCTGGCCAGCGATCCGGCCATGTACGCGAAAGCCAAGGACTGCCTCGCGGCGCTGCCGGCGGTTAAAAAACGCCTCGTCGTATCGTTCGACCGGCTCGCGGCCTTGTACCCGCAGGCGCGATTCCCGCCGGTCGCGATCGTGGTCGGCCGCGGCCGGCCGGTGGGCATCACCAACCCGGCCGGCGTCACCATCGGCCTGGAAGCCCTGTGCGCCGCGGACTTCATGAACCCGGACGTGGAAGACCGTTTCGTCCACGTCATCGCGCACGAGTACGCCCACATCCAGCAGACGATGGTTACCGAGTTCGAGAAGGGCGATCCGAACGCCACCGTGCTGCGGCTCGCACTGGCCGAAGGCGCCGCCGAATTCATCGGCGAACTGATTTCCGGCAAAGTCGCCAACGCGAAGCATGCGGGGTGGACGCGCGGTAAGGAACTCGAGATCGAATCCGCGTTCGTACGCGCCATGGACGGCACCGATCTGACCGCGTGGTTCTACGACTACCGCATCGGTTCGGACGAACCTTACGACATGGGCTACTGGGTCGGCTATCGCATCGTCAAGGCGTACTACCTGCAGGCGAAGGATCGCAAGGCCGCGCTCAAGCAGATCATCGAACTCGACGATCCCAAGGCGTTCCTGGAAAAAAGCGGCTGGACGCCGGGCATGACGTTGCCGGAGACCATCGACGCCGCGGATTGAACGGCGACAGGGCCGGTGGCGGCGCGCGGTGAGTGGACCTTCGACTGCTGGGCGAAGAGTGATCCGCATGCCGTCGCGGTAGTCCCATGCCGATGTAGCTGGTGGTTCCGGGTTTTGATGGCGGGCCGGCGCGGTTGATCGATCGTGTCGCCGCCATGATCGTCGACGAGACGGTTCGGTCGCATTAGTGCGAACACGGAACCGTTTTTTTTGCGACGCAGGTGTGCAATCGCTTTCTTGCGCGACGCAGCACCGATGCTAGGCTGCCTGCGCCCGATCCTGGGCCTCAAGGAGAGAGACGCATGATCCGCACCACCAAACTGATGACGCTGTGCGCTTTCGTGTTCGGCCTGAGCTTCGCCACCACCGCGTTCGCGGCCTGCAATTCCAGCTGTTTCTCGCGCTGCCAGACCAACGCGATCAATCAGTGCCTCGCCAACGGCGGCGGCGACGAATGCTATACGGATGTCACGTACTACCACTGCTATCGCAATTGCGGCTGCATCATTCCCTGATGAGCGATAGCCGCTCGCCACCGCGGTAACCGACGCACGCGCCTCATCCACCCGGATGGGGCGCTTTGGTATGGGCGCCCAGGATCGATGCGCGCCGCAAGCGCAAGCGCGCGGTGTTCACGAACGCAGGCCCGGCGCAGGCTCTACGCCGGCTGCATCACCACGCCGCTGATTTTCACGTTGAACAGCGAGGCGATCAGGCGCCGCACCGCGGCGATGCTGGGAGTGGGCAGGTTGCAGCGATGCTCCTTGCCGCTGAAGTCGCGGATGTAGATCGCGCCTGCCTTGCGCGACACCGCAAAATGTTTCACCGAACCGTCGCGGCTTATGCCCGATGCGGTAAACCAGATCCGTTTGGTGGTCGTTCGCTCGCTCACATCCTTGGCTCCTGCTGTGTTCAGCCGATCTGCCGCGGTTGCAGCGGCAGGGGCCTGGTACAAGTCGGAGTGACGGGGTTGCGGGAAAGTTCCGACCGCTTCGCGATGATCTTCGATAGCTTTCGCCGCGAACTTCGTCAGAACCGATAGGTCAGCGCCACGCGGACATTACGCGGCTCGCCCCAGGTGTAGGTGCTGTAGTAGCTGAAGATCGTGTAATAGCGCTTGTCGAGCAGGTTGCTGACGTTGAGCGTCGCCGACAATTTGTCGTTGATCTCGTAGCGGGTCATCAGGTCGAGCAGCCAGTACGGTTGCGTGCGATGTTCGACCGTGCCCAGCAGCGGGTGCGGGATCGGGCCGAAGGTCTGGTTTTGCCAGCGCGCGCCGCCGCCGACGGTCCAACCTTCGAGGCCGCCGCGCAGACGATAGCTGGTGTGGATGCTGAATTGGTCTTCCGGCTCCAGGGTCGACACCTTGGCGCCGGCCTGTCGCGCGAGTTTGTGCGCGTAACCGGCCTGGATCTGCCAACCCGGCAGCAACTGGCCCGAGATCTCGAACTCGTAGCCCTTGGTGCGCACGCCGGGCAGCGCGCGGTAGGCGATGCCGCCCGACGGCGTGCGTCCGCCGGTCGGATCGGGGTAGTTGTCCTGATCAAGCTGGAACACCGCCGCGCTGGCGTTGAGGCGGCCATCATAGAACTCGCCCTTCAGCCCGACTTCGTAGTTCTGTCCTTCCAGCGGATCCAGGACGCGGCCGCGTTCGTCCTGATAAGCCTGCGGTTTGAAGATGGTGCTGTAGCTGGCGAACGCGGAGAAATTCCGGTTCAAGTCGTAGACCACGCCGGCGTACGGAACCACCACGCCGCTCTTGTCGATGTCGAGCGATTTGTAGCTGGCGATGCGGCTGCCGACGATCAGCTTGAGCGGGTCGGCCAGATCGAAACGGCCGACGATGTAGGCGCCGTTCTCACGGGTCACGACGTTGTCGCCGAAGCCGCGTTGCCAGGCCGGCTCGGGGATATCGCCGTTCCATGCGCGGTAATCGGGCACGTCGGTCGGATAGTCGGCCGGCGCGAAGTAACCGGTGTTGGTCCAGCGCTTGCGCGACAGGCTGCCGCCGACGACCAGTTCGTGCTCGCGGCCGAACCAGCCGAAGCGGCCGCTGAGGTACACGTCGGCGGCGTTGCTGACGGTCTTGCCGATGTACTGGCCCAGCCACAGGCCGACGCCCGCGCCGGTGACCGGATCGGGATTGCCGGACGCGGCGGCGCCGAGCGCGGCGTCGTAGCCGTTGACCTGGTGGTTGAGTTGCAGCTTGGCGATCCAGCCGTCGCCGAACCGATGCTCCAAGGTCGCGAAACCGGTGCGCGTGTATTGGCGCCAATGGCTCCAGCGCGCGCCGTTGTTGAACGAGCGCGGCTTGTGGTTGAAGTCGCCGTTGCTGTCGAGCAGCGGAATGCCGCCCCAGCTGGAACCCTTAGGATCGCTGTCCTGCGCGTCGGCGCCGACGGTCAGCAACGTGGATTCGCCCAGGTCGGCTTCGACGATGCCGTACAACACCTGGGTGCTGCGCTGGTAATGATCGCTGTGCGTGTGTCCGTCCTGGAACGCGGCCACCGCGCGTCCGCGCACGCGCCCGTCGTCGCTCAGCGGGCCGCCGACGTCGATCTCGGCGCGGTAGTCGTCCCAGGAACCAGCGCCGAGCGTGGCGCTGCCGTGCACGACGTCGCGCGAAGGCTTCTTGCGGATCAGGTTGATGGTCGCGCCGGGATCGCCCATGCCGGTCAGCAGCCCGGTCGCGCCCTTGAGCACTTCGACCCGGTCGTAGATCGCCATGTCGCTGAGCGTGTTGCCGGCCGAGTAGGCCGAATCGCGCTGCATCGGGATGCCGTCGTACTGGAAGTTCTGCACCGCGAAGCCGCGCGCGTAGTACTCGGTGCGCTCGCTGTCGTAGGTGACGATGCTCAGGCCCGGAGTGACGCGCATGACATCGTCGATCCCGGTCAGGCCGAAGTCGTCCATTTCCTGGCGGGTGATCACGCTGATCGACTGCGGGGTCTGCCGCGGCGTCAGCACCAGGCGCGTGGCGGTGGCGATGGTGCCGGGCGTGTAAGCGCCGCTGCCTTCGGTGACGGTGCCGAGCTGGTTGGCGGTGACTTCGACGGTTTCCAGGGTCTGCGGATCGCGCGAAGTTTGCGGCGATGGTTCGCTATCGGGCTTCGTCTGCGCGCCGGCACCGCCGATGCCGCCCCATCCCAACAGGCCGACCGCAAGCGCGCGACACAGAGTAAGCCGGGTCAAACCCAGGCCGTCCGGCCGGGACGCGGGCAGGGGATGGGACAACCGCGGAGCAATACAAACCGGCATGACAAGCGCTTCCAGAAAGGGATGAATTCCTCTGGCGTCGGCTTGAGGGTGCGGTGGTCGCGCGGCGTGTCGCCCGCTGCGAGCGGCGATTATAGGGCGCTGGCGGAGGTTCTCAAACCGAAGCCGGGCGGGGCAGGGCGCGCTGCATGCATCAGGAGCGCATGCATCGAAGGCGATCTGGCGGCTACGTCATCGCCGGCGACGGTGTTGGCAACGCGCGCATCAACGATGCAACGCGGCCAGAAAATGCCGCGCCGCATGCCGCGCCGCCGCCGCCTCATCGCCGACCCACTCTCGAAATTTGACGATCTTCGCGCTGTGCTGGCGACCGGCCGGGCAGGTGAACCAGAACGCGCGGCCGTCGCTGGCGACGAAGTCGTGGGCGGGGACGAGTTCGCCGGATTGCAGCGCGTGATGGAACAGGATCGGCGAGCCGATCGCGATACCGTGGCCGGCGATGGCGGCGGCGATGTCGAGATATTCGGCGGAAAGATGGGTGCCGAACCGACCGTGCAGATCGACGTTCGCAAAGCCGCGCGCCTGATACCACAGCTGCCACCAATCGGGCCGGCCCAGCAATGGCACGCGCAACGGTTCGCGCGGATCGGCGATGGCGGCCGCGGCCGCGCGCAAAGCCGGCGCGCACAGCGGCATGAACACGCTCGGAAACAGTTCGGTGGTGTGCAGCCCCGGCCATTGGCCGTGACCGTTGCGGATGGCGGCGTCGAACTTGCCCGCGCTGAGGTCCTGCGCCTCGGCCGACAGATCCAGCTCCAACGAGATGTCCGGATGACGCGCGCGGAAGCGTCCCAGCCGCGGCGTCAGCCAACTGGTGCCGAAGCTCGGCAGCGCGGTCAAGCTCAGTTGCGAGCGATCGGTCTCGACCACGCGGATGAAGCTGGCGCGCAATGCGGCGAAGGCCTTGGTCGCCTCCGCGGCCATGACCTCGCCCGGCGCGGTCAAGCTCACCCGTTGCGGGTGACGCGCGAACAGCCGCACGCCGACTTGGTCTTCGAGCCGGCGTACGTGATAGCTGACCGACGCTGCGGTGGTGTCGAGCTCCTGCGCGGCCTTGGCGAAACTGCCCAGGCGCGCCGCCGCTTCGAAGGCGCGGATCGCGATCAGGGACGGCATGCGAGGGGTGTCGACCATAAGCGTGGCTTAGCCTGCGGGCTCGCAATCGGATGGTCAACCGGCGCGGCGGTTTGTAACCATCGGCTACCGCCTATCGGGACTGCGAACATGCTGCGACGTGATTTCCTGCGCTGGTATCTATGGAGCGCAGCGGTGGCGGCCGCGTGGCCGCTGTCAGCCGTGCTGGCCCGGACCCCGATCGATCCCGCGCACCGACCTGCAAGCCGCGCGCACGATTGGGACTGGCTGATCGGCAGTTGGGACGTGCGCCACCGCCGCCTGCGCGAGCGCCTGGCCGGCAGCGACGACTGGCAGGACTTCGGCGGCAACAGCGCGGTCTGGTCGACCCTGGGCGGGCTGGGCACCATCGACGACAACCTCGTCGACCTGCCCGGCGATCCGTACCGCGGCCTGGGCATCCGCGCCTTCGATGCGGCGAGCGACACGTGGGCGATCTGGTGGCTGGACGGACGCAAGCCCGGCCACATCGATCCGCCGGTGCGCGGCAAGCTCGACGGCGACAGCGGCCGCTTTTCCGGCCGCGACACGCTGCGCGGCAAGCCGATCGTGATGCGCTTCACCTGGCGCGCGATCCACGGCCGGCGTCCGCGGTGGGAGCAGGCGTTTTCCGCGGACGACGGCGCGACCTGGGAGGTCAACTGGCGCAACTGGTTCACCCGCACCGACGCGACGCCCAGGCCGTTGCCGCCGCTCGCGGATGCGCCGGACGACTGGGCGTTTCTGGTCGGCCGCTGGCAGGTGCAACATCGGCGGCTGCGCAAGCGCCTGACGGGCAGCGACGATTGGGACGTTTTCGACGGCACGCTGGTGAACTGGCCGGTGCTGGGCGGCCACGGCAATGTCGGCGACAACCTGATGCGGTTTCCGGGCGGCGACGTGCGCGGCATCGGCCTGCGCCAGTACGATCCCGCCAGCCGGCAATGGCTGAGCTGGTGGCTCGACGGACGCGATCCCACGCGTATCGGCGCGCCGCTGCGCGGGCGTTTCGTCGACGGCGTCGGCACCTTGCTGGGCGAGGACACGCACGACGGCAAGGCCATTCTCACCCGGGTGGTGTGGTCGCAGATCACCGCGCGCTCGGCGCGCTGGGAACAGGCGGCCTCCGCGGATGGCGGCGCGACCTGGGAAACCAACTGGATCAGCACCTTTGAGCGTATCGACTAGGAGACCGGCCATGCCACGTTCGTACTTGCCGCATTGTTCCGCGTTCGTCATCGCGTTGATGGCGGCCACTTCGATCTGGGATTGCGCGGCGGCCGACGGCGCGCGATCGCATGCCGGCGGCGTGCGAATCCTCGGCGAGGCGACGCCGTTCGCGCCGGGCGTCGCGCCGGCCCAGTTCGCCAGGATCCGCCTGACCCTGAGCCCGGACGGCAACACCGCGTTGTGGTTCAGCCGCAACCGGCCGGGTGGCGCGGGCAGCTACGACATCTGGATGTCGCGACGCGAGCGCGCGCGATGGACCGACTCGACGCCGGTGCCGTTCAACAGCCCCGACCGCGATTTCGATCCAGCCTTCTCGGCCGACGGCCGCTACGTGTACTTCAGTTCCAATCGGCCCGGCGGCGTGGGCGACGACGATCTCTATCGGGTGGCGGTGACCGCGCAGGGCTTCGGCGCGGTCGAGCATCTCGGCGCCGCGGTCAACAGCGTAGGCAAAGAGTTCGCGCCGATGCTGTCGCCCGACGGGAGTCGGCTGCTGTTTTCCAGCGATCGCAGCGGCGGCGCCGGCGGCCAGGATCTGTACGTGGCCAAGCGCGGCGATGCCGGCTTCGGCGTCGCGCAACCTCTTCCGGGCCTGCTCAATACCGCGGGCCACGAATTCGATCCGACCTTTCTCGCCGACGGCGCCACCGTGGTGTTCGGCCGCGCCAAGGACTTCAGCAAGGATCGCGCCGATCTGTTCGTCAGCCGCGTGCGCAACGGCCGTTACGATGCCGGCGAGCGCTTGCCCGACACGGTGAACAATCGCGAACACGATACCTATGGCCCGATGCTGGATTGGTCGCAGCGTGGACGCTTTACCGTTTCCACCCGACGCGATGGCGCGGCCGAAATGGGCTTGTATCTGGTCGACTACGCGCTCGATGCGGCTGCGACGACAGAGAAATCGAAGCGGTAGCCGAGCGTGTCGTCGAAGTCGAGTCCGGCGTCGGAACGCAGGTTCGCTGGCGCCGTCTTGGCTCTGTCCGGCCTCAATGAGGTTGCGCTGCTACACGCCTTGCCGGCGTGCAGCAGCGCAACAGCCAGGCGAGAAGGCGTGCTGGCGATACGCGCGCGAGCCTGGCCTCACCCGCCGTGTCTGCATCAGCAGCTGACCGTGAACGAGCCGATGTAATCGGGCGTTACCGTGCCCTGGATGCTGATTTGGCCGGTGCATGGGTTGTGGACGGCTCGGCCGACCTCGACCCCGTTCTGATAATAGGTGCGTACTTCGCCAGGAGCCGGCAGATAGCCTCCCTTCGCGGATATCGGTCCGCTCGCGACGGCAACCAACATGAGCGCCGCCAGACCCAGCTTCTTGTTGTTCATGCATCTCTCCTTCGATGTCGTCGACTCGTCGCCGACCATGCGAAGGTGATGCTTCCACCGCGCGTTTGCATTACGCGGCGCACCATGCAGGCCCCACGAAAGGCGACCGGCCTCACGAAAGCCGACATCGTTTCGATTTGGCTTCGATCATCCAGGCAAACCCGCCTCGACGATTGCCGTTCTCCCTCCATGAATCCGGCGCCGATCGATGCCTGAACCAATCAGCATCGCCGGATTCGTGTCTGCGACAATACGCATCACCGTCATCGCCTCGCCGCGAGGCGACCCGATCCAATCCGTGATGGAGCCGCTATTGGCTATTTCGATCTCCCAATCGATCGAGTCGGTCGACTGGACCGGCCTTGAAGATCTGTTCGTCCGTGCGCCCCTCGGCGCACGCAGCGCCGCCGCGCTCGAACAGGTCTTCCGCAACAGCCAGATCGCGTTGTTCGCCTACGACGGCGATCGGCTGGTGGCCGCCGGCCGCGCGCTCACCGACAAAGTCAGCTGGACAATCATCTTCGACGTGGTCGTCGACCCGGATTGCCAGGGCAAGGGCCTGGGAAAAATGATGGTCGAGGCGCTCGCTTCCGCATCGGGCGCGCGCAACGTCATGCTGCAGTCGGTGCGCGGGAAAGAGGATTTCTACGCGCGCCTGGGCTATCGGCCGATGACCACCGCGATGGCGAAGTACGACGATCCGCAGTGGGCGTTCGCGAACGGCTATATCGGATCAGACTTGGTCGCTGGTATCTAATCAATCATTCAAGTCCATGCCGTTCATCGCGCGGCTTGATCTGACTTATTGAGTAGTCGTTTCTGATCGGCGGCTGCAGCTCCGCCGTCGATACCTGCTTGCCGCCCATGGCTGCCATTTCGCAGATACGGCTAACTGGGCAGATCATGGTGCCGTGATTCAACCTATCCGTGTAGATTCCCATCGCCGTTATGTCTCGACGGCTAATCGGCTTGTTGCCGGAGATCACGAGGCGAGCAGGATCAACCGCATGGAAGGTTCCATTCAACTAAGGCCGGTCGAATAGTGAGCCACGCCCTTGGCAATTCATCTTCTGCGCTGCTTCATAGATGGCGTCTCAACAACTGAGACAAGGCGATGTTCCAGTCGACAGTCACGCAGGCGTCGCGGTCACAGGTCGACATGAAACGCGATCCGCAGTCGTTGCAGAACGCCTCTCCATCCGCACTCCCCATACGACCCGCCATGACGGTACCCCGCGTCGATCCCGAACTGATATTTGCCTGGCAAGCCGCGCATTCCATCGCCCGGAACTCCCCGCCGCCGGTGCTCGATCGCGGCGGCTTCCGAGTGGACACGCAGTCGGAGAAGGAAGTGAAGCGCTGGGTGTTTCCCCAGCCATGCGATGGCTTGCGTGAGATCGCGCACGCCATCACGGCGCCGCGGCATTACCTGAAGCTGTGCGGCTCCGACGAGGAGTTGCGAAGCGCGTTGCCGGTGCGCTGGGAGATTCAGCCCGCGAACTATTTCATGGTCGCGTCGGCGGCGAGCCTTGGCGCGGCGTCTGTGCCGGACGGTTATGCGATGCAGGTGCATCGTGCTGGCGCCGTCACCCGCGCCTGCGTCATCGCGCCCGATGGCGATGTGGCCGCGAACGGATGCGCGGCGGAAACGGCCGAGGTCTTCATTTACGATCGAATCGAAACCGCGCAGCCGCATCGGCGCAAAGGCTTGGGCGCCGCGGTCATGAGCGCTCTGGGCGCGTCGAGGAAATCGCTTGCGACTGCGCAGCTTCTGGTCGCGACGCAAGACGGTCGCAACCTCTACGCGAATCTTGGGTGGACGGTGCTCGCGTCGTTATCCGCGGCCACCATTGTCGAACCTTGAATCGGCGCGCGGCCGATCCCGAAGTCGGATCGCGCTCGCTTTCGCTGGAACCATCGGACGCCCCGCACAGCGCTCAACTTTGAGCGGACGGCCACTTCTGCGTTACGGCCGACACTCGTGGCTTGCGCCACGAGTTTGAATCGCTTCCGCATCCCGTCTCAAAGCTCCGCTGCCGAACCGGCGCAGGGCGTGGACGCGCCGGATGCGGATCGGCGACGAACGCCGCGCAAGCCGGCCGTGAGAGCGAAGCCCGGGCCGGACACGCCAGCCTGCCTGCCTTAAAGCCGGGATAACCCGATTATCGCCGGGTCGATTGACAGCCTACCTATTGGTAGGTAGATTTGCCGCTCCTTCCGTTGATACAACTCCATGGGCATCTCTCCTATCGGCTGGCTCCACACTCTGGGAAGCCTCCCCGCCATCCCGCTCGCCGTCTATATGTTGGTCAAGCACGGGCGGATCGTTCCCGAGAGCCGGGCCGGGCGCGCCTATTTCTGGTTCATGCTGTTGGGCGTGCTGACGGTGTATCCGATCGCGCATCAGCCCATTAGCTCGATCATCGCGACCGTCACGCTGGTGGCGCTGCTGGTGGGTTACGGCATCTCGCGATGGTCCGTGGCGCGGCGATTCGGCCCGTACGTCGAGACGGTTTCGCTCAGCCTCAGCGTGTTCCTGCTGATGATCCCGACGGTAAGCGAAAGCCTGCGCAGACTGCCTGTCGGCAAGCCGCTGGTGACCGATCTGAAGGATCCGCTGTTGCTCGGTGTGCAGGGCGCTCTATTCTTGGCGCTGATCGTCGGCGTTGCGTTGCAGATCCGCGCGCTGCGCCGGCGAAAATCCGTTTAACTCAAGGCAGAGCGTTGATGCCGACGTCCAGATCGCAGCCGCAAGCGCCGTATTCGCCGAAGGCCCAGGAGATCATTCAACGAACGAATGAGCTGCTGGCCAAGGGCGGGTACAACGGCTTCAGCTACGCCGACATCGCCGAGCTGGTCGAGGTAAGAAAAGCCAGCATTCACCATCATTTCCCCACCAAGGCGGATCTGGTCAAGGCAACGGTCGTGCTTCATCGCGAGGCGACCCGCAATGGCCTGCAATCGCTGAGTCTGCTCGACATCGACCCGCTCGGGCGCCTCGTCGCCTACAGCCGGTTCTGGGCGGAATGCATCCAGGCCTCGAATCCGCCGATCTGCATCTGCGCGCTGCTGGCAGCGGAATTGCCGTCGATTCCGGCCGAAGTCGCGGATGAAGTCAAAGCGCACTTCACCGACCTGCATGCCTGGATCGCGTCCAGCATCGAGGAAGGGCAGGCGCAGGGCGCGATGCGATTGACCGACAGTCCGTCGGCCGAGGCGTCCATGTTCATGGCGTCGATCCACGGCGCGATGCTGTCCGCGCGGGCGGTCGGCGATGCGTCGGTGTTCTGGCAGATCGCGAAGCTGGCGACCGATTGTCTTAGAAAGGTCTAGCCGCCCATCGACGCGATGCGGGCGAGATAGCAGGACAAGCTGTCCTCGTCGCCGCGCCGCGCGGTCTGCGCGGACGACCAAGGCCGGACAGCTACGCCCGCGATCGCTGGCGTCGTGCGCCGTTCGAGCCCACGGTGGACGCGTATGCCGAGGATGAATACCTGCTGCGCACCATCCACAGACCGTCGGTGCAACAGCGACTGGCATTTGTTCTGGATGCGGTGAACGTCGATACCCGACGGCCGGTCAGGGCTCGCAAAACCTGTCTGTCGCTGGCAACCGGATCGAGTGCCTTCGACAGGCCGTCGCATGCGAAGTCGGTCGACTTGAAGAACCCGGCAATGCCTTGCCTTGGAATGTCGAAGCGCACTGAAAATTTCATCGGCGGCAGCCATGTCCGGCCGCCCAGGCAGTCGATCCCGGCCGCGGTCGCGCCGCCGATTTCGACTTTGATCCGGCGGAAAGTACTTCATGTCCAGCCGATAAGACCTCACGTCGCGGATTGACATGGATTCACAACCCGGCGCTTGCCGCGTTTCCCTCCGATGCCTCGCCTCGATACCACGGCCGCCTGTCCGGTCGCGACGCGGCTTCGCGTTCGATAACCGCGTCTACTCGCCACCGAGGAATCGTCCATGACCGCAGTGCCGCTCACCCTCGACGCCACCCAGACCGACCTCGCCGCCGATGTCGCGGTGTATGCCTACATCGTCGGACTGGTCGCGGGCGTGTATTACCGCCTCGACGCGTCCGGCGTGCCGCATGCGATGTCGCAGGCCGACAACACCCAGGCCGCCGGCAGCTTTCCTGGCTCGGGTGCGCTCGACGCCGCCGCGATCGCCGCGCTGGCGTCGAACTATCCGACCGTGTGGGCCGATTACTCGATCCCGCTGTCGCGCACCGCGCCGGCGACGCAACTGGACCTGTCGCAGATCAACACCAGCACGGTGCCCGGGCTGGGCACCGGCACCAGCGCCTTCAGCGGTCGCATCTATATTTCGGTCGGCGTGCCGCGCTTGCCGTTCACGCCGCAGGCCGCGGGCTATGCCGCGCCGGTGCCGTATCCGGGGCCCGGCAGCCAGTGCCTGTTCGACTGGGTGGAGTTTTCCTACGACAGCGAAGGCAACTTCAACGGCAACACCACCCAGGTCGATCAGTTCGGCTTCGGCCTGAGCCTGGACGGCGCGCCCGGCGGCAGCCTGCAAGGCGTGCTCGGCATCGCGCGCGATACCTTGCTGGCGAACATCCAGAACCTGCCCGGTCCGTTCGTCGGCGCGCCGAGCCTGATCGCGGCGAACCCCGCGGCGGCGGCCGCGTATCCGGCCAATGTCGCCACGCTGCGCGCGCAATCGCCGAAGACCCTGACCGCGCTGCCGACCTACAGCGGCGCGCTGACCGACTATTTCAACGCGACGATATCGACCTGGTACGGCAACTGGAAAACCACCCCGCTGGTGGTCAACGATCGCGCGACCGGGTATTACACCGGCGTGGTCGATCCGGACACCAGCGTGTTGAACTTCTATCAGGGCCAGTATCCGACGCTCGCTGAGTGGAAAGCCGCGGCGCCGGCGCTCGCGTTCGCCTTGACCGGCGCCGCACCGTCGACGGTGCAGGTCGGCTCGCTCGATGTATGGCAATGCGACAACGCCCTGGCCACCGGCAGTGCCGCGCAGTTGAACGTCGGCAAGAATGTCGCCGCGGCGTTCACGCGCGGCGTGCCCGGCTATCTGTTCGACGACAGCATCGGCCGCAGCGCCGCCGGTACGTACTATCCCGTCGGCGGCACCTGGAATGCCTGGGCCGCGCAGATGCATGCGGCCAATCGCAACGGGCTGGCCTACGGATTTCCGTACGACGATGTCTGTGAGCAAAGCCCGACTGTGCAGCTCAACGGCGCCACGCAGGTGAGCGTGATGCTCGGCAAGTTCTACAGCTGAGGTACGCGCCGTTGCGATGCGCGGCGTTGGCGTTGGCGTTGGCGTTCAAGGGCGTACACCCTCATCCGCCCTGCGGGCACCTTCTCCCGCGAGCGGGAGAAGGGAAGATCGAATATCTGCAGATCCTGTGCAACTCGCCAGAGCCGTTGCACCCTCTCCCGTTTTACGGGAGAGGGCCGGGGTGAGGGCAGGCGCCACACCGATACCCGCCACGTCACGGCATCAATGCGGGCTTTCCAGAACCGCCGCGATCGCCACCCGAAGATCTTCCAGGCCATAAGGCTTGGGCAACACCTGTATGCCCATGGCCACGGCCTCGTCGCGATTGCGTTCGATGTAGCCGCTGGTGAGCAACACCGGAAGGTCCGGCCTGCGCTGGCGCAACTCGCGGGCCAGGTCGATGCCGCTCTTGCCGCCCGGCATCATGATGTCGGAGAACACCAGGTCCAGATGCCGCGCGTTGGCGAGCGCGCCGAGCGCGGCGTCCGGGTTGGACACATGGATCACGTCGTAGCCGATATCGCTCAGCATGTCGCGCACCAGCGCTGCGACTTCGACATCGTCTTCCACCATCAGCACGCTGCCGTTGGATGTGATCGACGCCGCCGCGACGGCGGGATCGACCGCGGCGACGTCGGCCGGGTCGTGCTGCGATCGAGGCAGGTACAACGTGATCGCGGTGCCCACGCCCTGTTCGGATTGAATGTCGGTGGTGCCGCCGGACTGTTGCGCGAATCCGTACACCTGGGCGAGGCCGAGACCAGAGCCCTTGCCGATATCCTTGGTGGTGAAGAACGGTTCGAACACATGCGATTTGACTTCGTCGGACATGCCCGCGCCGTTGTCGCGCACGCACAGGCTGACGAAATCCCTGCGTCCGTTCGGGCCTTGCCAGTCCGGCAGGTTCTCGCCTTCGATGGTGATGACGCCACCGCGCGCCATCGCGTCGCGGGCGTTGACGGCCAGATTGAGCAGCACCAGTTCGAGCTCGCCCGGATCGACCTGCACCGACCACAGATCGGGCTTGAGCCGGACATCGACCTGCACATCGCCGCCCAGGCTGCGGTCGAGCAGCTCCTTCATGTCCTGCAGATGCCGCGCCAGGTCCACGGTTTCCGGACGCAACGCGTGACTGCGCGAGAACGCCAGCAATTGCCGGGTAAGACTGGCGCCGCGCTGCGCGGCCTGGCGCATGCCCTGCAGCATGCGCGCGCGGCGCGCCGGGTCCTGATTGCGCTCCATCATGTCCAGGCCGGCGGTGATGACCATCAGCAGATTATTGAAATCGTGGGCCACGCCGCCGGTGAGTTGGCCCAGCGCTTCGAGTTTCTGCGCGTGGCGCAGACTCTCCTCGATCCGCGCGCGTTCGGCCATCTCGGTGCGCAATTGCGAGTTCACCTGTTGCAACTGCTCGGTGCGCTGCGCGACCAGCGATTCCAGTTCGGCCGCGGCGTGTTCGCGCGCGGCCAGCAGCGAGCGCACCTCGTGTTGGCGCAGGCGCGCACGTAGCGCCGCCTGCATCACGCTGATCAGGGTGATCGGCTGGACCGGGCGTTCGAGCAAGGCCACATTGCGCAAGCCGCGCACCAGTTCCTGCCGCCAACGAGTGACCCGCGGTTCGTCATGGCGGCTGGTGAGCACGACGAACGGCAGGTCCGACCAGGCGGGCTGACGCGTCACCCATTGCGCGAGCAGGTCGAGATCCTGACCGAACAACGCTTCTTCGGCCACGAACGCGGCGTCGATGCCGGTCTCCATCTCCTCCAGCAATTGCGCGTAGTCGCGGCAACGCGTCGCGGAAATCTCCGCGCGCGCGAGCAGGTCGATGGTGGCGGGGGCGTCGCGTCCGATCGGGGCGAACACCAGTACGCGCTGAGGCATTGTCGGCTCAGTGCTCGATGCCGCCACCCATGCCCCTGCCATCGCCCAGCAAGGGTTCGCTGGTGCCGGTGTAGGAGGGCGTGCCGGAGAAGATGCCGCTGAATTCCCGCAACGGAGGACCAAGCGAAATTCCGTTCTGGGTCAGGCGGAATTCGCGGATGGTGTGTTCGTGATCGCCGCTGCGTTTCTTCACCACCGACAGCGCGCGGCGCACGGTGCCGCCGTATTCGAAGTAGCGCAGCATCAGCACCGCATCGCTGAGGTAGCTGATGTCCAGCGGCGTTTCCATCGGGCCGACCAGGCCGTGCTGGGCCAGCACCAGAATGGTCAACACGCCTTGCTGCGACAGGAAGCTCAGCAGCTCGTGCATCTGCAGGATGAGAAAACGCCCGTCGGGCATGGCGTTCAAATAGCCGTTGAGGCTGTCGATGATGACCAGCCGCGCGCCGTCCTGCTGCACGCTCTTGCGCACGATCGATGCGAACTCGCCCGGCGACATCTCCGCCGGGTCGATCTGCTGGAAGCGGATCATTCCCGATTCCAGCGCCGGTCCGAACTTCAGCCCCAAGGTCTTGGCGCGCGCCTCTACCGTGCCGCGGCCTTCGTCGAAGGCGAAGAACACGCTTTTCTCGCCGCGTTCGGCCGCGGCGATGGCATAGGTCAACGCCATCGACGATTTGCCCACGCCGGCGGCGCCGATCAGCAGCGCGTTGGTGCCGCGCTCGAGGCCGCCGCCGAGCAGCTTGTCCAGTTCGGCGTTGCCGCTGGGAGTGAAGTCGCCGGTGAAGCTGACGTGGTGCTCGGCCGCGACCAGGCGCGGATAGATTTCCAGACCGCCCTTGCGGATGGTCAGGTCGTGAAAGCCGCCGCGGAAGCTGATGCCGCGCATCTTCACCACCCGCACGCGCCGGCGTTCGGCGCCGTACTCGATGGCCAGTTGCTCCAGCAGCACCACGCCGTGGGAAATCGAGTGCAGCTGCAGATCGTTCTGCTGCGAGGTCATATCGTCCAGCAGCACCACGGTGCAGCGCCGGCTCGCGAAGAAATGCTTGAGCGCAAGCACCTGGCGGCGATAGCGCAACGAACTTTGCGCGAGCAGCCGCAATTCGGACAGGCTGTCGATGACCACCCGGCTGGGATTGAGCGCGGCCACGCGGTCGAGGATCAGCTTGGTGGTTTCGCCCAGTTCGACCTCGACCGGATGCAGCACGGTGATTTCGCGGCCCGGATCGAGCGTGGTTTCCGGCGGCACCAGTTCGAACACGTCGATCTGGTCCAGGCTCCAGCCATGCCGCGCCGCGACCAGGGCGAGTTCGCGCTCGGTTTCCGACAAGGTGATGTACAGCGTCTTCTCGCCGTTGCGCGCGCCTTCAAGCAGGAACTCGATGGCCAGCGTGGTCTTGCCGGTGCCGGGCCGTCCCTCGTACAGATACATGCGGTTGGCGTCGAGGCCGCCGCCGAGGATGTCGTCGAGTCCCGAGTTGCCGGTGGAGATGCGCGATTGGGTGTCGTCAGCGTCTGCATTCATCATCAAGGACCCGGGTTGGCGGGATCGGCGGAGTTGGAGATCGGCGGCGCATCCGTCTGCAGATCGGCCAGCGCTTCGAGCAAGCCGTCGATCGAATACGGCTTGGTGAGCAGCTTGTTGACCAGTTCGTGATCGACCATGTCGCCGTAACCGGTCACGGTCAGATAGGGCACGTTGCGGCGTCGCAGTTCTTCGGCCACCGGCCACGAGTGCTGTCCTTTCAGACTGACGTCCACGATCGCCAGGTCGAACGCGTGCTCGGACAGGGAGTCGAGGGCCTGGCCGACGGTGCCGGCGATTTCGACCGAGGCGGCGCCCGCGTACAGCACGCCGTCTTCGACCGCCATCGCGAGCAGCTCTTCGTCCTCGACGATCAGCAGCTTTTTCCCAAGCAAGGAGTTGGCCATGAGGCATCCATATTCCGGAGCTCGCATTGTGCTGGGTCAATTGTTAAGCCCGAATCGTCGCGGCATGCCGCGGCGGAATCGACCGCGCATCACCTCGTCTCGACCGCGTCGTCCTAGGATGACAGGCTCCTTCCGACAGGAGCTCAGCATGGAAACGCAGGAATTGCACCGCGGCCGTCTGATCGATCATGTCCAGTTGGTGGTGCGCGATATCGAGGCGAGTCGACGCTTCTACACGGCCGTGTTCGCAGCGCTGCAGGTGCCCATCGCCGGTGGTGGCGACGATCACTTCTGGGCCGACGAGTTGTTCGTGTCCACCGCCGACAGCGAGGCCGCGCAAGGCGAATTGACCGGGCGCCATCATCTGGCCTTCCAGGCGCGCGACCGCGCGATGGTCGAGGCGTTTCATCGCGCCGCGCTGGCCCACGGTGGCCGCGATCACGGCGCGCCGGGCGAGCGGCCTTACCACCCCGGTTACTACGCGGCGTTCGCGCTGGATCCCGACGGCAACAACATCGAGGCGGTGTATCACGGCGAAGCCGAGCGCAGCGCGGCTTCGGTCAAGATCGTGTTTTGACGATGCGCTTGGCGGTGCGTGATGGCAGCGCCGTCGATCGACATCGCAGTCTCGATGCGGCCGTGAATGGGTGATGAGGGCCGAGCTGAATTTTCGCTAACGCGATGTCCGCCATTCGACCGTTCTTGAACTTAACGCGCCAACACTTCGCGCCGCGCTAACGTCGAGCGCCTCAATTTTGAGCGGCGATCCCGAAGGCCACGAGCAACGCCGAGATCGCGGGCCTTCGCAACTTCATCCAGGAGAAACGACATGATTACGCGTATCGCTGGTTTGGCCGTTCTCGCCGTCGCCATGGCCGGAGCCACCGCTCTGCAGCCCGCGCGCGCGGCCAGCGCCGAGACCAAATGCCACATGACCTTCAACACTTCGGGCTGGGCCGTCATCTACAAGCACATCGACGGCACCGGACACGTCAGCTGCGACAACGGCCAGAGCGCCGACGTGCGCATCCACATCCGCGGCGCCGGATTGACCGCGGGCAAGTACAGCATCGACAACGGCAAGGGCGAGTTCACCAAACTCAAGAACCTCGACGAGATCTACGGCACCTATGCCACCGCCGGCGCGAACGCGGGCGTGGTCAAGAGCGCCGAGGGATTGGCCATGACCAAGGGCGAAGTCTCGCTGGCGGTCAACGGCACCGGTCGCGGCTTCAATCTCGGCGTCGATGTGAGCGGCTTCGAAATCGTCAAGGCCAAGTAAGCCTTCGCGCGTAAAGATGACCCGAGGATGGGGCGCCAGCGGGCGTCCCATTCCTTTTCGGTGTAGGTCGTGCCTTCGTTATCGAACCTCGCGGCGCGACAGCGTCGCATCTTGTGAGACACCGCGCGACTAGCGTGCCGGCATGGACACTGTCAGCAGTCAACATGCGCCGTTGCCGATGGGCTTTCATTGGGAAGTGCAGGGCGCGGCGCCCACCAAGCATCTGGTCGCCGTACCCGACGCCGCGCCGGCGGTATGGCTGGCCTCCATCGGCGGCGACGGCGACAACTGCATCGCCACCATCCGACGCCACAAGGCGCGCGCCAACCATATCGACCGACCGTTTCGAACGACCGCGGCGGCCGCGGGATGGGTCGCGCGCTGGCTCGACCGTCAGGGCGGGTTGATCCAGGAAGAACTCGCGCGCGACACGGCATAGCGGTCGCTGACTCGGCGTCATAGGCGACATCGAGTCGGACGAGGCGGCGCCTGGCTAAGTGAGCCGGCGCCATCCCATGATGGACAGGCTAGGTAGCGCGACCGCCGGTGGGGGCGAGAATGTTTTCAACCCTCCCGGAGTCGGACGAATAGGACACGAAGGTTCTCGTGCCCGGCAAGCGCTCGATCCACAGACGCCCGCATGAGGTGCATTCATACAGATCGCGGCAATGCGTCATGCGGATTGCCGTAACGGCGTCGTACCGCCGATCCGCAGTTCCCTGCAATTCCGGCAGCGCGCCCCAGACCCGCTCATGGTCGCCATCGGCTACGAGTTCGCCCTTATAAGGCAGGTCATCGGTAGTGTCCGATATGACATGTCCGCATTCGCACAGCAGCTTGCTCATCGTTTCCGAATCCGATCCATTGGGTGCCCCGCATCCGGAGCCCACGACCTTATCGTCCCGCGCGGGAAGCAGTTGGCGGTAAGCGAACCGATCGATGCCCTCCGAGCCGAGCCACGAAAAGGGCGTCGGTCTGAGCAAGTCGACAGATCGTGTTCTGAACCTGGCGCTTTCGGCCGAGTGAGCAAAAGTGTACCCGCACTCCGATTTTCAATGCGCATCGCCGCAACGCGACGCAGCCGGCCAGGCAATGGGCCGGCTGTGTTGGTACTCATCCGATTGGCGTTCCGCCGGATCAGACGGTGACGGCGGCCGTCTGAGTCCAGACCACGCCCACCGCGGGGGGCTGTGCCGCGGACCCGCTTGTGTGACGAGCCGGCGCGGACCGCGCGACAACGGGGCGCGATGCCGAATCGTTGCATCGCTCCCGCGGCTTGGCTAAAGCCCCGAATGTTCGCCGACGACGACCACTACCCGATCCGGAACCAGGGGATCGTTGGTGTAGACGCGGACGACGCAATCGCCGCGCCGCGTCAGCACGGACGCGAACGTTTCCAGCAGCACGGAGGTGACGACCAGGACGCCGCTCGGCGTCGAGATCCGGCGCGTGCAGACGAGTTCGCCGGGCCGGGCCACGAACTCATCGCTGACGATGAGTCGGGTCACCAAGCCGTTCGCCGTGGCATTGCGAATCGCGATGCAGGTATCGGTCGCCTGGATCGGGACCTTGCCGACCAGGGGCGGCAGTCCCAGGGCGCCGGAGTCGCACACAAGAACAACAGGGTTGAACTGGGTAATGCGGACGTGCGCCTTCATGGCCCCCTTTGAACGCCGAAGTGACGAGGTGGCGTATATGAACATCCACGCCGGGCACTGCCTAGCGAAGTAAAAAAAGAAGCTGAATAAGTCAGCTTCCAACGGCGCAGATGCAACAATTCGAGCCGCGCAACCGCGTCGATCGGCGATGACTCCGCCATCTGCCCGGCAGGGATGTCGCGTTCGCGCGGGCCTCGGAGCGGGCGCCGCGATTGGCCGCTGCCG
Organism: Lysobacter sp. Soil_N_51; assembly: GCF_057655755.1. Taxonomy (NCBI): domain Bacteria; kingdom Pseudomonadati; phylum Pseudomonadota; class Gammaproteobacteria; order Lysobacterales; family Lysobacteraceae; genus Lysobacter; species Lysobacter sp. Soil_N_51. The sequence goes on along the minus strand of NZ_JBDGLR010000009.1, from coordinate 335,482 downwards.
GCGCGATCGTTTACCCTGAACGCTTAAACATGAGGAAGCCGCATGCCGAATATCGCTACTGTCCTGAAAGAAGAGATCGCGCGATTGGCGCGCAAGGAACTTCGGCAACACATCGATCCGCTGCGGGCCCAGGTGCTGGCGCAGCGCAAGGCGATCTCGGCGCTCAAGCAGGAAGTGGCGGGGCTGCAACGCGATATCGCGAAGTTGGCCAAGAGCACGCCGAAGGCCGCGCAGGCCAAAACCGATTCGGGCTCGGCCGGCAGGCAATCGCGCTATTCCGGCGCGCTGCTGCGCAAATTGCGCGAGCGGCTGGACCTGTCCCGCGATGCCTTCGCCCCTCTGATCGGCGCGAGTGCGCAGGCGGTGTACAACTGGGAACACACCGACACGCGCCCGCGTCAGGAATTTCTCGACAAGATCGCCCTGATTCGCGGCTTGAGCAAGGCGCAGGTCGCGGCGCTGCTGGAACAGCACGGCGCGGCGAAGACGACGAACAAGACACGCAAGAAGGCCGCCAGCAAGAAAACGGCCCGCGCCAAGGCCGCGCCGGGTCGAAAGTAATTCCAGCTCGCCTCGTCGACGCGGACCTCGACGACGTCCGAATGCTCGCGGCAGATCGGCGCCGATGGCGCCGCTCATGCCTGGAATTTGCCAGCCAAGCTTGCTCTGCGGCGTGTCTTCAGGCCGCGCGCAACTTAACCGACCCGAATCGTTGCATGCCCCAGGCTGACAAGGATGCGCATGGACGGTTGGCGCGCAGTACGCAGTGCGACGTCTGGCGTTTCCGCGACGGAAAGATGGCGCAGTTGAGGGCGTTCGTGATCGGGTCGGACGACCAAGGCGCCCAGCGCAAGCCTCGTGCGCCGTGGCCCGCATTCGCGCTAAGTCTGGACGCTGTAGGTGATGAAGAAACAGACCGCGGTCAACAAGGTCATCGAGGCGATGAAGGCGGCGTCGGCGATGCGTTCCAGCCGGTGCAGGCGCATGGGCACGCGCAAGGCGAAATAAGACACCAGGGTCGCGACCAGGAACAGGATCGCATCGAGCGCCAGCAGGTCGTCGGCCAGGGTCGTGGTGCGTTCGACCGCGGCCACCACGCGCAACAGGCCGATGCCGGTCAGGCATACGCCGACCATCGCCGCGGAGATCGGACAGATCATCCGGCAGGTCTGCTCGTCGAGTTGATTGCGTTGCTCGGGGGGCTGCTGCATGGCCGGTTCCTCGGTGTGGCGCTCGAAGGAGCGGTTCCCGCGATGGCTCGGTCGCGGTCCGCGAAGTGGATGCTCACCGCGACGTCAACGCCCGGGCATCGCGGCCGATGACATCGAGCGGATCGCCGAATGGTCCGCAAACCGCGCGCCTGCGTCACCTGAATTTTTAGTAATGCTGCGCTCACGCCGATTGAACCTGCGCCGGCCCAGCGTGGCCTGCGCTGGGCGCCGTTGAAGCGAAAAACCGGTGCCTATCGGTACGAGCATTCCCTTCGGTGCCCGCGCGGCCGCTGGCGGAATCAGCCGCTTCGCGTCGTCTCGAGCGCGGCGCGCAATTCAAGCGGCAGCGTTAGCGGCCGCCCGGTCCCGGGCCAACATAGGCACGACCGCGAGTTTCATGGCCGATGGCGGATACGGGCTGACGGGAACTCGTAGCGCTGGTCGCGGATGGATGATCGGCGCGCAGCGCGCGCTGAATCGTTACCGCAGACGACCGCGATGCGCGGCACGATGCCGCCGATGCGCCAGCGACGCAGCGGCCACTCAGCGTATCGCTCGAATGCCACCGGCATGACGCGGCGGTTCCGGACCGTCATGGTCCGGAACGGCTCGCCATCGCGTCTGGCTTACGCGGCGCGCAACTGCGCGACTTGCTCCAGCGCGCCAGCGACGGCGCTCTCGGCTTGTTCGACGCCCATCTTCATGCCCTCGGCGCGCACGAATTCCAGACGGGTCACGCCGAGGAAACCGAAGAACGCGCGCAGGTAGCTTTCGTGGTGTTCCAACGCCGCCATCGGCGATTCGGACGAATAAATGCCGCCGCGGCTGGAAGCGATGATCACGCGCTTCGCGCCAAGCAGGCCCTGCGGCACGCCGGTTTCGTAACTGAAGGTCTTGCCCGGGACAGCCAGTGCGTCCAGCCAGGATTTGAGCGGCGCCGGCACGCTGAAGTTGTACATCGGCGCGCCGATCACGAGAGTGTCGGCATCCAGCACCTGCGACACCGCCAGTTGAAGCGCGCGAACTTCGTCGGTTTCGCTCGGCGTGGCCGGATCCAGCGCCGCCGCGTTGGCGGTGGACAGTTGCGGCAGCGGGGCGCGGTTGAGATCGCGATACACCACGCTCGCGCCAGGCTCCAGCGCGGTGAGCTTGGCCACGATCGCCGCCGACAGTTTGCGGCTGACGGATTGGTCTTCGAGGATGCTCGAATCGATATGCAGGATATTCATGGACGGTTCGCCAGAAGAAAGGGGTAAGGCGAAAACCCCTGCAATCGCAGGCGTTTTTGCTTGCCCCGCAATCTATTGGCGTATAGTGATCGTCACAAGAAGGATGATTTTCCGGACTAAGTATGCTCGACCATACCGTCGAATCCTGCACCGCCAACCCCGAAGGCATCGACGAGGCCCACGCGGAAATCCGCGCGGCTTGCGCGGTGTTCGCCGGCAAGTGGAAGCTGGAAATCCTGTGGCTGCTGATCCAGCGCGTGCATCGTTTCAACGAGCTGCGCCGCGCGATCCCCGGAGTCACCCAGCACATGCTCACCCAGCAGCTGCGCGAACTGGAGAGCGACGGCATGGTGCGCAGAACGGTGTATCCCGAAATCCCGCCGCGCGTGGAGTATCAGATCACCGAGGACGCACTGCGGCTCAAGCCGGTGTTCGAGGCGATCCTGATGTGGTCGCACGCTCGCCGCGGCGAGCGCGGCGTCGAGAATGCCGCGGCTTGAGGTTTGATACGGGCTGAAAGTTGGTCGCGGGTGAAGGGCGATTCCATTCCGTTGCCATCGCCTTTGCAACGACCATGGCTGCCGGGCGCTTCCGAGGCGCGATTCGCTACCTGCGATGCGCAGTCACGATCCATGCGCGCGAGTCGAACCACACGCCGTCGTTGCGTTGGTGTTCGGCCAACAGATGGCGTAGACGAGCCACTGCACTCGCGCGTTCCATGGCATCAAGGCGTGCGAGCCTGCCGCTGACGGTGGAGAATCCGGAGACGAAGTCGAACGCGGCCTCGGCGTCGCGTCCGTAGAAGACCGGCGCATGCACTTCCTCGAACGCCGGCGCGGTGAAGCCGGTGCTGTCGAGGAGGCGACTGACGACGTGCTGGTCGCCGAGCGAGAAGGCGGGCGGAACGGCGAGGGCGTCGGTGGCTGCGGTGTCGTCGGGCGTAAGCGCGTGTTCGATCGCGGTGGCCCACTCGTTACGATCGCGGCCCTGCCACACCATCATCAGCAGGCGTCCGTGCGGACGCAGCGCGCTTCGCAGGTTCGCGAACGCGGCGGCCGGATCGGCGAAGAACATCGTGCCGAATCTGCTGATCGCCACGTCGAAGCGCTCGCGCGGCGGCTCGTATCGCCCGGCGTCCGCGCAGACGTATTCGACGTTGTCGAGTTTGGCCTCGCGGGTGAGCCGCTTCGCGCGCTCGATCATCTCGTTGGAGTGGTCAATCCCGAGCACCGATCCGGCGCTTGCGAACTGCGCCGCTTCGCGCGTGGTCTGCCCGGTCCCGCAGCCGATATCGAGGACCTGATCGCTGGCGCGAATCGCGTATGCGCGCCGCAGTGCGAGGTTGTGCTGTTGCAGTTCGAGATCGTAGTCGAGCATTCGGCAAGGTCCTTGGTCCCTGTTTGCGCCGCGATGCGGGCACGCCTGCAGCCAATCGTATCGGCGGCGATGATGCGCGGTGTCGATCCGCCCGAAGCGGGCGACGGCCCGGCGCTCGTGTCTCGACCAAGACTACGGCGTCCCAAGGCCGATGAAAACAAACCGCGAAGCACGCGGGCGCGCAGTCAGCTGGAAGCTTTGTTCGATGGCGGTCTCATTCCATCCGCCGCCCGTCGGCGAGCCGCGAGGCTGTGCCGGCGCGCACAGTGCCGCGTCGGTTTGAGCGTATACAGGGGGCGTGCCGCAGCCTCCGCATCACAGAGAAGGACCTCGCGCCGGCCCATCGGCCGCTTGCACGCTCGGCGCGCAACCATCATCGAAGGAACGCATATGTCGAATGAATCGATTTCCCGCATGGCCCGATCCGCTCTCGTCCTGGCCATGGCATCGAGCGCCATGCTGTTGCCGCTTTCCGCGACGGCGGACGAGAGGCGAGGCGGCAACGTGCAAGGCGTCGTCGCCGACGCAAGCGGCGGCGGCGAGTACGTCAACGGCGAGAACACACGCGCCCAAGCCGGCGAACATCTGTCGCCAGCGCTGCGCCAGCAGGCCTGGAACGAGATACGACGCAACGCGCGCAGGCTGGGGCTTGCGACCGCATCGCAAGGCGCATCGAAGTTGATCGGCGTGAGCTTCGCCTGGCCGCTCGCCGGCAACGGCCTGTCCGACCCGGGCTATCACGCGATTTCCAACTTCGTCGACCACGCCTCCAACAGCCAGGTGCTGGACTACAACTGCGGCGCGCGCAGTTACAACGGGCATCGCGGCACCGATTACTACCTGTGGCCGTTCTCCTGGTACAAGATGGACAACAACCAAGTGAAGGTGATCGCCGCGGCGGCCGGCACCATCGTCGCGCGCTCGGACGGCAATTTCGATCGCAGTTGTTCGATGAACAGCAACAACTGGAACGCGGTCTACGTGCAGCACAGCGACGGCTCGGTCGCCTGGTACGGGCACATGAAGAACGGTTCGCTCACCGCCAAGGGCATCGGCGCGAGCGTGGCGCAGGGCGAATTCCTTGGCATCGTCGGCAGCTCCGGCAGTTCGACCGAGCCGCATCTGCATTTCGAGGTCTACGACGCCAACAGCAACCTCATCGATCCCTACGCCGGTTCCTGCAATGGCCTGAACCTGCAGACGGCGTGGGCGTCGCAACGCGCCTATTACGATTCGGCCATCAACAAGCTGATCGTGGGCACCACGCCGCCGGCGTTCTCGACCTGCCCGAATACCGAAAGCCCCAACGAAAACACCGCCATCCGTTACGGCCAACCGGCGAACTTCAGCACCTTCTACCGCGACCAGCTCAACAGTCAGCAAAGTCAGTACCGCATCCTGCGGCCGAACGGAACGGTGTTCGCGTCGTGGACCCACAACAGTCCCGCCGCGCACTACTCATCCTCGTGGTGGTATTGGAACTGGAGCAGCTTCGCGCCCACCGGCCCGTCGGGCACCTGGCGCTTCGAAGTCGCCTATAACGGCCAGACGTACAGCAAGAACTTCACCGTCTCGCCGTAAACCGGGGCGACTGCCTCGGCAAGCTCACGGTATCGGTGACCACCGCGGTGGTCGCCGTGCCGTGTTGCGGGAATGTCCTGCGGACAAGGCGATCAGGGCGGCGTGCGACCCTGCCAGTCCTTCGACGCATCAGGCACGCTTGCGGCGGCTGGTTTCCAGCGGGTCGGTAAGCGTGGCCATGACTGCGATCAAGCTAGATGGATGCGCCGGCGTGATGGTCAGCGAGCCGTCGCGGCCGACCGATTTGACAACGTTGTCTATTGTGCGCGAGATTCAGCGCCTGCAATCGACGGCGCAGGCTCGGCCACGCACAAGGGACAAGCTCATGGGGCAGCATCGCGTTCTTCTCGCCAGCATTCTGGCCGCATCGGTGATCTGCGCCGGCTGCGATTCGAAAACCGACCCGACCACCGGGCAGGCCGCTAAACCCGCGGAAACCAAAGCGGCGCAGCCGACGCCAGCCGCAACGACGGAGCCGGTGTTTTTCGACGACTTCAGCTATCGCGATCTGGCCGCGTTTGAAGCCAATGGCTGGAAGGCGAGAACGCAGACCGGTCATCCCGGCATCAAGGGCGCGACCTGGTCGGCGGAGGGGCTGTCGTTTCATTCCGACATTCCCGATACCCAGGCCGGCGCGGTCAGGATGAGTTCGGTCACCAACGGCACCGGCGAGAAGACCCGTCAGACCCAGTTCTGCCATGCGCGCAAATACCGCGAAGGCACTTACGCCGCGCGGATTTTCTTCCGCGACGAGCCGAACTCGGGACCCGACGGCGATGAGGTCATCCAGACGTTCTACGCCATCAGCCCGCTCAAGGCGCCGATGGACAAGAACTACAGCGAGACCGATTTCGAATACCTGCCGAACGGCGGCTGGGGCGAAAACGCCAAGCCGGCGATGTGGACCACCAGTTGGGACACCTTCCAGCTGGAGCCGTGGACCAAGGTCAATGAGTTCTCGCGCAAGGAAGGCAGCTACGCCGGCTGGCATACCCTGCTGTTGACCGTCACCGACAAAAAGCTGATCTATTACGTCGACGGCCAGTTGTTCTCCGAGCACACCAGCGCGGTGTATCCGGAAGACTTCATGTCGATCAACTTCAACCTGTGGTTCATGCCGAAGGGCGCGGACGGTTCGCAGGGTCCGGTGGATTCCCCCGAGATGCGCGAATATCAGGAAGACATCGACTGGGTGTTCTTCCAGGAAGGCGTGGCGCTCGCTACCAGCGAGGTGGAAGCGCGGGTCGCCGATCTGCGCGGCAAGAAAGTGGCGCACGTCGACAACGTGAAGGAACAAAATCCGGTGTTGCCGTCGCCTTGCGGGCTTTGAACCTCGCTGCCGCCGATATCGGTGTTGCGGAGCCAGTCGCGGCTGGCCCGCGCATCGGCGGCTTGGGCTTGAGCGGCATGTCCGATCGCGACCACGGCACCGTCGTCGAGGCGCACTGAGTCGGTCGATCGTCACGATCGCGGCATCGCGCGCGCGGCGCGTGACGACGTCAGCCCGAGCCGCTGCAAAGCACGGGCGGGAGCAGGCTGATGATTATTTCGACGGCGAAATAGGTCACCCCGATCGCGGCAAGCAGCCAGAGCAACTCATACGCCCTGAGCCAGGCTGTCGCCGCCAGCAGGATCAGGGCCGGAATGCCCAGGATCAACACGCTGGCCAGGAACAGATAGGCGCCACCCCAGCAGCCGAAGCGGTCGGTGCCGATGAAGACGACCGAGGCGACGGCCAGCAGAAGCACCAGCACCATGCAGGCGATCGCGCAGATGCGCGCGCCGCGATGACGGCGCGCGAGCCGTGCATCCACGGGTGGCGCGGTCGATGGGTTCGGCGTTTCGGGGCTCATGGCGCGGGCTCTGCGGCTGGATGCGCGGCTTTGGTTCTTCGAAATAAGGAAACGAGCCAATCCAGCATCAGCGCCACCGTTATGAACGTCAGCAGCACCAGTCCGGAAAAGAGCACGCCCATCAGCGACATCGCCCAGAACATCATGCCGGCGGTTCTTCCGACATCGAACACGGCGATCACGAGCATGCACACCACCACCGGCACGAACTCGATCAGCAGGTAGGCGATCACGCCGCGACGCACCGCTTTGCAAAGCCGCGGCCGCCAAGCGGGACGCAGCCACCATGCGATCGGCAGCAGCACCAGCAGCACGATCCAGGGACCGAGCAAGAGCCACAGCGGCAGATCGCTGCTGCCGGTCGCGCCGAATTGCGCCCGGGCCGGGTCGATATGCGTCATGAGGCCCAACCCGAGCGCCACGATCCGTGTGGGGTGCCAAGAACGATCGTTCAAACTGGAATCCTTTCGACTTGAAGACTCGAGGGGGCGCGGCGACGTGACATGACGCGCCGGGCGCCGGAGTCGTTGCCGCAGATTATGGCCGAATCGCGGAATAACGGAATTACCGCGGCCGTCTTCGATGCCAGCGCCCGGCAAGCGCATTGATCGATTCGGTCAGTTCTTTTCGCGGCCTCGGCACATCGCTCGGCGACCGGGTTCGATAACGTGTGGCTCCCGATCTTCCAACAAGGACCGAACATGAAGATGCGAATTTCCACGATCGCGGCGTGCATGGCGCTGGCGTTATCCGCAATGACCCCGCTCGCGGCGGCGGCGCAGGATCCGATGGCGGCACAGCACCGTCATTGCGAACGCGAGTTCGAGCGCACCTCCGAAGCGCTCGGCGACGCGTTCGCCCGGCGCGATCTCGATCGTTTCATGGCCGGCTTCGCCGAGGATGCGGTCCAGGTCAACAGCCTCGGCCAAGTGCTCAACGGCAAGCCGGCGATCACGGCGTTCTATCGCGCGGTGATGGCCAACGAATACATCTTCAAGCGCACCCTGCTGGCGCAGACGATCAGTCAATGCTCCAGCGCCGTGGTCGTCGATCGCATCGAGTTCACGATTCCGTCCGCCGGCATCACCCTGCACGCGATCGACGTCGCCAACTGGGCGCGGGTGCGCGGTCAATGGCGGTTGAGCGCGGATACGACCACGCCGATCGCCAATCCCTGATCGAGGCCGGCGGCATGCCCGCCGCGCGCGGGCATGCGCGATGCGTGGGCGATGGTCGTGACTCGTAAACCGCGGGCGCGATAGGCGTGCGAGTCGAGCCGCCGCGAAAGCGACTCGATCGCGGCGAGGCCTCGGCTCAGTCCTCCGAAATGCAGCCTTCGCTCAGCTTTACGTACCAGTAGCCGGTGGCGGGCTGAAACTCCTCGACCAGGATCGTCTGCTCCTGGGTGGAACGGCCCCAGTTCAAATAGCATCGGTTGCTGGCGTAATACGATGCGGCCTCGTAGGCCTGATCGCGGGTGTGTCCGTAGCCCTCGCCGATCACCTGGTAGTGATATTGGTCCGCCACGGCCGCGGCGCTGAACGCGGTCAGCAGCGCGAACGCCGCCACGGAAAGGTAACGCTTGCTCATCTTCATTGCATGCTCCATGCCTTGGGTCGTGTCCGCACCATGCCGACCGACGATGAAGCCTGCGTTGAGCGCGGATGACAAAACGCGACCCGGGTCAACGTTCTTGATCAAGCCACGGTAAATCGGCGATGCGATCGATGCCGGCGCTCTAGCGCGTGGAAACCGGCCTGGGCATCTCGTTGGACGCATCGACGATCGCGGCGACGGTATAGCCGTAACGGGTGATCGCCTCGACCGTCTCGGCCACCGTCAGCCAGTTCTCGACCCGCACGATCGGCGCATCGTGTTCGAGATCGCGCTCGAAGTTGATCCGGCTGCCCAGGTCGGCGCGCAGCACCGCCGCGGTGATCTCGCGCATGGCATCGCGGTCCAGTACGTTTTGCAGTCTCAGTTTCATCGCACGCTCGCCTGGGTCGATGCGGCCGCGGACGCGGTCGCGGGTCTGGATTCGGATTCGTCGGCTTCGCGCCACCACGGCGTGGTCGCCCGCGGCGCATGCAGGTCGACGCGTTCGCCCATGCGCGGCGTGGTCAGCGCGACCTCGCGTTCGGTCGCGAGCGCGGACACGCGCTCGAACGGCTCGGTCCACGGATGCATCGCCAGGTCGAAGGTGCCGTTGTGGATCGGCAGCAGCCAGCGGCCGCGAAGATCGATATGCGCCTGCACGGTCTGCTCCGGCTGCATGTGCACGTGCGGCCAGTTCGCGTTGTACGCGCCGGTCTCCAGCATCGTCACATCGAACGGGCCGAAGCGGCGTCCGATTTCCTTGAAGCCGTCGAAGTAGCCGGTGTCGCCGCTGAAGAACAATCGCAGCGACGGCTCGCCTTGCGCTTCGTCGATGATCGTCCACGACGCCCACAGCGTCTTGTCGCTGTCGAACAGGCCGCGGCCGGAGAAGTGCTGCGCCGGGGTGGCGATGAAGCGCACGCCGTCGATGCTGGCGGCTTCCCACCAATCGAACTGGCGCACCTTGGCCGGGTCGACGCCCCAGGCGATCAGCCGGTCGCCGACGCCCAGCGGGGTGAGAAACACGCCGGCGGTCTTCGCGAGCTGGCGCACGGTGTCGTAGTCGAGATGGTCGAAGTGATCGTGCGACAGGATCACGCCGCGCAGCGGTGGCAGGTCGGCTAGCGCGATCGGCGGCGCGTGGAAACGCTTGGGACCTATCCATTGCACCGGCGAGGCGCGCTCGGCGAACACCGGGTCGGTGATCCACCAGCCGCCGCGCAGCTTGATCAACAGAGTCGAGTGGCCCAACCGGAACAGGCTGCGGTCCGGTGCCTGCGCCAGTTGCTCCGGGGTCAGCGCCAGCACCGTCGGCACGGTGGCCGGCACGGCGTCGGCGGGCTTGTTCCACAGCATGTCGCCGATGATCCGGAACGTCTTGCGCACGCCGGTGGCCGGGCGCGGGTCCGGGTTGCGGAAGCGGCCGTCGCTGAACTGCGGCGAGTTCGCGCGGTCGCTCAGCGGCAGGTGGGTCTTGGCGGCGGAAAACAGGCAGGTAGTCACGATCAGGGCTCCGGTTAGCAGGCTGAGTCGGCGGAGGCGGGAGGGTCGAGGCATGGGCCGGGCCGGCTGTCTGAATAGTTACACTGCCCAGTGTAGTGTACTTTTTGAGAAAGTAAACCCGGCGGTGTAACCTGTCGTCATGACCGCTCCAGCCCCCGCCCGTCTGACCGACCGCAAGCGCGCCGCCATCCTCGAGGCGGCCGCGGCCGAGTTCCGCCAGGCCGGTTACGACGCCACCAGCATGGACCGCGTCGCGGCCAGCGCCGGTGTGTCCAAGCGCACCGTCTACAACCACTTCCCGAGCAAGGAAGTGCTGTTCGGGCACATCCTCCAGCAGTTGATGCAACGCGGCGGGGCGTCGCCGGAACTGGCCTACCGGGCCGAGCGGCCGCTGCGCCCGCAGTTGCTCGAACTGGTGCAGCAAAAGCTGCAGTTGCTGCACGACGAGGATTTCATCGATCTGGTGCGGGTGGCCATCGCCGCGGTCATTCCCTCGCCCGAGCGCGCGCAGGAAATGTTCACGCGCATCGGCGACAAGGAAGAAGGTCTGACCGTGTGGATCCGCGCGGCGGCCGCGGACGGCCGCTTGAAGACGCAGGACCCGCTGTTCGCCTCGATGCTGCTGCAGGGCATGATCAAGGGCTTCGCGTTCTGGCCGCAGATCACCCTGGGTCAGCCGATGCTGACGCAGGCGCGGCGCGACGAAGTGGCGGACACCGTCACCGACATGTTTCTGGGCTACTTCGCGTCGGCGTAGCGGGCGCTCGTCGATGGCGCAGCGCAGCCCGTCGTGGTGCGAGCGGCACGACGTTCCTGACCGGCGACTACGCTTCGGGCCGAGGCATCAGCGGCCATCGGGCCGCGACGCGGCCTCGGCATCAGCACGTTGCCGGCCGTCGGATCGGTTTCTTTACTTCGACTCTCGGCACCAGTGATCGATGGCCAACGGGTTCTGCCGCTGCTTGGCCAATGCGCAGTTCTGTGCGATCTCTTGTTCGGAGGCGCCCTGGCGAGTCGCTTTTTCCCTGGCGGGGAATGCGCATGCGCACAGCAAGGCCAGGCAGATCAACAGCGAGCATCGGTGATGGCGAAGAGGCTTCATCTTTGATGGCTGATGTCTGGGTCAAGCCGAGCCGCGCGTCGGCTTGAGAAGGATATGGCTGGTTCTGGTCGTCGAGCATGCGCAGGGTCTCAAGCAACGTTGCCGGCGGCAATGGTGGGATGCGCCGCGTTCGTCAACCGGCGACGCATCCAGATCGGCCTGCCTGCGGTTCTGACGCTGGCATTCGATGGGTGATATCCGCGACTGTGGGCCCGGCGGTATCCGGATTCGAATCACAAATCGGAGAAATAAATCGCTGGGCAAGGCCGCCCGCGCTCGCCGATGCCGTATCACGATAGACACGCGCTGAAAGGATCGGCGACCGCGGGTCGCGCGTCGGTTCGCCAGCGTCGATGTGCCCGGTTCTTAGCCTCTAAGGAGAGAGACATGATCGGTTCCACCAGACTGTTGACCCTGTGCGCTTTCGTGTTCGGCCTGAGCTTCGCCAGCGCCGCGTTCGCCAGGGATTGCGTTACCGAATGCAAGCGGGCCGCGATCGCGCAATGCCTGTTGCTCGCCGCCGAAGGGGAAGCCGAGGCGTGCTATACGGCCGACTACAGCTACTGCCGTCCGGCGTGCGGCATCATTTTGCCCGCGCAGTGAACCTGGATCGGGCCGGATCGATGGCGTCCATCGATCCGGCGCCGGAGCGTCCGGCCCGGCGCAGGCGGCGAGTGCGACGGGTCTTTCCCGCAACACGATCGGCACGCTTCGAGCGTGCGCCGTCGTCGAACGATCCGTCGTGCGTCGCAAGCAAGCGATGCGCGAGCGCAGATCCGACGCGCGCGCTTACTGCTTCGAGTTGATGCACGAGCGCAATTGATCGCGCGCGGCGAAGCCTCCGGTCCACTCGAGGATGTAAAGCACGTTCTTCTGCTTGCGGTCGAACACTTCGAAGCGATGCTGGTCGAGCATCCCGTCGAGCAACAACCCGGCGTTCTCGACCGCCATCAGCAACATGCCGTTTCCGCCGGTGCCCGGCATCGGCAGGTTGAATACTTCGACGGTCTGGCGCTGTTCTCCGGTCTGGAACAACTGCACGGTTATTTTTTTGGCCGACTTGGGCACCGGAACCCCCGGACCGTACAGCGCCAGATAAGCCGATGGCGATTCCTGCGAGGGGCCAAGAATCATCATCCCGCTGCCCTCGCGATAAAAACGCGCGGCGCAGTGCTGTCCCGGTGCGTTCTCCGGCGCCGGCCTGAAATTCCAGAAGCCATCGAAGAACGACCGGTACTCGGGATCGCGCGCCATGCGCGCTTCGTGCTGGCGCCGGCTTTCCGCCTGTTCGATCTGCGACTGGCGAAGCATCTCCTCCAACTCGGCGGCGGAGAAGTTGGGTTCGTATCCCTGCCATTCGTCGTCGTCGCCGCCGTGGCAACACGGCGGCGTCGCGGCAATGTCGTTCATCGCCCGCGCATGCGCGGCCGCCGCTTCGGTATTGGCCTGGGCAGCGCCGGTCGCGCATGCGATTGCGAAGGTGCAGGCCAGGCTTGCCGCTAACTTGTGCATGGATCAGTTACCCCGATGGTGGATGCCGTCCGCGGCCGATCGAGCGCGCGGCATGCGGTCGCGTCGAACGATAGCGCGATTGATAATCCAGGACATCGGCATCGATACCACAGCTACCGGGACCGCGCATCGATGACTGCCGTCGAACAAGATGGGCTCATGCTCGCCAACGAAGTTCAAGCAAATGTGAAGCGACTGCGGCGGAACACCGGGTCAGGAGAACGGCTGGATCGCACCGGCGCCGCGATCGCGACGCCGGCACTCGGCTCAAGGCTGCCTGACCGCGTTCGGGGAGCCGTTGGTCACGTAGATACCGGTGCACTGGCCGGAGGCGCTGCGCGAGAAGTCGATATACGAATCGCTGCGCACCGATTGCACCGCCGCCAGCAGGCTGGCGTTGGAGGTGAGGCACAGGGTGGACACGCCCGCCGCGTTCCTCGCTTCGCAGCCGCCTTGCGTGCCGGCGGTGGTCGCGCTGACGAAGCACGCGATCAATTGCTGGGCATCGGCGCTGTTGCGCGCCGTGCCGGCCATGCCGTAAGCGCGGGTCACCTGGCCCAGTCCGTTGATCTCCAGCGTCACAGGAACCTCGGCCTTTTCGCCGGCCACGGCCGTCGCGCACAGCATCGTCGCGGCCACCGCCGCAAGAGTCGCGAGCTTCATCGTATTCCTCCTTGAAAACCTCCGGAATGGAGGCATGCGGCGCACTCCAGCACGCCTCGGCGGCGGTCACAATCACGCCGATCCCGCGGCGCATGCCGACTTCGCGGGATGGGCGCTGCGTCGCGCGGGCGCTGTGGCGGCCATCGCAGGTCGCAAGCACGCGTCGCTGCCGCAACGCGGCGAGCGCCGGCGATTCTTGCAAGGTTGAGAATGTCGGCGCCCGGAACCGCGCGGCGTTGTCAGTACGGCAAGGCGATATGTCGCTCGGCGCAAACTCGCTCGTAGTGACGTTGCACTTCGGACAATTGCTCGCTCAGGTATTCGATTTCGTCCGCCAGTTCCTCCAGCGCCATCGCGCCGAGCAATCGTCCCAGCCGTTCCGCCTGTGTTTTCAGTATGTGCAACGAATCGCCTTGCACGACGACGCCGGGATATTTTCGTCCCGGCAGTTGCACGACGGCGTAGTTGGTCGGCGGACTCAGCAGCTCGGCTTGCAGGGTCATGGTTCGCTCACTGAAGCGGAAGATGGGGTTCGGCGTCGAATCCGATCTCGGATTCGAGGCTTGGTCTTCTCGCCAAGGTATCGGACAGAAGAGGGCGGGCGTAGGTCGGCCCCTGTTTTGCTCGGCCTTGAGAGGCCCGAACCAGGCGCCCTTGAATGCTCGGGACGGGTCCCGCGGAGGGCTGAAAACCAGCAGCGCAGTCCGGCCCGACCGGCGGCCGAGGCTGTTGGCGGGCCGGCGGAGTGACACTTGATTTTGTATCTTACGATCTATATCGTAAGACGTATCTTACGATACGTTTAGTGAGCATCATGCGCCGTCCCTTCATCCAAGAGCCCGGCCGGGCCTTCGGCCACGACGACTTTTCCCGCTTCGAGCTGTATTCCTGCCATCCGTTCTCCCACGCCGGCGGCCATCCGCGCGGCGGTCGAGGAGGACGCAGGGGCGGGGGCTATCCCGGCGGACCGGGCGGCGCGGGTTTCCCGGGAGGTTTCCCCGGCGGCTTCGACGACAGCGAAGGCTTCTCGCGCGGCCGCAAGTTCAGTTCCGACGACCTGCAACTGCTGTTGCTGGCGCTGATCGAGGACAAGCCGAGCCATGGCTACGAATTGATCAAGGCGCTGGACACGCGTTCAAACGGTTTCTACAGCCCCAGCCCGGGCATGGTGTATCCGGCGCTGACCTATCTGGAGGAGCTGGGTTACGTGACCGTCGAGCTGGAGGGCAACCGCAAGCGCTACGAACTGGCCGAACTCGGCAGCGCGCATCTGGCCGCGAACCGCGAACGCGTCGACACGATGCTCGCCAAGTTGAACCACATCGCCCGCAAGATGGATTCGGTGCGGCGCGCGCTGGCCGGCGAAGAGCCGGCCGATCCGTCCGAAGGCGGCTGGCTGCCGGAGCTGATCCAGGCGCGGCGCGCGATCAAGACCGCGCTGTATCGCCGCGACGAGATGTCGGTCGACGAACAGCGCCGCATCGCCGCGATCCTGCGCCGCGCCGCCGACGAGATCGAAGACCGCGGCGACTGATCGGCGCCGAGTCAGCGCCGAACCGCCGCCGCATTCGCGAACAACGCATCCCCCACGATGCAGCTGGTAAAACAGGACTTCACATGCAAGAACTCAACGACCTGGCGGTCGTACGCGTCCGCCATCCGTTAAAAGTGCGGCTGTTGCGCGTGACCCGGGTCGAATCGGTGACGCCGCATCTGCGCCGCATCGTCCTGAGCGGCGAGGCCCTGGCCGATTTCGTTTCGGCCTCGTTCGACGATCACGTCAAGGTGCTGTTTCCCGAGCCCGGCCAGGATCGACCGAACATGCCGAGCATCGGGCCGAACGGTTTCGTCTACGCCGAAGGCGCGATACGCCCCGTCGTCCGCGATTTCACTCCACGCCATTTCGATCCCGATGCGCGCGAACTTGAACTCGAATTCGCCCTGCACGACGCCGGCCCGGCCAGCGACTGGGCCCGGCAGGCGCAGGTCGGTCACTACCTTGGTATCGGTGGCCCGCGCGGTTCGCGGGTCATACCGAACGGATTCGACTGGCATGTGCTGATCGGCGACGACACCGCCTTGCCGGCGATCGCGCGGCGCGTGCGCGAGCTTCCTGCGACGGCGCGTGCCATCGTCGTGGTGGAAGTCGAAGATCCGAGCGCGCGCATCGATTTCGTCGCCGCCGCTACGCTCGACGTGCATTGGTGCTATCGCAACGGTTCCGATCCGAACGGCGACCCACCGTTGCTGCGCGCGGTGCGCGAACTGCGCTGGCCGCAAGGCGAGAGCGACGGCGAAGGCTATGTCTGGGCCGCGGGCGAATCGAGCGCGATCCGCGCGGTGCGTCAGCATCTGCTGGCCGAGCGCGGCGTCGACAAGTCGCGGCTGCACGCGGCCGGTTACTGGAAGCGCGGCGCACAGGGCGTGCACGAATCGCTGGACGACTGAGTTTCAATCCCTAGCCGCGGTCGTCGCGACCGTAAGGACCCCCATGTACTCGATTACCCAAGCGCTCGAGCGACGCCTGCTGTGGCTGCTTATGCTGACCCAGTTCACCCTCATCATGGACTTCATGGTGATGATGCCGCTGGGCCCGCAGATCATGCACGCCCTGCACATCTCGCCGGCGCAATTCGCCGCCGCCGTATCGGCCTATTCGATCTGCGGCGGCCTGTCCGGCCTGCTCGCCGCCACCTACATCGACCGTTTCGATCGACGCAAGCTGCTGCTGGCGATGTACGCATTGTTCGCCGTGTCCAACCTGGCCTGCGCGCTGGCCGACAGTTACGCCTTGTTGCTGGCCTCGCGCGCGTTCGCGGGCATCAGCGGCGGCGTGCTCGGTTCGATCATCATGGCGATCATCGCCGACGTGATCCCGGCGCAGCGCCGCGGCGCCGCCACCGGCACGGTCATGACCTCGTTCGCGATCGCCTCGGTGATCGGCGTTCCGGTCGGTGTTCTGCTGGGCGCGCATTTCCACTGGTCGGCGCCGTTCTGGCTGCTGGTGGCGTTGTCGCTGCTGGTGTGGGTGGGCGGTTCGCGGATCGTGCCGCCGCTGGACCAGCATCTGTCGCGCGAGCGCGTGCCGCTGAGCCGGGCGTTTCCGAACCTGTTCAAGCTGTTCGCGAACCCGCGGCATCTGAACGCGTTCGCGCTGACGCTGATGTTGACCACCTCGCAGATGCTGGTGATTCCCTTCATCTCGCCGATGCTGGTCGCCAACCACGGCATCGAACCCTCGCAACTGTCGTGGATGTACATGGCCGGCGGCGTGGCCGCGTTCTTCACTTCGCGCTACATCGGGCGCCTGGCCGACCGTTACGGCAAGCAGCGGGTGTATCGCGTCGCGGTGGTGGTTTCGCTGGTGCCGGTGTTGTTCATCACCCATCTGCCGGCGGTCGGCTTCCTCGCCATGCTGCTGTTCTTCCCGTTCTTCATGGTGACGATGAACGGGCGCATGGTGCCGTTGCAGGCGCTGCAGACCACGGTGCCGCAACCGGAGCAGCGCGGCGCTTACTTGAGCGCGAACAGCGCGGTGATGTCGCTGGGCACGGGCCTGGGCGCATGGCTGGGCGGCCTGATGCTGACCACCGACGCCAGCGGACACATCGCCGGTTATGGCGCGGTCGGCTGGATTGCGGCGGGCCTGGCGCTGTGTTCGGCCTTGTGGGTAGGACGCG
The DNA here is from genome assembly GCF_057655755.1 of Lysobacter sp. Soil_N_51. NCBI lineage: Bacteria > Pseudomonadati > Pseudomonadota > Gammaproteobacteria > Lysobacterales > Lysobacteraceae > Lysobacter > Lysobacter sp. Soil_N_51. Next base: position 318,175 of record NZ_JBDGLR010000009.1, on the reverse strand, counting down.
TGAGCGCGGCGGATGCGCAACCGATCGCGATGCCGGCGACCGAGGAACCGCGCGGCGGCGCGGCCTGACCGGCCGCGCCGCGGTCGCCTCGGTCCATTGCGGTCCGACGGCGTCCGCGATCGTCGCGTCCTAGTGGCGATACCTTCAGCACATGTGGCGCCGCGAGCCGGAGCGCGAGCATGTCGGCTCCCAGCAAGGTACGCACAATGCGCCCGTCAGCATTCCGGCCCGCGGTCACCCTGATACTGATGCTCTGGTTTGCGCTGGCGCAGGCGCAGACCAAGGCGCCACCGCAAGCCGATACCGCCGCCGCCACCCGCGTCTATGTGCTGGGCGTCGATCATGCGGCCCAGTTGGTGGCGAAGCACGACAGCCCGGCGATGCTGGAGGCCTTTCTCGCCCGCAGCCGCGCGGATGCGATCTGCGTGGAGCGCACCGCGGACGCGTTCGCCCGCGACGACTTCTATGAGTTCACCTATGAAGTGCAGGACGTGGCGGTGCCGTACGCGCGCGCGGCCAGGGTCGAGCTGTGTCCGATCGACTGGATGCCTTCGCGCGAGGACGAGTTGCTCGGATTCGGCATGAACCTCGGCGCGCCGCCGGAACTTCGCCCGTACCGGGGGTTCCAGCAATTCCTGACCTTCCCCGAGCCCACGACCCTGCGGCGCACGCTCTACCACGCCGACGACGCCGCCAATCTCGACAAGGTCAAGCAATGGGCGCTGACCCCGGCGGCGTCGGCCGCGCGCGATCTGCCGCGGCGCATGTTTCTGTATCGAACCTTCATGCAGGCCCAGGCCATCGCCCGTGCCGCGCACGCACGGCCGGGCAAGACGCTGGTGGTGGTCGTGGGCGAGTTCCACAAGCACGATATCGAATCCATCCTCAAAACCGATCCGCGCATCGATCTGCGTCAGCCGTCGAGCCTGGGTGTGCCGAGCGACGCCGACATCGCCCGGCATACCCATCGAACGCAGTTGCTGGCGATAGCGAGCTTCAATCTGCTCGGCATGCAGTCGCGCACCGGCAACGTCGACTTCGAATGGATGCGCGACACGTTGGCGCGGTTGTCGGCTCAGCGCGACGATGCCGAGGTCCAATTGTTGACGACGCGGCTGGCCCGCCTCGATGGATCGATCGATTCCGATCAGGCGCAGGCGCGTTACGCGGCGATCGCGAAGAGCGCCGGCGATGCGAAGTTCACGTGGACCGGCGTGCTTGACCGGGATCGGCTCGATTCGTATTTCGATCCCTTCGGCAATCTGAGCATCGCCCAGCGCGCCCTGGTCGAGCAGGCGCGCGAACTGCATCGCCAAGGCAAGCGCCAGCAGGCCGACGCATTGCAAGACGCCGTCGCCGCGCAGCTCAAGCCCCGACAGGCGAGGCAGCTGCGCGGCTACTGGACTGTCGACTTCCTGGGCGATATCGAGCGCAAGACCGAGTGAACCCGCGCGGATGAATCATTAAAATCCATGTGCACGCGGCTTGGTTGAACCATCAGCGGGCAGCATGGATCCAACGCTCCAAGCTGACTTAAACCGCGGCTCGCCGGTCAGGCGCACTCCGTCCCGCTACTTTCGTCCGCCGTCATGCGCGCTAGCCGACATTGCTGAAAACCCCGCTCACCACCCCGCCAGGGTAAGGCGGCTCGACGCCGCAGGCCGCGGCCACCGTGTTCCAGATCCGCGGCATGTCGACGAAGCGCTTGCCGATGACCGGGTTGCCGGTGTGGTGATCGCGGTCGGCCTGCGAGGCGATGCTGAAGCAACGGCCGTTGCCGTCGCCGTTGCGCAACAGGCCGGAGGCGCCGCCCATCATCAGCAGCGGCATATCGATCTGGTGCTCGGGCGCGCCGTCGGCCATCTCGCTGGTCACCATCACCAGGGTGTGGTCGATCAGCTTGTCGCCGTCGACATCGGGATCGTCGTAACGGGCCAGTTCGTCCATGAACAACTTGGCGCGTTGCGCGTACCACTTTCTGGTTCCGCTCCATTCCTGCGTTCCCGCGTAGCGATGCGCGCAGTCGTGCGGGTTCTTCGCGCTGGTGACGTCGAGAATGTTCAATTGCTCGGCCGAACGCGCGATTGGGGCAAGCGCGGCCCATCCTCGGGAAAAGCCCGGCGACCGATCTTGCGGGGGCATCCGCATCACGCAAGTCGTGGCCAAGTCGATCTGCTGAGTCGATCCTCGCTTTGGCGCCGCGATCGAGTCCGAGATATCCGTTCCAGTCGCACCCTCACGCTTGCTCACTGCAAACCAGGACGAAGCACTTCATCGCCGCGCGGGGAATGTTCGCATCGCTCGATCATGCGTGTGAGCACGCGCCACGCGTCGTCCCGAGGTCGTTGTTCGAACCGGTCGGCTAGCATATGCGCACGACGATCTGTATGTCGGGACGAGCTTCACGCAGGCTGTCGAAGAATTTATCGAGCCTCTTCGCCTCGTGCGGCACGCGGATGCTCATCGCCGAAAGTCCCTCGACGTAAACCGTTTCGGGTAGTTCGCGGTTCTCGGGCCGGCAGATCAATTCGCACAGGGTGTCCCGGGTGAACTCGCGATCGAGCGGAACACCGAAGGCCAGCGCGACTGTCTGCCTGACGAACAATGCGTTCTTGGCATGGCTGAGATCAATCCGGACCAGTGCGATGCTCATCAGACGCGTGCTCTGAAGCTGGAGTCGCGCCAGGCCACGCAGCGGCTTCGGATTGAGCAATGACCAAGCCCCGCCAGCGCCGGCCATGCTGACTTCGCTGTACCGCATGCGCGAAAGAAATCCATGAAGCTCCGTGTCAGGCCTGACGAATTCGCCCAGCCGCGCCCGGATTGGATCGGCGTATCGGCAGCGCCACGGATGGTCGCACGGACATCCACGCCGACCCCGCTTGCGTGGCGCCTTATTCCGCTTGACAAAGTGCCTGACGGCGACGATAAAACACGAATATCTGTGCCGAATGGCTCCCGGATGGACGGTTTGACCTATTTCGTGGCGGATTTAGGCAAGCGCAATCGGGAAGCGACCCGCCATCGCCCCCCGAGCGGAAAGCTCGCCCGTGTAATTCGTGGCGCCCGCGAACTCACCCTACCCGCTCGCAACGCGCGCTGGCTTGCGCGTCACATCCGCGGCGTGTTGCTGCTGCTGTGCATGACCGTTGCGGGCACCCAGACGGCTTGGGCGCAGGCCTGCGATCCGGTGTTCACCGGCAGCCCGCTCAACGTCACCGGGCTCGGCAACGGCGCGCTGACATCGGCGCTGGATACCACCAGCACGCCCGTCGTCAGCACCACGCTCAGCGTGTACACGCCGACACCAGCCGGTGCGAGCAGCCGCTCCGCGCCCGCGGCCAACACCATCAATTACACCGATCCCGCGCCGGCCAGCGCCGCGGTCTCCGGCCAGCACACCTTCAGCTTCGCCCGTCCGGTTCCGGTCATATTCGAGGCGGGGTCCACGTTCGGCGGGCCCGATTCGAATCTCGATGTCGACCAGGACCTCATCACCTTCACCGCGATCGGCGCATCGCCGGGCTTTTCCTGGATCAGGGCGCCCGCGGTCGACAACGCGCAAACGGATATAGAGATTTCCGCCGATGGACTGAGCGCCACGGTGCGCGGACCGTCCTTCGGCGCGCGCCCCGGATCGTTCGCGCAGTATCGACTGAGCACCAACGGCACGGTGACGGGCGTCCAGTTCAACTTCAGAACGACCCGCGACGGCGTCGGCGGCAACTCCGCCCAGTTCGAAATCAACGTTCCGACCTGCAGGCCCGCGCTGACGCTCGCCAAGACGGTGATCAACGACAGCGGCGGCACCGCGGTCGATACCGCGTGGACGCTCGCGGCGGCCGGTCCGACCCCGATCAGCGGCGTCGAGGGCAGCGCGGCGGTCACCAATGCCACGGTCAGCGCCGGCACCTACACGCTGTCGGAAACCGGGCCGGGCGGCTATACCCAGACCGCGCCCTACAGCTGCGTGGTCAACGGCGGCGCGCCGGTGGTGAGCAACACCCTGGCGCTGGCCAATCTCGCGACCGCCCTGTGCACCGTCACCAACAACGACAACCCGCCGACCTTGCAGCTGGCCAAGGCCTGGGCGGCGGGGAGCCTGGCCGGGCATCAGGTGACGATCGGCGCGACCACGGGCGGCGCGAACAATACCGCGGGCTTCACCGCGACCGCCCCGACCGCGGCCAACAGCGGTCCGCCGGTCAACGTCAACCTCGGCGATGTGATCACGCTGCCGGCCGAAGGCGGCGCCAATGTCGCCAGCTATGCGACGACACTGGCCTGCACCGGCGGTCACACCTTGTCGGGGACCGACGGCCAGGCGATCAACACGCTGACCATTACCAGCGCCAATCCGGCGGTGTGCACTTACACCAACACATTGCAGCCGGTCGATCTGGCGATCACCAAGACCAACACGCCGGCGGCGGGCGCGATCGACCAGGCGAACGACACGGTCGCGGCGGGGGCGACCACCTACACACTGGTGGTCACCAACAACGGCCCGGGCGAAGTCACCGGTGCGATCGTCAGGGACGCGCCGGTCGCGGGCATCGTTTGTCCACCCGGCAATGCGGTGACGTTCGTCCCGGGCCCCGGCGTGCCCGCGGGGACGTTCACCGTCGGCAACCTCACCGGCGCCGGCATCGTCCTGGGTACGCTGTCCGCGGGACAGAGCACGACGCTGTCGTTCACGTGCACGGTTCAGTAGCGGACGATCTCGTCACCTGACTTGAGGTTCTGCGCTCTCAGCGCCACGTCACTGCGCGCACTGCCTGAGTTGCTCGATAACCGGCGCGGCGTCGGCCCACTGCAGCGTCATCGCGGTGTTTCCATCGATCGACAACTTGAAGCTTTGCCGGTCGCGCATGCCGTCCAGGGCGGCGGTCAGCCCGGGCACGGAAAACGCTATCGCTCCGGCTCTTCCATGATAGCGATAGTTGAATACCTGGACGCTCTGCGCGGGCTCATCGTCCTGCTGCAGCGAGATCTTGATCTTCTTGACCTTGTTCGGCTTGGGGAGCCCGGTGCCGTAGAAAATCAGCCACGCATCCGGCTTGGGTTTTTGAAACCCCACGATGCTGACGATGCCGCCGCTCTTGCCATTGTCCTGGCGGGTGAATTTGGCGAACGACGCGGTGCACAGCTTGCCTTCGGGCGTGCTGCTGGAAGCGAAAAACCAGATGCCGTTGGCGAGTTCCCGAGCGATGATCGCGTCCCTCGCGTCTTTTTCGGCTTGAAGTCGCTTGAGGTTCTCGACTTCCTCCGGACTCATGACGCGCGCCGGCGGGCGTTCCCGGGGCTCCAGGGAATCGAGATAATCGTTTTTCTCGCGGATCCAGTCGTCCATGCTGTACTGATACGGCGGGCTGCAACCGTTGCCGTCGTACAGCATGCCGGTCGGGCAGGCCGCCGCCTTGAACGGCAGCGACAGGGACATGAAAGACAGGATTGCCAGCATGCGCAAACCGCGCGGTCCTTGCCCGATGCTTGCCTTGCGATGATCCATATCCTGTCCTCCCAGGCTTGAAGTAAACCGACCCGCCAGGCCGGTTCGGCGCCAAGGCGTTGCCCGCGCATTGTCCACGATCCCCGAGCGATCCGGCAGAAGGCCGCGGCGCCCCGATAGGCTCGATCAAGTATCACGCCGCGATTTGGCCCCAACCGTCTCGCGCGGCCTGGCAATCCACGCCAGCGGTCGAGTGAAAACTACCGCCCCGCTTCGCCGCCGCCCGCCATAACGGCGAGCATCGACAAGCGCCGCGGGTTCGCCTGAGTCGGCGGTCCGGCGCATCGCCACGCCGGGGACTTGGCGGCGGCTTTGGAAATGCGTTCCGCCCCGTATCGCCTGAATCCGCGTTTCCCGCCGCCGCCACGGGGCGGGTTGCTTGACAGGCCGATGGATATGGCTGGACCCTTGGCGCATGAACATCGATATCGACAAGCTCAGCCTGAGCGAGCTGACTTCCCTTCTGACCGCCGCGGAGCGGCGCAAGCAGCTGATCTCCCGCCGTCGCCCCATCGCCTTGGTACGCCGGAAAGTGATCGCGCTCGCCGCCCAAGGCGGCTATACGATCGACGAACTTTATGGCGATCGCCCGCCAGTCGAGATCGCCGGCAAGAAGCGGACGCCGCGACGCAAGCCGAGCAAGGTCGCCGCCAAGTACCGCGACCCGGACAACAAGCGCAACACTTGGTCGGGTCGTGGGCGCATGCCGGTGTGGCTGGCGCAGAAGACCAAGCATGGCCGCAGCGTCGCCGATTTCCTGATCCCCGGCCTGGCCAAGCCCACCGCGCGCAAGAGCAGTTCCATAGGCAAGAAAACCGTCTTCAAGCAGGGGTGACGCGCAACCGGTGATGGGCGAAGAAGGCCGCGCGCACTCCGTTCGGCTGCTTGCGCTTCGACCGGTGCTTAGTCCGGCACGGCTGCGCGCAATAACGGTAGTTCGCCATGGTTGGCCGCTGGCCGGTAACCGCGATCTGCAGGCGTCTTGAATCACGCCGCGGCAACTGCTTCGGATCGGCTGCCGGCCGCAAGCGGACTGCAGCGAACGGCTGAAACAAACCCGGTTGCGAAGCGACATCGGCTTGAACGCTTCGTCCGCTCTGGCCTGCGATCCGGCGACAGGCCGGCAAGGCAATTGAGCCGTTCTCGATAGAACTCACCCAAGGAAGGAACCGAAATGCCGCGCCAAGCCGCCTGCGAATGCCTGTCGCGTCTGATCGGTCAAGATCATTTCGCCGGCGATCCGGCGACGATCTACAACGGCGTCCATGATCCGCGCGAGCGCGTCGCCATGAACGCCCGGTTCGACCGCGCGTTGGCGGCCTTGCGCGATGCCGCGCAGGATGGCGCGACACCCCGCGCCTGTCTGGATCTGATCGAGCGGCACCTGGCCGGCTTCGCACGCGTCGAGCTGGATACCGAAGACGCCGAGCGGGTCGCCGAATGTTTCGAGATGGCCATGGATTGCCTCGGCATCGAAAGCTCCGAAGGGATGCTCAACCGCTGGCTGTACGGATTTGATCCGTAGTCGTCGCAATCGCATCCGTCGATCGCGGACGGTGCAAGCGCGAGACACCAATGGCCGGACGGCGCTTCTCACAAGCGAAGTGAGTGGTCAGGGCAACAGGGTGATAACTGCTTGCGCTAAGCGAAGCCGTTCGATTGAAGAGCGGAGTTTGGCCGTCGTTTTCGGGCCGCCAAGCGGCTTCGGCTTCAATGAGCTCAGGCCGCGCTCATCGCTTATGGAAGGCCGAGGATAGCGCCAACAGAAGCCTTGACCAGATCGACCAGTTCTGGATCCATGTACCGATACTCGTCCGGAATATCGAGGACGTGCACGGGCTTGTTGGCGATGACGCGGCCGAACTCGGCCAGCAGCCTGGCCCGATGCTTGTTCTCCATGACGAAAATGGAGTGAGACCATCGGATATCGTCGACGGATACGGGTCTGCGCGCATTGGGGCTGGTGCCGGCGGACCTGACCCGCATGTCCGGATGGTCGCGCCATACGGCCTCGGCCGTCGGACTTCTCCACTGGTTCCGGCTGCAGACGAAAAGAATATTGAGCGGTTCGTCGTCTTCGATTTCCTTCTGGCGCCTGCTCGATGCGTGCGGGTAATCGATGCCGAGTTGCTTGGCGCGCGCAAGCTTCGTCGAGCGAATATATAGAAGCTTCCAGTTCTTCTCTCGCTTCTGTTTCGTTTTGATGTGATCGTCTTTCATGTGCTTTGACGTCTGAACCAAGCTGCGCCGCGTAGCGGCATTCGATATGACCAATGCTCAGGCGCTATGCGTGTCGGGCCGACGCGCGCTGCCTGCTTTCCATGACAGCCAGATAATCATGCCGCTGGCGGCGGCGCACAGGCCCCACGCAAGCAATCCAGGCAAGTCATGCATAGGCCATCCGTTTTTCATCCAGCGAAAATCGGTGAATATCAATGAGAGCAACACGCCGCCCACGAAGCCGGAGATCGCCGCGGACCACCATCGGATAAGCTTCGAATACCAAAGGACAATGAAGGCCGGCATGCCGAGCAGGCCGGTGAGCAGCAGCGCCGGAAGATACAGAAATGCAGCGACCCGGAGCAAAGACGCAAGGTCGCCTGGTTTGACGCCGAGGCCCGGACTCGCCGCGGCCAATACCAGCACCGGCACCAGCGGCGCTACCAGAAAGCCAGCGGCCAATGTCATTGCCCGACGATTCATTGCTTGTCGTCTTGGTTGAGCCGGGACGCGAAGCGGCTCGGGCTTGAATACTTCGTTCACTCGTATGGCCCATTCGATCCAGTAAGCAGTGTCGCAGTGGCGACGTTCATCCAGCTTTCCATCCAAGACTCGGCAAGGCTCATGGCTGGCGCTGCGCTTCCGCGGCCGCGCTGCGACGAGCCTCCATGAGTCCGATGCCGGCAAATACGAAAAGCACGATGCTCGTCACCCAGCCCCCAGTGGCAAAACCGTAAGGCAGATAGAGAGCGATGACCATGCCCGAAATTATGAGCGCCGCGGCCAAGGCCAGGAAACTGCGCATGCCGTAGAGGGTGGCGAACGGCAAGTAGTGCGCTCCAAGCAAGATCATCATGGCCGGATAGAACCAGTCGAGGCGGTAAGCGGCCACGGGGGCTAGCAGCGGCATGGACAGTGGAAGCACGAAAGCCACTTGAATCGCCAACAGTCGGAACGGATTGTTCGCGCTCAATGATGCAGGTCGACCCGATACCTTCAACACCATCGATATGGCTGGATAAATCGCGAATCCGCCAAGCACCAGGATGAGCATGGCGAGCTTTGGCGTTCCCCACTGTGCGGCGATTGCCGAGCCCAGCCACAAAAAACCGGATATCGCCTGTCCTGCGAGCCCGCCCTGATAGACCCGGCGAACTTCCCGTTGCGCGTCCTTGATCAGCATATCAGCGTCCTTTATAGAGTCGATCCAGTGTTGGCTCGGTCAAGCAGATCCGCGTAGCGGTTGCGGTCCTGATGAATTGTCAGGCGGCGCCATTTGCGTGCGTCCCCAAGGTATTCTTTCGTAAGCCGTCAACTCGCTCAATCCTGCCAAGCCGGGCGCGAACGATGCGCAGGTGCAAGATCGGGTACACATTGAACACGATCTGCAAGGCGGTGAACACGGCGCACTCCACAACGAACCCGCGCGACCCGACGTAGGCGATGTATGGAGTGAACAGTACCGCGGCCCAGAAGTGGGTCGCCTCGGCGGACTCCGCTTGACGTTGCAGTTTTGCGAGGTTGTGCCTGCCGCCCGAACGATAGACCGAGTTGTTGAGGTACCGAAGCGGCGTGTTGCGCAGAAAATCGCCGAAGCCGCGCACGCCCAGCCAACGATACAGGCGACTATTCAGCGTCGATGGATCAACCGTTCGCAGCGCGCGGGGCATGCGCAGAACGAACAGCGGTTCGGCCACTTTCGCCAAGCCCATGAAGTTGAACATCATCAGCAAACCAAGCCAGGGCGAGCTGAAGCCGATGACGTCCGCCAGCATGTAAAGGCACGCGGCAAGAAAGATCGCAACGACGATCAGCTTTGTCAGATCGCGCCAGAACATCTGCGTCGGCTCCCTGCGTGCGTGGCTTGGGCCTGAGTCAGGCCGAGTCGCGAGCGGCTTCGGTCTGAGCACTTTAGCCGCTATGGCGAGCCTTCCGCCGTCTGGCCTTTGCAAGGCTGATTTGACCCGCGGTCTTGCCGATCGGGTTTGGCCTGAATAGCGCATTCCTCATGGCGGGGATCGACAGCCCTCCAGATCCCGCGCACCTGCGTTTCGACGTGCTGCATCGCAGCGAATCTTCGGGACCGCCACGGCGTGCCAACGAAATTGCCTGTCCCATCACAGTCCGGCGCGAGCATGTGCGCGCCAGCGTATCCGCAAGGCGTGGGCCTTCTAGACTCGCGCGGGAAGCCGCTGAGAACAGTCGCTTCCTAACTCGCGCGGGTCAATCGCGACCCGCGTCATTCAGACCAATGGAGGGTGAGTATGCAAGCCAACAAGATGTGGGCCCTGGGTGCGATGCTTTCGGTGCTGGCCATGGCGTCCGGACAGCCGGCGCGGGCGGGCGACCTGAGCAATGCGGTGCTTACCTGCTACGTCGATACCTTCGCGTTGGATGTTCCCGAAGCCTACACCTGCTTCTCGACGTGGACCCCGGGCACGGCGCTGAATCCAACCGGCGCATATTTCCAGGTCGTCGGCCTGGGCGCGGGCAATTATTCCTATGCCTGGCGCGACATGGAAACCAACACGGTACCGGCCGGCTGTGGCAATCAAAGCGCTTGCCGCAAGTCGATCAGCACCGAAACCCGCAACGATGGCGAAGCCACGCTGCGGGTGACGATTACCGATCTGGACACCGGCGCGAGCACGAACGCGCAGGCCACCGCGTTCTACAACGACGGATACAACTGATCGATCGTCGACGCATCGGCAAGCTGCACGCGAACCACGCGTTAAAAGGGATCGCGTGCAGCGCGATCGCGTAGAAGCGCGCTCGGATCGGGTCAAACCTCCGAGCGCCGGGCCGGGCCGCGAGACGGCCTCGGCTTGGTGTTTCGACGGCATGGCCTCTAGGAGGCGGGCCTGCGAAAGTGCGCGCAGAGCCCGCTTTTCCGACTGAACCGAGCGATGGTTGACTTGCGCATGAGGCGTTGTTGGCGTCATGGCGATGCTGTCTTCCTCGGCGCATGACGCGCGGCCGACTATCGACACGACACGACAGGATGCGACGTTGCGTTCGCACCGCAACATCGAGCTTTGCGTTCAAGCTCGTGGCCACGCACGGATGATTCATCATTTTCTACACCCAGGGATTTTCCCAGGTGGACAAGCCTTTGCGTTGTAACTAGCCTCGCAGAAAGGCGCCGGACGATAGCGGACCTGGCTACCGTTTCATCGATCCGCTCGAGGCATCGCATGCGCGAACGGAATTCGCACGGCGCCCGCGCGACCGCGGGTTTCCTGGCCGGTTCCCATCGGCTCATCCAGCGGCGCGGTTCCCTTTCGATGGAGCAATCAATCATGGCCGATCCCCGCCAACCCTCGTTTCCGCCAGGTTACCTGCCGCACGGGTACGACAGCCGCGAGCAGCTGCTGTTCGATCTCGCCCGCACCGATATCGTCTCGGCGATCACCAACGACAGCTTCACGCAGGACGAACGCGTGCAACTGGTCAAGGACTTGGCGCGTAAAGAACCGTGGATACTGTTCCCACCCGAGAAATCCTTCATCGATTTCAGGAGCGACGAGCAGATCCGGATCGATCGCAACAACGTCGGCAAGGCGCTGGATGTGGCGATACGCGACCCATCGGTCGACTCCGACGACCTGCGGAAGATCGCCGGCGGCGGCGGCCCGAACGGCCAACAGCGCTTGCTGTCGTTGTTGCAGGAAGGCGGTGGCGGCCCGGGCAGCGGCGTGGAGAAATACGCCGACGCCTTGTGGCAGAACAGAAGCGAGCCGGACTATGGCAATGCCGCGGCGGTCGCGGCGATCGCCTACATGTCCGATCCGAAATTGGGCGAGGGCAAGCTGGGCACGCCTGAAGAGCGGCGCCAAGCCTTCGAGGCCCTGGTCGCGTTCAACGAGCAGGCGCCGTACGCGAAGATGGACGAGCCCGAGGCCAGCCAGATGAAGCGCCAGGCGCTCGAGGCGGCGGCCACCTTGTTCGCGAAGCACGGCCCCGAACTGATCGATGCCTACACCACGGTGCCGGGCAGCACCACGCCGCTGGCCAAATTCCTCAGCCAGACGCTGTACAACCCCGATGGCAAGGACATGACAGTCCAGGTCAAGGGCGCCGACGGAACCACGGTCTCCAAGGACTTGCCCAGCGCGGTCGGCGATGTGCTCAAGCAGGCGGCCGCCGACCGCATCGCTGGCGCCGATGTGTCCGACCGGATCGGACAGGACGGGCCGTCGCGCGAACAGGAGCGCGAGCTGACCAAGCTGGCGCGGTTGGGCGCGGCCGTCACCGGCGGCGCGTTGATGGCCTGGGATGCCTATAAGGACGAGATCCAGGCCAACGAGGAATCGCGCAAGAGCTTCATGGACCTGGTCGGCAAAGGCCTGGGCGTACTGCCCGGTGGCGGCGTAGTCCAGGAGATCGGCGAGGAGGCCACCAAGCGCGCGATCGACACGCTGAGCCATGCCTTCGTCAACAACCCCAATGCGCCCAACGTGGAGATCGCCGGTGCGTTGAACCGCTACTACGCTGGCCTGGTCGAGGACCTGGCCAACAAGCGCAATCAGGCCGGGCTCACCTCGGATACGTTCGGCAAGGCCTACGACCAGGAAATGAGCGGCATCGACAGGGATCGGAATATGGCGCGCGGCAAGAGCGCGGATGCCGCGACTCGCGGGATCGAAGCGCCGGCGCGGTTGGCCGAGCTGGATGCGGTCGACCGCCTGAGCGCGGCCATGCGCAACGGTGACCGCGGGGCCTATCGCCAGGATCTGGCCGCGCTGGCGGCAGCCGACGGCGGACAATTGCGCGAAGGCGCCTCGGCCACCATCGCCGAACACGACAGGCGCGCCAAAGAGCAAGCGACGCCCAACCCCGCGGATCAGAATACGCAGGTCGCGCAAGCCGAGACCGCGGCGACGATCCGGCGCGCATGAAACACGTTGATGCCGATGGCGCAGGCCGCAAGCGAGCGGCAGTGCAGGACGACCGCCGCCAGATTCGCGGGCCGCGGTTGGAAGCCCGCTTCGACGATGCTATGCGTTCGACCTGGGCATCGTCGAAACCGGCGCGGAACATCGGCTTGGCTTCGAGCCGCGTCGCTCTGTGAAGTTGTCGCGCATGATCGCGGCGACCTATCTGCGGCGGAAACCTTCAGGGCATGCCGGCGGCGCATGTGGAGCGAACGATTCCATCGCGGAATATTCCCTCGCATGCATGGAATTTCGAGGCCGGTGGTAGCGAGTGCGTCAAATCCCATCGTCAACCACGGCGCTCGAGTCGAGCCGCGAAGCGGCCTCGGCTTGGTGCTTCGATGGCATTGCACTAAAAGGGGTTTCGAACATGCGCACTGACTACGGTTTTCGCCAGTCGCATCGCACGGCAACGCCGTTTGCAAAGTATGGCGAATAACCCGTCGACCCATACGATGACGCTTGAACGCGAGGTGATTTATCGCAGGCGGATGAATGTTCAGCGCGCGACGACGGTTTAAATAAAATGAATAATTCATAAAATGAACGCAATATCCGACTGCGCTGGCGAACGAAAGTGAATTAAGTAAACTTGCACGCTTTCGCATCGAACGAATCTGCTTGGACAAACTCCATCTCGGGTTAAAAGCGGCAACCGCTGAGCAACACGAGCGAGTGGATGCGTTGATGGCCAATGGCCTCGCGGATCGCCGCATATACACACGTTACCTTCACGGCATGCATCGTCTCGTCGAGACGTTGGCGCACGCCCCATCCGACCCCGCGCCGCGAGAGTCGTGGGCGATGTGGTTCGATGAGCGGCGCTTGAAATTTCTGCGCGACGACCTCACAAAACTCGGTGCGTCCATCGATTGCATTGATGCGCGCTTGCCTTCACCGACGTGGTGGATGGGAGCGAATTACGTCCTGGAAGGCTCGGCCTTGGGCGCGCGCCTGCTGTTGCGCGATGCCGCTCGCATGCGCGAGAACGATCCGGGCATTCCACTGGAATTCTTGCAGCACCATGCGCAGCGGAGCGATCGCTGGCCGCGTTTTCTTATGGCGCTGGCGAGCGTGGACGGATCGATGCGCAGCGACGCGCAAGCCGGCGCTCGGCACGCGTTTGCACTGGTGGAGCAGGCCCTGACTTGCGAGGAGACCGCATGACCGACCCCAAACTTCAAGCCGCGTACGACGCCTGCGCGAAAGAGCCCATCCATTTGAGCGGCGCGATTCAGCCGCATGGCGTCCTGCTGGCGTACGCGCCGCGCAGCGGCCGGATCGTGGCGGCGTCGATCAATGCCGAAGGGCTGTTCGGAACGACCGCCGAGGCGCTGCTTGGGCTGCCGATCGGAGAATTGTTCGACGCCCACGCGATGCACCTCATCCAATCGCATGCGATGGCGTCCCAGCCGGGCGATTTCCCGCGACTGGCCGGCGTCATCAACGCCGGCGAATGGGGCGAGTTGCATCATCTGTCCGTGCACGTGTGGAACCAGCTGATCCATATCGAGCTGGAGCCGGTCGTGCGCGAGCGGGAAGAGCCGGTCGACGCGCACGCCATGATCGCCAAGCTCGAAAGCGGAGAAAAGTCGGCGCCGTTTTTTCAGGCCGTGGCCGAACAGGTGCACGAACTGACCGGCTACGACCGGGTGATGGTCTACGTGTTCCGTCACGACCATTCCGGCGAAGTGGTGGCCGAGGCCTTGGGCGGCCAGCTGAGCTCTTACATGGGTTTGCGTTTTCCGGCATCGGACATTCCGCCGCAGGCGCGCGCCTTGTATCTGTCCAACCGCGTGCGCGTGATTCCCGACATCGGATACACGCCGGTTCCGGTCGCGACCGCGCAAAGCGCGACGCCGCTGGACATGAGTTTCGACGTGCTGCGCAGCGTATCGCCGATCCACCTGCACTACCTGCGCAACATGGGCGTCAACGCGTCCATGTCCATCTCCATCATCGTCGATGGACGCCTGTGGGGCCTGATCGCCTGCCACCACCATCAGCCCAAGCCGGTCAGCGCCAGGCAACGCATCGCCGCGGACGTGTTCGGCCGCTATGTGTCCTTGCTGTTGAGCACGCGCAACCTCAAGCAGATCGGAGCCAGAGAAGCGCAGGCCCGCGTGCATCGCGATCGCCTGGAGCGGTTGTTGTCGGACTCGTCCTCGCCGTTGGAAATACTGCGCCGCGAGTCGGCGGACGTGCTGGGCGCGTTGCCCGCGGACAGTTTCGCCCTGGTCGCCAAGGGGCAGGTCGTGCAAGGCGGCGCGGTCCTGGACGAACGCACGATCGAACAAGCCCTGGAATGGGCTAAGTCCCACGCGTCGCATGCGGCGGAGGGCACCGTCGAGCGCGGCGACTGGACCTCGCTGGAGGACGGTCCCGCCGGATTGTTCGCGATCGCGTTGAATGGCGGATCGCTGGGATGGCTGTTGCTGTTCCGTCACGAGCAAGTCGAATACGTCCGCTGGGCCGGGTCGCCGTCCGATGCCTATCAGCTCGACGCGGGCAGCCTGACGATCGGCCCGCGCACCAGCTTCGAGGAATGGAGCGAAACCGTGCGCGGCACCTCCGAGCCCTGGAGCGACGAGGATGTCGAGCGGGCCGAGCGCATGCGTTTGTTGTTGCTTCGGGCCATGCATGTCGACGAAGACGCGATCAGTCCGCGCGTCGACCCCGCCGGCCGCCTGGTCCGGCTGGACGTCTACGGCCACCGTCGTCGCCTCAACCGAATGGCCAATCTGCTGGGCGATGCGGGAGATCATCTGGGCATCGAGCAACGGCAACGGTTCAACGACCTGCTCACCGAAATGGAATCGCTGTTGACGGCGTCGGCCCAGTCCGACCATCAACAGGCGACGGGGTGATGGCGATGGTGATCCTGGCGTGCGCGCCGGTTGAGTCTGAGTCGAATCAGCTCATCGTCCAGGATCGAATTGACGACCATGCTCGTCAACAAGGCGTGACATGGGCCCTTTAGTCGGGCCGCGAAACGGCCTTGGCGTCGATGAAAGTTATCGAACTCAGACTGACCACCCGGCCGGTCTTCCAGACTTCATGTAGTCCAGGTACTCAGCCTCGGCGACACCAGGGTTCACCCAGCGGGTTGTATTCGTCGCCAGTGATGCCTGCGTGTCCGCCGCTGTTTCGTTGCGCCCAGTTTCGTTCCGACAAGGATTCCAGGCATTGGCCGCGGCCGCGCCAGTCGTGCATATCCTCGTAGCCAGTGCGCACGCATGCGCAACCGCAGGCTGCTCATCCCGCTGGCGATCGGTGCTTCATTTGGATATCGTCCATGAATAAACATTGGAAGAACGATATGTCTGCTTGGCATTGGCTTACCATGGTTGCTTGTAGCGCCGTCCTGACAGCTTGCGGTGGGGCGGAAGAGCATAAGGCGATCGAGCCCGATCCAGTCCTGATCGAGGTGCTCTTCTGCGACAGTCAACACTACGGCGGTGTGCGCGGAACCAATGCGAGCGTCCTGGCGGTTTCGGAGTCGGAGTTCATGCCGACCCCGAGAGGCAAAGTGGAAATCACCTTCAAACTTCGCGGGAAACTGGTCGGAAAAGCTTGGGGCGATTTGCGACCCCAGTTTGGGACGAGGGACGAGTACCGGCAACCGGAGGTCATCGCGGTAGCGTCCTCCGACGTCTCGGCCCCAAACCGATCAGCGGAAGTGGACGAATGCCGGGTGACCGGCTACGAGAATGAATCAGGCGAGCCCGCCCCCTTCCGGGAAACGAGCCGCATCGCCTCGAATGCGGCTTTGGACGCATTGCGTGCCGCTGGCTGGAAAAGCGGTTCGGAAAAATAGTCGGGTATGTTGGTGCGGGCGCTTCGTCGCTGCGGCTGACGCAACCGCTTCGTCGATTCGGATGAGTCCGGATTCTTGCCGGAACATTGGCGGCCGATCCCAGCTCGATCAAGGTCAAGCACGATATTCGAAGAACTCTTATCGGCCGAAGCCGGTTCGTGGCCCGTGCCGGGCTGAGATCGGCCAGTAGCTCAAGCGCAACTGCAGAACATCGAGGAAAAAGTCACGCCTTTTCATTCTCCGATCTCTTTCAGTTGCGGTGACGCATGCAAACAAGGTTCGTCCTGCGGGATTCTTCCCGGCGATCCCCGGTCAACGGGTCCGAGCCGCGAAACGGTCTCGGCATGGAGAACCGCCGAACGACATTGACGGACCTACCGATCCGGATCTTTGATCGAACAAGCTTTCGTGATGCCTTCGCTGCTTAAAAGACGGGCTTCCAGCAGCGCGATGCTGTGGCATCGGAGAACTCATCAAGGAGCGCGAGGCCCGTCGAGTCGATGTCGTTGCATGCGTGCAACAAGATGCGGCCGCCATTCCAGTGACAGCTCGCAGCCGAATGCCAAGGCCGCGCGGCGAACTCCGCCAAAATATCGCCAACGCCAGCTAAGGCAACTTGCTCGGAGACGCCAGCGCAGGAAGCCACGACCTCAAACATCTGACGTCCCAGCTGATGAATGAGCCGAGCCGCGAAGCGGCTTCGGCCTGGTAGTTCAGCCGCTATAGCTTCCGGGGCGGGCTTTTGAAAGTCCACTCATCCCGGTTCTAACCGTGCGGGAACTCGCCGCTGTAGAATTTGGCGCTTCCTTCCTGAGCAGGTACCGCGCCGTGGACTCAAGAAAAGAACTCGCCGCGTTGCGCGCGCGTTGGGAGGCGCAGGATGCGTTGCAGGCGGCAGACCGGGCGTTCAAGCGCATGGACCCGGTGGCGGCTTATCAGGGCAGGCCGCCACCGTTTCCGCTGGTATCGCCGTTTGGCGAGCATGAAGGGCGATTGGACTTCCGTTGCCTGCCGTTGGGCGAAATCCCGGCCTATCGCACTTTCGAACGCGTGGACCTGACCGGCGCCACCGATGCACGACGTGGTCAATTGGGACAGGCGACCTGGGTCGACTGCCTGTTCGACCGCGTCGCGATGGAGACCAACTGCGGCAAGTCATTCGTGCGCTGCAGGTTCCATCGCGCCAAGCTGTCGTATTCCTCGCTGGCCGGCGAATTCATCGATTGCGACTTCACCGGCGCGAACTTGTCCCATACGCGAGCCGCCGAAGTGCGATTCACGGATTGCCGCTTCGATGCGGCCAATTTGATAGACGCATCCTGGCTGCGTACCCATTTCGTGAATTGTTCTTTCACCGATGCGAAGATCGGCAACGCAGCCTGGGCCCATGCGCGATTTGTGGGCGGCAGGCCGAGCGATGAGCAACTGGCTTCGGCGATGGCGCCGCATGCCGTATTCGTCGACAGATTGGATAAAGAATAGAAACGAAGCTCTCGATCATTGGCGCCAGCTCGCTCAACTTTGATCTGGCTGGGGCAAGACATTTGATCGACCGTCGAGTGACTTTGACGAATTGTGTTCGCTCAGTTCCTACGTTATTCCATGTACGGCATTACCACCCCGAAGACGCTTGCGCTGCTGACATTGGCCGTCCTGCTCGCTTTGAATGCCGCGTTCCTTAAGCCAGCGCCGCAGCGCGGCTGAAGCTGATCGACGTTTCGATTGCGATCGGCGGTAAGTGCGCCATGGACAAGCTCGCGACTGTCGAGCGAACGAAGGCGCGAATGTCCTCTCATGAAGAACTGCACCGATCAAGGCGGGAGCGCCGGAACGCTCCCTCTTGATGGAGCTGTCGAACAGTCGCTCGATGAAATCAGCGGCGCTACCAACCGAACCCGGCGCCTACGCCGACCGCGCGTTCCGAGTCGCTGAAGGCACCACCGACCGTCACGGTTGCGCGGTCGCTGATCGCGCGCTGATACCCGATCGACAAGGCTTGCTCGCCACCCTGGAAGCCGGCGCCGACGCCGACGCGGTTTTGCGTGCGTAACCCCGCGGTGCTGGTCGACATCTGCACCATCGCGGCGGTCATCGCGCCCATCCTGTCGATACGTTGGTCCTGCTTGGCGAAACGCCAGTTCATGTCGTCACGCAGGCGATTGATCGCCTCGGTCGGCACTGCGAGCATCTGGGTTACCCGCGAGTCGGTATAGGCGTTGGCGCTGCTCAAGGTCTGGGCGTCGCCGGCCCGGACTTGGCCGACGTTCGCCGCGTCGGTCGCGGCGGTGCCGGTGGCGACGTTGGAAACGCGCGTGCCGCCTGCGCCTTCCAGGGTCAGTTGGGCCTTGGATGCATCGGTGTAATTCACCGACGATGCCGAACCGCCGCTGCCGGCCGGTCCCTGCAGCCCTTGGGGCCCTTGAGGTCCTTGCGGACCGGCCGGTCCCTGCGGGCCCGCGGGAATGGCGGCGATGCGGCCGTACAAGTCGGTCAACCTGCCGTCGACCGCGCCGAACGCCGAGCCCACGTCGTTGAAGCTCGAACCCTGGATTACATAGGTCGGCGAAGTGAACACGCCTCCGCCGTAGCTGGCGCCGCCGCCCAGCGCACCGGCCAGAGTTCCGAGTTGAGACAGATTGACCGCGTCGGTGTCCTGAGTGGCGGCGGCGACGTTGATCAATTGCCGTTCGCCGCCGGTGATGCCGAAAGACACCGAGTTGGCGCGGTCGCCCACCGACTGCATGCCGATCGCGATGGCGTTGACCGCGCTGGCGCTGCTGCCCTGGCCGATGGCGATGCTGCCGGCGCCGGTCGCGCTGGACTCCCCGCCCAAGGCGACGCTGCCGTCCGCGGCCGAAATCGACTGATAGCCGAGCGCCACCGAGGCAAGGTTCTGCGCCGAACTGCCGCCGCCTATCGCGATCGCCCGTTCGCCCGCGGCCGAGCTGTTCGCGCCGAGCGCGTTGGCGTTCGCGCCCGCCGCCGAACTGAGAAGACCGGTTGCGGTCGAGCGGATCCCGGCGGCATTCGCGGTGCCGCCGACGGCGATGGCGCCTTCACCGGCCGAGCTGCTGCCGCGACCGATCGCGACGGAATCCACGTTCTCAGCGGCGGCGCGGTTTCCCACTGCCACGGCACCCAGGGCCGTGGCGGAACTGTTCGCCCCCAGCGCATTGGAGCTGTTGCCCGTCGCCGAACTGCCGAAGCCTTGGGCCATCGACAGACTGCCCGTGGCGTTTGCATTTCTGCCTATTGCGATCGCGGCTTGATTGGCCGAGTTCGCCGATCGACCGATCGCGATGGAGTCCGCGCTCGTGGCGGTGCTGGTTCTTCCGAGCGCTACCGCACCGGCGCCGGAGGCGGTGGCACTGCTACCGCAGGCCAGGGCGGTGTTGCCCGTAGCTGTTGCGCCTTGCGTTCCGACGTTGCCCGCGCCGTCGTCGGTGACGCACGCGTCCCCCGCCCAGGCCATCGTCCACGAAAGCGACAACGACAGCGCCGCGATGCCGTTGCGCACGGAACCTCTGCTCATGCTCATGCCTGTCTCCTTGCCTGATGAAGTCCGCCTGATTTGGCTCAGGCCACCTTCGGATGCATCCGCATCGGAACTTGGCTTTCCCGGCTTGTGTCGGCTCGCCGGGACGGAAATCGCGAATGGACAGTCGAGTGCGTTGGGCTCGCAAAGGCGGAGCGGAAACGGATTTCCACGTGTGGCGTATGCAGCGCCCACCGCGCTCCATGCCTTTGTGGCTGAATGCATCGGGCACATCCCGGTGCCCTGCGCTTTCGCCGTGGGCGGCGCGTCGTATGTGCGTTACAGCAAGACAATTGCCGATCGCTGTCAAATGATTAAACACGTAATCTAGATGCGCTTCACCGTTTGCCATGACTGAAGATCGAGCGATCCGCGCGCACGTTGGCGAGGCTGGCAAAGCCGGGCGATTCGCTATTCAAGCGCTCCGTCCGGTATGGGTTGCACCGTCGAAAGAAGCCACCAGCAACAGTGAGCTTCACAGGGCCGCTTCGGGCCGCGTGCCATGAAACGTGGGGCAACAAGTCGAAGCCACTTCGTGATTCGGCTCAATTCAGGCTTCACGGATGAAATGCGAATAGCCGGTGATGCAGCAACAAATCAACGGCTCGGCAAGATGGTTGCTGTCCTTGGCGAAGGCCATTCCAAGACAGAGGACGAGTCGCTCGTGCAGCGCTATTGCTCAAAGTTCACGACCCCGCCTCGATCCGGATGATCCGAGCGGTGGGCCGTCCAGGTAAGTGAAGCACGGCGAACATGGCGATGCGGTCTGGCGAGGTCCACATCCTTGCTGACCAACGCGGACGAAGCGGCAGCGAAGACCATGCCGGGATGAAGCGCAACGGAACTGCCGCTATCGAGCAAGTCGGCCAGGCCGCCTCCGTGGCGCATCCCGAAAGACGCGATCCACGCCGCTGATAACCAGCGCGGCAAGCTCGCCTGGAAGTGGCGGGAGATCGTAATTCGAAAATGCACCGGCGCTCAGTTCTCGGAACGCGGCGCGAAATCCCAAATGGGAGCGGCACTGTCGTCTAGTATTTCGGCGAAGCCGACAAGAATGTCGCTTCATGCTTCGATGGTTCCGGCCGTTGGCCGGCGACATGAAAAATATACAAGGATGCCCGCTTGAGCCCGGCCACCGCGCGCTCATTGCTGGCTTGCATCCATGAGCGAAGGAGACCCAACGTGGACAAGAATGAGATGGTCAAAGGCTTTTCTCAGAATGACGCCGTGGTGATCCTGAAAACGGACGGAAAGACGCTGCAAGGCTATCTGTCGAAAATCGATCTGGCGCAAGACTGCTTCGTTGTTCGAGTCGCTGTCTACATCGGGTTCGACGGAAAAGTCGAGCGCGAGGACCTTATCGAGTGTAAGTTCGGCGAGGTCGACACCATCAGCAAGTTCGGTAGTGCGCCCAAAAATCCGACCAGTTTCGATGCTGATCTCAAGCAATATGCGATCGGCAAGTACCTGATGATCTGGGGCAGGCATGGCAGCTCAACCAGCCCGACGATCGAGCAGGGAGTGTTGAAGAGCATCAACTGGGATAAGCGCACGCTCGTGCTGCACAACGTCACCTACGATGAGGACCGAACGGTGAGCATCGATCGGATCAGCTTCATCGACGCTACCCGCACCGGCCCCGGTGCGTTGGGGTCCGTGCAAACACCGGATTGGCATCTCAGGTCCGATGGAGCCTGGTATCGCGGCGAGCAGAAATACACAGGCTAGTAACGCCTCGGCAACCGCCCCTTCATTGCTGTTCACAGGCTTCGCAGCCGCCGCGATCGCAGTCTAGCTTGGCGGCGATCGGCGCGACTTCGGCTTATCGCAGCCATCGCGCCGGCGCGCGCCGCTGCAATTCCAGCGCCAGCGGCAGGCGACCCGCCAGCCGCGCCGCGGCGATGTGTTGCAGTAATTTCCACGCGTCGGCCGGCGAGCGGCCGCCGTGATGCATGCAGCGTGTTTGTCGGGGTTGCTTCGGACTTCTATGTTCTCGTTGGTATCAGCGAAGACAGGTTTTCCGATCTAAAGGCGAGCCTGGAATCGATGGCCCCGATTCCGGCGCTGTGTTGGGCGACACCGCTGTCGGGTGTGGCGTGATCGTTGCAATCTGCCCAAGTGAGAAGATTGACCAGAGCACAGCGCGCTTTCCTCAGCGGCGATGGAGTGCGCACTGGTTTCGCCGGTTCACGACCGATGCCAAAGCCGAGCCGTGTAGCGGCAGCGGCCTGACTCTGAGGTGGATTCGCGTCCTCATGCGCCGGGTCAGGCGATTTGGACGCTGCCTTGCCGCTCACATTGCCTGCCGCTTTCGACCTGAAGCGGTCACAGAAGATCCGCAACCCGCTTTGCGGTGACCTTGGCTGATGCCGGATTCTGGCCGGTTATCAGGCGGCCATCGACGACGGCATTCGGGACGAACGGTAGAAACGCCTTCTCGTATCTTGCACCGCGCCGTTTCATCTGGGCTTCGGCGTTGTATGGCATGTCCTTCGCGACCCCGGCGAGTACTTCCTCCCGCCAGGAGAAGCCGGTGACCTTGCGCCCCGCGACCAATAGCGAGCCATCGGACAACGTCGTGTTCAGCAGGCCGCAGTAGCCATGGCATACCGCAGAGACGATCCCGCCGCGCTCGTAGATGTCCCGAGTGATGCGTTGAAGTCCGACGCTGTCGGGGAAATCCCACATCACCGCGTGTCCACCGGTGAAATAGATCACGTCGAAATCCACGGGGTCGATCTCATCGGGGGAGGCGGTGTTCGATAGCAAGGCCATCCGATT
Source organism: Lysobacter sp. Soil_N_51 (assembly GCF_057655755.1). Classification (NCBI taxonomy): domain Bacteria; kingdom Pseudomonadati; phylum Pseudomonadota; class Gammaproteobacteria; order Lysobacterales; family Lysobacteraceae; genus Lysobacter; species Lysobacter sp. Soil_N_51. The sequence continues at coordinate 295,373 of NZ_JBDGLR010000009.1, read as the reverse complement.
CGGGTCGTTGAGCCATGCCTTGGCGGAGGCATCCAGGAGGGGCCACTTGAGAGCGCGGGGTTCGAGCGGCGATATGCCACCCTTCGGGCTGACGATGCGCTGCTCATACCCTTTCTCCTCGAAAAGGTCGTAGGCATGGGTCAGTTCCGACAGCCACAAACCCGTTGGGTGGGACGGATCGTCGTAGTGGGCGATGTTGCTGACGACATGGAGGATGCGTCGGGTCATGTGCGATGGTTCCTCTTCATGGGCAGGGCTGCGCGCAGGCGCGCAAGCGGCGCCAGGAACCGCAATTGAACGCTGCTGGTCCGGTAGTGGAAATTGGGCGACCAGGCGGGCCCGATGCGGGTCGCCACCATCGACTTCGGGACGCGACGGAAGAACTCGATATTGCCCGCGGCCGGATCCTGGGCCACTTCATCCAGATCCGGACTCGTGCGGAATCGGTCGTAATACCCGCCCGACCGCACAAGTACCTTATGTATTGCGAACTCGACTTCCGTGAATCGCTGTTCCACCGTCGGCGCCTCGTCGATTACCCGACTCGCACGTTAGGGTTCAACCACGGTTGAAGGTCAAGTCGGTGGACGCTGTCTCAGGTATCACGAGCCGGCTTGCGTTGAGATGCCACCACGCCCTTGCCGCGCAGTCGGTTCAACACCCGCATCCGGTTGTCCTCGCAGTCGATGCTGTCCGGCCGGTTCTCGATGCTGTCGATGGCGACCAGCAATTGCGCCTTGTTCTGCTTCAGGCGCTTCTGCAACACCTCGACCTCGGCGACCTTGGCTTTAAGCGCCTGCAGCAATTTCTCGTGATCCCAACTGCCATCGTCGAGAGGGAGCAGGTGACGAATCTGCTCCAGTGAGAAGCCGGCGCGTTGGGCGCTGTCGATGGTTTCCAGCATCGAGGCCGTATCGGACGGGTAATCGCGATAACCGTTGGCCTGACGTGCCACCGCGCGGAGCAGGCCAGCGCTCTCGTAGAAGCGGATGCGAGACGCTGTCAGGCCAGTGAGTTTCGACAATTCACCAATCTTCATACCGCACATCGGAAGCGAGTTGACATTAAAGTTAACTTTAGGCTTACGGTGTCGGGCCGGTCAAACACGATGGTCATGGAGCCCCGTTCGGTGCGGGGCGTACGCCAAGACGCAAGAGAAAACCATGCAAACGATATTGGGCGCGAACGGCCAGATCGCCGTGGAACTGGCGCGCGAGTTGCAACGTAATCACACCAGCGACTTGCGCCTGGTCAGCCGCAACCCGCGGAAGATCAACGATACCGATGCCGTGGTGTCCGCCGATCTTCTCGATGCCAGGCAGACAGCCAAGGCGGTCGAGGGCAGCAGCATCGTCTATTTCACGGCGGGCCTGCCGCCGGATACCGAGCTGTGGGAGAAGCAGTTCCCGACGATGCTGAAGAACGCCCTCGATGCCTGCCGGGCAGCGGGTGCGAAGTTCGCATACTTCGACAACACCTACATGTATCCGCAGGACGACCGGCCGCTGACCGAGGAGACGGCTTTCGCGCCGGTCGGTCGCAAGGGCCGGGTGCGTGCGCGCATGGCGACCATGGTGTTGGAGGAAATGACCCGCGGCGACATTCCGGTACTGATTGCCCGTGCGCCGGAGTTCTACGGCCCGGGCAAGACTCAGAGCTTCACCAATGCCCTCATCACCGACAAGTTGAAAGCAGGCAAGTCGCCACGCGTTCCGATACGCGACGACACCAAGCGCACGCTGATCTGGACCCCGGACGCGAGTCGGGGGCTGGCTGCGCTTGGAAACGCATCCGATGCTTACGGCCAGACTTGGCACCTGCCTTGCTGCGACGTTCGACCGACATACAAGCAGTTCGTCGCCATGGCCTGCGAAGCGTTCGACAGGCCCATGTCGTACAAGGTCATCGGCAAATGGGCCTTCGCCATTGCGGGCATGTTCTCGCCGGAGGTGAGGGAAATCCGGGAACTGCTCCCGCGCTACGAGCACGCCAACCTGTTTGATTCGAGCAAGTTCAAGCACCGGTTCCCTGAGTTCGAGGTCATGACGTATCGCGAGGGGATCAACCTGATCCGCGGGAGTGCGGGCTGAGCCCGGAGTCGGTTACTGGGCGAGATCGGACCTCGAGGCGAATCCGTAGCCAGTGAAATCATCAGCGGCTGCTGTCGACCCAAGGCGGACGGTCGGATAACAGTGTCCTCGGCATCGGCTGCGAACGTCTTCGTGGTCGATTACTGCCGGACGGTGATGGGCGCGCCGATGGCGTCGGCGGCAATTTCCGCGTCCGTGTACGGGAAACGATGAAGCGCCTTCTTCGAGAATTCGCGCGTCTGGTCGGCGTAGTGGGGCGAGGCCGGATCGGCCGATTGCGAGTAGGCGAGGACGGCTTTGGCGACCGGGCCATCGTCGTCGAAACCGACCGCCTGCACGTAGCTGGCGCCGAACACGACGGCATAGCCATTGTTCGCCGGAACGGCTTTGGTGTAATTGAGCGTGCCGCCATTGGGCAGGCCGGAAATCGGAATCCGTTCGGCACCGCGCATGGCGAACTGCGATTCGGCGAGCGAGACATCCGGCGCCAGGCCCAGCTTCTTCAACTCGTCGGCCGCCGATCCGAGCGCGGTGAGCAAGTCCCTCGCAACCGTTCCCTCTATTACAAGACCGCGCGGCGTGGCGACCAGGTCCTCCGGGTCGAACGGCATCGTCCAGATGTCGGCGCGGTGTCCGACCTTGCTCCAGAACAGGCTGAACAGCATCGCGCCCCGGCTGTCGAGCTCGGCTTTTCCGTCCCAACGCGCCAGGGACGCACACGCCTGCGCCGGCGCCCGCGGTTGCGCGCACAGCTTGAGCATCGACGGCAACGCGAGCTCGGCCGCCAGCACTTTGTTGCCGAACATCGTCCGCGTCGCAAGGTCGATATCGAACTTCCGCGTGCTCAGCACGCGGCGGATCTCTTCGATGCCGGAGCGTGTGCGCAGATAGCCCAGGCCCGGGTCGCGCCCCATGATGGGCCCGAGCTGCTGCCGCGCCGACGGATGAGTCCAGCGATAACTGTCGTTGCTGTTCTGTACGTAGTCTCGCCGATACAAGGTCGCCATCTGCGTCGTCGGCAGCAAACCCGGCGCGACGGTGTTCGCGGAGGTTTCCCAACCGCAGGCCGCGCGGCTCCCGTCGAGCACGACCAACTCCTGCAAGTGTCCGGGCAGACGCGCCTGGATGTCGCCGCACTGCGCCAGACGCTCGGCCGATACGTTGGGCACCGCGGTGATGTCGGCGTACATCGCGTTGCCGCCGCGGTCCGCCGCCAAGGTGTTGAGAAACGGTCCGCCCAGATGCCGGGCCAGCGCGTCGCGAACGTCTTCGACGCGCCGTGCCCGCCCGATGTCCAGCCACGTATCGCCGCTGCGGATGTTGCCGCTATTGGCATCGGCGACCGCATAAGCCGTACTGCGTGTCCACTCGTACTTGGCCCCCGGCACCGACACCAGCGGCCCGAAGCGCGACGCGTACAGCGTGCGCGTGATAGCCGGCCCGTCCTTGTCGTCTATGCGGACGTCGCGTTTCGTCATCGCCTCGGCCTTGCCGTCGACGCGATACACCGTCGGATCGGCCGGGTCGAGCGCGAGCTTGAACACGGTCATGTGCGCGGCCGTATCGACCGTATGAGTCCAAGCGACGTCGCGATTGAAGCCTATGCCGATATACGGCATGGTCATGATCGAAGCGCCCGCGACATCCAGCTTGCCGGGAATGGTCAGATGGGTCTGGTAGAACCGATTGGGTCCGGACCACGGGAAGTGCGGGTTGGCCACCACCAGGCCCTTGCCGTTGTCGGTGGCATCGCCGCCGAAGGCCCAGCCATTGCTGCCCGGCACCAAAACCTCGTCGTTCGACGGCAACGCCGCGGCATTGACGGCGCCCCTGCCGCCAGGGGGCGAGGCGTTGGCGATCTGCGTCGCGAACACGCTGGACGACGACAGGGTCGCGAAACCGTTGATCGACAGCAGGACATCGTCGCGCGTGATCTCGCGCACCCAGGCTTGACCGGCGCACTCGGTCGCCAATTGGTTCCGATGGTCCTGAAGGAAGCGGTTGTAACCGCCCACCCAGCCATCGACCAGATCGCGATACTCCACGGAGCGGCGCGCGAACGCCGCGCGCAGAGCGGGCAAGTCGGACGTGGCCAGGTAGAACACGTCGCTGTCGATATTCTTCGCCGGCGCCAACCCGATCATCGCGGCGCCTTGCGCGCCGAAGAACTTCGAACGTTGACCGGCGAAGCTCACGTAGGCATCGGCCATCAAACACAAGTTGTCCTGCGCCCGCGCATAAGCGGCGCCGAAGCCCAGGCCGCCGTAGTCGGCAGCCTTGATGTGGGCGATGCCGAAGCGAGTGCGGGTGATGCTGGCTTCGTACTTGAACGAGGTGGGCGGCGGCGTGCTGGCGCAAGCGGCCAACGAGATCGTGGCGGCGGCCAGCAGGGCGCGCGAGCGTATGAGCGACTTCATCAGAGCTCCACTCCAAAGCGCGCCATGACGCTGCGCGGACGCGTGTGGCTAACGGCATGGTTCTGCGCGTCGAGGGCGATGTTGTCTTCCGCGTTCTGGATCGCGGACACGACGTTTCTTTGATCGCCGGTGTTGTTCAGCGCCAGGCTGACCTTCGGCTTGTAGGCAAGATCGATGCGCGTAGGGGTGAGGTCGAAGTTAAGCATGTATCGCTTCTCCAGCCGGCCTTGGTGCTGAACACCTGTCCCAGGCTCGGCCAACGTGGGTGTATTGCAGCGCGGCGTTGATGTCGATAAAGGTCGATCCGGTGACGGTGCAGCCGCGCGCATGACGCGACCGCGAGGACCACGCCTGCGACGGGCAAGCGAGACCGCATTCGCAAAGCACTCCCGGAAAAATCTCAAGGGCCGGACCCAGCGCGAACAGGGGTAGCCGCAGAGAAGACTCGGTCTATACCTGGCTCTTTGACAAACTAATAAGTTTTAAGAGTGGATTAACATAATGTTATAGCTGCACTCGCGCGGCCTGCCGGCAGCGAGTCGGGCCGCGAGCGGGCCGAAGGACGCAAGCTTCCGCACGCGCAGCGCAAGCCGCCGTCGCGATGGCGCCGAGTGATTACCGGTTGTCGACGCAAGCGGATGGGGCGTCTGCCACCGAGGCCATCGCCAGGACAATGGCCCGGACGATACGGGCTTGAGCCATCGCGCGCGCCGTGAATCGGAACGGATCGCATCGCGTCCGGCCCACTTACTGGCAGCGCCTACAGCGTCGGCAGAATCGAGCGGACTTCGGCTTCGAAACTGCGAAGAAGCGCAGACGCGCTGCGTTTCGCCGTCCTGATGTTGATTCCCACCGACGGCAACGGCGGAAGCCCGGTGGATATCGGCAACACCGCCAAGTCGGGAGGAACCGCATATTCGGTCAGCACCGCGATCGCCTGGCCTGAACGCACGACCGAAATCAGACCGGCGACGCTGCTGCTCTGATACGCGATGCGGTATTTGCGGCCGGCGGCGTCCAGCCCCGAAATCGCCGCCTGATGGTTCATGTCGTCCGAATCGGTCAGCGCCAGAGGCAGCGGATCGCGCTTGTGCGCGTCGTTTCCAGGCATCCCCGCCCAGACGAATTGCGCTTTGCTCAGGAATTGCCGGCTTGGGTTGTCGGGCTCGGAAACGATAGCGATGTCCAGGGTCTGATCGCGTAGCTTCTCGATCAATTGCGCAGACGGCGCGCACACCACGCCAAGCACCACTTGCGGGTGCCGATTGGAAAACCCGCGCAGCAACGATGGCAGGAACGCATACGCATAGTCCTCCGGCAGCCCGATCTTCAGCTCGCCGGAAAGGCTCTCGCCACGAAGCACCGCGACGGCTTCGTCGTGCACGCGCAGAATCTGTTGCGCGTACTGGTAAAGCCGCTCGCCCTGAGCGGTCAGCGCGATGCCGCGCCCGCTGCGGATCATCAACGTCTGTTCCAGCTCGGCTTCGAGCCGCTTGACCTGCTGACTCAGCGCGGCCTGCGATCGACCGACCCGGTTCGCGGCGCGCACCATCACCCGCGCCTCGGCGATGGCGACGAAATGGCGAAGCAAGTCGATATTGAGTCTGGTGCTCATGGAGCGGGATTACCTGGCGATCGGCTGAGGCATGCTTAGATTACTCCCAACCGTCTCATGGATTCGCGGCGGTTCGCCTGTTGCTTCGGTGCCTTTGCACGCATGCATCACCAAAGCCTGGCCGTGCTTCATCCGAGCGGCGAAGTGACGAAGAAAGCGGCGTTCGAGCGCCTGCAGCAGGCTGGTCCGAACGCGCACTCGGCAGCGTTGAATAGCGACACCGCAGCCTGGGTGGCGTCGGTCCCGAGGTCTTTGAACCTGCCTCACATTGAAGCCGCGCAATGTCTTAATTGCTGGGCAGTCCAACCTTCAAAGCTCGCATCGCGGTATGTCCCAGAGGTTGTGATCCACGGGGATGTCGAGGATGCGCGAGCCCGACTGACGCAATGGGCTTGTGCATCCTTCGATATTGCCGAGCGCCTGAATTGAACCGGCCCGCCAAGCGGATTGCGCTTGGATGAATTGCTGAGCGGCGTTATCGCACGCTCGCGGTTCACGCCGACGCCGGTCAACTCGCGATGTTTTCCCGTGCCGCGATTTTCTCGACGAGCGTATCGATCGCCGCTTCCATGGCGTTGGCCGTCTGGTCGCCGCTCTGGTTGGTGATGATGAATATGCCAAGATTGTATTTAGGCACGATGTAGATGTAGCACTGCGACCGCGGCACGCCGCCGTGGTGCGCGTAATAGACGCCTTTCAAGCGGTCGTCGGTGACGATGTTCCAGAAATAGCCGATGCTGAACTCGGAATCGAATTCGACCAGGGTTCGATGCGATTCCTTCACCACAGGGCCATTGGCCAGCTGGAACTTCAGGTACTTCATCATGCCCGGAACGGTCGCCTTCACGTTGCCGGATGCGCCCCAGGGCAACTGCGGCATCGGCGTGGTCGCAACCGGGTTGTCGCTGTGGTAGCCGATCGCCAACCGGTCCGCTTCGGCATCGCTCAGTGTGATGCGGATGTCCGCCATCGCCGCCGAATCGCGGAAGAATCCACGCAGCAGCGACTCGTAGTCGCGCTTGTAGACCTTTTCGAGGATATGCGCCGTCAGTTCCGTGCCGGAACTGGAGTAGGCGTATTTCTTTCCGGGTATCCGCGGAATCTCGACGCCGTGCAGATCCTTGAAGAAGTCCGCTTTGCCGTAGTGCGCGTAGATGGCATTGAGTTCGCCGGGCGTGCGCTGGTTGGTGAAGTCGGCGAGTACCGTATTCGCGCGCTCGGGCAACATGTTCGGCAGGCCGCTGGTATGCGACAGCAGGTGGCGGATGCGGATGGGCTCGCCCTTGTACTGCAGATTCGGGTATGGCTCGCTCAGATACATTCGCACGTCGTCGTCGAGGCTAAGCCTGCGTTCCAGGACGGCATTGGCCATCAGGGTTCCGGCAAGGGTCTTGCTCAGCGAGCCGATTTCGTAAAGGGTCGTGTCGGTCGGTGGGCTCGGCTCCCCGGCGTGCATATCGCCGAGATGGCGGATGATTTCCTTGCCCCGGTACACGACCCCGATCGAGGTCGAGTGAAGCAGCGGCTGCTTGATCAGGCTGGCGGCGACTTCATCAATCTCGGCTTCCAGGTTTTTTGCTGGGGTGTCCGTGCGGGTGCAGCCTGCGATCGAGAGGGCCGCGGACACTATCAAGCCGCCAAGCCGCCATCTGGTTCGAACCCTGATCGAAGTCGCTTGCATGCGTTGGCGCCGTGAGGGGCATGGAAAGGGCGCTCAATATAGCCCAGTGCCGGAAAGATGACTGGCCTGGGCGAGGTATCTTGGTGGAGCTTTGCGTCCATGGCGACTTGCCGGCACTCCGGCGTCCGGCGGACGTTGGCGGAGTGAACCTGATCGGTTTTCATTCGGGGACGGCATCCCGTCCCACCGTCGCGTAAAGGCTGCGCCGGCAATACTCCACCGCTTCGCGTTGCGCTGTACACGAAGCGGTGGGTTTGACAGTCGCGCCAAGGTGCTTACGGTTTACGTTGACCGCTCCACGATTTGGTCACGATCATCCATTTCCCGTCGATCTTCGACAGCACCAGGTAGTCCAGGCCCTTCCACGCGGGATAGTCCAGCATCACTTTGACGACCGCGATGCGTTCGTTTACATCCACGATTTCGTAGCTGCGCTCGCGCTGCGCTTCGTCGTCGGCCGGCTTGCCGGGGAATCCCTTCGCCCACTCCTCCGCGGTTTGCGTGACCACGCGGCCTGCGGATGTCGAGTAGCCGAGCACCACCCCGTCTTTTCTGAGCACTTCGAACGCCAGATTGGCGTCGCCCGTTTCGAACGCGCGCATCATCTTTTGCATGGCCTGATCCACCGCGTCATGCTCGCTGCTTCGCGCCATGACGGATGTGGGAAGTAGCAGGAGCAGAGCTCCGGCGAAAACAAGGAATCGGATCGAGATTTTCATTGCTGCCCTTGGTTTATTGAGTGCGGGATTTTGGTTCTGCATCGCCTAGACGATGCTGCGGAAGATGAACCTGTCGCCGTGTGTCACCTCGGCTGTTGAGCGGATGGTTTGCGAAGGATGTCGACGACGGCTTGCGCCACTTGTTTCGCGGAGAGGTAGTTTTGGCCGGTCACCAGTCTGCCGTCGACCACGACATACCCCTTGTCGCGCGCTGAAGTGAGGAACGTGCCGCCTCGCGACTCGACCGTTCGCCGGATGAGGAAGGGGAACTCCTTGAAATACGCGGCGTCTTGTCGTTCGAATTCCTCGGGATAGCCGCTGACGCGCTTGCCCCCGATCAGGTAGCTGCCGTCGGACAATTTGAGGTTGACCAAGCCTGCGGTGCCGTGGCACACGGCTGACACCACTCCGCCATTGCGCTCATAGACATGCATGGCGATGTCTTGCAGCCGGGTATTTTCCGGGACGCCGTAGATGGCGTTGCTGCCGCCGACGAAATACACCGCGCGGTAGCGCGCCGGATCGATCTGCGCAGGCGTGTAGGTATGCTCGAGCGCGTACATCAGATCCGCGTCGTAGAGCCGGCTCCGGAACTCCCCGGCTTCGGTGACGTTGATGGGCGCTGCGTTGCCCTCGGGCGAGACGAAATCCACCGTAAGACCGGCGGCCAGGAACGCATCCCATGCCTCCACGACCTCTCCGAAACTCACGCCCGCCGGCAGCTTGGAAGCACCGTGGAACTTGGCGCTGGACAGCACGAACAGCACGCGATCCCCGTTGCGCTGACTCGCCTGCCGGGTGGCGGTCTTGGCTACGATTTTCCATTCGGCATCGAGTTTGCGCAGCAGAAACAGATCGATGAACCGCGCGCCCTGGCTGGGGATCAGGATCTCGGCCTTGACGGTCGCGGTGTCCGCCTCGACGTCGATCGACAGGACATTGCCAATCCGCCCGGTCGGTTGGCCGGCCTTGGCGCCCGAGAACCAGCCGACGTACTCATCGACGCTGACCGGCCAGTAGGCGGTGCCCGGCCGGCTGAGCAGCAGACGGGCGTCCGGGTGGAACGCACGCCGCAACTGCTCCGGCCGCGCGTGGGCACTGCCGTCGATGTAGTCGGTCATTGCACGGGTGATGGCGACCCGCTCGAGGTCATCATCATCCGCCGCGCGCGCGTTGGTGACGCTCGTCAGGCAGACAAGCAGCAGGACGAGGCATCGGAAAAACTGAAATGGGTACATGGCACCTGCTCGCGATCGAGGGATGCCGTGTACGGTACAGATGTCGTTTCAGATCAATGCGTTGGAATCATTTTCAGGACTCCGGGAGTCGATTCCCGGAGCCGCGGAACGCTGCCGGAACGCAGTCGGCGTGACCCCTTCCACTTTTTTGAAGGCGCTGTAGAAGGTCGACATGGACTGGAAGCCGGCTGCTTCCGCGATCGCTTCGAGAGGCTTCGAAGGCTCGCGGGACAGGAGCGTCTTGGCCTCGCCGACGCGCAGTTGCGCCAGGTACTGCTTGAACGAGGTCTGGTTGTTGTCGTTGAGCAACTGCGTCAGCCGGGCCTGGGGCACGCCGAGCCGGCGAGCGAGGCGGGGCAGGGTCAATCCGGGGTCCAGATGCAAGCGCTCACGCGCCATCAACTCGGCCAGCGCCTGCAATTGCGCGGCGGCCTCGGTTTGGGGAATGCGGCGATCCTGATAGGGCTCGATCGGGGTCTGGCCAGACCGCAGGCGCAGATAGACCAGGACGCTCGAAGCCAGGACGAAGGTAAACGACAGCGCGCCGACGATGTAGGAGGTGTAGCCGGCGGTGAAGTAGGCGATCCAGATCAACCAGATGCCGCCCACCGCTCCCAGCAACAGCGGGCCCGATGGCGTCCCCGAAAGCCGTGCGCGGTGGCGGTACACCTGCGCGGTGGCAAGCAGGAGGTAGCCCAGCCACGAGTAGGTGATACCCGGTGCGACTACCTGCCGCCACAGGTCGATGTGATCGGCGTAGGGCGCGAACACGTTCACGGCGGCGGCGATGGCCAGTAGACCGGCGATATGCCGACGGTCGGCCCGGCCGGGGCCGGGGCTATCGCTCTGGCTTGAGCGCACCAGAAAGAACAGGCAGGGCCCGATCATGAAACAGGCGGTCAGGCCGAGCTGGAGAACGATCTTGGGAATGTCGGGCCAAAAATAGAAGGCCACGGATTTTCCCGTTCGCACACTGACCGCCAGGATCAGCAGCGACAGCCAACGCTGCGTGGGCTTGCCCTTGGCCCGCCACCACAGAAACGATGCCGCGCCGATACCATTGAAGGCGCCGAGCATCGCGAAGAAAAACAGGAAGTGCTGGCTCAGCATGATCGATGCATCGAAAGGTCGGTTTATCGGGTTGCGACCGCGTGGCGAGCCGGCGCGCACGCTTGCGGCGAACGGGCTGGAGAACACTCACATCGCCCCGGCCGATGCACGGCGGTGTGCGCTTCGACGAGGGCAGGCAATGGTACACACTTGCCATCCTCCTCCGGGCAGCGCTGTTCTGGCGAGGCATCGTGGGCGATCAGCTTTCGCACAGTCGGTTTTCCATGCCGCGCCGCCGCAGGCCCTGAGCTTTCAAGTGGACCGCTCGTGTCGGTGCATGCGAGTGGGTCGTGGACCCGCGGTCGTCCGGAGGCGCTGGTCGGACCTGGCCGGGGGCGGATCAGGCGCCTCTTCGTTTCCTTATGGACTCGCTATGGCCGAGGCGATCCTCAACGTGTTGGGGCAGGGTCGGTTCAAGGCCTGCAGCGCTGGCGGTCATCCCAGTGGACAGGTCCAGCCGATGGCGCGGGAGCTCGCCCAGGCCATCGGCTATGACGCCAGCCAAGTCCGCAGCAAGAGCTGGGACGAATTCGCCGTGAAGGATGCGCCTGAGATGGACATCGTCATTACGGTCTGCGACAACGCCGCTGGCGAAGCGTGCCCGGTCTGGTTGGGCCATCCTGCATTGGCCCATTGGGGCGTGCCTGACCCGGTAGCCGTCAGCGGCGATGAAGATACCCGCCGCCGCGCCTGCACCGCCGCTTTTGCAAGCTTGCGCCGCCGTATTAAGCGGTTGCCATCGCTCCCGCTTCAAAGCCTCGATCGTCTGGCCTCGCAGGCAAAGCTGGGCGAAATTGGCCGCGTCGGTGCCGAATGATCCGCCAGCGCCTTCTTGCTGAGTTTCTCGCGACGAGCCTGCTGCTGACCACGGTGGTGGGCTCGGGCATCATGGCGGAGCGCCTGGCCGGCGGAAATGAGGCCGTCGCCCCCGATGGCGAATACATTGGCTACCGTCGGTGGGCTCTACATTCTCATCGAGCTGTTCGGTCCCGTAAGTGGTGCCCACATGAACCCGGCGGTCAGTGCCGTCATGGCGATCCGTGGTGAGCTCTCGTGGACACAGCTGCCCGCTTACATCGTGGGCGAGTTGTCGGCGCCGCGCGCGGCGCTTGGCTGGCGAACGCCATGTTCGATCTTCCGCTCGAGTTCTCCGCGAAGGCACGGACCGGCTTGGGCCAGTGGCTTGGCGAGATCGTCGCGACCGCGGGGCCGCTACTGGTCGTGCTGCGAGTACCCCCATCCCGAGTTGCCGCGATGCTGGCCGCTTACATCGGCGCTGCCTACTGGTTCACCTCATCCACGTCGTTCGCCAACCCTGCGGCTGCCTTCGGGCGCATGTTCTGCGACAGCTTCGCCGGCATCACTCCGAGTGACGTGCCGGCCTTCATCGCAGCGCAAGCTCTTGGGGCGACGCCAGGTGTAACGATCAACAAGCTTCTCGGTAAAATCCATGCCTGGCTTCAACGCAAGCGGCGGGATGGCGCGCCGGACTGAAAGTGATCGGAAACCAAGGAGATAGCGTGCGAATCTTTGAAGCGCAAACTACCGCGCACTATGAGGGGTGGCGGCACGTGACGCTGCAGGGTAAGCAGCTGGCGCGTCGATTTCGCGACCGGAATGGTATGTACTTGTACGGAGCTTATGAGCTGAATTCGGATGCCGTGGTCACGCTGGAGGCGGAGGTTGTTGAGCCTGATTCTTCCTCGGTCGTCAATTTTGCTGTAATCGATGCAACTGCGGTACAAGGAGCCCTTCTGCGCTTTAGCGCATTCCGCCAGGATCTGGACTTCTATGTAATTGTCGGGATCAGCGAAGACGGGTTTTCCGATCTCAAGGTGAGCCTGGAGTCGATGGCTCCGATTCCGGTCCTGTGTCTGGCGACATCGCGTTCGGGCGTGGGCTGAACGTCGCTATCCGCGGATGGGGAATGGTGAGGGCGCGAGCCAGTGGTAGAGCCGGGCCAAGGTCCATCAATCAGGGAATTAGACACCATGACTCACCGTAGGGCTGTGACAGTGCTGATTGGTGCGGCCGTTCCATTGCCCTGCGTGGCGTCGGACACCCTGTCTGGCTTGGAATGGTCCGGCGTCTTCTTCCTGGTCGCTTCAATCTACGTCATACCGGTTTACGCATTTTGCCTGGCTCTATTCGTGCTTCTTCGCAGAAGAGGGAAACTGTCGAAATCGCCGGTTGCGCACCTGGTGCCATTCGCAGTCGTCTTGATCGGAGTCGGCTTATTGTGGAGCGAACTGATGGTGCTTCCCGTATTCATCGTATGGCTTGGCGTTGCCAGCGGTTATGCCTATCTCCTGGCCCGGTGGGGAGCGCGCAATAAAGCGCGATGAGGCAGGCCGATAAGGAACGGTGGGCCGTATTGGTTACGCATTCCATGCCGCCGTTTGCCCGGTCGTGGATCTGCAGTGCGTAACACTTCGATCGTCTGGGGTGCGGCTGTAGCTAACTGGATAACGTCACCAGTGCCGACGCGGGGCCGCGAAGCGGCTTCGGCTTTCGCATGAGTCGAACCTGTTTATAGAACCCCAGCGGTACGCCCGCGGATTTTCGTTCATGCGCAAGCGTAGACCTTGGCTTGAGCGATCTTGATATCGCGCACCGGCGAAGCTCCGAACATGCGGCCGTATTCGCGAGTGAATTGCGGAACGCTTTCGTAACCCACGGCGTAAGCGGCATTGCTGGCCGAAGCGCCCTCCGACAGCATCATCCGCCGCGCTTCGATCAAGCGCAGTTGTTTTTGGAACTGCAGGGGAGACAAGGTAGTAACAGAGCGAAAGTGCTGATGGAACGTGGATGGGCTCATGCCCGCGGCCTCGGCAAGGTGTTCGATCCGCAGAGGGCGCGCATAATCGGATCGGATGATCGCCACCGCCCGGGCCACGCGATGAGCGCTGCCATCGGTCATTCCCAAGTTGCGGATCGCCGGACCGTGGCGGCCGGTCATGAGCCAGAAGTGCATCTCCCGCACCAACTGCGCTTTCAGAACGGGAACGGCCGCGGGGCGATCGAGCAGGCGCATCAGGCGCAGCGCGGCATTGGCGACTTCGCTTTCGGTTGGCTCTACCCGTACCGGAGCGCCGATCGCTTCCCGTGCGATATCCATCTCGAGCGCGAGCGCTTCGATGACCGCCGGGTCCAGTTCAAACACCAGCGAGTAGTACGGTGTGCGGACGTTGGCTCGGGTGATCTGGCTCACCGTGGGCACATCGGCAGTGATGAGCAGCGAGTCACCGGCGCCGAAATCAAACGTGCGATTGCCCATCATCACGCGCTTGCTGCCTTGTACGACAAGCGCGATCAACGGACGTGAGATGGCGTATTGGAGTTCGCTGGCCTGGGTGGCGCGAATCGTCGCCAGTCCAGGGATTGGTGTGTCCGCGACGCCGTGCGCGTCGGAGTGAAACTCAGCATGGCGACGCACGGCGGTGAGCAGAGTTTCGTCCATGCGCGGACGGTAGTCCGGGCCGGCCTGGGACGCAACCGTGAACGGAGGATCAGGCAAGAGCCGCCGGACGCAATTGCTCGCGGCTATTGGCCTCTATGTCGCACCGGAATCCAGCTTCAGCCTTCGACGGCCGCGACCTTGGCCGGAGGAATAGGCAAAAACATCACAGGAACCGGCAACCGGCTCCCGGGCCCTGGCCAGACACTGACGTCGTCGGATCGACACCACTTCACGGGAGCTCACATGTCCACCATTTCGATCGTCACCGGTGCCAGCCGCGGCCTGGGCCGCAACACCGCACTCAGCATTGCGCGTCGCGGCGGCGATGTAATCCTGACCTACCGCAGCGCAGAAGCCGAAGCGCGCGAGGTCGTCAACGAGATCCAGATTCTGGGCCGCAAGGCGGTCGCCCTGCCATTGAATGTCAGTGACGTCTCGACATTCGCTGGCTTCACTGCGAGCGTCGGCGCGATGCTCAAGGATGTCTGGGGCCGCGATACCTTCGACCACTTGGTCAACAACGCGGGCCATGGCCACATGGCGGCTTTCGCCGAGACGACCGAAGCGCAGTTCGACGCCTTGTTCAATGTCCACGTCAAAGGCGTGTTCTTCCTGACCCAGGCGCTGCTGCCGTTACTGGCCGATGCAGGGCGCATCATCAACTTGTCTTCGGGCCTTACTCGGGTGACCAGTCCCGGCTTCTGCGCCTACTCCACCGCCAAGGGCGCGGTCGAGACTCTCAGCGTCTGCATGGCCAAGGAACTGGCCAGCCGCGGCATTACCGTCAACACCGTAGCGCCGGGCGCGATCGAGACCGACTTCCTGGGGGGCGCGGTACGCGACATGCCTGAGCTCAACCAGCAGTTTGCCGGCATGACCGCTCTGGGTCGGGTCGGCGTACCCGATGACATCGGCCCGATGATCGCCAGCCTGCTGGGACCAGACAACCGCTGGATCACCGCTCAGCGCATCGAGGTCTCCGGCGGTCAAGTCATCTGATCTCGCCGCATGCAGGCAGCCCTGCGTTGTTCGGTTAAGGGTGTGGCGCAAGCGATGGCGCTGACGCAGGATCCTTGAGCTAAGACACCGTCTTGCAGAAGTCGCTTCTTGACCCGAGCCGCGAAGCGGCTTGGGCTTGAATGCTTCGTCCGCTGAGGCGCGGCCCAGGAGCGGGCCTTTAGAAGTCCACTTTGACCCCTGTTTCTGCCCAAGCGCGGCCGTGACCCAACTCCTGAAGGGGCTGGTGGCGGCAGGCTACGTGGACAAACAGGATGCCGCGGACGACCGGCGCAAGGCGCGGGTGAAAACTGACGGCGAGTGGCGCGCCCGGCACCAACAGCGCGAGGCACGCATCCGGCAGTGGATGCAGCAGGCGCTGGCGAAGTACCCCGATGCCGAACTGGCCACCGCCACCCAGATCCTGCTTCAACTGGGCGCACTCTACGACGCGCTTTGAGCCGACGGCATGCTTGACGAGGGCGTCTCTTTATTTATAATCGACCGGATGGTTAAATATGGAATCCGCTGATGGGACGCCGCAAAAGCATTGATCCGCAGCAGGTGCTTGATGCCGCCGAGCGCGTGGTTGCACAGGTGGGTGCGGCGCGCCTGACGCTCGATGCGGTGGCCGCCGAGGCCGGGGTCAGTAAGGCCTCGGTGGTGTACGACTTCCAGTCCAAGGCCGGTCTCATCCAGGCGGTGGTGGAACGCGCCGTAGCCCGCGACAACGCCTTCAACCGCGAGGCGGCGCAGGGGTTCGATCAGGATGCGTTGTTGCGCGGGCGCATCGCCGCCGCGGCTCAGCCCTTTCCCGAGGCATTCCAGCCGGTGGCCTTGGCGCTGTGCGCGGCCATGGCCCAGGATCCCCAGCTGCGCGCGCCCATCCAGCGCAACCAGGCGCAGATCCTGGCCGAAATCCAGCAGCAGGCAAGACACCCGCGCAGCGCGTTGCTGGCATACCTGGCGCTTGAAGGCATGAAGCTGCTGGAGTCGCTGGACTACGTGCAGTGGCCGGCCGCACAGCGCCAGCAGCTGCTGCATGACATCGGTGCATTGATCGATACACCGTCACGCTGATCCCGCTCTCCCCCCGAGGTATCCCGATGAGTTCTTCCACCCTCTTCCTTACCGGAGGAAGCGGCTACGTGGGCCGCAATCTGATCCGCCGCCTGTGCGCCGATGGACACAATGTGCGGGCGCTGGTGCGCAGCCCGCAGGCGGCAACGGTCGTACAGGCCTTGGGCGCGCAGCCCGTGCATGGCGACCTGCTGGATCCAGGCGTCTGCGTAGCGATGGCGGGCTGTGCAGCGTTGATCCACGCGGCCGCCGACACCGACCACCGCAATGCTTCGGCCAGCCAGTGGCAGACCAATGTAGAGGGCACCCGCAACATGCTGACCGCCGCGCGCAGTGCGGGCGTGCCCGTGGCCATCTTGCTCAGCAGCGAATCTGCGCTGACCTCCGGCGCCGCGTTGCAGATGGCGCGCGAGGACCAGCCCTATCCGGAAAGGGCGGCGGGCACCTACGGGGCGAGCAAGGCGGAAGCAGAACGGGTGGCGCTTGCGCTTTCCAGGCCCGGCTTCGCAGTCAAAGTATTACGCCCGCGCTTCGTGTGGGGGCGCGACAACACCACCGCCATGCCTTACCTGCTGCAAGCGGTGCGTAGCGGTCGATTCGCCTGGATCGACGGGGGAAACTACCTGACCTCCGCCACCCACGTGGACAACCTGGCTGAAGCGGTCTGCTGCGCTTTGGTGCATGGCGCCGGTGGCCGCATCTACCACATCTGCGATGGTGCGCCCGTGCCGTTCCGCCGCCTGATCGGCGCACAGCTGCAGGCTTATGGGGTGCAACCGCCG
Organism: Lysobacter sp. Soil_N_51; assembly: GCF_057655755.1. Lineage (NCBI taxonomy): Bacteria > Pseudomonadati > Pseudomonadota > Gammaproteobacteria > Lysobacterales > Lysobacteraceae > Lysobacter > Lysobacter sp. Soil_N_51. The sequence goes on along the minus strand of NZ_JBDGLR010000009.1, from coordinate 278,185 downwards.
GACAAGCAGGTGCCGCGTGCACTGCTGCGTGTGTTCATCGGGTTGGATGACCTGTTCCGCAGGTTGCGGCTGCCACTGCGCGCGCCGATGACCCGCCAGGAATTTGCCACCTCCGCGGTGGAAGTCACGCTGGATGACAGCCGTGCGCGCAGCGAGCTGGGCTACCGCCCGGTGGTTACGCTGGAAGCTGGCATCACGGCGTTGAAAGCCCTGGCTGACGTGCAGGCATGACCCTCAGCGGGTTGTGGGCGGCAGACTGTTGCGTGGTGCCTGGCCGAACAATCGGCTGAACTCGCGGCTGAACTGGGAGGGGCTCTCATAGCCCACCGCGAAGGCGGCGCTTGCAATGCCAGTGCCGCCACGCTGCAGCAGACGGCGCGCCTCCAGCAGGCGCAGCTGCTTCTGGTACTGCAGCGGTGATAGCCCCGTTGCCGCGCGGAAATGGCGGTAGAACAGCGTGTTGCCCATGCCCGCGCGGCTGGCCAACGCAGCCGCGTCCAGTGGTTGGCGGAAGCTGCGCTGCAGGCTGGCGATCGCGGTGGCCATGCGCCGCGCCAATGGCGATGGCTGGGCCATTGCCCACAATGCGGGTCCGGCCGCGCCCTGCATCAGGCGGAACAGCAGTTCGCGCTGCAGGGCGGGCCACAGCAGTTGTTGGGCCTGGAGACTGTCGACGGCCAGTTCCAGCAACCGCTGCAGGCAGCCGAGTACCGGCGCATCCAGCGCCACCACACTGAACGGCGAAGGTATGGGCGCTTCGCCCGCCGGCAGTGTCCGCATGTCGTCCAGCAGTTGCCGCAGCATGGACGGTTCCAGTTCCAAGACCAGGCCCAAAAACGGCATGCGGTGATTGCCACCGGTCACCACGCCGCGGGCAGGGACCGGCAGGCGGGTCAGCAGCGCATCACCGGCACGGTAGTCCAGCACCGCATCTCCCACCAGCACCTGCTTGGCACCCTGCAATACCGCGCCCAGTGCAGGGCGATACAGCGCGGGCGAGGGAACGCGTGGCGAACCTGCACGTGCCAGCCAAGCACTGGGCAGCAATTCCAGCAGCGACTGTGTATCGGCGCCGCGCGCACGCAGCACGCTCTGCGCCTGCAGCGCCAATGCCTGCAGCGCGGGCGGGCGGTGGTCGGTGGCAAGGGAATCGGGCAAAGATCGTGTGCAATCGGGCAAATGCGGGCGGTGCCGCGGCGGCAGGATGTCACGATCCGGTTCGCGAGACAAAAGCACCATGCACAGCCAACACAACCCGCAAACGATCGCCTTGGTTACTGGCGGCAGCCGTGGCATCGGCCGCAGCATTGCCCTGCACCTGGCGAGGCAGGGCAGCGATGTGCTGATCACCTACCAGCACCAGCAGGCACAAGCCGCCGAAACCCTGCGCCAGATCGAAGCCTATGGCGTACGTGCGGCTATGCTGCCGCTGGACCTCGCGGCCACCGGTACGCTGGAAAACTTCGTGCCCGCGGTGCAGACCCAACTGCAACGTTGGGGGGCGTCGCGCTTCCAGCAACTGGTGAACAATGCTGGCTTGCACGCACCGTCGGCATTTGGCGAGATCCGTGGCGATGACATCGACCTGCTGTACCGCGTGCATTTCAAAGCGCCGTTGCTGCTGGTGCAGGCGCTGGCACCGCAGCTCGCCGATGGAGGAGCCATCGTCAATATATCCACCAGCCTGACCCGCCACGTTGCCGTCGGCAGCCTGGCCTATGCCGCTATGAAAAGCGCGATGGAAACCGCCACACGCTATCTGGCGCAGGAACTGGGGCAACGCGGTATCGCGGTGAATGCCGTGGCCCCGGGAGCCACTGAGACTGACTTCTTCGGAGGCGCGGTACGCGACGATGCGGCAGTGAACAAGTATGTGGCGCAGCACACCGCCATGGGCCGCACCGGCCAGGTCGACGACATCGGCGCTGCCGTCGCCAACCTGCTGTCGCCGGCCAGCCACTGGATCACCGGCCAGCGTATCGAGGCCTCAGGCGGAATGCTGATCTAAGGCTGCGGCAAAGCAAGCGGCTCGGGGTCGTGTCTGCTTTGATCGATAGTCGACATTGGGGCCGGCGCCCCTGCCGGAGTAGTGGCAATGTCTGCTTCCGGCCTATTCCGTTGAAAAACTCGGTCCTGGAACGGGAGCGCCACGTGACCATGCCGCCGGACCGGATTTGTTCGACTAGGAATGAAGCAAATGAGGGGCCCGTAAGCGCCCCACGCCTTAGATGGGGACCGCAATTCCCGCCTCCGAGCCTTTCGGCATCAACCACGCTGCCATCCTTCGCAGATTCTGCGCGGTGGCCGCCAATAGGAACTCGTCGCGGGCGCCTTTCAGGCCGCGGAGCCGCAAGCGATCCAGACGCAGGATTCGTTTGAGGTGAGCGAACAACATCTCGACCTTCTTTCGATGTCTGCGCGATCGCGCGTATCGAGGTGTATTTGCCAGCTGCCGAGCCACGTCGCGTGCGGATTCATTGGCCTGCCGGGCGATCTTCCTGTGTGTGGTGTTGGGGCAGCACCGGGACTTGAACTCACAGCCTGCGCAGTCGTAGACGCTGCTGCGATAGATCAGCGTGTCGTCCGCAGTGGGCTTACCGGTTGAACGCAGCGGTTTGTCCTGCGGGCAGCGGTACTCGCCGGCTTCAGCTTCCCAGCGGAAGTCGGAACGTCCCAGCGAGCCATCCTTGCGCTCGGCTTTGTCCCACACCGGCACGTGCGGCTCGATCGCCTTCTCGTCCACCATCCAGCCCAGCATCTCGGCGGTGCCGTAGGCGGTGTCGCCGATCAGATGCGTCGGCTTGATATCGAACCGCTCTTCGACGCGATCCACCATGGTCCGCGTGGCATTGACCTCGTCCGTGCGGTACGCGGGCGTTGCCTCAACGTCGATGATGACGCCGGCCTTCGTGTCGATCAGGTAGTTGGTCGAGTAGGCATAAAACGCTGGTCCTCCCGGCGCCGCCGTCCACTGCGCCGCCGGATCGGTAAGCGACACGTTCTTCGGCGGCTTGCGGGGTTCCTCGGCTGCGTCCAGCGCCTCCATGTACTCGCGTACCGGCCGCGTCAGCGACGACTCCCGATCCCAGCTTGCTTCGGCACCGGAGACGCCACGCTGGCGGTTGGCATCGGCCTTAATGACGCTGGCATCGATGGCGAAGCCTTCGCCGCCGACAAGCCCTTCGGCCAAGCAGCGCTCCAACACTTTCTCGAACACGAAGCGCAGCGTGTCGTTGTCGCGGAACCGGCCGTGCCGGTTCTTCGAGAACGTCGAATGGTCCGGCACCGCGTCTTCCAGGCCCAGCCGACAGAACCAGCGGTAGGCCAGGTTCAAATGCACTTCCTCGCACAGCCGGCGCTCGGAGCGGATGCCGAAGCAGTAGCCGACGATCAGCATGCGAATCAGCAAGGCCGGATCGACAGAAGGACGGCCGGTGTGGCTGTAGTGCGGCGCGAGATGCCGGTGCAGCTCGCTTAGGTCCAGGAACTGGTCAATGCCACGGAGCAGATGGTTCGCTGGAACGTGATCTTCCAGGTTGAAGGCGTAGAACAGCGGCGCTTGCCCGGCTTCCTGACGTCCCATCATCGCGTCGACTTCCGCTCGATCGATGGGACGTCAGTGAATCAGCATCAGATGACCGATTCAACCGGGTTTTTCAACGGAATAGGCCGATAGCGGACATTCGAGCGACGGAACGAGTCGGCCGCGTATCCCCTTTTCTCCAGAATCGATACTGCTCTAACTTCAATTCCGGCTGAGGCGTAGGCCCCGAGCGCATCGGGACAGCTGACGAGAACGGGACTGTCGAACGCGACGGGTGACCTCATTCCACTCGGCTGCGGATTAGGTGCGCAGGGCGCGGGGGCAGTTGACCTGCGCCTGCACTCGCCGCGTCTATTCCATCAAGCGGCTAGTCGACGCTGCCCGCCGGGGGATCGTCGTAGAGGTTGCCTATTGTTCCTTGATGTGGCCCGGTGTGAACAGAATGGTTCGAACGCCATGGTCGTGGGCGCGCCAAATTCCGCCGTCAACCGCGGTGCCCAAGTCGGTCCACGAAGCGGCTTCGGTTGAGTGACTTGTCAGGGCGCGACTACGACAGAGGCGCCTCGAATGAAGTAATGCGCTGGTATGCCGGGAACCGCGCAGTCATAAGCGCTACAGTCTGACCCGCGAACGCCCTGAGCGAACTCAAGCCTGCCGCGGGCGATGATCTGGGTGCCTGGATTTATTTTGCTGGGGACTTGAAACGGTTCGAACAAATAGACGTACCAGCGCTGGGAACTGACAGCATTAGCCAGCTTGCCAATGGTGTAGCCTCCCTTAAGCTCAACATGATGCCCGACCTGTTTTGCTAATGGTCCGTGGGCTTTGTCCTGGCCAACCGTCGAGCACGCAGTTAGGAGAAGGAACGAAAGCAGAAATGCTCTAGACATTTTCCGAGTCTCCTAACGATAAATTGCGGCGTGCCGCGAAGCGGCTTCGGCTTGGATGTGATGGGTATGTCCGCATAATCGCTTGCGACAGTTTGGAGCTCGCCTGCCCACCACGACTCTAAGCCGGACCGAGGCACAGTCATTCGATGCGCTTCTCGTACCTGGATTCCCGGGAAAGAAGTAGCTCCAAAAGTCGCTCAAGACTACCTCGGCGCCCTTCCATACGTTTTCCTCAATGTAACCGTGGGTCCAAGGCGCAGTCTCTACGATGCCTTCATTGATATCGGGGAATTCCACATTATCGAGCGCCGTATTAATCAAGCGGATGCCGCGCGATTCTCAGTTAGTCGCCAAAATTTTTCTGGTCTAAGGCGTTCAAATCGACTTTGTAGCCTTGGGCCTGGACCGTGCCATCTTCGATTTCGGTTCGGATGACGTGACTTGCTCTGAGTAGATCGGCGCACTCGCTGGGTAGCGTGTGCGCCTTTTCGCGTTCCAACCCGAAGACCATGACCTTGGGGTTTCCGTAGAACTGTGCGAATCCTATCGAATAGCCGAAGTAGTTCTGGCTTTGCTTGACTGGCAGGACGTCAGATGAAGATTAGTGCAGCTCAGGGGCATTGAAGCACCGACTGGAGATACTCATTGAGCCCGGAGTAGCCCAGTCCAGAAATCACTGGGGCACTACCTCTACCGTATTCGCCCTGTTGCCGGTATTGCAGGTGGTGGTGGCGATGTAGGGGGCATACGCTGTGGTGCTCTGTTTCACATAGGTTTGACCCGTCTGGAGATTGCTGCAGTTCAGCTGAGCTTTGTAGGCGCCGCTTTCACACTGAACACTGCCGCGACCGTAGTAGTGAGAGTTGCCCTCATGGATCCATTCCCGCCACGTCGCGCAACCGCTGACGCCGGGAGGTCTCGGATCCTCGACGGCGAAGACCCCGTCTGCTCTGTTACCCGAGTAACAGGTGGTGGTGGCTGTATTCGGAGCCGCTACCGCCACGTCTCCGGTGACGATGTAGCCTTCCCCCGTCTGTAGATTGCGGCACTGAATTTTCACTTTGTAGTGGCCGGTGTCACAGGCGACGCGACCGCGGCCGTAATAGCTGCTGCTGCCTTCATGGACCCACTCCGTCCACGGGGTGCAACCGGTCAGGCCCAACGAGGGCGGGTCTTCGACGGGGAAGACACCTTCGGCCCGGTTACCGGTGTTGCAGGTGGTAGTGGCGGTATTGGGAGCATCTACCGGCGCAGCGCCATAGACGACATATCCCTCACCGGATTGCAGATTGCGACACTGAAGTTTGATCGTATAGCGGCCCGTGCTGCACTGAACTTTGCCGCGGCCATAGTAGTAACTGCTGCCTTCCTGGACCCATTCCGTCGACGTTGTGCATCCGGATACAGACGTCTGTATCGATTGCATGGCAGATGGGGACTGGGCGTGTGCGGAGAAGATAGACAGGCCGAGAATCGCTGTCGCTGGAGTCAGAGACGAATGTCTGATCAATGTGCTTCCTCCTGTGCCGTTGACGGTCGATTTTTTTAGAACACGAAGGTCGAGGGAGGCGAGGGCTTGGCCGCCAGACTATTGCCGGACGAAGGGTCGAAAAAGCCCAGTACCAATTTTTACCCGGGTGAAGTGGCGCCACCGAATCGCTTCTACAGGACCGAGTTCGGCGTGCGAGCTTGAGTTGAACCGCTTGCGCGCTGATGCATCAAGGGCATCGATGCGCCCTTGATGCTGTGCGAGTCGTGGCCCACCGGTTCACGAGCTTATGGGCAACCGGTGCCCGGGTCATCGATGATGGGCATCTCAGGAAGGGTCTCCCCGCCGCCGCCGCCCGGGTTGCCGACGCAGCCGCTGCCGCTCGTCGTCCAAGAGGAACTGTCCGCAGCAATCACCGTCGATCCATACACGGCTTCCACGGTCACGGTTGCCGCGCCCGGCGCGATGTCGAACTTTTGCACCCCGTCCAGCTCAACGTTGAATCCATCGGCCGACGGATAGTTGGCCAACCACGTGTTGAGCGCGGCCGGATTCGCGGCCACCGCCATCGAGTCGGCCACAACGAAACCGAAGGACGTCGATCCGAGCACTGTTTCGCCCTGCTTGACCGCCAGCGTGCCGGTCCCCGAGCCGTCCAAGATAATGGTGTTCTGAGTGGTGATGTCGACCGCGATGTCAGCCGCATCCAGGGCGCTCATTGCATTCATCATCCTCAGCATGCTGCGGCCCGTACTGCATGACGCGGTCACCCCTGCCTCGATCGTCAGATCTTGCTGCTCACCCATGGGCGTGGTGGATTGTTTCCCGGTGACTTTGATGGACGGAGTGACCGTCTGACAAGGACAGCCCGTCAGCCCCAGGCAAATCGCCGCCGCCCCTACGATAGTGCGATATTTCATAAATCCTCCTTGATGGTCCCCAATACAGCGGAAATCTTAGTCACCCTTCCAAGCGGTTGCGGCCAGCGCTGTAACTCCACGGTTGAAGACTGGGATGCCCGTCGCAGCCATTTCCGATAGCCGGTCGGGCGCGCGGTGCAAGTGCGGTCGCGCCGACGAATACTGTCGCGCGCCGTGCCTGGGGCATTGGGCTCGGTCCGCCGCCAAGCCACGCTCAACTTCTGATCGGCGGGGCCGTTCCGCGCCTGGCCAAATGTCCATCGACCACCCACCCGCGCACCGATCGCCCCTCTGTCTGAGGCTCTAACAGGCCGTTGGGAAATCCGAAAAACCCACGAAAGTAATAGCCCTCTTCAATCGCCCGACTTCCTATGCACAACCCCACGACCAGCAACCCGCCCTGTTGCCGTGCGTGTCAGTGGAAGACCCGGTGCCCACGACTCATCCGATTCGAACCCTGCGCGTGCTGGTGGATACGTTGTTGCTCGAACTGAACGACGAACTGGCCACGTCGCTATTCGAACGTGGGCACCCGTCGATTCCGCCGGAACATCCGTTGCGTGCCGGCCTGTTGCAAGTGGTCTATAGCGCGCGTAGCGAGCGCCTGCTGATGGAGCAGTTGAACTACAACCTGCTGTTGCGTTGATTCGTGACGCCGAAGCGAGTCTGGGCGCGGACAAGGGCTATGACTCCGGTGAGTTCGTCAATGCTTTGTTGGCGCGTGGAATTGCACCGCACATCGCCCGCCACACGTCGCGGCGATGCAGTGCGGTGGACGGTCGCACGGCGCGCAGCCAGGGGTATGCGATGAGCCAGCGGCCGTCGAAGGCCATAGCCCCAAGTCACGCAACCTGATCGAAGACATCCCGGTCGACGAAGCCGCATGGATGCGCAAGGAGAAGCTGCCGCATTCGCTCAACTGGGGCATGCACTTCGTCTCGCGCCAATTCATGATGCCGTTCGACGAGTACATGCTGGCGATGTGCCTGGCCGGATTCGCGCCACGCGACGAGGTGTACGGCAGCATCCATCCCCGGGGCATTCCGAACATCGACCGGCTGACCCCGTATCGCTTTTTCAGCATCGCCGACTACGTCTACCAAGGAGCGAAGCAAGCCGATGTCAGGCCGCACGGCCGCGTTCGATCACGAGGTGCGCGGCATCGAAGCCAGGCCGTCGAAAACCGGTGTCGACGGTGACGATGCCGTGGTCGCGCGAGGCGTCGGTTGCGATCATGGCGCACTCAAGGGGACGATGGCATTCAGTCTAGCGCAGGGCGCATCCGCGGCCTCGCGGCCTTTTTGCGAAATGGGCCGTAGAACCGCGATGAAACGACGCTCGTCGCCAATGAGATCCCTGGCGAATGATATCCCTGGCGAATCGGCCAGGCGCCCGATGGATTGCCAGTTGCCTGATGAGCGCCGAAGACCGAACATCGCATTCGCCGTGAACCAGACGAGCGGAAGAGCGAGGCCCCACATTCAGTACCTCGCAGTTCATGTTTTATTCCTGGTGCAAGAACCAAGCCGATCGGCAGCGACATGCGCGAGTGCTTGAGTCTCCAGGCAGTGGCTGGGGAAGGGTGCTTGCAGTAGCTCGTGCGGTTCGACCGTGTACTGAACGATCTTTCGTAGAGTATCCGAGTGGCTCAAGCCTCGTCTCGAAGAACTGCAACGAACCGCAAGTCGAGCCGCGAAGCGGCTTGCGCAAGATCAGCTAGCAAAAGGGGATCTCTCCGCGAGAAGCCCCCCATTACCAGTCAGCAGCACTCCAATCGGTCTTTCAACGCTATGGCAACGAGGAGACAAGATGAGCCCCAAGCCCACCGGCCACCTTCATGGCAACGATTTGATTATCACGCGCTTGTTTCAAGCGACCGTCGATGACGTATGGGAAAGCGTAACCAAGCCCGATAAGACCGCGCTGTGGTTCGGCGGTTGGGAAGGCGAAGCTGGCGTTGGCAATGTCATACGGCTGCAACTGATCCATGAAAAAGGCCAGCCGTGGTCCGACGTGAAGATCGAAGCATGCGAAGCGCCGCGTCGCTTGGTGGTCACGATGAAGGATGATTACGGCGATTGGCGGATCGAGCTGACGTTGACACTGATTGGAAGCACAACGGAACTGCGCTTCGTGCAGCCCCTGAGCGATCGGAAATTGGCTGGAGATGTAGGCCCGGGCTGGGAGTACTACCTGGACATGCTGGTTGCTGCTCGCGAAGGCAAGCCGTTCCCATCATTCGACGACTACTATCCGGCCCAGAAAGCACACTACCTGGAAGGTACATAGGCACCAACTGCCCCAGCAGTGCGCGCGCCGATTCAGGGGCTGGACGTACCGACGCGACGCTCCGTCCCTTTCGGCGCCGAGCCGCGAAGCGGCTTCGGCCGTAAAAAGTTGTTAGGCAGGGCTGCCGACGGCACCGCCGGCAATGCGAACTTCGCTGTATCGCATACGGGACAGGTCTCCTCGCGCCGCAAGCGAGCCATTCGCGACCATGTCCCGGACACGCTGCGCATAGTAGACATCCGGAAGGCCTGGAACATGAGCCGAGTTGGCTGTAAGCGCAGTGGCGACCACATAGGCGACTTTGCGCCATCCAGTGTCGGCTGCCGCTAGCAAGGCAGCATCAATGGCCTGAATTTGATCGAAGCTCAGCGCCGCGATCAGCGCCGAGGCTGCGGGATCCGGCAGGCCATCTTTGGGCTCGTACTCATCGGAAATTTCCATAAGCTTGTGGGGCTGACTCGGGTTCGATCGTTAGAAGGATCGCCGGGTCTCGAATAAAGTCGCCGTCTTGTCTATCGGAGATTTACCGCTTGGCGGCGACGGTATGCGAAGGGGCCGCGGCGCCGATTAAAAAAATGGCCGGCCGCGCATTTCGATGCGTGGTCGGCCATGGCCGCTGCAGGCGGCGTGATGCTCCGATCCGGCTGCCGGATCGGTATCTCACCTCACTTGTCGAGTTTGTCACGCACCTTGTCGGCCAACTCACCGGCCTTGGCCTGGGCTTTGCCGATATTCTTCTCGGCCGTGCCCTCAAGCTCGGTCTTGGTGTCGCCGGTCATCTTGCCGATCGCTTCCTTGACCGAGCCCTTGACCTGCTTCGCCACGCCTTCGATACGATTCTTGTCCATGCTGCACCTCATAGTCGGGGGAGTTGGTTGCCGGTCGTGAGCTACGCCGGGTCCGAAACCACTATGCGCATCGCGCCACCGCGGCGACAGCGAAAAATGACCCAGAGTGACTAGTGCATTTGCGCCTGATCAGCGCGCCGGCCGCTTTTTCGCTTTCACGGGCGTCGCGCCAGTCCTTCCGAAGAAACCGCGTTCGCGCGCCCACACGATCGCTTCGCTGCGGCTGTGGACGCTCAGCTTGGAATACAGCGCGGCCACGTGATTGCGAACCGTATTGGGTGCCAGTCCCAGACGCGCGGCGACTTCCTTGTCGGCGAGGCCTTCGCAGATCAATCCCAGCACGTCGCGTTCGCGCGCGGTCAGTTCGCTCAACTCGGCCTGACTGATGCCTGGCGCGTTGGAGCGACGCACGTTGGCCAGCTTTTCGATCAGGGTCTGACTGAACCACGACGCGTCCTGCATCACCGTCTCGATCGCGGTCACCAATTCCATCTCGCTGCGTTTGCGGTCGCTGATATCCAGCAGCACCAGCAAATAGCAGTCCGCGCCGTGAATGCTTACGGTTTCGGCCGAGACCAGGCAGTCGAGCGCGTCACCGCCCTTGCGCGAGACGCGCAATTCCAGGTTGTGCAAGGCGCCTTGCCCGGCCAGCGCGGCGCCCAGTTGCAAGGCGTCGGCGGTCTGTTCGAACACCCCCGATGCGGCGATGGTCTTGCCGATCACCTCCTCGGCGCCATGGCCGGTCACGGTGGAAAACGCTTCGTTGGTTTCCAGGATCGACAGGCGATCGGCGCTGCACACCAGGGTCGGCACCGGGGTCAGCTTGAAGGCCTTGGCGAATCGCTCCTCGCTCTGGCGCAGCGCCAGTTCGGCCTTGCGCCGCGGCTCCAGGTCCATGAAGGTGAACAACATGCAGGCCTCTTCGCCGACCTCGATCGGCTGGCCGGCGACGATCACCAGCTTGGTTCCCCCGTCGGGCAGGCTCAGTTCGGCTTCCATCTGCGGAATCGTGGTGCCGGTGCCCAAGCGCTCGATCGCCAGGTCCTTGCCCTGTGCGCGTTCGAGCACGTCCAGTTCGTAGACCGAGCGGCCGATGACCTGATCGCGCTCGTAGCCGGTCATTTCCTGAAATCCGAGATTGACCTTGATGTAGCGCAGATCGCTGAGCCTGCAGATCACCGCGGGCGAGGGATTGGCGTTGAAGGTTTTCTCGAAACGTTGTTCGGCGCTGGCCCAATCGGTGGCGTCGGCGAGAATCAGCACCAGGCAATCGGGTGCGCCGTCGGCATCGGTCAGCACCAGGCTGCGCACGCGATGGACCCAGCGGCTGTCTTCCTCGGTGACCGACACCACCTCGACCACGACGTCGCTGAAGGCCTCGCCCGCGACCACCCGGTCGATCGGGTAATTGCCCTCCACCAGGCGATGGTGATTGCGGTAACGCAGCTCGAAGCGTTCGCGGTACTCGCTCACGGTCGCGCCCAGCCGGTCGATCGTGTCGACGCCGTGCATTTTCAGCGCGGCATCATTGGCCCAGACGATGCGCTGGTCGGGCTCGACCAGGATCACCCCGTCGCTGAGGCCGCGGATGATCTGCTGCAGCTGGTGGCGATCGGTCTGGCGGTGCAGGACGGCGTCGTTCATGGGTGACCGTGTGTAGAGATGTGCGATAGGGCGACCAGCATCGTGTCGGTGGCGTGATTAGAGGATGACGCGAATGCACCAACGCCGATGGTGCATTTGCGCGGCGACGCACCGTGGCGTGATCCCCAGACTGAGCGCCGATCGATGGACTGGTCCTGTGGTCGGTCCGCTCGAGTTCGATACCACCACCCGCGACGCCTGATGCCGGCTACTGCGCCTGTATCGACCCGGCGCCGCGCGTGCCCCCACCGTTTGTCAGAGGTCATCCATGAACACCCACGTCGTTCGACCGCGCGTTGCGCGCATTTCCTGGGGTGCCGTTTTCGCCGGCGGCCTGATTTCCTTGATCGTCTATCTGATTCTGAGCGTGCTCGGCACGGCGATCGGCGCGTCCGCGCTCGATCCACTAAGCGATGCACACCCATTGGCCGGCTTCGGCACCGGCACCGGTGTGTGGCTGACCGTCACCACGCTGCTCTCGATCTTCGCCGGCGCATACATCGCAGGTCGCTCGGCGCCAGTACAAGGCGCCCTGCATGGCCTGCTGGCGTGGTCGTTGACCACGCTGGCGACGGTTTGGCTGCTCGCCTCGCTGGCGACCGGCCTGGCCGGCGCGGCGGCCAACACCGTCGGCAAGGGCTTGAGCCTGGCCGGCCAGGGTGTCGCCGCGGCCGCGCCGCAGGTGGCCTCGGGCGTCAAGGCGCAGCTGCGCGAGAACGGCATCGATCTGGATTGGGATGACCTCAAGGGCGAACTCGACACCGCGCTGCGTCAGACCGGCAAGGCCGACCTCGACCCTCAGCGCCTGCGCGAGAATGCGCAGAAAAGCGTAAACGACGCTCAGGCCGGCGCGCGCGACGCCGCGGTCGACCCGCAGGCGGCCAGTGTCGAACTGAGCGACTGGTTCGCCAAGGTTCGCGAACGCGGCGAACCGGCCCTGGCCGCCGCCGACAAGGACGCGCTCGCGAATCTGATCGCCGCACGCACCGGCCAGTCGCCGGAGCAGGCGCGCGCGACCGCCGATCGTTATGCACGCACCTACGCCGAGGCGATGGCCAAGTACGAGCAGCTCAAGGTCCAGGCCGAGCAGAAAGCGCGCGAAGCGGCGCAGACCGCGGCGAGCGGTGTGTCCAAGGCCGCATGGAGCAGCTTGATCGTGTTGTTGCTGGGCGGCTTGATCGCGTTCTTCGCCGGCCGTCTCGGTTATCGTCGCCAGCCGGTGTACGCGGTTGCGCAGACCGACGTGGTGCATACGCGTTACGACCAGGCCCGTAAGCTGGACTAAGCACCACGGTGTGATGCAGGCCGGCGTGGAGGTCTCGCCTCCGCGCCGGCTTGATTCAACCGGCGTGGGCTCATCGATCGCCGGCGCAACAGCAATACTTTTACAAAGTACGCCCTGACTGCCGTCGGCCAGGGCAACGTGGTCGGACAGGACATCGGCCGCAGCAGTGGCTTCACGGTGTTCTCGCTCAACGCGGCCACCGCTTCAGCAACAAGACCCGCATCAGCGCCGGCATCGACAACCTGCTGGACCGCACCTGCAACGAGCACCTCAACCTCGCCGGCAGCGCCGATTTCGGCTGCCCCGCCGATCCGGTGCGGATCAACGAGGCGGCTTCGGCTCGAGAAATTGTCAGACCTTGCTGCTGGTTGCCTCAGTTCTTAACGGCAATGACCGAAACAGCCATGCAAAAGGTCGGTAAATTTGCGCGACGGACATAGTCGGAAAATCGCTTACGTTACCGGCCGGGCCCGTGCCCTCTAAGGCCAAAGCGCTGAATGATCTTCGGTGGCGGCAGGTCCTTCCGCCTTCAGGTCGGCGCCGATCCACGCGTCTTCCTTGCGATAGCATTTCTGGCGGGTCATATTGAATGCCTTCGCCGATGTTGTCTGTCGTCGAACACAATCCGATCGCATTGCCGCGGATGGAGTGCGAGAAATAAGATGCTGTGGAAAGATAAACACATGCCGTTCTGGGATCGCCCCAAAACAGGAAAAAAGCGCAAAGCCAAGCCCCTGACCGAGATGCAGCGGCAAGCGGCCAAGGCACGCGCGGAGGCGGCCGGGCGGCGATATCCGAACCTGGTGGATAATGTATGGGCCGCGCGCTTCGTTCCATCCACTCCGTCATCATCTGCGCCCAGCGGCGAGGATGAAAGCGAATAAGCCACTTGACCATGCCCTCACTGTTTCGACGGCAACGATGACTCGGGGCTTAGCAAACTCCCGTCTCAGCATTTGAGACTCATCGATCATAGGCTAAGCACGTGAATATCCTGGACAAGCTCGCCATTCTTGCCGACGCAGCCAAATACGATGCGTCCTGCGCTTCCAGCGGCGCCGATAAACGCAATTCCGTCGGCACGGGCGGCGTCGGCAGCACCGAGGGCATGGGCATCTGCCATTCGTATACGCCGGACGGACGCTGCGTTTCGCTGCTCAAGATACTGTTGACCAATTTCTGCACGTTCGACTGCTCGTACTGCGTCAACCGCGTTTCCAGCAACGTGCGCCGCGCGCGCTTCCTGCCGAAAGAAGTGGTTCGCTTGACCCTGGACTTTTACAAGCGCAACTACATCGAGGGTTTGTTCCTGTCCAGCGGCATCATCCGCGACAGCGATTACACGATGGAGCAGTTGGTCGAGGTCGCGCGTTCGTTGCGCGAAGATCATAAGTTTGCAGGCTACATTCACCTCAAGACCATTCCGGATGCGACGCCGGAGTTGATGGCGGCCGCGGGCCGCTACGCCGATCGTCTCAGCATCAACGTCGAGCTGCCCACCGAAGGCGGCCTGGCCCAGTTGGCGCCGGAAAAAAGCCAGCCGCGCATTCGCGCCGCGATGGGCGATCTGCGCTGGCGCATCGAGGAGGGCAAGGAGGCGCGCAAGGCCGCGCCGACCAAGCGAGCCAAGCCACCCCGGTTCGCGCCGGCCGGGCAGAGCACCCAGATGATCGTCGGCGCGGACGATGCCGACGACCGCGCGATCCTGACCACCACCGACAACCTGTACGGCAATTTCCGCTTGCGTCGCGTCTACTACTCCGCCTTCAGCCCGATTCCCGACGCCTCCTCGAAACTGCCGCTGCAGTCGCCGCCGCTGCAGCGAGAGAACCGGCTGTACCAGGCCGATTGGCTGCTGCGTTTCTATGGATTCGGCGTGGACGAGATCGCGCCGGCGGACAACGGCGGCATGCTCGACCTGGATATCGATCCCAAGCTCGCCTGGGCCTTGCGCAATCCGGGGCAGTTTCCGATCGACGTGAACACCGCGCCGATGGAGATGCTGCTGCGCGTGCCGGGCATGGGCACGCGCAACGTGGCGCGCATCGTGCAATCGCGCCGGCACGCCCGCTTGCGCGTCGCCGATCTGCAGCGGTTGCGGGTGCCGATGAAGAAGGTGCTGCCGTTCGTCAGTCTGCTCGATCATCATCCGCGCTCGCGGCTCGACGATCCGGCGCGGTTGCGCGCGCAACTCGCGCCGCGCCCCCGGCAGATCGGTCTGTTCGACTGAGCCACGCCGGGATGCACACGGTACAACTGGTGCTGCCCTGGGACGCGGACGAGTGGCGCAAGCACGCGCGCGACGCCTTGTGCGCGGGCGTGGCGCCGGAGGCGATCTCGTGGGCCGGCGAGGCGCAAAGCGGCCTGTTTTCGGGCGTGCCGAACCCGCTGACGCCGGTGCGCGCCGCGCCGCGGGTCTCGCGCGAGTTCCTGTCGCTGATCGAGGCCGTGCTGTGCCACCGCGATCCGCATCGTCACGGTCTGCTGTACAGACTGCTGTGGCGCATGGCCGAAGGCGAAGCCGGCCTGCTCGAGCGCGCGACCGACCCCGATGTGCATCGCGCCCGCGAGCTGGAAAAATCGGTGCGTCGCGACAAGCACAAGATGAAGGCGTTCGTGCGCTTTCGTGAAGTGCCCGGCGAGGACGAAGCCTTCGTCGCCTGGTTCGAACCCCAGCATTACATCGTCGACTGGGTCGCCCCGTTTTTCGCCCGCCGTTTCGCCGGCATGCGCTGGGCGATCCTCACGCCGTACCGCAGTGCGTGGTGGGACGGAACCCGCTTGGGTCTCGGCGCGGGCGCGAACCGCGACGACGCGCCGGCCGACGATGCCAACGAGGGGCTGTGGCGCGTCTACTACGCCAACATCTTCAATCCGGCCCGGCTCAACCCGCGCATGATGCGTCAGGAGATGGCGCAAAAGTACTGGAAGCATCTGCCCGAAGCGCACTTGCTGCCTGAGCTGATCCGCAACGCCGGGCCGCGCGTGCAGGCGATGGCCGAACGCATGCCGCAGGCGCCGCGGCGACGAATTCCGGCTCAGCCGGCCCAGCAGCCGGCCATCGAACACGAGGGCATGCAGGGGTTGAAACTCGCCGTCGGCCAATGCCGCCGCTGCCCGCTGTGGGAGCCCGCTACGCAAGCGGTGATGGGCGAAGGCCCCGATCGCGCCAGGATCATGGTGGTGGGCGAGCAGCCGGGCGACGAAGAAGACCTGACCGGCCGTCCCTTCGTCGGCCCCGCCGGCAAGCTGTTCAACCGCGTGCTGCACGCGTTGGGGATCAATCGCGAAACGCTCTACATCACCAACGTGGTCAAGCACTTTCATTTCCAGCAGCGCGGCAAGCTGCGGATGCACGTCAATCCCTTGGCTCGGCACGTCAATGCCTGCCGTCCGTGGCTGAAACATGAATTGGCCATCGTGCGTCCCGACGTCGTGGTTTGCCTGGGCGCGACCGCCGCGCGCGCGGTATTGGGAACGCAATTTCGATTGACCGACGAGCGCGGTCAGTGGCGAGTCCTGTCCGGTGGACAACGTGCGTTTGCCACGGTGCATCCCGCCGCCGTCCTGCGCCAGCCGGAGGCCACGCGCGAGGCCTTGCTGCGCGGGTTCGAACGCGACCTGGCGCTGTTGAACGACATACCGTCGTAACCGGCCTGGGCGCCTGCGCGCCCGGCCTGATCTTGATCGCCGCGGACATGACAATCTGTACGACCACACCCGACCAGTCCCACGACGTGTGCTGTGAAATCGTCCACAGGACACCAGCTGCACGCCAGGGGCCGGAAGGAGGCCGTCGACCGGCCGGTTTCCGGTCGCGTCCTGCATATCCGCCAAGCGGTCGGCGGATACAGGCAGAAAATCAAGCAAGCGGCGAGGCGACTGTGGTGAGAGTGAGTCGATGCCGACTGCTGGCGAACCGTTTCCGCTCGGCTCACCGATCCGCGGGTGCCGCCTGATTCGACAAGGCCTCGCACACCGTCATCTCCCCGCCTGGGCCGTAGTGCAAGTCGCTCGATATGAGGTGCTGCGCGTGCAGGCCCGTGCCGCCGACGTCCATTTCCTCCTCATCGTCACGCGGGGCCACCAGATTGAGGCCGCCCTTGCCGGCATCGAGCGAAACCGAGAAGCCCTTGCTGCGCAACCACTGGTCCAGCAATTGCACGGTGCGCGTGGGCGCATTCTCCGAGAACACCAGCACCGCGTTACGGTATGGGTCTTGCAGCGCGCCCGGGATCGCCGCCTGACTCGCATTCAGTGCGTGATCCAGCCGCGCCAGGTAACCGCCGGGGCCATTCCAGGTATTCGGTCCCGGTGGAAGGCCCTGTCCGTCGGTGCAGCCGGAAAAGACGTGGGCCAAGCCGATGTGGCCGCTGCTCCAGCCCAGCGCCACGCCGACGCAGCCGCTCAGGCCGTGAGTCGCCAAACTGCCTGTTTCCGGCACCACCAGCGGTGGCGTAACCGGCCACTGCCACGGTTGCCGGCCGTCGATGACGATCCATTCGTCCAGTCCCACCATGATCCACATGCGCGTTTCCTAGCGGCTTCGAGTCTGCCTTGAACAACGCCGCCAACGCGGTTGCGTGAACTGAGTCGGCGCGCGGCGGCGAGGTGGGCGTGACCCGGCCACAAACCGGGCGATATGGTCAGACAAGGGACAGGGTCACGCCGGCCGCGCGTCGTTGCTGCATCGCACCACGGGCGGCCTTGCGCCGGTGTCGTCGCGCCGTAAGCCATTGGTCGCAGCGCCAACCACATCACGCGTGGATTGCATTCACTGATTTACCTTACGTCGGTCGTGCCAGCCATCGCCAGCCGAGAAGGAGCCCTGCACGTGGACAGCCTGCTTAAACTCAACCTCACCCGACGGCAACTGCTCAAGGCCGGCGCGGCATCGGCCGCCGCCGCCGCGGCGCCCTCGGTGGCGTTTGCGGAGGCGCCGGATGAGCCGGGTCGGCCACCGGTGATGACGAAGGTCGCATTCCAGGTCAATGGCAAACCCGAGACGCTCGAACTCGACACGCGCACCAGCCTGCTGGATGCGCTTCGCGAGCACTTGCATCTGACCGGCACCAAGAAGGGCTGCGATCACGGCCAGTGCGGCGCATGCACGGTGATGGTCGATGGCCGGCGCATCAATGCATGCCTGACCCTCGCGGTGATGCACGAGGGCGACCGCATCACCACCATCGAAGGCCTCGGCACCCCGGACAAACTGCATCCGATGCAGGCGGCCTTCATCAAGCACGATGGCTACCAGTGCGGCTACTGCACGCCCGGCCAGATCTGCTCGGCGGTGGCGATGCTGGGCGAAATCAAGAGCGGGGTGCCGAGCCTGGTCAGCGAAAAACTGACCGCGCGTCCGAAGCCGAGCGCCGAGGAGATCCGCGAGCGCATGAGCGGCAACATCTGTCGCTGTGGCGCGTACTCCAACATCGTCGACGCGATTACCGAAGTCGCCGGGAGGTCCGCATGAAGGCCTTCACCTATGAGCGCGCGTCCTCGCCCGCCGAAGCGGCCGCGGCGGCGGCGCGCACGCCGGGCGCGCGGTTCATCGCCGGCGGGACCAACCTGCTGGATCTGATGAAGCTGGAAGTCGAGACGCCCGGCCATCTGATCGACGTCAATGCGCTCAAGCTCGATGCGATCGAGTCGACCCCCGAAGGCGGGCTCAAGATCGGCGCGCTGGTGCGCAATACCGACCTGGCCGCCCATCCGCGCATTCGTCGCGACTATGCGCTGGTGTCGCGCGCGGTGGTGGCCGGCGCGTCCGGGCAGTTGCGCAACAAGGCCACGACCGGCGGCAATCTGCTGCAGCGCACGCGCTGCCCGTACTTCTACGACACGAATCAGCGTTGCAATAAGCGCACTCCCGGCAGCGGCTGCGCCGCGTTGGAAGGCGTCAGCCGGCAACTGGCGGTGATCGGCGGCAGCAAGGACTGCATCGCAACTTATCCCGGCGACATGGCCGTCGCCATGCGCGTGCTGGACGCGACCGTGCAGACAGTGCAGGCCGACGGCAGCGAGCGCAGCATCCCGCTGGCGCAGTTCTATCGCGCCCCGGCGAGTACGCCGCATCTGGACACCGTGTTGGGCCAGGGCGAGCTGATCACCTCGGTGACCCTGCCCAAGCCGATCGGCGGAACCCACATCTACCGCAAGGTGCGCGACCGCGCGTCGTATGCGTTCGCGCTGGTGTCGATCGCCGCGGTGGTCCACAACGACGGCAGCGGGCGCGTCGCGGTCGGCGGTGTCGCGTATGCGCCATGGCGCAGCGACGCGGCCGACGCGCAACTCGTCAACGGCGCCAAGGCCGTGACCGGCGCGTTGTTCGACGGCGCCCGGCCTACCGAGCAAAACCGCTTCAAGCTGCTGCTGGCCGAGCGCACGCTCGCCGCGGTGCTGGCCGAGGCGAAGGAGTGATGCCATGAAATTCGATACCCCCGCCACGACCAATCCCATCGACCAGCTCAAGGTGGTCGGCAAACCGCTCGATCGCATCGATGGCCCGTTGAAGGTCACCGGCACCGCGCCCTATGCCTACGAGCAGCACGAGGCTGTCCGCAATTCGGTGTACGGCCATGTGATCGGCGCCGGCATCGCCAAGGGCCGGATCATGTCGATGGAACTCGACGCCGCGCGCCGGGCGCCGGGCGTGTTGGCCATCGTGACCGCCGCCAACGCCGGCAAGCTGGCGAAGGGCGACTTCAACACCGCCAAGCTGCTCGGCGGTCCGGCGATTCAGCACTATCACCAGGCGGTCGCGCTGGTGGTGGCCGAGACCTTCGAACAGGCGCGCGCCGCGGCCGGCCTGGTGCGCATTCGCTACGACCGCGGCGCCGGCGCATTCGATCTGGCCGCGGCCAAGCCATCGGCGGTGGTGTCCGAGCGCGATCAGCCCGATATCGCCGTCGGCGATTTCGCCGGCGCGTTCGCCGCGGCGCCGGTGCAACTCGATGCCACCTACCACACGCCCGACCAGTCGCACGCGATGATGGAGCCGCACGCGTCGATCGCCGCCTGGGACGGCGACAAGCTCACGCTGTGGACGTCCAACCAGATGATCGCGTGGGGCCGCGGCGATGTGGCCAAGACCTTGGGCATACCGAAGGAAAACGTTCGCCTGGTCTCGCCCTTTATCGGCGGCGGCTTCGGCGGAAAATTGTTCGTCCGCGCCGATGCGGTGCTCGCGGCGCTCGGCGCGCGCGCGGCGGGGCGGCCGGTCAAGGTCGCGCTGCCCCGGCCCTTGATCGCGAACAACACCACCCATCGTCCCGCGACGATTCAGCGCATCCGCATCGGTGCGACCAAGGACGGCAAGATCAGCGCCATCGGCCACGAAAGCTGGTCCGGCGACTTGCCCGGCGGTGGGATCGAGAATGCGGTGCAGCAGACCCGGCTGCTGTACGCCGGCGCCAATCGCATGATCAAGGCGCGCCTGGCCACACTGGACCTGCCCGAAGCCAATGCGATGCGCGCGCCCGGTGAAGCGCCCGGATTGATGGCGCTGGAAATCGCCATGGACGAAATGGCGGAAAAGCTGGGCATGGATCCGGTCGAGTTCCGCATCCTCAACGACACCCAGGTCGATCCGGAGAAGCCGGAGCGCCCATTTTCGCAGCGCGAGCTGGTGCAATGCCTGCGCACAGGCGCGGAACGCTTCGGCTGGAGCAAGCGCAATCCCAAGCACGGCGCGGTGCGCGACGGGCGCTGGCTGGTGGGCATGGGCATGGCGGCGGGGTTCCGCAACAACCTGGTGATGAAATCGGGCGCTCGCGTGCGCCTGGCAGGCGATGGCAAGGTCGTGGTGGAAACCGACATGACCGACATCGGCACGGGCAGCTACACCATCATCGGCCAGACCGCGGCCGAGGTGATGGGCGTACCGCTGGACAAGGTCGTAGTGCGGTTGGGCGATTCGGATTTCCCGGTATCGGCTGGCTCAGGCGGCCAGTGGGGCGCCAATAGCTCCACCGCAGGTGTCTATGCCGCCTGCATGAAGCTGCGCGGGATCGTCGCGGCGAAGCTCGGACTCGATGCGGACAAGGCGAGCTTCGCCGACGGCAAGGTCAGCGTGGACGGGCGCAGTATCGCGCTCGCAAAAGCCGCCGAGTCCGGCGACGTGGTGGCCGAAGACAGCATCGAGTTCGGCGACCTGGCCAAGAAGTTCCAGCAATCGACCTTCGCCGCTCATTTCGTCGAGGTCGGCGTGGACATCGCCACCGGCGAGTCGCGCATCCGCCGCATGCTGGCGGTGTGCGCGGCCGGCCGCATCCTCAACCCCAAGCAGGCCCGCAGCCAGGTGATCGGCGCCATGACCATGGGCATCGGTGGCGCGCTGTCGGAAGAACTGGCGGTGGACAAGCGCCTTGGCTTCTTCGTCAACCATGATCTTGCCGGTTACGAAGTGGCCGTGCATGCCGATGTGCCGCATCAGGAGGTTATTTTCCTCGACGAGGCCGACGACAAGTCATCGCCGATGAAGGCAAAAGGGGTCGGTGAGCTCGGTCTTTGCGGCGTAAGTGCCGCCATCGCCAATGCCATCCACAACGCCACGGGCATCCGCGTGCGTGAGTATCCGATCACCTTGGACAAGCTGTTGCCGCACCTTCCTACGATGGCGTAGTCGCGAATGCGATAGCGCCCAGCCGCGCATCCGCAAGTTTGGAGCGGTCGGCCAGTGCATGTGACCTGCGTACAAAAATTGTAGCCAGTTACGCGGTGAGTCCGGCAGGACGTCACGGTACTCCGGCGCACTTCTGCGAAAATTGCGGGAGCGACTAGGATTGTCGCGCGATGCATTCGCACCGTTGCTCGGCGCCAGTTCGCAAGCACTATATGACTGGGAACAAACCCAGACCCGTCCTCGCCAGGAATTCCTCGACAAGATTGCGTTGATTCGTGGTCTGAGCAAGGCCAAGGTTCACGAGTTGGTGGAGCAGCACAATGTGCCGAAGACAGCCAAAAGGGCAGTCAAGAATCCCACAAACAGAAAGTCCGCCAGTTCCAGGGCTGTGTCACGAGCTGGATCAGGTCAAGAATAGGTCCCACTCGCCGCATTGGTACTAACGGCAACATCGGGGGCCCGCTTCTAATACAAGAGAAGCGTGCCGAGTCACTAGCTCGTAATGTGTCTGGGTAACTGAACCGAGACGACAGCGGCTAACACGACCAGCAACGATGAGATCGCCAGACAAACGCCAATGCCCGCGACCTGATATACCCAGCCCGACAACAGTGTTCCTAGCAGTCGGCCCAGTGCGTTAGCCATGTAATAGAACCCTACATCCAACGACACGCCGTCCTCCGCGGCGTAACTGACTATCAGGTAGCTGTGCAGCGACGAGTTGATAGCAAACAAAACACCAAAGACGGTCAGCCCGGCAATCACCACCACTTGCGCGCAATGGCCCATGTGCAGCAGCCAAGCCATGACGGCAGGGATCACCGCCAACGCGCACGCCCAGATCAATGCCGCTCGGCCGTCGGGAACACGCCCGCCACGCTTTCCAGTGAAGTACGGTGCAATCGACTGGACTACGCCGTATCCGATCACCCACGCGGCAAGAAATCCGCCCACCTGCCAAAAATCCCAGCCCAATACGTCCGAGAGGAACACAGGCAAAGCGACTACGAACCATACGTCGCGGGCGCCGAACAAGAACAGCCGTGCCGCGGACAGCAGATTGATGGCTCGGCTTTTGGAGAATATGTCCCGAAACTTTGGCTTGGCTTTCGCCTTGCCCAGGTCGCGCTTCAATAGAGCCAGGCTCGACAACCAGACAATCAACAGCAGCGACGACAGAATGGCGACGGCAGGCGCGAATCCGAGCACCGTCAGCAGCGCGCCGCCCAGGAAGAAGCCCACGCCCTTCAGGGCGTTCTTGGAGCCGGTTAACGCGGCCACCCACCGGTAAAGCGCTCCCTGCTGATCGCCGGGGACGAGCAGCTTGATACTGCTCTTGGCGCTCATCTTATTGAGGTCTTTCGCAATGCCCGACATCGCCTGCGCCGCCATCACCCACACAACGGTCAGCCACGCGGCGGGCACAAGCAGCATCGATAACGCTATGACCTGCAGAGCCAACCCGATGTTCATCGTCCTGTTCAGGCCGATGCGCGCGCCCAGCCAGCCACCGACCAAGTTGGTGACGACACCAAAGATCTCGTAGAACACAAACAGCATCGCTACTTGCAGCGGGCTGTAACCCAGTTGATGAAAGTGCAGCACGACCAACATGCGCAAGGCGCCATCGGTCAGCGTGAATGCCCAGTAGTTGCCGGTGATCAGCAGGTATTGGCGCACCTGGGGCGAGAGCCGCTGAAGCATGGAATCAACGGCCCGCCCGACCGACAAATCGCACCAGTTCGGCTGTACGGTTCACGTAGCCCCATTCGTTGTCGTACCAGGCATAGATCTTGACCTGCGTGCCGTTGATGACCCGCGTAGACAGGGCATCAACGATGCTTGAGCGCGGATCGGTCTGGTAGTCGATGGAGACCAAGGGCCGTTCCTCGTAGCCCAGGATGTCCTTCAGACTGCCTTCGGCCGCCGTCTTGAGCAATTGGTCTACTTCTTCCACCGTGGTCGGGCGCTCGACCTCGAACACGCAGTCGGTCAACGAGGCATTGGTCAGAGGAACGCGCACCGCATGACCGTCCAGCCGGCCGCGCAGCTCCGGAAATATTTCAGCGATGGCCGTAGCCGAGCCCGTCGAGGTTGGAATCAAACTGCTGCCGCAGGATCGCGCACGCCGCAAGTCTTTGTGCGGTGCATCCACGATGACCTGGGTATTAGTCAGACTGTGGATCGTGGTGAGACTGCCGTGCCGGATTCCGATGTTCTCGTGAATGACCTTCACCACCGGAGCAAAGCAGTTCGTCGTGCAGGATGCCGCCGAGACGATGCGGTGCTGCGTGGGATCAAAACGGCCGTGGTTGACCCCCATGACGATGTCCAACGTGCCGGCAGCTTTGATCGGCGCGGTGACCACGACACGTTTCACCCCCTGATCCAAGTAGGGCTGGAGCACGTCAGGCTTACGAAACTTGCCCGAGGCCTCGATCACCACATCGCAGCCTGACCAATCCGTCGCGGAGAGGTCTTTGTTGCGAGTCACAGGAATCCGCACGCCGTCGATGACCAATGCATCGCCATCGGTGACCACCTCGCGATCCCAGCGGCCATGCACGGAATCGAACATCATCAGATGCGCCAACGTGGTGGGATCACCGGCGGGGTCATTGATCCGGACGAAAGAAAGATCGGTGCTGCCCCACGCTGCGCGCAGCGTCAGGCGGCCCATACGGCCGAAGCCATTGATGCCAACACGGATGGTCATGGTGTGAGATGCCGCTCGATACGTGGGTAGATCGCCGTGCATGCGCACGACGACAGGAACTCAGGATTGCTGCCCGATCTCGCGGATTTTCGCTTGAAGCACCAGGCGATCCAACGCTTCGGTCTTCAACGCCAGCAGAAGGGAGATACGGTGTTGCAGGAGCAACATCGCATTCGTAAACGCCTTCTGGATCTGCTCAGGCGTTCCGGTGGCATCGGCTGGATCTTCGATTCCCCAATGCGCGGTGACCGGCTGTCCCGGCCAAACCGGACAGCTCTCGCCCGCGGCCCGATCGCATACGGTGATTATCAAGTCCATCTGCGGCGCGCCGGGGGCGGAGAACTCATCCCACGGCTTGCTGCGCAATTGGGCCGTCGGCAACCCCGCCTTGTTCATTACCTCCAGCGCAACGCGATGGACCTCACCTCGCGGGTGGCTTCCCGCGCTGAATGCATGCAGGCGGCCGTTGCCGAGTTGATTTGCCAAGGCTTCGGCGAGAATGCTGCGGGCGGAGTTGCCCGTGCATAGAAACAAGACGTTGTACTGGCCGTTCATTCACTACTCCGGGAGAGGGGCCTTGCGGATCAGGCGCGCGCGCCGTACCAGCCCTTGGATGAGTTGACGATACGCACCACCGACAGCATCACCGGCACTTCGACCAGGACACCCACCACCGTCGCCAGCGCGGCACCGGAATGCACACCGAAGATGCCTACGGCCGCGGCGACGGCGAGTTCGAAGAAGTTGCTGGCGCCGATCAGCGCTGACGGGCCTGCCACGCGATGGGCGACCCCGAGCTTGCGGTTGAGCCAATAAGAGACCCCGGAGTTGAAATAGACCTGGATCAGGATCGGCACCGCGAGCATCGCGATGATCGCCGGCTGCGCGACGATCTGTTTGCCCTGGAAACCGAACAGCAGCACCAGCATCAGCAGCAACGAGGCGAGCGAAATCGGTCCGAGGCGGCCAAGCAATGCCTGCAATGCCGCTTCACCGCCTCGTGCCAGCACCGCCTTGCGCAGGATCGCTGCGATCAGCACGGGGACCACGATGTACAGGCCCACCGAGAGCATCAACGTCGACCAAGGCACCGTGATCGAGGAAATCCCCAGCAGCAGTCCCACGATCGGTGCGAACGCAATCACCATGATCAAATCGTTGAGCGCGACCTGACTGAGGGTGAATTCCGGGTCGCCATCGCACAGGTTGCTCCACACGAAGACCATTGCCGTGCACGGAGCTGCCGCCAGCAGGATTAGCCCTGCGACATAAGAATCAAGTTGCTCGGCCGGTAAATAGTCGGCGAACACGTGGCGGATGAATATCCAGGCAAGCAGCGCCATCGAAAACGGCTTGACCGCCCAGTTGACGAACAAGGTGACGCCGATACCGCGCCAATGCCGTTTCACCTGTCCCATCGC
Organism: Lysobacter sp. Soil_N_51; assembly: GCF_057655755.1. Lineage (NCBI taxonomy): Bacteria > Pseudomonadati > Pseudomonadota > Gammaproteobacteria > Lysobacterales > Lysobacteraceae > Lysobacter > Lysobacter sp. Soil_N_51. The sequence goes on along the minus strand of NZ_JBDGLR010000009.1, from coordinate 252,513 downwards.
GGCGTAGTCGATCTTCAGCAGCATCGGGATGATCATCAGCCAGATCAGCACCGCCACCGGCAGATTGACCTTGGCGATCTCGGCCGCGCCCAGCGTGGCGAACAGTCCCGGAAAGAGATAGCCCAGACCGGTGCCGACGACGATGCAAGCGAGCACCCACCAGGTGAGATTGCGCTCGAACGAGCCCATCCGGCGGGACAGGGGCTGATCGGCGGGCGTTTCGGCCACCGCATTCATTGCGCGATCGCCCCCCTGCGCTTGACGACCTTCGCCGGAACAGGCGTCGGGGCACACACCGCCGGCGCGCATTGCGACGCATCGCCACCGCAGCAGTTACGGGTCAGGAACTCGATCAACCCGGTCATGGCGTCGAAGTTCGCCGTGTAACAAATGAAGCGCCCCCTGGATTGCCCATGAATCAGGCCTGCGGCACTGAGTTCCTTGAAATGGAACGAGGCGGTCGCGCCGGGGAGTGACAGCGCCTCGGCGATGTCGCCGGCCATGCGTCCCTCCCGGCCGGCCTCGACCAGTAAACGAAAGATCGCCAGGCGGGTCGTGTGTCCCAGGGCCGAAAGCGCGGTAGTTGCGTTTTGTATTTCCATGTTTCTAGAATAGACGAAAGGAACTTGATGTCAACTGGGCTCCTGGGCCCAGTCTCGGAGACGGAAAGATCGCGGTTATGTCGATGTCATGTGCCCGTCCTAGCTTAAAGATCCACATTTGCAGAAATGTGGAAATTTTCATGGACGCCCCTTCAAGGAGACTGCGATGAGCAATCTGAGCACGACGCATGACGCACGCCTGGAGCAAGTACAGGACTACTACGGCAAGACGCTATCGAGCAAAGACGATCTGGTGACGAACGTCTGCACGGTCGATGCGGCGCCGCCCCAGCACGTACAGGACGTGCTGAAAATGATCCACCCGGAAGTCCTGGCCCGCTTTTACGGCTGCGGCTCGCCGTTCCCCGCTCACGTCACCGGTGCTCGCGTACTCGACATCGGCTGCGGCTCGGGACGCGACTGCTTCGTGCTATCGCGGCTAGTGGGACCGTCGGGCTATGTGGTCGGCGTGGATGCGACCGCGGAACAAATCGAAACCGCCAATCGCCATATCGACTTCCACCGCGATGCTTTCGGCTATGCCCAGGCTAATGTCGAATTCCACCAGGGCCGCATCGAGTCGTTGGAAGAAATCGGACTCGCCGACGAAAGCTTCGACATCATCGTCTCCAACTGCGTCATCAACCTGTCCGAGGCCAAGACGAAGGTGCTGGAAGGGATGATGCGCCTGCTGAAACCTGGCGGCGAACTCTACTTCGCCGATATCTTCTCCGACCGCCGCTTGCCGGAGGAACTTAAGTACGACAGTCAATTGGTCGGCGAGTGCATCGGAGACGTGCAGTACTACGAGGACTTCGTTCGCTTGATGCGTCAAATCGGTTGCAACGATGTTCGCGTTATCTCCAGTGCCATCAAAAATATCGCCAATCCGCAGATCGAGGCGCGGCTCGCCGGCGCCACGCTGTACTCGATGACGTTGCGGATCTTCAAGCTCGAACTCGAAGATCGCTGCGAGGACTACGGTCAGGCGGCCGTCTATCGCGGCACGCTGCCCGACCATGCCCATCGCTTTGAGCTGGATACGGGGCACCGTTTCGAGACCGGGCGGATCGTTCCGGTCTGCCGCAACACGGCCGAGATGCTGACGCTCAGCCGCTACGCCGAATTCTTTGACGTGCTGGGCAACGGACGGACCCATTACGGTCTTTTCGCTTGCTCGCCCACCGCTGCTACCTCAACCACGGGCTCGGGACCGCAATCTGCGGCGACCAACGCCATCGGTTGCGGCTGCTGACCACTGCCTCCAAGAGACTGCGAACACGATGAGCCTGCCTGACCTTCCCAACCTGTCCGTCGATGCGATCGATTACCCCACCCTGGAAAAGCTCTCTTTGGAGGGATCGGCGCACCCGCCGCGCATCTTGATCTTGTACGGTTCGCTGCGTCCGCAGTCCTTTAGTCGCAAGTTGGCATTGGAAGCCGAACGCATCCTGCAATTGTTCGGTGCACAGACGCGGGTGTTCGATCCGCATGATTTGCCGCTGCTGGACAGCGTGGGCGCAGACCATCCGAAGGTTCAGCAGCTTCGCGAATGGTCGCAATGGTCCGAAGGTCATGTCTGGGTGAGTCCCGAGCGGCATGGCAGCCCCACGGCAGTGTTCAAGAACCAGATCGACTGGCTGCCGCTGGAGGAAGGCGGCATGCGGCCGACCCAGGGGCGGACATTGGCGGTTATGCAGGTCTGTGGTGGTTCGCAGTCGTTCAACGTGGTCAATGCGCTGCGCCTGCTGGGTCGCTGGATGCGCATGGTCACCATCCCCAACCAATCGTCGGTGGCCAAAGCTTGGCAGGAGTTCGATGAGCACGGGCGTATGAAGCCTTCGGCCTATTACGAGCGGGTCGTCGATGTCATGGAAGAGCTGGTCAAATTCACGCTCATGATCCGCGACCGCAGCGACTACCTGACCAGTCGCTACAGCGAACGCAAAGGCAGCCAGGAAGCGGCGGCGCTCGCCGCCGCATCCGGCGCCGCGCCCCCACTGACCGCCATCACTGGAGCGGTACCTGTGACGGAAGAATCCAGTGCCAAGGCGACTGCCTGAAGCGCACTCACCACTCTAGGAATGAAGCATGGACGTGACCATCTATCACAACCCCGCCTGCGGCACCTCGCGCAATACGCTCGCGCTGATTCGCCACGCCGGTGTCGAACCACAGGTGATCGAGTACCTGCAACACCCGCCGTCGCGCGAGCGCCTGATCGGGCTCATTCGGGATGCGGGGCTCACGGTTCGCGAAGTATTGCGAGAGAAAGGCACGCCTTATCAAGAGCTGGGTCTCGACAACCCGGAACTGTCTGATGAGACGTTGCTTGACGCGATGATGCGCGAGCCGCTCTTGATCAACCGGCCCTTGGTCGAAACCCCGATGGGTGTGCGCCTGTGCCGACCCTCCGAGGTTGTTCTCGATCTGTTGCCGTTAATCACTCAGCCTTTCATCAAGGAAGACGGCGAAGTCGTGATCGATGAATCTGGCCGTAGAGTGCGTTGATCTGCTCCGTTCAGTCATCGACTGAGGAGTTCGCCATGAGCAGCCACTGGAGGCTTTGTTGGACCAGGGTTTCCGGAGAAATCAATGCGAAAGCTCGCTCTTCCCCGCCGCCTCCAACCTGGCGAGCGCGACCTCTTCCAGCATTTGATGCGAACCACGCATCACGAGTGCGAACCAAAATAATGCAAACCTAGTTCGCACCCGTGACGCTAGCGGGATTTTGCGGCATGGCCCGCAGCTTCAGGTTTTGTCAAGGAAGGGCCCGCGATTTCTGGCCGGATGGTGTGCGCCAACGTGGGGCACGACCTGGCGGGGCGCGGTTGTGGCGGCCTTGCCGCGCGGCATTGCGGACGACCATGCTCAAAGCACGCCACTGCCGTGACCGCTTAGAGCTACTTTTTTCGTAGAAAATTGAAAGCACAACTGGGCAGGGCTGAATACGCCACCTTGCACTCCACATCAGATCAAAGGACTGTCACATGAAAGCCATTGCGATCGCCGTACTTTCAACTGTTCTGTTGCTTTGGAATGCCCCGACCCATGCAGGTGTGTCGGGCGTTTACCAGGGATACGTAAAAAGCTTGATCGCAGGAGTGTCTACGAACAAGGCCGTCGTATTCATCGTCCTTGAGGGCGGAGCCTTCGTGCCGGGTCAAATCAGCGGATGTCCGTACAACGGATCTTCGATGGTCTACGCGCTGTTTCGTGGCGACAATCCGACGTTCGCCGAGCAGGACATGATTTCCCTGGCACTCGCAGCGAAAAGCACTGGCAAGCAAATTCTCGTCTACGGCAATGGCATCTGCAGCTCGACCATCCCATTCGGCGCGCCGAATCGGACCGAGGGCGTCAAGTACATTGAACTAAAAGATTGACCTTCTAGTTATCGACATTGACTGTCACCTCAGATTCCGCCGCCGCTCTACTCGAACCAGCTGCAGTGCGGAGCGTGCTTCGATCTCTGCTCCCAGCTTCTCCAGTGCCACCCTGGCTTGATCGGTCGCCCCTCTGTCTCGTAGCGCAATGATCTCCTCTGCTATCTCCTTGATGCGCCGCTCCCGGTGCCAATCGGCAAAACGACTTTTGATGCGCTGATAGATCTTCTTCACTCCGACTCCTGTGATTGATGAAGTGCCGGCCAATAGCTGCTGTCCGGCACAACTTCCGACAGAGCGCAGTTCAGATGTCTTGGAAATCAGTTTCCAAAAGCTTCTCCGCCGAGCACATGTGCTCGGCTAGGGGTGAAGGATGACCCCGGAGCACGTCACCATCAGCACGACTTACTTATCGATCTTGCTCACCTCGACGCGGAAGACGAGCGCGATCTCGCGTCGGACCGATTCGATACCGCCAACCGATGGGTGACAGAGGTGGCGCTTGCCGCCGACCTCCTGGATGTAGATCGATCGGCCTTTCTTTGAGACCGCAAAGTCATGGCCGCCGCCATTGCGGTCCAAACCCTTCGCGTTGAACCAATGCTTCTCGGATGAACTAGCCAATTTGCATCTCCAATTGAATGAGGAGGTGCCATCTTCGAGGCCTGCCGGCTTGAGCCGCGAGACTTACCGACTGTGTAAGCGGCTTTTACATAAAGCCGCGGTGTCACATCCCCATAAATCAGCGCCACCCAAAACTTGAGGTCGTCGGGTCGTGGGCGGATGCCGCGATGGCTGGCCAAGAAGACGAAGTACGGCCGGAGCGTCACTGACTTCCTGACACCTGGATTAGCCAGGCCGACTGCGCGCAAGACTGGCTCAGTTGGGAGAAGAACAAAAAAAGAGTCATCAAGCAGGGTTGACGCAGAGTCCTTTAAGCCGAGCCGCGAAGCTGCTTCGGCTCGATTTACAGAGGTTCAGTAACCGGTGGCTACCAACCGAAGGGCCTTGCCGCCGATCTTTTTATCTTCCTCGTATACTAAATCTATCAGCGCTCCGCGGTTTCTGCCGCCGTAACTGAAAGATAAGTTCGCACTATGGATCCTCAGCGACGGGTCGAAACGACTCTTTCTCGTCAGGCAAGAAACCGCATGCATAACGATAACCCCAGCGGACTCGATTGACCCATGCTCCATCAGATAGCTACAAATATTCCTGGCAGGCCCATAGCCATTGTGCTCGCAGCGCTTAGCACCAAGCACTGGTTCGTCCGAGTCTTTGAAGTTCTCGCCCCAGCAGATGCGGTAAGTAAATTCCTGCTCCGAATTCGGCGATATAGACTCGGCGAAGTTACGCAGCAGTTTGCATAGTTCCATCGGCGCGGCGGCATGAGCCGTCGGTAGCATTGCGAACAGAGACAGTACAATCATTGTTTGAGCGATTGTCTTCAATGTCAGTCAGCTCCTGTGCCAGGTGAGCCGCGAAGCGGCTTCGGCGTGAATGAATACTAGGCCCCACGCAAACGACCCAACCATGACTTTTTCTGCACCATGGGCGTTATGGATGTCGGAGCAGCGCCATTGCCGCCATCCCTTGTGACAAGAGCTTGATAGTAATCCCACACATTGTCTTGCGGACCATTAAGTATGCGACGGTGAGTTCGGTCCCATGGCCGGAAGAGCCAGGAGGCCCCGCCTGTTTCGAGGCACGGAAAGGACTCTCCGCCGAGGTCTACGAGCCCCCATGTCGCGCCATGGTTGCGCCGAAAGACTTCTCCGACGTAGCTGCCAAATATCTTTGAAAAACCAAAGATTTGTTCATCGCTCGGATTGGCTTTGGCGAGCTGATCATGAAACAAGCTAAGCATGGTCTCGATATGGGCGACGCTCCCGTCACGCCAGTCAAGTTCAATTTTGAAGTGATCGCGGGCGAAGTCGATGGCATCCATCGAGTAGGCCTCTGCGATCTCTTGGATCTTCTGGTCCTTGGTGAAGTTCTGGACCATACCTCCTCCATGAGTGGGCGATCGACTCAAACCGAGCCGCGAAGCGGCTTCAGCCCGCCAGAATACTACCCCGAGCTGGCCACTTACCTCTCGGCAATTCAATCCTCATCAATGGGTGGGCCTGAAAAGTGACCATCAATAATGGCCTGAAGAAATTCTTTCTGCTCTGGCGTAACCAGTCCTCTTGGGGTGTATCCATGCTCGTCCGGCTCACGAAGGATGAACGCCAATGATCTTTTTGCCGCCTCTTGCAAAGCAACCTTCTCGGGGGCCGAGAAGTCGTTCTCAATTAGGTGAGCAAGGTTTTCCATCATCTTTACGGCTGTATCCGGCTCCAACTCATCGTCAGAACAGAAGTTAAGAAACCAGTAGTACTCAAGCACGACATCAGCAAGGTTATTCATCTGAAGGTTCTCGGTTATGAGCGCTTATGCTTGGGTCGAGCCGCGAAGCGGCTTCGGTTTGAGAAAATACTCCGCTGTGACGCATCAAGGGCACGCCTTCGAAAGTTCTCGCCGTGTTTTGTGGGCGCGCTACTTTGCGCACTGTTTAAGTTCCTCAATCATCGGCGCGGCGTTTGCCCACTGTATCGCCATTACCAATTTGCCATCAAGCGACAACCTAAAGCTTTGCTTGTCATGCATGCCGTTCAGTGCTGTCGCCAGCCCAGGTCCCGCAAACGCAACCACACCCATCGCACCTATGTATCGGTAGTTGACCGCCTGAACATCTTGAGCAGGGCCTTCATCTTGCTGCAGGGTGATTCGTATTTTTTTAACTTTCTTTGGCTTGGGCAGCCCTGTGCCGTAAAAAATCAGCCACGCTTCTTTGTTGGGGTCTTGAACACCCAAAATGCTGACCATGCCTCCGCTTTTCCCATTGTCTTCGCGTGTCATTTTGGCAAACGTAGCACCGCAGAGCTTGCCTTCAGCTGCAGGTGTCGGATCGGAAAACCATACACCTTGAGCAAGTTCTTTAGCCATTTTCAAATCTCTTTCTTCTTTTTCGGCTTCAAGTTTTTTCAGATCTTCTACTTCTTCTGGACTCAGGGAGCGCGTTGGCGTGGGGTTCTTAGGGCCTAGCGAATCTATATATTCATACTGTTCACGGATCCAATCGTCCGCGCTGTAGCCTTGCGGCGCAACGCAGATGACCCCGTTGGGCTCCATGCCTATCGGACAAGCTTCTGCTGTGAGTGGAAGGGCGAGTGCGGTGAAAATGAGGGTCGCTAACATTTGCATGTTTCGCGCACCCACTTCAGGTGCAAATACAGGTTGTCGCGCTTGGGTTATTTGCGTCATAAAGATTTCCGATAAGTTCTGGCGTTTGAATTAGGCCGCCCCGTAACAGTGCGGCAAGCGGGCGTGAATATAGCCGAAAGTCTGCGCTCATGCCCCGCTCTTTGTATTTGTGCATTGCTTGATCTTGATTATGCATGTTGACCATGCACGGATAACTTCTGCGTCAGCAATCCTTCAGTCGCAAGCTGGCGCTGGAAGCCGAGCGGATTCTGCAATTATTCGGCGCAGAGACGCGGATGTTCGATCCGCATGATTTGCCGCTGCTGGACAGCGTGGGCGCAGACCATCCGAAAGTTCAGCAGCTTCGCGAGTGGTCGCAATGGTCCGAAGGTCATGTCTGGGTGAGCCCCGAGCGGCATGGCAGCCCCACGGCAGTGTTCAAGAACCAGATCGACTGGTTGCCGCTGGAGGAAGGCGGCATACTAGATCACTGGAGAAATGATAAAGACTGTCGCCAGTACTTAGATTTTCAGTGACCAATGACATATCTGCCCTTGCGCGCTAACGCCGGAGTTAAGCCGAGCCGCGAAGCGGCTCCGGCTTGAAAGCCTCGACCGCTATGACGCGGTCTGGGGGCGAGCTTTTGAAATTCCACTCTGATCCCTGTTCCGCCGACGAGCACGCTGCATATCCCCAGCCGGTGCCATCCTTGTCCGACCCCGACCCCGACCCCGACCCCGACCCCGACCCAACCGGCATGATCAGCCTCATCGTCGCCACATGGATCTGTTGGTCATGACCAGTTCTTCGGCCGCATCGGGATACACACATGAAGTGCGCATTTTTTTGCTGGCCCTGGCCGTCGCGGCAATGAGCATCTCGTCGGCCTCCCGTGCCGGCGAACCAGTGCGGCAAGCGCCGCCCCACCCCAGGATCGCCTCGTTCAAGGAACGAATAGATTTCGATAGAAAAATCGGTTACGAAAACACCTCGGAGCACGTGGTCCTCGATCCGGCGGCTATGGATAGTCCTCCACAACTGCGATCATGGTCCAAGACCGTTCGCGACTCGATGACAGCCAGTGGCGTGCATTACATCAGCACGACGTTTGAGCTAGGCGAACAGCAGGTGCGCATCGTCTTGAGCGTATACGACCCACGTAGAAATTTGGCGGCAGAGGATCTTTTAAATAAGGCCAACGCCGTGAACACGATGACAATCAATGATGTGCCGGGTCCCGCCGACCTGGGAACAGTGTCGTTACGATCGCCGGAGACGCCGCCCTATCTGGTGTACTGGATATTCCGCAACGTGTTGGCTGAAGTCACGGTCTACAAGACTCCGATTTCGTCCATCGACATCGCGCGATGGATTCAAGCGGAATTGGCTCGAAACGTTCGCACGCAAGACAAGATTGAAGCTGAGCTTCCGCTCGGTTCTGACATGAGCGGAATGCGAGAAAAACAAGCTGTCGGCCAATAGACCGTTTTTATTTTCAGCCCTTCGAGTCAGTTCAATAAGCCAAAAAAAGTCGTCAAGCAGCGCCGACGCAGAATCTATTTCCTGGCCGAGCCGCGAAGCGGCTTCGGCTTGAATGAATTGTTAGACCCCCGCCCTTAGCGAGGAGCGGGCGGGGTATTGGTTGGCGCCGGCGTATCCGGTGTCCGCCGTGGTTTCGGCGAAGCGTTCATACTGTCCATGTCCGAGGAAATCAGCCAAGGCTTGCCGCGTTCACGCTGCAGAGTGATAGTGAACTTTCCTATATCGTGCGCTGCGTCGCCGTAACGGTATCCACCGACGATGTAGCCAATCGTGTCTCCGGTCGCATAAGCGAGCGCGCGTAGCCGTAATGGACTGCCCCGTTCGCCCTCATAGACCGCCTGGATAGCCGGGCGTCCACGGATTGGAGGACGGTAGTTTTGCAGCAAGGTCCCATCCTCGGTGAATAGCGAGGCGATGCCCTTCGCGTCACCCGCGCGCCAAGCGCGCTCATAGTCCCGAAGCACTCGATCCAAGTCAGGCGGCAACGCAGCATCGGGGAGCTCTGTCACCTCGGCTGGTTCCGTAGAGTTCTGCGCAAGCAGTGGCGCCGCTACCAACATGAGGCCGAGGACGGCAACGGTGCGCATAGTACGGCTCATATCTTTCAGTCTCATTGGAGTGGCGGAGGGGTCTAACGCCTGAATTAAGCCGACCCGCGAAATGGGTTCGGCTTGAGTGAATTGTTAGGCGGCACCCGCCTACTTGCCGAGTTCGCTAGACACATATTCGGATATCTCTCTGGTGTTCTTGACAAATTCAGCCTCTAGATCAATTTCGCACTTGTTTGCCAGGACTAGAATCGACCACAAACAGTCTGATAATTCATGGCCAAGTTTCGCCTTACATTCATCGATAGTTCGGACGCCGGCGTGTGCCTGGATCAGTTTTGCCAAGTCGCCCACGTCCCCCATGAAACCAAGCGCAAGTTCTTGCGTGGTCCAGATGCGGCCATACCTCTTGGTCTCTAGCCGTTCGTAAAGCTCGTTTAGCTCTAGTGCTGTCTTCTCAAGATCGCTGAAGTTCATGTGCGCCGCCTAACGCCTGAATTAAACCGACCCGCGAAGCGGCTTCGGCTTGAGTGAATTGTTGTACATCCCGATGAAAACCAGCTCCGCGACGAACAAGTTTGGCACCCAGCAGAGCCACGCAACGACAGGATAAGCAAGCTCGAATGGAATGCCGGCGATCATTGAGGATGGCAAGTAGATACGCAAGGTAACGGCGGCAAGTGTCAACGAGACATTGCGAACGACCCATTTGCGGTGCTCTTGTACGTTGCCCATCCGGATTGCCTGGAAAGCGCGCAAGCCCGTTAGTAACCAGCAAACCGCAAGGCAGGCAAACCCAAGCTTTGCGACTGGGCCGCCGAAGGCAAATGCCGACATGTACAAGCCAGACAGACCGCCCAGAGCAACGCCAATGCCGAGATAGGTGCGGCCAATGACGCGATGCAACCGAGGACGATTGCTCCGAAGCCGACTGGAGAACTGAAATGGGCTGAGCGAGAGAGCAACGACAGACGCAAACACGTGCGTATAAATGCCTGCCCTATGAGCAAGGAAGTTGAGCTTCATGTCGGGATGAACAAGTGATCCCAACGGCATCAAGCCATAGGCGAAGACAGCGTAGGCTGCGACGCCGAGGGCGAGAATATAAAACCAGATCGTGCCGAATAGTTTCATGGACGTATAGCGCCTGAATTAGGCCGGGCCGCGAAGCGGCGTCGGCGGGAGGAAGGCGCCAGTAATTCGTCAGGCGCGAACCTAGGTGATTGCAGCTGAGGCAAGTACCGAAACTATTGGCATCATGGTTGCTATGCGCGTCCTTCTACTCATACGCCCAAACTGCGGAGCTGCTATCAGCAGCATATGAGTCGTCGCCACGGCGGCTACGACCGTAGCGATGCTCGGGTCAATCCACGATAGTTCGCCAGCGGCCGAGTTCGGATCGGTGGGGAACCAGGCTATCGCGAGGAATAGGGCATACATCGCGACTGGCCAAGCGAGACCGAGGGCGCAACTAAGCCGCAGAGACGCAGAGACGTGGAAAGCGTTAAGCACCTAATCAGTCCATGAAGGTGTTGATGGCAAAAAAGCGCGCGTGACAAGCTCGTATCTAACCCAAAGACCCCTAGGGCGCCAAGACGCCAGCCCTATCGTTTTCAATCCAAATGCTAGCGGCGCAGCACTGCTTAAAGCGAGCACGATTGAAGCCTGGAACCTACCGAGGCCTCGGCTGCCACTACGACGTGCTTAAGGGTTCGAGGACGCCGTTGCCAAGTGTCGCTCATGAGGCGTAGCTACCGGAGACAACCGAATCAGAATTCTTCGGTCCCGACCAGCCTGACGCTTCCGACCGTTTGAGAAGCGCTATGCGTATCTGGGGCGACGGCAATGGTCGGATCAAGTGGTTTGATGGTGCCTCGGCCTCAAAAGATCGAAAAAACCGACCTTCGTAAGTGCCTGATTTTCAAAGGTGAGCAATGGTCGGCCGACCAAAGGCCTGGAGAAAACGTCCTGGAGAGAGGCGAAAAAATCGCCAAACAGGCACTCTGTGGATAACCCGCCGGCCAATGGAAAACGCCAAAAGCCTCGGAAATAAGGCCTACTCGTCGTTGCGACGAGGCGTAGAAAAAGTTGGAACGGGAAGTTTGGCGCGCCTGGAGGGATTCGAACCCCCGACCAATGGCTTCGGAAGCCACTACTCTATCCGGCTGAGCTACAGGCGCGTTGTCGGTGCGCACGGAGCAGATCGTCGTGCGGCCGGGCATTCTAACGGAATCCGGCGGTTTGGGTGATGGTCCGGCGCGATCGGGCGATCGGGCGATCGCGGAGCCAAACGCCGGGGCACGCTCGCCGGGATGCGGGGGCCGGACAGGCCTGGGCGGATGGGGCGGACCAAGCATCACCAAGCATCGCCAAGCCTGAGGGTTCGGGCCGCACGTTATTCTAGGCGCCTATGGAACACGCTCATTCCCCCATCCCCGCGCCGGACTGGCGCCGTCGCTTGTCGCTGTACTGGAAACTGACCCGCGGCGATCGGCCGATCGGCTGGCTGTTGCTGCTGTGGCCGACCTGGTGGGGGCTGTGGATCGCCGCCGAGGGCGTGCCGCCGCTGTGGACCTGGTTCGTGTTCAGCGCCGGGGTCTGGCTGACCCGGGCGGCCGGTTGCGTGATCAACGATTACGCCGATCGTTGGCTGGATCCGCATGTCGAACGCACCAAGCACCGGCCGCTGGCGACCGGCGAGGTGCGCGGGCGCGAGGCGCTGGCGGTGTTCGCGGCGCTGATGCTGGTGGCGTTCGCGCTGGTGCTGACGATGAACCGGCTGACCATCGCGATGAGTGTCGTCGGCGTGGTGCTGGCGGCCAGTTATCCCTACCTCAAGCGCTATACCTATCTGCCGCAGGTCTATCTGGGCATGGCGTTCGGCTGGGGCATCCCGATGGCGTTCGCGGCGGTGCGCGGCGAGGTGCCGGCGCTGGGCTGGCTGCTGTATGCGGCCAACATCCTGTGGTCGACCGCGTACGACACGTGGTACGCCATGGTCGATCGCGAGGACGATCTGAAGATGGGCTCCAAGTCGACCGCGATTCTGTTCGGCGACATGGATCTGGTCGCGATAGGGGTGTTGTACGCGCTGATGTTCTGGACCCTGTACCTGGTCGGGCAGCGCGCCGAACTCGGGGGCTGGTACTACGCCGGGCTGGCGGTGGCGGCGGCGTTGGTGGTGTACGAGTTCGTGATCGCGCGCCATCGCGAGCGCGAGCCGCTGTTCCGCGCGTTCCTGCACAACCATTGGGTCGGGCTGACGATTTTCGCCGGCCTGGTGACCGACTATCTGGTGCGCGCCCACGCGGCCGGCGGCTGAGGCTGAACAAGGCGCCATGTGAATCTGGCGTAGTCAAGATTCGCTAACGGTTTTGGCACACTTCCGGTGCATAGATGGCCCGGCGGCAATGGCCGGGTCGCGGTTCGCGCAGGGCTTGGGTCCTGCGCGGGCATTCCGTCCACGACCCGGGGTCACCTGATGTCAGCAGTCGCCGTATCGCCCACGCCGCGCCGTGGCGCGCGCTCGTTATCGTTGTTCGCCCTGATCGCGCTGGCCGGCTTGACCATCGCGTTGCCGCAGTCGGCCCAGGCGCAGTTCGCGACCGGCGGGGCGGGGCGGTTCCGGCCCAATATCCTGTGGTTCGACTGGGGCACCAACGCGGCCAATATCCCGCAGGCCGGCACGTCGGTGACCAACGTGTTCAACGTGTCCGGGCAGGAGCTGCGGGTCACCTGCGCGCTCAGCAACATCAGCGGCGGCGCCGCGCCCTCGTTGCGGATCTACCGGCCCGGCGGCTGGAGCGGCGACGGCCTGGACGATCTGTACAACGTCGGCGGCATCGGCGGCGCGAACACCATGGACATCGGCCTGCGCAATCGCATCGACGCGACCACGGTGAACTTCAACTTCGCCTGTTCGGCGACGATCGGCGCGCCCGGCCAGACCAATCCGCCGGCGTTCGCGCTCGACGGGCTGGTGGTGGCCGACGCCGAGCAATCGGCGGGCAGCGAGTACCTGCAGGCCACCATCGCCACCACCAACGCCGGCCAGCCGACCACCTGGCGCATCATCGATCGCTTCCGCACCGCCGGTTGCACCACCGGCACGCCGACCACGCTGACCAACAACGCCGGGTCCAGCACCTTGCGCTTCGGCGCTTCGACCAACTGCGCCAGCGGTCCGATGGGCGTGGCGTTCATGGAGAACGCCACCAGCGCGGCGGTCGAGTTCCGCGGCGGCGGCGGTTCGGCGGTCGCGCTGGGCGTGTTCATCGTCGACGCCAGCGATCGCGGCGACGCGCCGGCCAGTTATGGCGAGCCGGTGCATCTGTCGCAGTTCACCTGGAGCGGCGGCACGCTGACGCCGGGCGCGACCACCGACATCAACGCCAGCGGCTTCACCCTCGCCAGTCTGGTGCCGCCGAGCACGCGCCTGGGCGCTGCCCTGGACTCGGAAGCCAACACGCCGTTCTCGGCCAATGCCGACGGCGACGATCTGGTCGGCACGCCGGACGACGAGGATGCATTCGCCGCGCCCCTGGGCACGATCGCGACCTTGCCCGGCCAGACCTACACCTCGCCGGCGGTGGCCTGCACCGGCCCGGGCACGGTGCGCGGCTGGATCGACTTCAACCGCGACGGCGATTTCAACGATGTGGGCGAAGTCTCCAGCAACAGCCCGACCTGCACCGGCACCGGCACGGTCGCGCTCAACTGGACGGTGCCGGCCACGGTCCAGTCCGGCCCGAGCTATATGCGGCTGCGCATCGCCGGCAACGCGGCGCAGATCGCCACGCCGATCGGCACCGCCAACGACGGCGAGGTCGAGGATCACCCGCTGACCCTGGCCACGGCGCGCGTCACTCTGGTCAAGCAGGTCGCAGCGCGCGCCAATGCGGCCGACCAGTTCACGGTCAGTCTGTTGCAGGGCACGAGCGTGCTCGGCAGCGCGGCGACGTCCGGCAGCGGCAACAGCGCCAGCACCGGGGCGATCGCGGTCAACGCGGGTACTGCCTACACCTTGCGCGATGCGCTCAGTGCCGGCGCCACGCCGTTCGCGCGTTATCACAAGTCGGTCGCGTGCGTCGCCAATGCCGGCAGCAGCGGCGCCGTGCCCACGCCGGGCGCGCCGAGCGGCAGCGGCCCGGTCGACTGGAGCCTGACCCCGAACGCCGGCAACGACCTGACCTGCACCATCACCAACCGCGCCGCGTTGATCGCGTTGCAGATCAGCAAGGACGACGGCGGCCAGGCCAGTTACACGCCCGGCTCCACCCGCAACTATGTGGTGACCGTGCGCAATATCGGTCCCGACCCGGTGGTCGGCGCGCAGGTCAACGATCCGCTGCCGGCCGGGGTCACGTTGACCGGGGCGTGGAGTTGCAGCGCCAGCGTCGGTTCGGCGTGCGGGGCGGTGTCCGGTGGCGCGGCGGGAGGCAACGCCGTGAGTTTGACCGTGGATCTACTGCCGGGCGGTTCGGCGACGATTACGGTGCCGGTGGTGTATAGCGCCAATCCTGGGGATTACTGATCGCCGGTTTGGGTGGCGGGCTTTGGGGTTTGTCGCGATTGGGTTAAGGGTTTGCCGGCGCGCAGTGTTGGCGTGATGGCGTCGTAGTCGATGGGGCGCGGTCGCGGCTTACGCCGCTCCTGCAGGGGGCCGGTGAGGCTACGACGGCGGGTGAGGGCGGGCGAAACCGCGATCGCGGGCAATGACGGCGCGGCCGCGGTGGCGTGCAATGGCGGCTCCCGTGGTCACCGAGTCTTGCCATGCGCGATTGTCTGCGTCTGTTCGTCCTGCCCATCGCCTTGTGTTGCGCGGGCGCCGCGTCCGCCCAATCGGCGAGCGCGCCGACGCGCGAGCATTTCGCACCGAAGGATTGGGAAGGCTCGTACCACGATCTGCATTATTCGCCGGTGGTGAAGATCGGCGAGCGGGTGATCGTGTCGGGCATTCCCGCGCTGGAGGGCGCCGACGACGAGGCCAAGGCGCGCTGGCTGTTCCAGCAGTTGCAGGCGCATCTGCGCGCGGCCGGGGCGAGCCTGGACGATGTGGTGGAGTTGCAGAGCTTCCACGTCGCCCGCGATCACGAGCAGTTCCGCCGCCGGCTTGCGCCGGTATTGAAAGTGCATCGCGAGTTCTTCAAGGACCACTACCCGGCGTGGACGGCGGTGGCGACGCCGGGCTTGTATTCGAAGGATGCGAGTTTTGAGTTGCGCGCGGAGGCGGTTATTGGTTCGGGGCGTGCGGCGAAGGCGGAGATTGCGGTGCCGAAGCGGCCGTAGGGTTGCTTGGACTGGGTAGCGCCGAACGTTCAGGGCTTTCGGTGGTGTCCATCAGGAAATGATTTCGGTGGAGCCGGGAACCAAGAGCCTTCAGCGGCATCCTTCCAGAACGTCATTCCCGCGAAGGCGGGAATCCAGAGCCTTAAGCGCCATCTTTCCGGTAGGTAGGGTTAGTCGGTCTGGGAGAAGTGTTGCTTCGGATAACTTGCGCAAACAACAGTCATAGCGAGCTACGCTCTTCCCGATTCCCGATTCCCGATTCCCGATTCCCGATTCCCGATTCCCGATTCCCGATTCCCGATTCCCGATTCCCGCCACGCCACACCCTGCGACTAAAGTCCAAGTGGTCCCGACCCCGCGCCCCTCGACAATCGCCTGGCCCCGTTGCGATTCGTCGAAGGAAGTCCGTCATGACCTCAGCCGCCTCCGTCCCCGCCGACGGCCCGCTCGCGCGATTCGCCCTGCGCAGCGCGGCCTGGGCCGAACGCTGGTTTCCCGACGCGTATGTGTTCGCAGCGCTC
The DNA here is from genome assembly GCF_057655755.1 of Lysobacter sp. Soil_N_51. Classification (NCBI taxonomy): domain Bacteria; kingdom Pseudomonadati; phylum Pseudomonadota; class Gammaproteobacteria; order Lysobacterales; family Lysobacteraceae; genus Lysobacter; species Lysobacter sp. Soil_N_51. The sequence goes on along the minus strand of NZ_JBDGLR010000009.1, from coordinate 236,380 downwards.
GGCGTGGTGATCGTCGCGCTCGCCGCGCTCGCGTTCGGCGCGACCCCGACCGCCACCGCGACCGCGTTCGGCGACGGCTACTGGAGCCTGATCCCGTTCACCATGCAGATGGCCTTCGTGGTCATCGGCGGCTATGTGGTCGCCACCGCGCCGGCGGTCGCGCGGGTCATCGATGCGCTCGCGCGAGTCCCGCGCAGCGGCCGCGGCGCGATCTGTTACGTCGGCCTGATCAGCATGCTGACCTCGCTGCTGAGCTGGGGGTTCTCGCTGGTGTTCGGCGGCCTGCTGGTGCGCGCGCTGGCGCGTCGCGACGATCTGGACATGGACTACCGTGCCGCCGGCGCGGCGGCCTATCTCGGCCTGGGCGCGGTGTGGGCGATGGGCCTGAGCTCATCGGCCGCGCAGTTGCAGGCCAACCCCGCCAGCATGCCGCCGGGTTTGTTGGCGATCACCGGAGTGATCCCCTTCAGCGAAACCATCCTGCTATGGCAGTCGATCGTGTTGACCGCGGCGCTGATCGCGGTGTCGCTGGCGGTGTGCTTCGTGACCGCGCCGCGCGGCGAGTCGGTGCGGCGCGCGCGCGATTTCGACGGCGCCGAGCGCTTCGCCTCGGAAGAAAAGAACGCCGCCACCCTGCCGCCGCGTCAGCGTCCGGGCGAATGGCTGGAATACAGCCCGCTGATCACGATCCTGCTGGCGGCGCTGAGCCTGGGCTGGCTGGTGTACGAGTTCTCCGCCAAGCCCGCGGTCAGCGCGATCGCCAATCTCAACACCTACAACTTCGTGTTCCTGACCGTGGGCCTGCTGCTGCACTGGCGCCCGCGCAGCTTCCTCAACGCGGTCGCGCGCGCGGTGCCGAGTACCACCGGCGTGCTGATCCAGTTCCCGCTGTACGGCGGCATCGCCAGCCTGTTGACCGCGGCCAAGGGCGGCGACGGGCAGAGCCTGGCGCATCATCTGTCGACCGTGTTCGTGCATATCGCCAGCACCGAGACCTTCACCCTGGTCATGGGCGTGTACTCGGCGGTGCTCGGTTTCTTCGTGCCGTCCGGCGGCGGCAAGTGGATCATCGAGGCGCCGTACGTGATGCAGGCCGCGAACGATCTGCAAGTGCATCTGGGCTGGGCGGTGCAGGTCTACAACGCGGCCGAGGCCTTGCCGAACCTGATCAACCCGTTCTGGATGCTGCCGCTGCTCGGCGTGCTCGGATTGAAGGCGCGCGACATCGTCGGCTTCACCTTCATCCAGTTGCTGGTGCATATCCCGCTGGTGCTGGGCCTGCTGTGGCTGCTCGGCCTGACCCTGAGCTACCACCCGCCGGTCATGCCCTGAGCCGGGGGCACCCGCGCGAACGCGGAAAAATCCTACCCGTCCGCGCGCCGACGCCCGACTGACCCGGGCCGCGTCGCGGGCGATTCTATGGGCGTGGAAACGTCGCGTGGGATGACGCGGCGGCAAACCCGACACGGAGGTCGAGCTTGCTTCCACGCCTCGCGGAAACGCGGGAAATCGCGCTTCGCACGCTGGTTTCTTAATGGGTGCGACGTGCGGACGCGATAATGGTTCACAGCAAAGGGAAGGGACTCCCAAGGTCGGAACCGGATCAGGGAAGCATCGCAAGCGACAAGCGTCCTCGTCGGCGGAGGCGTTTGCGATCGAGATCCGTACCGACACGGCAAGGATCGCCAGTCAGGAACCCCCGCCCGATTCGATCAGGCTCGCCAGGAGGCGACGCGCAGGGAAACGACCGCCATGGATGGCGGACGATCGGAATCGGGGATGCGCCCGGGATGGCGCGCGTGGCGGAAAGGATTCCGCCACCGGGTGGGGGCTGGGGGCGTCGCGGTGAGGCGAGATCGATGCCCCGCGGCCGGGCCGCCCGACGCCGTCCGGTGGTTCCGTCAGGCCGTGCCTGTTTCTTCGCCGCGGCCGTCGAATGGCCGATCGCCGCCGAATTCATACGCTCAACAAGATGTCCCGTTCCGGCTGGTCGTGGCAGGGCATCGCCATCGCGCCGGAAAACCAAAAACTGGAACGTGGCGACTCGCACTGGATCGTCGCCGCGTGCAAGCGCCATCGTCCGATCGCAGCGATCAACGCGGTCGCGGAAAAGTCCACGGAACAACCGTCCGCATCGCCGCTGGACACCCCCGGCGTCGCTTTGTGCGAATTCCTGAGCGCCCATCACAGATCGCCGTGCGCCGCGAACCCGAATAGTGCGACCCGTGCGTGGATCGGTCCGCGCCGCGCGCGCTAGCGTGCAGCCACCGTCGCAGTGTCGATCGTGGCATCGGCGTTCGACGCTGCCGGCCCGGGCTCGCCCGGGTCTTCCGATACCGCGCCGTCCAGGGACCGCCCATGAAACCTTCCACCTTGTTGCGCACCGCCGCCGTGTGGTTGTTGGCCAGCTCATGCGCCTACGCCGCCGTGCCCGCTCACTACGTCGTGTTCGAGATGGACGCGCAAGGCCGCGCCGAACCGGTGTTCTACACCCAGGTGCAATTGTCGGACCCGCAACGCGACCGTCAGGGCGCGCGTCAGGCCGAACGCGGCGTGCAGCGCATCGCTTATCGCGCCTCGCGCAATGGCGCCAAGAGCGCGGCACTGTACGAAACCCAGGTGCCGAACTTCATCCGCGCCGAGTTCGCCCACGATCCCGAACACGGCGACGGCACGATCGACGCGCATCCGATGGTGCCCGATCCACATCGCGCCTTCGTGGTGCGCGTGCCGCTGGACGAGGCCGATGAAATCGAACTGATCGGCAACGGCGCGGCCAAGTCCACGCAGCGCATCGACCTGCGCGAGCTGGCGATTCGTTCTTCGCAGTTGCCGCTGGCGGCGACCGCGCGTGCGAGCACGCCGTGGTCGTTCGATGCCAGGACCGACGCGCAGTCCGCAGCAGTCAAAGCCGCGAACTCGGCCAACCGGCTCGACATCCTGGTGCTCGGCGACGGCTACACCAGCGCCGAGCAGACCACCTTCAACAACAACGTCGCCGCGCTGAAGACCGCGATGTTCAACGTCAGTCCGTACAAGGACTACCAGAGCTTCGTGAACTGGCAGGCGGGCTTCGTCGCGTCGCCGCAGTCCGGCGCCGACCATCCGCCGTACCAGGCCGGTTGCACCGGCACCAGTTGCTGCGCCGACACCGCCGCGCGCACCGATCCGCGCGCCGGCCAGTTCGTGAGCACCGCATTGGATGCGACCTTCTGCACCAGCCAGATCCATCGTTTGCTGACCGCGCGCTCGTCCAAGGTGATGGCGGCGGCGGCCGGGTTTCCGGACTGGGACAAGATCCTGGTGACGGTCAACGACCCGGTCTACGGCGGCGCCGGCGGATCGTTCGCGGTGATCTCCGCGCACAGCAGCGCGGCCCTGATCGCGATCCACGAATTCGGCCACAGCTTCCACGGCCTGGCCGACGAATACGAAAGCGCGTATCCCGGTTTCCCGGCCTGCAGCGACATCAGCGGCAGCGCGCTGTGCGAGGCCAACGTGACCAACCAGAGCAACGCCAGCCTGGTGAAGTGGCGCAGCTGGTTCACCGCGGGCCTGCCGATCCCGACCCCGGACGGCACCGCCGGCACCGGTCTGTTCGAAGGTGCGCGCTATAAGAGCACCGGCATGTACCGGCCGGTCGACAACAGCTGCCTGATGCGCGCGCTGGGCAGCACTTTCTGCCCGGTGTGTCGGCAGGAGTATGTGCGCATGCTGTACCGCGGCGGCTTCGGCTCGCCCGCGGCCGGCATCGACCTGATCGAGCCGGGCACCGAATCGCCGTCGCCCGCGACGGCGGTCGCGTACGCGCGCGGCAGCACCAAGCGCTTCGCCGCGACCGTGTTGCGGCCGAGCATCGGCACGGTTGCCTTGCAGTGGTACCTCGACGGCGTGGCGATTTCGGGCGCGACCGCGGCGAGTTACGACTTCCGCCAGGACGCCGCCACGCCCGCGACGCGCACGCTGGAACTGCGCGCGACCGACCAGACCGCGTTCGTGAAACCGGCGATGGCCGGCGCTCTGCTGGTGCATTCGCGCAGTTGGACGATTCGGGTCGGGGCGGCGCGCAAGGATGTGGCTGCGGTCGATTGATGGCTGTTGGAGTTCGACCCGGGGTCGGATGACTCGTGCGTCGTCACGCCGGTTATTTGCCGTACGCGCCTTCGTGATCGCGTGGCCGCGACTGTAGGAGCGACGTGAGTCGCGACTGCGTTCTGACAGGTTCGCGGCGACGGGTTAGTTCGCGGTCGCAGCTTACGCAACTCCTACAGTCGGGTGTGCGGCAGAACTTTGCCGCATGGTCTTCCGTGGCCGCGTGGCCACGACTGTAGGAGCGACGTGAGTCGCGACCGCGTTCTGACAAGTTCGCTGTGACGGCTTGGTTCGCGGTCGCAGCTTACGCAGCTCCTACGGTCGGATGTTCGGCGGAACTTTGCCGCATGGACTTTTATGGCCGCGTGGCCGCGACTGTAGGAGCGACGTGAGTCGCGACTGCGTTCTGACAGGTTCGCCGTGATGGGTTGGTTCGCGGTCGCAGCTTGCGCAGCTCCTACAGTCGGGTGTGCGGCGGAACTTTGCCGCATGGACTTTTATGGCCGCGTGGCCACGACTGTAGGAGCGACGTGAGTCGCGACCGCGTTCTGACAAGTTCGCTGTGACGGCTTGGTTCGCGGTCGCAGCTTACGCAGCTCCTACGGTCGGGTGTGCGGCAGAACTTTGCTGCGTGGCCTTTCGTGGCTGCGTGGCCGCGACTGTAGGAGCGACGTGAGTCGCGACCGCGTTCTGACAGGTTCGCCGCGACGGGTTGGTTCGCGGTCGCAGCTTACGCAGCTCCTACGGTCGGGTGTGCGGCAGAACTTTGCTGCGTGGCCTTTCGTGGCTG
>NZ_JBDGLR010000009.1:0-231400 GCF_057655755.1 Lysobacter sp. Soil_N_51 | reverse complement strand
TGCGTGGCCGCGACTGTAGGAGCGACGCGAGTCGCGACCGCGTTCTTACAGGTTCGCGGCGACGGGTTGATTCGCGGTCGCAGCTTGCGCAGCTCCTACAGTGTGGGGTGTTGGATCGTTGGTGGATGGGGTCGCTGCGCCGCGGTTTGCGCTCACAGCACGCGCGCGCATACCCAGGCATCGATCCGCACGGCGCCCGCGCGCCGCAAGGCGCGCGCGGCCGAATGCAGGGTCGCGCCGGTGGTCATGACGTCGTCGATCAGTACGACGTGCGCCGGCATCGCGATGTCGCGGTTCCAGGCGAAGGCGTCGCGCAGGTTGCGCCGGCGCTGGCGGGCGTCGAGCCGGGATTGCGCGCTGGTGTCGCGTACGCGTGTCAGGGCCTGCGCTTGCAGCGGCAGGCCCAGGTGTCGCGCCAGGGGACGCGCCAGTTCCAGCGCTTGGTCGTAACCGCGCTCGCGCAGGCGGCTGCGGTGCAGCGGAATCGGGACCAGCACCGGGGGCGCGATGATGCGATCGTGCTCGACCCTCGAGGCCTGAGCGCGCGTTCGCGCTGCGATGCCGGCATCGCTCGATCGCTGCGATGCGATGTCCGCGCTGTTTGATCGCGGCGACGAGACGTCCGCCGATGCGGCTGAATCCGGATCGGTGCCGCGCATCGCGATCGTCGACAAGTCCGATGGCCATGCCATGTCGTCGAGCAGCGGGGCGAAGGCCTCGCCCATCATCGTGGCGAGCAGGCGCCCGGCGGCCAGGTCGCGGTGAAACTTGAAGCGCGGCAGCAGGCGATCGACCGGTGCGCGGTAAAGGCAGGCGGCGCGGACGCTATCCAGCGGCGGCGGCCTGCGCAGGCAGGCGCCGCAAAGGAGAGCGGGATGCGGCGTGAGTCGATCGGACGCGGCACTGATGTGCGGGTCGATGCGGCCATCCGAGATCGATCCCGTTACAAGCACCGTCGGCCCGGTTCGCGAACTTACGGCGTCCGCTCCGGTCCGCGTCGAATCGCTATCGCCCGCCACCGTTACGGCAGGCAACGGCATTGCACACCGCACACACGCCGATCCCGCTCGCGGCCACGCCGCGCAGCAGGCGCCGCACAGGTCCCGGCCTTCAAGCCCGGATTCGGCGCAGACCAGGCAACGCGACGGCCACAGCGACCAGCCCGCCCGCCGCCAGAATTCGTCGAAGCGTCGGGCGCGGCCCGCCAGGGCGTGGAGGATCATGTCCGCAGCATGGCGACCCCGGCGGCCGGCCTGTGTCGGCGAGGGGCTGACGGTGATGTCGGGAAATGCCGCGATCGCCGACGATGGACGCTCGGTCGGATCGGGGCGCGACTCGCATTCGTATCAATGCATCGGGCCTGAGAGGCTCGCTCAGGCGGGACTCGTGGCCGTGTAGGCCCAGGAGTAACGACGCGGCCTCTTCAGCGTCTCGCCGGAGGAGGCCCCTTCAGTTCGCAAACTGTGCCGATGGGGACTGCAACGGGACGAGTCGATGGCGCGGATCAGCCACGGCTTGCGCGTACAGCACCGATTGGTGGCGATGCATCAATCTCGGATGACCGCATCGACCCACGCGCCGCCAATCCTCAGGCGTCGCAGTCGCCCTCGATGGCGAGCCGGCACACCGCCGGGTTCGTCCTGAGAACCCCCCCCGCCGTGCTGGCCCGCTCCCACAAAGATGGCGACGCAGCGGAATCCGCCGCCCCGAATCCGGCAAGGCCACCACCGCATTCATATGGAAGCGCTCGAACTCCGGCGCTTTTCCCTCCCCCTACCCGAATCCCCCGATACACAACCCTGGACACAGCCATCCACCCCGCCCAATCCTGTCAACAAGATTCACCCCGAGTCAGTTGACAGCAACCCGCCGTCTTCCCAGACTGCCGGCTCCGAGGCGCGCCTCGGTCTCCCCCTTGCCCGCCGTCAGTGACGTCCCCGCTGTGGAGCCAGCCCCCGTGCAAACCCCGCCCCAAGCCCCGACTGTGCTCCGCCACGACTGGTCCCGCGCCGAAGTGCGCGCGCTGTTCGATCTGTCGTTCCCCGAGTTGCTGCACCGCGCCGCCAGCGTGCATCGGGAGAATTTCGATCCGGCCGAAGTGCAGGTCAGCACCCTGCTGTCGGTCAAGACCGGCGGCTGTCCCGAAGACTGCAGCTACTGCCCGCAGGCCGCGCGCTACCACACCGGCGTGGACGCGACCAAACTGATGAGCACCGAAGCGGTGCTGGAAAAAGCCAAGCAGGCCAAGGCCGCCGGCGCCTCGCGCTTCTGCATGGGCGCGGCCTGGCGTTCGCCGAAGGACCGCGATATCCCGAAGGTCGCGGCGATGATCCGCGAAGTGAAGGCGTTGGGCCTGGAGACCTGCGCGACCCTCGGCATGCTCTCGGGCGACCAGGCCAAGTCGCTCAAGGCGGCCGGGCTGGACTACTACAACCACAACCTCGACACCGCGCCGGATTTCTACAACGAAATCATCCACACCCGCGAGTTCCAGGACCGTCTGGACACGCTCGAGCACGTGCGCGATGTCGGCATGAAGACCTGCTGCGGCGGCATCGTCGGCATGGGCGAGTCGCGCGGTCAGCGCGCCGGCCTGCTGCAGACCCTGGCCAACCTGCCGGCGCATCCGGACTCGGTGCCGATCAACCGGCTGGTCCAGGTCGAAGGCACCCCGCTGGCTGGCACCGCCGAGCTCGACCCCTTCGAATTTGTGCGCACCATCGCAGTTGCGCGCCTGTTGATGCCCAAGTCGATGGTGCGGCTGTCGGCCGGCCGCGAGTCGATGAGCGACGAATTGCAGGCCCTGTGCTTCCTGGCCGGCGCCAATTCGATCTTCTACGGCGAAAAGCTGCTGACCACCGGCAACCCGGACACCGAGCGCGACATGGCCCTGTTCGCCCGCCTGGGCCTGCGGCCGATGCAAATCGTCGAGACCGCGGGCACCGTCCATGCGAGTATTGAGGAAGACGAAGTACCCGCCCACACCTGCGCCGCCTGACGCGGCGCAGTAACGCGACGAGCAGCCCGCGATGAGCAGCCAGCGAACCCTTTGGCGCGAACGGATTCAAGCCGCCCACGCCCAGCGCGTGGCCGAAGCGCGCACGCGCACCCATCGCGTGGTCACCCACCGCGACGGCGCGCGTTGCGAAGTCGACGGGCGTTCGCTGCTGAACTTCTGCAGCAACGACTATCTGGGCTTGTCGCAGCATTTCGCGGTGACCAATGCGTTCCAGGATGCGGCGTCGCGCGAAGGCACCGGCGGTCTGGCCTCGCATCTGGTCTGCGGTCATCACGCCCAGCACGAAGCGCTTGAGCGCGAACTCGCCGACTGGCTGGGTTCGCCGCGCGCGCTGCTGTTCGGCAGCGGTTTCCTGGCCAACATCGCCGCGGTGCAGGGCTTGCTCGGCGAAGAAGACGTGTGCGTGCAGGACCGCTTGAACCACGCCAGCCTGATCGATGCGGCGCGTCTGGCCGGTTGTCGCCTGCGCCGCTATCCGCACGCCGATCCCGAAGGGGCGATCCGCCAGTTGCGCAACGTGCCCGAGGGCCTGGCGATGCTCGCCACCGACGGTGTCTTCAGCATGGACGGCGACATCGCGCCGCTGCGCGACCTGGCCCTGGTGGCGCGCGCGCAGAAGGCGGTGTTCTTCGTCGACGATGCGCACGGTGTCGGCGTGACCGGTCCGGACGGACGCGGCACGGTCGCCGCCTCGCGCCTGTCGACCCAGGAAGTGCCGCTGCAACTGGCGACCTTCGGCAAGGCGCTCGGCAGCTACGGCGCCGCGCTGCACGGCGATGCCGACCTGATCGGCCATCTGGCCGAAACCGCGCGCAGCCATCTGTACACCACCGCGTTGCCGCCGGCCCAGGCCGCGGCGACGCGCGCGGCGATCAAGCTCGCCCGCCACGATCATTGGCGGCGCGAGAAGCTAGCCGAACTCACCGCGCATTTCCGCGACCGCGCCGGCAAGCTCGGCCTGGAAGTGCTGCATTCGACCACCCCGATCCAGCCGGTGATGTGCGGCGACGACCGCCGCGCGCTGGCGATGGCGCAGGCCTTGGAGCAGCAGGGTTACTGGGTCGCCGCGATCCGTCCGCCGACCGTGCCCGAAGGCCGCGCGCGCTTGCGCGTGACCTTCTCGGCGCTGCACACGCGCGAACAGGTCGACGGCCTGATCGAGGCGCTGGCGCGCGCGGCCGAGCGGGTCACCATCGAACGCAGCGACAGCGCCGCCGCCGCGCCCGTCACCCTGGCGCGATGAGCGAGGCCGCGTCGCCCGTCGGTTCCGATTCGCAAATGCAGGGCGGGCCGCAGACCGATCTGGCGCGGATGCTGGCGACGTTGCAGGTCGATGTGCGCGCAGGCGAGTACGTATTCGTCAGCGCCGCGCGCGCGCAGAGCCTGCCGCTCGAACTCGCGCACGCCAGCGTGGTCGAGGACGAAGGACTGACCTGCGTGCTGCGCCGCGAGGATGCTGACGCGCGCGGCCTGGCTTACGACTTCGTCGCCGCGTGGCTGAGTTTGCGCGTGCATTCGGCGCTGCAGGCGGTGGGCCTGACCGCCGCGGTGTCGCGGGTTCTGGCCGAGCGCGGCATCGCCTGCAATGTGCTGGCCGGGTTTCATCACGATCATCTGCTGGTGCCGGTGGATCGGTGCGAGGAGGCGGTGAGGGCGTTGCATGGGTTGCGGGGTGAGGGCGCAGCGGCCGATGGTTGAGCGGCTGGTGTTTGAGCCGATGCAGGTCAAGCCCACGCGCGACATCATTCCCAGACCGTCATTCCCGCGAACGCGGGAATCCAGTGTCTTTAATCGAACTGGCACGAAAGCCGCTGGATTCCCGCGTTCGCGGGAATGACGAGCAAGAGACATCGGCGGCGCATCATCGCAACTCACGCGACCGCCGCCGCAATAAAACCAAAACGAGCGCGGCACGATCCACCGCCACGCCCGGCAACCCAGCAAGCAAAGCAACACGGACTTTCTTTCCCCCATGTACATCGAAACCACCGGCGCCCCTCCCGACAGCGGTCGTCCGGCGATCGCCCTGATCCACGGCTGGGCCATGCACGGCGGCCTGTTCGCGCCGCTGGTCGAACGCCTCGCCGCGCAATTCACCGTGCATCTGATCGATCTGCCCGGCCACGGCCACGCGCGCGACGACGGCACGCCGCTGGACCCGTGCGCGCTCGCCGCCGATCTGGTCGCGCGGATTCCCGATGCGTATTGGCTGGGCTGGTCGCTCGGCGGCCAGGTCGCGCTGCGCGCCGGTCTGGATCATGCGCAGCGGGTGCGCGGTCTGATCCTGATCGCGTCCTCGCCGCGCTTCGTGGTCGGCGAGGATTGGCCGCACGGGGTATCGCCCGATCTGTTTCGCAACTTCGGGCAAGCGCTCGATCGCGATTTCCGCGGCACCTTGGAAGGTTTTCTGGCGCTGGAAGCGCTGGGCTCGCCGAGCGCGCAGGAGGAACTGCGCAGCCTGAAACAGCAGGCGTTCGCGCGCGGCGAGCCGGCCGCGCGGACCTTGCAGGAAGGGCTGGTGTTGCTGGACGAATTCGACGTGCGCGAGGAATTGCCGCGACTGCAGGTGCCGAGCCTGTGGATTTCCGGCCGTCGCGATCGCCTGGTGCCGTCGGGCGCGATGCCGGCCGCGGCCGCGCTGGCGCCAGGCGGGCGCAGCGAAGTGATCGCGCAGGCCGGTCACGCGCCGTTCCTCGGCGCGACCGATCAGGTCGCGCAGCTGATCGAAACCTTCGTCGACGACACCGGCGCCGTCGCGTCCGCGCGCAGCGCGCAGGCCTGATCCCCGCGCGCTCGTCGGGCGATCGCGCAAACCGACCGCTCCATCGTCCCCCACCCGTTTACCGCACTGTGCAGTTGATACCGTCATGACCGATCTGTTCGACCACCGCCAGGTTCGCCGCTCGTTCTCGCGCGCCGCGCACGGCTACGACGGCGCCGCCGCGTTGCAGCGCGAAGTCGGCGCGCGCCTATCGGAAACCCTGGAGTACCTCGACGATCGCGCGCCCGAAGTGGTGATCGACATCGGTTGCGGCCCCGGCCATCTGAGCGCAGCGATGCAGAAGCGCTGGCCGCGCGCGCAGGTGATCGCGCTGGATCTCGCCCTGCCGATGCTGCGCGAAGCGCGCGGTCATTTCGGCGATGGCGGTTGGCGCCCGCGCCTGCTCGGCGGCGCGCGCCGGCCCGATCCGGTCTGCGCCGACGCGCGCGCGCTTCCGCTGCGCGACAACAGCGTCGATGTGCTGTTTTCGAACCTGTGCCTGCAATGGGTCGAGGATTTGCCGGCGGTGTTCGCCGGTTTCCGCCGCGTGCTCAAGCCCGGCGGCTTGCTGCTGGTGTCGACCTTCGGCCCGGACACGCTGTACGAATTGCGCGGCGCGTTCGCCGAAGCCGACGCCGCGCCGCATGTGAGCCTGTTCCCGTCGATCGCTCAGTTCGGCGATGCGCTGATCGCCGCGGGTTTCAAGAACCCGGTGCTCGATCGCGACGAATTCACTCTGGGTCATCCCGACCTCGGGCATCTGATGCGCGAGCTGCGCACGCTCGGCGCGACCAATGCGATGAGCACGCGCCGGCGCGCGCTGACCGGGCGCGAACGTTTCGCCCGCGCCGCGCAGGCGTACGAAGCCCTGCGCGGCGACAACGGCCAGTTGCCGGCGACCTGGGAAGTGATCTACGCGCACGCCTGGGGCCCCGAGCCCGGCACGCCGATCCGCGTGGGCGGGGTCGATGAAGTGCAGGTGCCGGTGTCGAGCATCCGGATCAGGCCGCGCGCGTGAGCGATCGCCGCCGCGCGCTGTGGGCGGTGCTGATCGCGCTCGCCGCGGCCTTGTTTTTCACCTGCACCTACGTGCTCAACCGCGCCGCCGCCAACGACGGCGGGCATTGGGCCTGGACCGCGGCGCTGCGCTATCTGTTGACCTTGCCGATGCTGTTGCTGGTGATGCCGCTGCTCGGGGGCGTGCGCCCGGTGTGGCGGGCGATCCGCGCGCATCCCGTGCCGTGGCTGCTGTGGAGCGGGATCGGTTTCGTTCTGTTCTATGTCTGCCTGAGTTATGCCGCGTCGAGCGGGCCGTCGTGGCTGATCGCCGCGACCTTCCAGCTCACCGTGATCGCCGGCATGTTGTGCGCGCCGCTGCTGTATCGCGATGCGCGGGCCAAGGTGCCGTGGCCGGCGTTGTTGATCGGCGTGGTGATCGTGGCCGGCGTGTTGCTGCTGCAATTCGGTCATGGCGGCGGAACGCTCGATCGCGCCGGCTGGATCGCGCTGATCTGCGTGGCGGTGTCGGCGGTCGCCTATCCGCTCGGCAACCGTGGGTTGTTGCTGCATCTGGAGCATGCGGGTATCGAGCTCAATGCGACCCAGCGCGTGTTCGGCATGACCCTGGCGAGCCAGCCGTTGTGGTGGGCGCTGGCGGTGTATGCCGGGGTCGAGGCCGGCGCGCCGCCGATGGGCCAGATCGGCCTGGCCGCGGGCGTGGCCTTGAGCGCGGGCGTGATCGCGACGGTGTTGTTTTTCCAGGCCACCGGCATGGTCCGCAACGACCCGACCGCGCTGGCCGCGGCCGAGGCCATGCAGGCGGCCGAGATCCTGTTCGCCACGGTGATCGGCGTGCTGTGGCTGGGCGAAGCCTGGCCGCAGGGGCGGGCCTTGCTCGGCGCCTGCGTGGTGATGTTCGGCATCGTGGCCTTCAGCGTGGTCGCCGCGCGCGCGGCGGCGGGTAACGAGCGGCGGGTGAAGGCGTTGCGTAGCGATCGGGGTGGGTGAGGCGGGTTGGTGCTCGCGGAGTTATTCGTTTGTGCGGCTGAGCGGCTGAGCGGCTGAGTGGTTGCGTGGCGCGCGAGTCGGCGCCCACTTTGGAAAAGGGGGCGAGCGCCGGTGCTGATTCGTTGCTGACAGATGATCGGTGCGCGGGGGATTCGCTTTTGCGGTTGGCGCGGCGATCGGATCGAAAAGCGAATCCCCCCAGCCCCCCTTTTCCAAAGGGGGGGAACAGCAACAGCAAAGAGCCTCGACGGCGATGAATGCACGTTCGGCATCCCGCTGATGCCGCGCGCGAAAGTCGGCGCCCACTTTGGAAAAGGGGGCGAGCGCCGGTGTCTGTGTGTTTCGCGGAAGTGATCGGTGCGCGGGGGATTCGCTTTTGCGGTTGGCGCGGCGACCGGAGCGAAAAGCGAATCCCCCCAGCCCCCTTTTCCAAAGGGGGGAACAGCAACAGCAATAGAAACAACAAAAAAGCAGCAAAAACAGCAGCATTCAGCAGCGATCTGACGGTCGACCCCCGGTCTGCGCCGCGTCCGAGCCGCGGATGTCTGCCCATGCCGGCGCCCCACGGCGAACGCGTTCTCGGCACACCCCGGCCACCCCAAAGCTGCATCGACTCGGGCTAGACTGCGACGCTCACCGATACGAGGGCGGACCGGGGTATGCGTATTGGCCTGTGGGCGCTGTTGATCGCGTTGGCCTGCCTGTGCCTGCCGGCCGCGGCGCAATCGCTGAAGGTCGAGGTGCTGTTGACCGATACCGACCTGCAGGCGCCGCCGGTCGGGGCGCCGGTGATCCGCAGCCTGGTCGCCGAACGGCCCGAGGACGTGATCCGCTTCAGCCTGCCGCGGCGCGACGCCGGGTATTGGCTGCGCCTGACCAGCCAACGCTCGATCGGCGCGCAGGACGGCCAGCTGCTGGTCCTGCGCGGGCCACGGGCGATGGGGCCGCTGCTGTATTACCCGCCCGGCGCCGGCGCGCGCGAGGTCGAGGACGCCGAGCACGGCGGCGTGCCGCTGATGCGGCGCGGCTGGGTGCTGGCGCTGCCCAACGGCTGGCCGCCGTCGTCGGTCGCCTATCTGCGGATCAAGGGCCGCGCGGCGATGAGCGAGATCCGCCTGTCCTTCGCCAGCATTCCCGAACTCGCCCGCCAGGAGCGCGGCGACGCGCGTTTCATGGCCGCCGCGTTCACCGCGATGATGCTGATGGCGGTGGCCATGGTCGGTGTGTGGGTCGCGTTCCGCGACTTCGTCTACCTCGGTTACGGCGCCTACCTGGGCTGCATGGCGACCTATCTGTTGCTGTTGTCCGGCGACGCCTCGGAAATGTGGGGCCTGGCCAGTCTGGCCAGCGAACCGGCGGTCGGCTGGGCGCTGGCGACCCTGGCCACCATCTTCCAGATCGGTTTCAGCCTGCGCTTCCTCGACCTGCCGCGGCTGATGCCGCGCACCACCTGGGTGCTGCGCATCATCCAATGGGCCAACATGGCTTGGCTGCTGGTCTTGCTGGTGCTGCGCGAACAGTCCTACGGCTGGTGGTACATCGGCGGCAACGCGCTGTTGCTGCTCGGCGTGCCGCTGATGCTGGTGATCGCGGTCGCGGCCTGGCGCAAGGGCGCGCCGTACGCGGGTTATTACTTGCTGGGCTGGACCCCGATGCTGGTGTTCGCCGCCGCGCTCGCCGCCAACACCCTGGGCCTGCAGGACGCCGAATGGGCCGAGCGCGGCCTGGCCCTGACCGCGGTGCTGGAATCGGCCGTGCTCGCGCTGGCGCTGAGCCAGCACGCCGCCAACCGCCACCGCATCCTGCTGCTGGCGCGGCAGTCGGTGGAACGCGATCCGCTGACCGGCGCGCTCAACGCCCAGGTGCTGGAACAGATGCTCGAGGCCTGGTCCTCGCCGGGCAGCCTCAACGTCAACACCTACGGTCTGCTGCTGGTCGACCTGGACGGCTTCGGCGAGGTCAACGCGCGCTACGGCCGCGCGGTCGGCGACGCGCTGCTGCAGCAGGCGCTGGCGCGCATGCGCGGGGTGCTGCGTCCAGACGACACCATCGCGCGCATCGACGGCGACTGCTTCGGCATCGTCAGCGAATGCGAGCGGGTCGAATGCGAACTGCTCGCACGGCGCATCGCCGACACCTTCGCGCAGCGGCCGTTCCGCATCGACAGCCACGAAATCGTCATGAGCGTGAGCATCGGTCTGGCCATGTCGCAGCGCGGCGAGCAGGTGGCGGCATTGTTCGAACGAGTGCGCGTGGCGCTGCGCAGCGCGGCCTCGGCCGGGCGCAACGCGATCAGCGTGGCACAGAACAGCGGCCGCGATGTCGCGGTGATTCTGCATTCCGAGTGACCCACGCGCACAGGCCGTCGTCACGCGGCCGTGACGCTGCTGAGCGAGTCGCCTGCCCAAGCTGAATATCGCCGAATTCGCGGCGAATCTTCACCTGCATTGCATCCCCCTGCGCCTAGCGTGGGGCGCATGGCCGTACCCGCCGTACACGGAAGCTGATGCACACCATGACCCAGCACGACGAACAGGGCGTCGGCGCGGAGGTCGCCCGGGCGATCGATCCGGACGACTACCGCGAGCACTTTCACCGCGAGTTCCGCTTCGCCGCCTATTACAGCGCCGGTCGCGAATGGCCCGATTACGAACCGGCCTATCGCTACGGCTACGACAGTTTTCTGGAATGCGGCGACCGTCGTTTCGAGGACGTCGAAGCCCAACTGGCGCGCGGCTGGAGCGACGCGCGGGCCGCGTCGCGATTGCACTGGACCGAAGCGCGCGACGCGGTGCGCGACGGATGGCACCACATAGAGCGCAACCTGCCGCACGCGCTCGATCGGCCTTTGCGCTGAAAGCATGCGCGCTGGCCAATCTCCCTAGGTCTCTCTCCCCCGGGGAGCTTCTGGTCGCCCTGGTTCATCGGGGCGGCCTTTTTTATTTTCGGGATTGGGGATTCGGGATTCGCAAGAGCGGGTGGGCTTGCGAGGTTGGGCGGTCGGGCTGGTGGAACCCGGCGTTGCGGCCGGCGCACTCGGCGCGAACGGTCCGGTGGAGTAGGATGCCGGTCCCACCCGCACGAGGCCGCGTCATGGCCGATAACGACAATAAGCCCTCACGCGAACAGGCCGAGGCCGCGGTCCGTGTCCTGCTCAGCTGGGCCGGCGAAGATCCCAACCGCGAGGGCCTGCTCGACACGCCCAAGCGCGTGGTCACCGCCTACGGCGACTGGTTCAGCGGCTACACCGACGATCCGCGCGAGTACCTGGCGCGGACGTTCGAAGAAGTCGCCGGCTACGACGAAATGATCGTGCTGCGCGATATCGAGTTCGAAAGCCACTGCGAGCACCACATGGCCCCGATCATCGGCAAGGCGCATGTGGGCTACCTGCCCAGCGGCAAGGTGGTCGGCATCAGCAAGCTGGCGCGCGTGGTCGAGACCTATGCGCGGCGCTTCCAGGTGCAGGAAAAGATGACCGCGCAGATCGCCCAGTCGATCCAGGACGTGCTGCAGCCGCTCGGCGTGGGCGTGGTGATCGAAGGCGCGCACGAATGCATGACCACCCGCGGCGTGCACAAGCGCGGCGTGAGCATGATCACCTCGAAGATGCTCGGCATGTTCCGCGACGATGCGCGCACGCGCGCGGAGTTCCTGCGGTTTATCGACGTGGGTCCGGGGCGCTGAGTCAGCGCGCTTGATCCACTCCCTCTCCCGTGAAGCGGGAGAGGGCTGGGGTGAGGGCACGCGGGGCTGCGGATCGCGTCGTCTGTCCCGGTTCGCGCCCTCATCCGCCCTTCGGGCACCTTCTCAGCCCTGCACTCCCTTCGGTCGCCGCAGGCGGGAGAAGGGAACGTCGCGACGTCGCAGCGGAGTTCAGCCGACCTTGGCCAACGGCGAATCTTGCCGCGCCGCCACCGGCGCCCGCTCGCTCAACAACGCCACGATCCCCGCCGCCGCCTCGCGTCCTTCGAACGCCGCGGTCACCACCAGGTCCGCGCCGCGCACCGCATCGCCGCCGGCGAACACCTTCGGATTCGTTGTCTGGTACGGCAACCCCGCCGCCACCTTGCGCTTGGTCGCGCAGTTGCCCGAGGTCGCCAGCACCTTGATCCGGCCGTTGTCGGCCAGTTCGATGCCCTGCTGCGCCAGCCACGCCGGCGGATCGGGCTGGAAGCCGAACGCGATGATCACCACGTCGGCGTCGAGCACCGATTCGCTGCCCCCGATCGCCTCGGCGCGCTGACGGCCGCGCGCGTCCGGCGGACCCAGGCGGGTTTCGGCGACGCGCACCGCGTTGACCGTGGTGCCGTCGCCGAGCAGTTCCAGCGGTTGCCGGTTGAACAGGAACTCCACGCCTTCCTCGCGCGCATTGGCGACCTCGCGCGCCGAGCCCGGCATGTTGGCCTCGTCGCGCCGATACACACAGCGCACCTGCGCCGCGCCCATGCGCACCGCGCTGCGCACGCAGTCCATGCCGGTGTCGCCGCCACCGAGCACGACCACGCGCTTGCCGCGCAGGTCGGGCAGTTCGAGCTGATCCTCCCAGCCGGCGATCGGCGCCGAGCGCAGGTTGTCGCCGTCGCCTTGCACTACGCGGCCGTTCTGCACCAAGAAGGGCAGCGCCGGCAACACATTGCGCAGATCCTGCCCAGGCAGACCGCCGTCGGTGTAGCGATAAGAACCCAGTCCCAAAAACACCGCATCGAATTCCGCGGTCAACGCATCCAGGCTGATATCGCGCCCGATCTCGACCCCGAGCCGGAACTGCACGCCCATGCCTTCGAGCACCTCGCGGCGCTTGACCATCACCGACTTCTCCAGCTTGAAGCTGGGAATGCCGAAGTGCAGCAGTCCGCCGATCGCTTCGTAACGATCGAACACCACGGCCTGGATGCCGGCGCGCGCGAGCCGATCCGCGCACGACAGCCCGGCCGGGCCGGCGCCGACGATCGCGACGCGATGGCCGGTGGCCTTGACCGTAGACAGATCCGGACGCCAGCCGTCGGCGAGCGCGTTGTCGACGATGTACTTCTCGACCGCGCCGATGGTGACCGCGCCGAAGCCGTCGTTGAGCGTGCAACTGCCTTCGCACAGACGATCCTGCGGGCAGACCCGGCCGCAGACTTCGGGCAGCGGATTGGTTTCGTGGCACAAGGACGCGGCTTCGTGCAGGCGGCCTTCGCGCGCCAGTTCGAGCCACTGCGGAATGTAGTTGTGCAGCGGGCAGGCCCAGCCGCAGTAGGGATTGCCGCAATCCAGGCAGCGGCCGGCCTGCTTCTTGGCTTCGACTTCGCCGAAGCGGCCGTACAGTTCGCCCCAGTCGCCGTTGAGGCGCAATTGCAGCGGGATGCGCGAGGGCATTTCGCGCGGGGCGTCGCGGAATTGGAAGACTTGCTTCTTGGTCATTGCGGCGTGCCTGGTTGGCGTTGTTGTCGGCTGGCGATGGGGCTCGCGTTCAGAGCAAGAGCAAAAGCGAATCCCCCCTGGCCCCCCTTTTGCAAAGGGGGGAACCCGGTCGGTTTTACCGTCGGGGTGCGCGGGTGTTCGCCCGGGTGCTCGAATCGCGAAATACCAGCCATCGTCGTTACCTTCCTGTTTACCGCCGTACCAGTCGCTGTTGCCTTTGCCGTTGCTGCTCCCCCCTTTGCAAAAGGGAGGCAGGGGGGATTCGCTTTTTCCCCAAGACGCGTCGCCGTATCCATCACGCCGCACTCCTCAACGTCTCAGCCAGCGACTCCAGACTCGCCGCCTTGGGCTTCACCAGCCAGAACTTGCCCAGGTAATCGCGCATCTCATCGAGAATCCGCCGCGCCCACACGCTGCCGGTCAACGCGACATGCGTTTCCAGCAGATCGTGCAGATGCGAGCGGTGATGCTCGAAACCATCGGCCGAGATGCGCAGGATGTCGATCAACTCGTGGTTGTAGCGATCGACGAAATCGCGCTCGGTATCGAGCACGTAGGCCATGCCGCCAGTAAAGCCCGCGCCGAAATTCAAACCGGTGCGGCCCAGCACCGCGACCACGCCGCCGGTCATGTACTCGCAGCAGTGATCGCCGGCGCCCTCGACCACCGCGGTCGCGCCGGAGTTGCGCACGCCGAAACGTTCGCCGGCGCGGCCGGCCGCGTACAACTCGCCGCCGGTGGCGCCGTACAGACAGGTGTTGCCGAGGATCGGCGTCTCGTTGGCGACATAGCGCGCGCCGGCCGGCGGACGCAGCACGATCCGGCCGCCCGCCATGCCCTTGCCGACGTAATCGTTGGCTTCGCCCGACAGTTCGAACTGCAGACCGCCGGCCTGGAACGCGCCGAAACTCTGCCCGGCGGTGCCGCTGAAGCGCAGGGTGATCGGCGCATCGCTCATGCCGCGATCGCCGTGCGCGCGCGCGATGCGTCCCGACAGGCGCGCGCCGATGCTGCGGTCGGTGTTGCGGATCTTGTAGCTGTAGTCGCCGCCGGCCTTGTTCGCGATCGCCTCGGCCAGTTCGGTTTCGAGCTGCGCCGACAGACCGTCGGGTTCGGCCGCCGGCGCCGGCATGCCGCAATGGCCGCCGTGGGCCAGGCCCGATCCGGCCAGCAGTGGCGACAGATCCAGACGCTGCTGACGCGCGCTGTCGCCTTCGCTTTGCTTGAGCAGATCGGTGCGGCCGACGATTTCGCCGAGCGTGCGCACGCCGAGCGAGGCCAGCCAATGCCGCACTTCCTCGGCGAGCAGGCGGAAGAAATTCTCCACGCGCTCGGGCAGGCCGGTGAAGTGCTCGCGGCGCAGGCCGGCGTCCTGGGTCGCCACGCCGGTCGCGCAGTTGTTGAGATGGCAAATGCGCAGGTACTTGCAGCCCAGCGCGATCATCGGCGCGGTGCCGAAACCGAAACTTTCCGCGCCGAGCAGCGCGGCCTTGATCACGTCCAGGCCGCTTTTCAGGCCGCCATCGGTTTGAAGAATCACCCGTTCGCGCAGATCGTTGGCGATCAGCGCCTGACGCGCTTCGGCCAAGCCCAGTTCCCACGGCGTGCCGGCGTAACGGATCGACGACAGCGGACTCGCGCCGGTGCCGCCGTCGTGACCGGACACGGTCACCAAGTCGGCGCCGGCCTTCGCCACGCCGGTGGCGATGGTGCCCACGCCCGCGTGCGACACCAGCTTGACCGAGATCAATGCCTGCGGATTGACCTGACGCAGGTCGTGAATCAACTGCGCCAGATCCTCGATCGAATAAATGTCGTGATGCGGAGGCGGCGAAATCAGGCCGATGCCGGGCATCGCGTAACGCAGCCGCGCGATCAGTTCGTTGACCTTGTGGCCGGGCAACTGGCCGCCTTCGCCGGGCTTGGCGCCCTGGGCGATCTTGATCTGCAGCACTTCGGCGTTGACCAGATACTCCGGGGTCACGCCGAACCGCCCCGAGGCGATCTGCTTGATCTTCGAGACCTTGTCGGTGCGATAGCGCGCCGGATCTTCGCCGCCTTCGCCCGAGTTCGAACGCCCGCCGAGGCGATTCATCGCGATCGCCAGCGCTTCGTGCGCTTCGGGCGACAACGCGCCCAGGCTCATCGCTGCCGAGTCGAAGCGGCGCACGATATCGGCGATCGGCTCGACCTGATCGAGCGGGATGGCCTGGGCCGGATCGGCGTTGAGTTCGAGCAGATCGCGCAGCGCCGCGGTCGGGCGTTCGTTGACCGCTTCGGCGTAATGCTGCCAATCCTCCCATTCGCCGCTGCCGACCGCGCGTTGCAGGCGCGTGACCACGTCGGGGTTGAACAGATGGTATTCGCCGCCCGGCGTGTACTTGAGCAGGCCGCCGATCTCCGGCAGACGGTTCGCATCCCAGCCGATATCGGCCAGGGTCTGGTTGTCCTGCTGCAGCAATTCGAAACCCGCGCCGCTGATGCGCGAGGGCGCGCCGGTGAAACACAGGTCGACGACTTCCTTGTCCAGGCCGATGATCTCGAACAACTGCGCGCCGCGATAACTGCCGATGGTCGCGATGCCCATCTTCGAGATGATCTTGAGCAGGCCCTTCTTGATCGCGCGCCGATAGCTGCGGCCGATCTGCGCGACCTCGCCGTGCTTGGTGCGCAGGATCCCGCGCGCGCCCAGGTCGTGCAGGGTCTGATAGGCGAGATACGGATACACCGCCGTCGCGCCGAAGCCGATCAGGCAAGCGAAGTGGTGCGGATCGCGCGCGGTGCCGGTCTCGATGATGAGATTGGCTTCGCAGCGCAGGCCGACCTTGCTCAGGTGCTGATGGATCGCGCCGGTCGCGAGCAGCGCATGCATCATCAGCGCGTCGCGGCGCGGGCGCCGGTCGGTGACGATCAGCAGCACGATGCCTTCGCGGGTGGCTTCCTCGGCTTCCAGGCACAGGCGCCCGATCGCGGCCTTGAGGCCTTCCTCGGCGGTGTAGTTCAAGTCGATATAACGATGCGACTGGTCGTACGGCGCCATCGACAGCAGCTGGCGCAGCTTGCGTTGCGCGAGCACCGGCGAGTTGAGATGGATATGGCCGACGTTGTTCGGCCCGTCGACGAACACGTTGCCCTCGCGCCCGATCTGGGTCGCCAACGACATCACGCAGTCCTCGCGCAACGGGTCCATCGGCGGGTTTGTGACTTGCGCGAAGGCCTGGCGGAAGTGGTCGTACAGCGGCCGCACCTGTTGCGACAGCACCGCCATCGGCACGTCGTCGCCCATCGAGCCGGTGGCTTCCTGTTCGATCTCGGCCAGCGGGCGCAGCACTTGTTCGCGTTCTTCGCGGGTCAGCTGGAACAGCTTCTGGAACCCGGCGAGGGTTTCCGGATCGAACGGCTCGGCGGCGAGGTTCGGATCGATCAGCTCGCTGTGCAGGTAGGTCATGCCCTGCTTGAGCCAGCGCTTGTACGGCGCGCGCGCGCGGTTGATGCGGTCGATCGCGTCGGAGTCGAGCAACTCGCCTTGATACAAGTCGGCGGCGATCATCTCGCCCGGGCCGAGCTTGCCCTTGGCCTCGATCTCCTCGACCGGCAGTTCCCACACCCCGGCTTCCGAAGCGATCAGGAAGTGGCGGTCGCGCGAACGCAGCCAGCGCGCCGGGCGCAGACCGTTGCGGTCCAGGGTGCAGGCGGCGTAGCGGCCGTCGCAGGTGACGATGCCGGCCGGGCCGTCCCACGGGTCGGTGTTGAGCGCGTAGTACTCGTAGAACGCGGCGAGGTCGGCGTCCTTGTATTCCAGCGATTGCGTCGCCGGCGGGATCAGGATGCGCATGGCCTTGAGCAGGTCCATGCCGCCGGCCTGCAGCACTTCGAGCATGTTGTCGAGGCTTTGCGAATCCGAGCCGTCGGTGCTGACGACTTGATCGAACTCGCGCAGGTCCAGGGTCGGTGTGCGCCAGGCGTGCGCGCGCACCTGCGCCCAGGCGCGGTTGCCGGCGATGGTGTTGATCTCGCCGTTGTGGGCGAGCAGACGGAACGGCTGCGCCAGCGGCCAGCGCGGGGTGGTGTTGGTGGAGAAGCGCTGGTGGAACACCACCGCGCTCGCGGCCAGTTCGGCGCGCTGCAGGTCCGGGTACAACTGCATCAGCCGATCCGGCAGCACCATGCCCTTGTAGCCGATGCTGGCCGAGGACAGGCTGACGACGTAGAAATCTTTAATCGAATGCAGGCGCTGTTCGGCGCGGCGGCGCGCCAGGAACAGCGAACGCTGGAAGCCGGCCGGATCGAACGGCGCGGCCGCGTCGACGAAGATCTGCTCGATCCGCGGCATGGTCTTGCGCGCCAGATCGCCGCAGGCGTCGAGATTGACCGGCACCACGCGCCAGCCGGTCACCCGCATGCCTTCGGCGCGCAGGGTTTCGTTGAGGGTGTCGCGGGCGATCGTGGCCTGCTCGGGGTCGTGCGGCAGGAACACCAGGCCGGCGGCGAAATGCGGGCCGGGCCGGATGTTGGCTTCGCGCGCGATCAGGCGCAAGAACGCATCGGGCTGGCGAATCAGCAGGCCGCAGCCGTCGCCGCTGAGCCCGTCGGCGGCGACGCCGCCGCGATGGGTCATGCGCGACAGCGCCTCCAGGGCGCGGTCGACCAGGGCGCGGCTGGGGCGATCGTCGAGTTGCGCGATCAGCCCGAAACCGCAGGCGTCCCGCTCGTCGCGGGGGTCGTAGAGGCCCTGTTGGCTGGGGCTTTGTTGCTTGGCTTGCATCGCATCTCCGGGACCGTGGGTGTTCCGTGGATCGCTAGCTCGCTACCGCTACGCATTGGGTTGTGTGGAGCCGATGGTCTAGTGCCGAATTCCTGATGGGTTCCCAATGCGAAGTCTTCGCGATGTCGCTGTGTCGTTCAGCGCAAGGCCGTGAGGCCCGCACGCAGGGCGCATCCGCCAATGGCAAGGGAGACGATCCCGTACCGACGGCCTTGAAACCGAGCGTGCTCCGAATAAATCACAAATTGTGCGATGCGGCAATTCACTCCCGGACGTGGGAATAGCGATCCCGGCACGGGCCCGGTTTTGTGAGCGCGCGCGCTCACAGCGGTTTTTCCAAGTCGATGATCGCAATGGAAAAATCACCGGCCCGCGAGACAATTGGTAACGCGCGAAACCATCTGCGCATGACAATCGTCGCTGCCGGTTGCGCGACCGCGCGCTAGACTGCGCCGACTGTTATCCCCTCAGGCGGCCGCCTCCCCCATGACCACGTCTTCCGCTCCCGCCCCGGGCGCGCGTCGAGCTGCGCTCGTCTTCATTTTCATCACCGTGCTGATCGACGTGCTGTCGTTCGGCCTGATCATCCCGGTGCTGCCGCACCTGATCGAGCGCTTCGTCGACGGCGACACCGCGCGCGCGGCCTACTGGGTCGGGTTGTTCGGCACCGTGTTCGCGCTGATCCAGTTCGTGTTCTCGCCGATCCAGGGCAGCCTGTCGGACCGATTCGGCCGGCGTCCGGTGATCCTGCTGTCGTGCCTGGGCCTGGGCCTGGACTTCGTGCTGATGGCGGTGGTCGACACCCTGCCGCTGTTGCTGATCGGCCGGATCATCTCCGGCATCACCGCGGCCAGCTTCACCACCGCCAACGCCTACATCGCCGACATCACCCCGCCCGAGCAGCGCGCCAAGAGCTTCGGCATGATCGGCGCGGCGTTCGGCGTGGGCTTCGTGGTCGGGCCGCTGATCGGCGCTTACCTGGGCGAAGTCGACCTGCGCCTGCCGTTCTGGTTCGCCGCCGGGCTGGCGCTGCTGAACTTCTTCTACGGCCTGTTCGTGCTGCCCGAATCGCTGCCGAAGGAAAAGCGCACCGCGCGCTTCGACTGGGCCCACGCCAATCCGTTCGGCTCGCTGATGCTGCTCAAGCGCTACCCGCAGGTGTTCGGCCTGGCCGCGGTGGTGTTCATCGCCAACATGGCGCATTACGTGTATCCGAGCATCTTCGTGCTGTTCGCCGACTACCAGTACCACTGGGGCCTGCGCGAAGTCGGCTGGGTGCTGCTGGTGGTGGGCGTGTGCAACATCATCGTCAACGTCGGCCTGATCGGGCGCGTGGTGGCCAAGCTCGGCGAACGCCGCACGTTGCTGCTCGGCCTGGGTTGCGGCGTGGTCGGCTTCGTCATCTATGGTCTGGCGGATGTCGGCACGGTGTTCCTGATCGGCCTGCCGATCAGCGCGCTGTGGGCGATGGCCGCGCCGGCGACCCAGGCGCTGGTCACCCGCCAGGTCGGTCCGAGCGAGCAAGGCCGCATCCAGGGCGCATTGATGAGCCTGATCTCATTGGCCGGCGTGCTCGGCCCGGCGCTGTTCGCCGGCAGCTTCGGTTATTTCATCGGCAAGACCTCGCCGATCCATCTGCCGGGCGCGCCGTGGTTCATCGCCGCGATCCTGCTGTGCATCGGCCTGCTGATCGCGTGGCGTTACGCGCGCGTGCCGGCGACCGTGCCCGCGGCGGCGGAGACCGAAGCGGCGGCCTGAACCGCGCCGGTCCCCACCTGACCGATGGCACAGGTAGGCGCGGCGCGCGGCCGGCAAGGTCGCGGATACTGATCGGGAGATTGCTCATGCGTGCTTTGATCGTTCCGCTTCTTGCCGCCGTGGCGCTGAGCGCCTGCGGCGGCGTCGAGTACCGCGACACCAACGCCGCGGTCGATGCGCGGCCCGAGTGCGCCAGCGGCCCGACCCGTCCGGGCGAAACCCCGCCGGCCTGGTGCGAGCGCAAGACCGAGGCCAACTGGAACAGCGACAGCAAGGGCGAAAAGGTCGACTTCAAGAAGAAGGACGACGCGCCACGCTGAACCGTTAGGGTTCGGCGGCGGCCAATCCGCATCCTTGTCGCGACCTTGACGCGGCGGCCCGTATTGCTGGGCCATGAGCGAATCCAAATCGTCAGGAGCGTTGCCCGCGGTCGCCAACCGCCGCGCCGCGCGCGCGGCCGGCCTGCGGTATGTCAACGATGGCGAGCCGGGGATCGCGCGGCGTCGCGCCGGTCGCGGTTTCGCCTATCGCGATCCGCGAGGAAAGGCGGTCGGCGCGGCCAAGACCCTCGAACGCATCCGCGCGCTGGCGATCCCGCCGGCCTATACGGAAGTGTGGATCTGCACCGATGCACGCGGCCACCTGCAGGCGACCGGCCGCGATGCACGCGGGCGCAAGCAATACCGTTATCACCCGCAATGGCGGCAGACCCGCGACGAAGGCAAGTTCGAACGCGTGATCGCCTTCGGTCGCGCCTTGCCGGCGCTGCGACGGAAAGTGCGGCGCGATCTCAAGCTGCCGGGCTTCCCGCGCGACAAGGTGCTGGCGATCGTGGTCGCGGTGATGGCCGAAACCCTGTTGCGCGTGGGTAATCACGAATACGCGCGCAGCAACCGCTCGTTCGGCCTGACTACGTTGCGCAATCGCCATGTCGATTTCCTGCGCGGCGGGCGTGCGCGGTTTCGTTTCCGCGGCAAGGGCGGGCTGGCGCTGGAGGTCGAGCTCGACAACGCCAAGCTGGTCGAGCAGGTGCGCCGTTGCCAGCAACTGCCCGGGCAGGCGCTGTTTCAGTACCGCGACGACGACGGCCGCCTGCAGCCGGTGGATTCCGGCGCGGTCAACGCTTATCTGCACGAGGCCATGGGCGCGGATTTCACCGCCAAGGATTTCCGCACCTGGGGCGGCACCCTGGCCGCGTTCCGGCGCTTGGCCGCCTTGCCGTTGCCGGAGCCGTCGCGCACCGGCAAGCCGAGTGAGCGTGCGTTGCTGCTCGCGCAGAACGCGGTCATCGGCGAAGTCGCGCAGGCGCTGCGCAACACGCCCAGCGTCTGCCGCAAGGCCTATATCGATCCGGCGGTGTTCAGCGGTTGGCGCGAAGGCCGTCTGTCGCGCTACGCCGACGGCGCGCGCAGCGAGTTGCAGTGGGAAAGCGCGGCGCTGCGGTTTCTCAAGCAGGCGCGCAAGCATGCCGGCTGAGCGCGCGCTTGCGGTCTACGGGCAGGCGATCACGGCGCCATCTGCGCCAGTTCGGCCTGCGGCAGCGGCAGCAGCGCCCAGAACGCGGTGCGCGCTTTCGCCCAATCCTGGGCGGCGTCGTTGAGGATTTCGATCAGGGTCGCGGCGTCGTCGCTGTGTTGCGCCTGCCACGGACCGGCGTGTTCGATCAGCAATACATAACCCGGCGCCGGCCACCACGACAGGTCGTTGACGCTGTCGTTGAGCGCATCCCAGTTGCCGCCGAACCAGTCGGGAAAACGCAATGCGCGCGCGATCCGTTCGAGCGCGTCGTCCTTGCCCGCGCAACCGGTGAAATCCACCCGCGCCAGCGCGAACTCCAGTTCGGTCGCGGCATCGGCCAGCGCGCGCGCGTCGCGCGCATCGATGAAGTAGGCGCCGGCCTGGGCCGGATCGGCGAGCAGCTCGCGCGGATCGATGGCGCTCATCGCGAGGCTCCTTCGGCGTCGAAGCGCCGGAAGCTACGGTAGTGATCGTCGGTGTAGAAGTATTCGCGCGGCGGATCGCCGCCGGTGACGATGCGGCGCGCGCCGCGATCGTCCGAGCCGGGCGTTTCCACCGTGTACTCGCGGTAGTAACCACGCGGCTGTTTCGGCAGACGGTTTTCGCGGTTCTGGAAGGTGCCGCCGTCCTGGCGATGTGGGTACGGGCCGCCCGCGGCGATGCGGCGCAGGACGTCGTGGGCTTCGCGCGGCAGGAAAGCGGGGTAGGTGTCGCCGCGCGTGTCGTTGACGCGCGAGGTGTCGTTGCCGACGGGGGCGGTCTGTCCGCGTTGCGGCGCGCTGTCCGAGGCGGATGTCGAGACCGGCGTGCGCGTTGCGTGCTGGGACCATGCCCATAGGCCGATCAATAGTACGGCGGCGATCAGCCACAGGTTGCGGCGCATGGTCATGACTCTCGCGGACGATGGCGGCAGTTTAGACCACGAGGATCGTCGGCGTCGCTTCGATGCGGGCGTCGGTTGCGAGCCGGTTGGTTCGCGCTGCGCCGCGGCTTGCGCCGCTCCTACAGCCGGAATCGATGCCTCGGCTGCCTCATGTAGGAGCGGCGCGAGCCGCGACCGCGTTGTTCCAGTTGGCATCGCATGGATGGCTACGACGCTAACGATGGCTACGAGGCTTTGATCGGGTGTCGTCTCAGCCGCAACCCACGTCGACGATCACGTTGTTCGCGTCGACATGCACATTGACCCGGCCGTCCATGTATTCCTTGGTGATCGCCTGGCCCGGCTTGAGCACGCGCACGGTGTGGCCGCCGGCCTGGGTGCGCGCGCGCTCGACCGTGGCGGTGTCGGCGGTCTTGCCGACCAGCGCGGCCTTGGCCGCTTCGGCGTTGCAGGTGCGCGGCGCGGGCATGGGATGCGGTTCGCCCACCGCAATGGGTTTAACCGCGGCGCCCTGGTCGTCGGAGCTGGGCGCCGAGCTGGACATTTCGTCGGCGGCGCGTGGGCCGGCGCAGGCGGCCATCGCCAGGGGCAGGGTCGCGGCCAGTACCGCGCCCGACAGCATACGGGCGGCGGGCAGGTTACGAAGGCGCAGCGGGAACAGCGGGCCGATCCGGTTCGACATGGCGATCTCCTGGGCGACGCCGCGCATGGCGGAATGCCTGCGTGGCACGATGGGGCGAGCCTGCGCCGGGGTGGCTGTGTCCAGGGTTAACGCGAAAAACCGATCGCGCGATCCGCGACCTCGTTCACAGCGCGCGCGTGGTTATCCGCATCGATGTGATGCGAACGGCGGCGATACGTGGCGGAACGCACCGATTCGGATCGGTGCGTTCGCGTATGCGTTCGAACGAGCGGAACTCAGCCGCAACGCAGACCGGTGATCGCGCCGCGTTCGTTGACGTCGATGTTCAGACGGTCCTGCTGGAAGTCCATCGTCGCGGCCATGCCGGGCTTGAGCACGCGCACCGAGCGGCTGCCGGTTTCAGCGCGGGCGCGCTCGATCGTGGGTTCGTCCGGGGCGCGGCCGATCGCCCAGCGCGCGGCTTCGGCGTTGCAGCTGGCCGGGCTGACGTTGGTCGGCGGAATCGGCGTCGCGCACGCGGCCAGGGCGAGGCTCAGCGCGGCGATCGGAAAGGCGGTGCGAAGGACGGTGTTCGGGGACATGGCGATGCTCCTGACGGCTCGGCGGATCGGTGCCGCGAGCCTGCGGGCGGCGGCGTGTGCGGCGCATGAAGGCCGGGCGCGCAGTGTAGCGGGGCGATGCGACGCGGCGATGGACGCGAATTGGCGGGATGCGCGGTGTGTTCATGCGCGGGTGTGGTGCTGAGTAATCGCGATCAGGTCGGTGTTGACGATTCGTCGGTGTGGTGTCGGTGCCGGTGGTGTCGTCGGCGATTGCGATTGCGTCGGCGTTGCGGGTGGTGGCGTCGTGGTCGTCATGGCGCGGTCGCGGCTTGCGCCGCTCCTACAGGCAGATACCCACACCACGAAGGTCGGGCGGCCTCCTGTA
The DNA here is from genome assembly GCF_057655755.1 of Lysobacter sp. Soil_N_51. Lineage (NCBI taxonomy): Bacteria > Pseudomonadati > Pseudomonadota > Gammaproteobacteria > Lysobacterales > Lysobacteraceae > Lysobacter > Lysobacter sp. Soil_N_51. Next base: position 207,710 of record NZ_JBDGLR010000009.1, on the reverse strand, counting down.
GGAGCGGCGCAAGCCGCGACCGCGTTGCGACAGATCGCGTCGTGATTGCGAGGCGGCCGGTACGCGGCGCTACACCGAAGCCAACGCGCGCTCGTCGTAAGCCTCGATCAACTTGAGCATCAGCTGCGCCAAGGTCACCACGTCCTGATGGTTATGCGCGGCCACCCGCCGCAGCAACGCCGACGATCCCCCGCGCAGGTAATGCAGCCACGCCGCCGGCGCCTGCGAACCGGGCAGGTCGTCCTCGCGCACGATGTGCAGCAATTCGCGCTCCATCGTCGCCAGCCGGCAGTTTTCCCACACGCCGCGGTACATCCGCCGGGTCGGGAACAGCAGGTCGACGTGATCCAGCCCGCTCAGCGGATTGGCGATGCGCGCCAGGCGGTAGCGCGTGTTCAACAGCGGCGTGTCGTAGCAGCGGCCGTTGTAGCTCGACAGCACCGTGCCCGGTTCGATCCACTGGGCGAAGGCGCGCAGCATCGCCGGTTCGGCCGACAGGGTGGAGATCATCAACTGGCGGATGCGCAGACCGTCGCCGAGTTGCGCGTCGTGATACCAGTCGGCGGCGCCGATCATGAAGGCGCGGGTGCCGGTGCCGCCGGCCAGGCCGGTGGTTTCGGTGTCGAAGAACAGCAGGCGGCGCGGGTCGAGCGCGTCGTCGGGGCGCTTGGCGAACGCCAGCGGCAGCGATCGCGCGGGCGCCGGCAATGGCAGGTGCGCCTGGATCAGATGCAGGCCGGGGGCGATTTCCTCGCCTGGCAGCGAGCGTTCGGCGGGCAGGGCGCGCAGGTTGCGGTTGGGTAAGGGATTTGCGTTGCTCGAATGCGCGGGGACCGATCGCGGGAACGTGCGGGCCGGCGAGGGCTGCGGCGCTGCCGCTGCGTTGGTCGGCGTGGTCGGGGCGGTGGGTTTGCGTTCGCGCAACGCGATCAGGCGGCGCAGTGCGTCGATGTCGGTGCGTGAAGAGCGAATCTCCCCCAACCCCTCTTTTCCAAAGAGGGGGGCGCTTGCGTCGCGGCTGGGGGATGCGACGGTGGGCGTAAGGGAATGCGCTTCGGGCGAGGTTGCATCGACGGATGAGGGCGAAGAGCGAATCTCCCCCAGCCCCTCTTTTGCAAAGAGGGGAGTGCTTGCGTCGCGGCTGGAGGATTCGGCTTCTTTCGGGAAGGTGTTGGCAACGCCGTTGTCGGCGACTTCGCTGCGACACTCCGCATCCGACGCACCCGCTGGTCTCCCCTCTTTGGAAAAGAGGGGCCGGGGGAGATTCGCTTTTCCCGCCGGTGCAGACATAACCTCGGTCTCCGCCCGCCCAGCCTGCCGCTGCAACGCACGCAATTTGGCCAGGGTCAGACTCATGCGAGGTCGCCGTAATCGTCGCGCCCGCTCAACAAGCGCAGCACCTGCAAGGCCAGCGAGCGCGGCGTCGCCTGTTCGCGGTCTTCGTCGGCGGCCAGCACCGGGCCGACGCAGGCCGGGCAGCCGGCGCGGCAGTCGCAGCGTTCGACCAGTTCCAGCGCGCGGCCGACCAGTTCGGCCTGACGCAGCCACAGCGGCTCGCTCAAGCCCACGCCGCCGGGGAAGTTGTCGTACAGATACACGGTCGGCACGAACTGCTGCACTTCCAGCATCGCCACCGGGCCGCCGAGCGGCGCCTCGTGTTCGCCGCCGCGCAACTGGCCGCGGCCGTTCGCGTCCTGGGTCGCGAACCACGCGCCGTCGCCGTTGCCGACCGATTTCTGCAGGTCGCGCGCATCGGCCATCACCGCGACCGTGGCGACGATGTGCAGCGCATGCGCGGCGCCGAGGAAGCCGTCCAGCGCATCGTGCCTGGAGCCGAAGCGCGACAGCAGCACACCCTGCGGCAACTGCCACCACACCGCGGTCGTATGCAACTCCTGATCGGGCAAATTGACCGGGCCGTAGCCGATGCTTTCGTGGGTGTAGTAACGGATCTTCTTGTAACCGGCCACGCGCCGGACCACATGCACTTCGCCGTGATGGCTGTCGCCGCGGCCGGCCTCACCACCATCGAAACGTTCGAGCACCTTGAGCTTGGTGTAGTCGATCGAATCGGTGTAGTAGTCGACGTGGGTGCGGGTCACGTAGGCCTTGCGGCCGTCCCAATCCAGCCGTTCGACCTGATACGGCACCGACTGGATCATATGGATCGCGCCTTCGTACAAGGTCAGCGCCGCGGCCGAGTAATCGACCTCGGCGATGATGACCTGGCGCCCGTCGCTGCGATCGACCACGACGAAGTTGCCGTCGGCGACCGAGCGCAGGCTGACCGCATTGGCCGGGTAGCTGTCGGCGATCCATTCCCAGCGCTCGCCTTCGCGATGGACCACGCCGGTTTCGGCCAATGCTTCGAGGAACACTTCCGGGTCGATCGGGCCGAAGTTCTCGCCGTGCTGGAACGGCAGTTCGAACGCGGCGCAGCGGATGTGATCGAACAGGATCAGCGGCTGATCGGGCGCGATCCGCGCATGCTCGGGCGAGGCGTCGGCGAAGAAATCCGGATGCCGCACCACGTACTGATCGAGCGGCTGCGAACTGGCGACCAGGATGCCGAGCGACGGCTGCTGGCGGCGGCCGGCGCGGCCGAAGCGCTGCCAGGTGGCCGCGACCGAGCCCGGATAGCCGTTGAGCACGACCACGTCGAGACTGCCGATGTCCACGCCGAGCTCCAGCGCCGAGGTCGAGACGATGCCGTCGATGCGGCCGTCGCGCATCGCGCGTTCGGCCTCGCGACGCTCGCTCGGCAGATAACCGCCGCGGTAGGCGCGGATGCGCGCGGGCTTGCGCGGATCGTGATCGAACACGTCCTTGAGGTACTTGGTCAGCACTTCGACCATCAGCCGGGTCTGGGCGAAGATCAGCGTCTTCAACCCGGCCTTGATCGCGATGCGCGCGATCCGGTTGCTCTGCGAGCGCGCCGACGCGCGCAGGCCCAGGTCGGGGTTGACCACCGGCGGGTTCCACAGCAGCACGTGCTTGTCGCCGGTCGGCGCGCCCGAATCGAGGATCGCGCGCACCGGTTGTTCGATCAGCGCTTCGGCGTGGGCCTTGGGGTTGCCGATCGTCGCCGAGCACAGGATGAATTGCGGGGTGACGCCGTAGAACGCGCAGATCCGCTGCAGCCGCCGCAGCACCCCGGCGACGTGGCTGCCGAACACGCCGCGGTAGGTGTGGATCTCGTCGATCACGATGTAGCGCAGGTTCTCGAAGAACTGCGCCCACTTGGTGTGATGCGGCAGGATCGCCTGATGCAGCATGTCGGGATTGGACACGACGATGTCGCCGTGCAGACGGATCGCCTGGCGCGCGTCGCCGGGGGTGTCGCCGTCGAAGGTGAAAGCCTTGACCCCCAAGTCGCCGGCGCGGTTGAGCTCGAGCAATTCGGCGACCTGATCCTGCGCCAGCGCCTTGGTCGGAAACAGGTACAGCGCCTTGGCGCCGCGGGTCATCGCCGCGGCCACCACCGGCAGGGTGTAGCACAGCGATTTGCCCGAGGCGGTCGGGGTGACCACGGCGACGTGCTCGCCGGCCTGGGTCGCGTCCCAGGCTTCGGCCTGATGGCTGTAGAGGCGGTCGATGCCGCGCGCGCGCAGCGCGGCCTTGAGCGATTCGGGCAGGTCCTCGGGCAACGGCGCGTAGCGGCCTTCGCGCCCGGGGAGGGTGAAACTGCCGGTGATGCGGTCGCGGTAGCGGCGTTGCAGGCGCTCGGCCAATGCGCCGCCGTGACGGGCGTCGATGGCCTCCTCGCTGTCGCTGCGGGCCAGCGCGCGGGCTGCGGCGGGCGAGGGGACGAGATCGCGCGAGGACGGGTCGATCAGGGCGGACATGGCGGCGACGGCAGGGGCGGAGTCTCGTTGTACGCGACGGCGATCTCAGTGTGTGAGACGGTGCCGTGCCGGATCGGTGGCGATACGGCGGTGGTACGCGAGGGTCGGGTCCCGCGGCCGGGGGTACTCATGTTGAAGGAGACAGGACGTTGAGCGAATCGGAAACGCGGCACCGGGTGGTGTACACCGAGGCGATGGTGCGCGACGCGGTGCGCACCTTCGTATGGCGGCGGGTGGTCGTCGCCGAGAAGGGCTTGTGGCTCGCCGCGTCGGCCTTGCTCGTGTTCGTGGCGTTCCTGCTGTGGCGCGGGGATCGAGGCTGGCTGGTGGGCGCGCTGAGCATCGTCGTGCTGTTGCCGCCGCTGCTGCTGGCGGTGGTATGGCGTGTGCACCACCGCAACACGGTCGGCAAGTTCCGCAACCTGCCGGCGCCCGAGGCGACCTTCGTGTTCGCCGAGGATGGTCTGGCGGTCGAATCTGGGGTCGGGTCGGCATCGATTCCGTGGGCCAGCCTGATCGAAGTCTGGGAGCGGCCGGGTTACTGGATGCTGTTCACTTCCAAGGCGCAGTTTCTGACGCTGCCGGTGGTGGATTTGTCCGAGGATGATCTGGCGCTGTTGCGGCGACGGTTGGGGAAGGTTTAGTTCGGGATTCGGGATTCGGGATTCGGGATTCGGGATTCGGGATTCGGGATTCGGGATTCGGGATTCGGGATGGCTTTGCCGAATCTGCTTTTGCTCGTCATTCCCGCGAAGGCGGGAATCCAGTGCCTTTAACCGTAGCGGCACGAAAGTCGCTGGATTCCCGCGTTCGCGGGAATGACGGCCGTTGATGGCACAGGAATCCAGAAGTAGCGGCCTCTGACGATTCTGGCCGAACTCAACCCAAGCCGAAAAATTCAGGTCGCATCGCCCCACACCGAGTATCCTTGCGCGCCGCACCCCAGACCCCCGCGTCATGAAGATCGGCATCGATTTCGGCACCAGCTATTCCGCCGCCGCGGCGGTGATCGACGGCGCGGTGCGCACCGTCGCCTTCGGCGAGGAACGCCAGTTCCGCACCACGGTGTATTTCCCCGAGGCCGTGCCCGACCCGAGTCAGTTCGAACTGACCGATGCGCTCGAGGCCGAAGTCGATAGCCTGGTGCGCAATGCGCGCGGCGCGCAGACCCGCGCGCTCAACGAGGCCCAGGCACGGCGCGAGCAAGCCGCGCGCCTGCCCGCCGATCAGCGCGAGGCCGCGTTGGCGCTGATCCTGGCCCCGGCGCAGCGTTCGGAAACCGATCTGCGCCGCGACGCCATCCGCGCGGTGCGCCGGCAGTGGCTGGAGCAGCAGGTGCGCGAGGCGCGCGCCTCCGCGGCGAGCCTGCAGAACGCGGTCTACGGCGAAGAAGCAGTCGAGGCGTATCTCACCGAAGGCTTCGGCAACCTGGTGCAATCGCCCAAGTCGATGCTGGGCTATCAGCTCGCGCCGCACGTGCGCCAGACCATCGTCGGCATCGCCGGCTACATCCTCGAACACATCCGCCTGAGCGCGAGCCAGCAGCTCGGCGCCAACGTGCGTTCGGCGGTGCTCGGCCGGCCGGTGCAGTTCCGCAGTTCGCTCGGCGCGGCCGGCGGCGACCAGGCGCTGGCGATCCTGACCGAAGCCGCGGCCGGCGCCGGTTTCGACGAGGTCGAATTTCTCGAAGAACCGGTCGCCGCGGCGCTGGGCTATCACGCGCAGAGCGCGCATCGTCATCGCACCTTGGTGGTCGACATCGGCGGCGGCACCACCGACATCACCCTGGCCGAAGTCGGCGGCGCGCAGGCGCCGGTGGTGCTCGGGTCGTGGGGCATCGCGCGCGGCGGCGTCGACGTCGATCTGTCGCTGAGCCTGTCGCGGTTCATGCCGCTGTTCGGCAAGGGCGCGACCCGCGTGCCCGCGCACCATTTCGTCGAAGCCGCGACCGTGCACGACGTGGTCCGGCAGCGCGATTTCCAGCGTCGCGACGCCTACCGCGAAGTCGACGCGCCGTTCGGCCCGCGCCTGATCGCGCTGCAGCAGACCGGCAACACCACGCGCCTGAGCCGGGCGGTGGAATCGACCAAGATCGTATTGAGCAGCGCCTCGGACAGCCGCGCCGAACTCGACTACATCGAACGCGGCCTGGCCCTGGCTTCCAGCGCGGACGATCTGGCCCGCGCCGCCGATCCGTTTCTGGGGTATCTGACCGAACTGCTGGCCGAGGTCGGCGCGCAGATCGGCGAACCGCCCGCGGCGGTGTTTCTGACCGGTGGCATGTCGCGCGCGCCGTACGTGCGCGAAGCGGTGCGCCGCTGTTTCCCGCAGGCGAAGCAGGTGGCTGGCGATGCGTCGCTGGGCGTGGTGTCGGGGTTGGCGTTCGCGGCGGCGCGGGCGGGCTAAGGTACGGCTTCGACCCGCGGCATGGCGCCGCGCCTGGGTTCACCGAGAGACGCCGTGATCGTCATGAAGCCGCATTCCCCTTCCTGCGAGCGCAACCGCGAACCGATCCTGGCGGTGTTGCGCGAACACTTCGCCGATCGCCGCCATGTGCTGGAAATCGGCAGCGGCACCGGTCAGCACGCGGTGCATTTCGCCGCGGCGATGCCGTGGCTGACGTGGCAGTGCTCGGATGGCGCGCAGTATTTGCCGGGCATCGGCGCGTGGCTGGATGAAGCGCGCTTGCCGAATACGCCGGCGGCGATCGAGTTGCAGGCGGTGACCGCGCCGCGGGCCGGGTTCTCGCCGCAGCCGGTGTTGCCGGGTGCGGGCGACGACGGCGCGGTCGGTTTCGATGCGGTATTCAGCGCCAATACCCTGCACATCATGGGATGGCCGCAGGTCGAGGCCTTGTTCGCTGGATTGGATTGCGTGTTGGCCAAGGACGCCACGGTCGTGGTGTACGGGCCGTTCAACTACGGCGGGCAGTTCAGCAGCGACAGCAATCGCGAGTTCGATGGGTGGTTGAAGGCGCGCGATCCGGTCTCGGGCGTGCGCGATTTCGAGGCGGTGGACGCGCTGGCCGCGGGGATCGGTCTGCGATTGGTCGCGGATGTGGCGATGCCGGCGAATAACCGGTGTCTGGTCTGGCGCAAGGGCATCGCGGTTGGCTCGGGGTAATTCGCTGAAGTCTCCGGACCCCCGTCTACGCAGAGATGATGAGCAAAAGCACCGCAGGCGCTGGAGGTCTTTTGTGGGAGGGGATTCATCCCCAACGCTCTTTTCTCAGATCGCGTCGAAACTTCACCAGTGCTGGCCGGAAAGCGTCGGGGATGAATCCCCTCCCACAAAAGACCTCGCGGCGACGCTGCCTGCATGAGCATCGTCCAGCCCAGGCGATGTTGCGAACGAGGGCGATCCCGCGAAATCCGAACAATCGGCGACCCGCCGCTCAGTCCGACGCCACCGTCGTCAGCAACGGCGAGTCGAACATCGCCACCGGCGAGATCACCGGTTCGGCCAGCGGTACGCGGGCGCCGTAGCGTTCGCGCAGTTTGGCCTTCACCGCGGGATCGTCGAGTTTGAAACTGCGCAGCTGCTGCAATTCGCCGATGCGGATGCCGAGCGCGCGGTCGTACATTTTCCAGACCACTTCCGAGCAATACAGTTTGCGATCCGACCACCCGAAGGTCAGATCGTAAGGCCGACCGCTTAACGCCTTGGCCTGCACGCGCAGTTTCGCCTGCTGCGGCGCGCTCAGCGGCGTGCGCAGGCGCTTGAGCACGTAATGGCCGCCTTCGCCGCGCGCGATCCAGCGCGCCAGCGGGGTGTAGACGGTCGGCCCGATCGCTTCGAACACATAGGGCTTGCCGCCTTGATGCACGATCACGCCCATGTGGCTGTAACGCGAACCGGTCGCGCGCTGGATCGCCAGGCTCTGCGCCGAGCGCGAGGTCTGGAAGATCAGGTCGCCGTCGCGCGCGGCCGGCGCTTGCGCGGCGGCGCAGCCGGCGCACAGCAGCGACCACGCCATCGCGGTGGCGACCGTCAAGCGCACTCAGGCAGCCGCTTCGGTGGTGAACACATGCAGGTCTTCCTCGCCCATGCGCAGCTCGCGTTCGAAGCGCAGGCCGAGCCGTTCGAGCACCTTGACCGAGGATTGATTGGCCGGGTCGACGATGCCGAGCACGCGCGGCAGGGCCAGCACGTCGCGTGCGTGTTGCAGCACCGCGGTGCCCGATTCGATCGCGTAGCCGCGCGACCAGTGGCGCGGCAGGAAGGCATAGCCCAGGTCGGCGTCGGGCAGGGTGTCGCGCTTGAGCAGCCCGCACATGCCGATCGATTCGCCACCGTCGCGCAGCGACACCCGCAGCAGGCCATGGCCGTAGCGCGCGTAGCTGTTGACCGGGCCGTCGAGGATGTAGCGCACCGCGCCGTCGAGATCGCGCACGCCGCGGTCGCCGATGTTGTCGATGAAGGACGGTTCGTTGAGCAGTTCGAGGATGAAGCCGGCATCGTCCGGAGTCAGTTCGCTCAACAGCAGGCGTTCGGTCTGGATCGTGGGCATGGGCGGATCGGTCGGTGGGTGGTGCGGTCAACGATACGACAGCATGGGCGCAGCGTGGCCGGTCCGGGTGAGGCGACGATGAAGCCGCCATGCGCGGCTACACTGGCCCGCCCCGAACGCGCGTCGCCGCCATGTCCGATCCGTCCCGCCACCACGAGATTCACCCCATCGCCGACGACAAGCGCCGCGCCGTGCTCGACGCGCTGGCGGCGATCGAGCGCGATCACGACGTGCGGATCGTCTATGCCTGCGAATCGGGCAGCCGCGGCTGGGGCTTTTCCTCGCCCGACAGCGATTACGACGCGCGTTTCGTCTATGTCCACAAACAGCCGTGGTATCTGACGGTCAACGAACGCTGCGGCCCGAACGAGCCGCAGCGCGACGTGATCGAGCTGCCGATCGACAGCGAACTGGACGTCAGCGGCTGGGACCTGCGCAAGGCCCTGCGGCTGCTGTCGAAATCCAATCCGACCCTGTCGGAATGGCTGCGCTCGCCGATCGTGTACCGCGAGGACGGCGTGCTCAGCGCGGGGCTGCGGACCTTGGCAGAAGAGTTCTATTCGCCGGTCGCGGCGTGGCATCACTACCTGAGCATGGCCAAGGGAACTTTCCGCGGTCATCTACAGGGCGAGGAGATTCGTACCAAGAAGTACCTGTACGTGCTGCGGCCGGTGCTGGCCTGCCAGTGGATCGAGCGCGCCGAGGGGCCGCCGCCGATGGCGTTCGAGGATTTGCTGGCGCGGTTGTTGCCCGACGGGCCGGTGCGCGAGGCGGTCGATGCCTTGCTGGTGCGCAAGCGGCAAAGCGCCGAGGTCGCGGCCGGACCGCGGATCGCGGCGATCAGCGATTTCCTCGAGGCCGAGCTCGAGCGGATGCAGGCGTCGTCGCCGGTGTTGGCGGCGGGGAAGGGCAGTGCCGATCGGCTAGACGAGTTCTTCCGTTCCGCGCTGATGTGAGTGCGGGGCGGACGATGGGACTGCGGCGGGATCTGTTGCAGGCGGCGTTTCAGCTCCGATGCCCTTCGGTCCGATCGCGACGTAACTCTTGTCTTGAACGAACAGCGACGGGCTGAAGTCTCTTCCACTAAAGACTTCACGGCGACCACGGTTTTTCTTGCTCGTCATCCCCGCGAAGGCGGGGATCCAGAGACTTCAGAGTCATGCCTGGATGAAGCCCTGGATCCCCGCCTTCGCGGGGATGACGAGCGAAAACCTCGCGTCGCGGTTCTTACCTCAAGGGTATGACGAGCGAAAGGAACGGTTTGCGCGCCTTCTGGCTCAATCCGACAACGCCAACGACCGCTGCAACGGCTCGATCGTTCCCTCGCCGCGCATCACCTTCTTGTACTCGGCGCGCGATACCGAAATGTAGGACTCGTTGCCGCCGATCTCGACCTGCGGGCCGTCCAGCACCGCGCGGCCGGCTTCGTCCACGCGCACGGTCATGGTCGCCTTCTTGCCGGAATGGCAGATGGTCTTGATCTCGGTCAGCTCGTCCGCCCAGGCCAGCAGGTACTGGCTGCCTTCGAACAATTCGCCGCGGAAATCGGTGCGCAGGCCGTAGCACAGCACCGGGATGCGCAGTTGGTCGACGATCTCGCTGAGCTGCCAGACCTGCGAGCGGGTCATGAACTGCGCTTCGTCGACCAGCACGCAATGCAGCGCGCCGCGGGCGGCGATGTCGGCGCGGATCAGCGCCTCCAGGTCCTGGTCGTGCTCGAAGGCGATGCCGTCGGCGCGCAGGCCGATCCGCGAGGCGACCGTGCCGCTGCCGGCGCGGTGGTCCAGGCGCGGGGTCAGGATCGCCACGCGCATGCCGCGTTCGCGGTAGTTGTGCGCCGACTGCAGCAGGGTCGTGGTCTTGCCGGCGTTCATCGCCGAATAATAGAAATAGAGCTTGGCCATGCGGCCAGTTTAGGCCGCGCGGGCGCGGCGCTACAGACTTGACGCGGCGATCGGCGCGGTTTTCGCCCGGTCGCGGCCGGGCGGACAGTGGCCGATACCTCGGCCGCGCAAGGCCTCGCCGGCTTGATGCGACCGGTGCACCTCGGGTTACTGACTGCGCGGCGCGACCTCGGTCGGCCCGACCTCGACATTGCCGTGGCGCCAGATCACGTCCTCGGCGGCCCAGTAGCGGCCGCTGTCCCAACGCCACTCGTTCAACATCTGGTTGAGATCGACCGTGCCCGGATCGGTCCAGCCGGTCGGGCCGGGCGCGAACACCTGCAACTTGCCGACATCGCCCAGGTGGCTGCCGGTGATCTGGCGCTTGGATTGGGCCATGGCGCGTTCGAAGCGCGGCTTGGCGACTTGGTCGCCGTAACGGTCGTAGATCCCCTGGCCCTCGCGCAGCGCGCGGGCGCGTTCGGCTTCGTCGAGTTCCAGCCACATCTTCTCGCGCAGCAGCAGGAACTGCGGGTACTGGCGCTCGGCGGCGACGTCGGCCCAGGCGTAGGCCAGCGCGCGGTCGCGCGGGGCGCCGACGCCGTGCCAGTACATCAGGCTCAGCCGGTGCTGCGAATATTTGTCGGCGAAACCGGCGGCGCGGCGGAAATGCCGGAACGCGTCGTCCCAGTCGCCGCGTGCGGCGGCGCGGCTGCCGTACAGGCGCCACAGCTCGTTGGGATGGGTCAGCGCGACGCGGCTGCGCTTGTCGTATTCGTCGCGGGTCATCAGATCGCTGTCGGCGCTGACCGCGGCGGCGGCCTGCGGCGACGCGTCGTCGGCGGCGAGCGCGGCGGAGCTGTACAGACTCAAGCTGCACAAACCCAGGCTGCACAGGCCCAGGCCCAAGGCGATGGCGGCGAAGCGTTTCATGACGTCCCCTCGGTCCGCGCGGACCGTCGCTGCGATGCCGCCAACCATACGCCTCGGCGTCTGTGGCGCCAATCGCATCGGTTGCGAATTTCGCCTGGTTCGTCCCAGCGGCGGCGGCGAGCTCGCAGCGACGCGGCGCGGCCCCGTGGTCATATAAACTGCCGCGCCGGGCCGGCCTTCCGTCGGCGACGTAGACCTCATGCACGGCCTCAATCCCCCCCAACGCGCCGCCGTTCTCGCCATCGAGGGCCCCTTGCTCGTGCTGGCCGGCGCCGGCAGCGGCAAGACCCGCGTGATCGTCGAGAAGATCGCCCACCTGATCGCCTCGGGCCGGATGCCGGCCAAGCGCATCGCCGCGATCACCTTCACCAACAAGTCTGCCAAGGAAATGCGCGAGCGCGTGGCCAAGCGGATCAAGGGCGACGGCGCCGAAGGCCTGACCATCTGCACCTTCCACGCGCTGGGGCTGAAATTCCTGCAGTTCGAACACGCCAAGCTCGGCCTGCGCCGGGGCTTCAGCGTGTTCGACAGCGACGACAGCAACGCCCAGATCAAGGACCTGCTGCCGGCCGGCACCAAGCCCGACGTGATCGACGACATGCGCAACCTGATCTCGCGCGCGAAGAACGCCGGCTTGTCGCCGGAACAAGCGCTGGCCGAGTCGCGCAGCCCGCGCGAGATGGAAGCGGCGGTGCTGTATCAGTTGTACCAGGCGCGTCTGAGCACCTTCAACGCGGTCGATTTCGACGACCTGATTCGCCTGCCGGTGCAGTTGCTGGAAGCCGACACCGAGGTGCAGCTGGCCTGGCGCGAACGCATCGGCTATCTGCTGGTCGACGAGTGCCAGGACACCAACGACGCTCAGTACCGGCTGCTCAAGGGCATCGCCGGGCCGCGCGGCCTGTTCACCTGCGTGGGCGACGACGATCAGTCGATCTACGCCTGGCGCGGCGCCAATCCGGACAATCTGCTGGAACTGGGCAAGGATTATCCGAACCTGGAAATCATCAAGCTCGAACAGAACTACCGTTGCAGCAACCGGGTGCTGCGCGCGGCCAACGCGCTGATCGCCCACAACCCGCACGAATATCCCAAGACCCTGTGGAGCGATCAGGCCGACGGCGAGCGCATCCGGGTGTGGGAATGCCGCGACAGCGCCCACGAGGCGGAGAAGGTCGCCGCCGAGATCCAGTTCCTGGCGCAGAAGAACGAAGCGCCGTGGATGGATTTCTGCATCCTGTTCCGCGGCAACCACCAAAGCCGCGCGCTGGAAAAAGCCCTGCAGTTGCTGCGCGTGCCGTATCACCTCAGCGGCGGGACCGCGTTCCTGGAACGGCATGAGGTCAAGGACGCGCTGTCGTGGCTGCGGCTGATCGCCAACCCCGACGACGACGCGGCGTTCCTGCGCGCGGTCACCTCGCCCAAGCGCGAGATCGGCGCGACCACCCTGGCCAAGCTGGCCGAGATGGCGCAGCACGCGCAGATGCCGATGTCGCGCATGGCCGAATCGATCAACGCGATCAAGCAGCTGACCCCGCGCGCTGGCAACGCGCTCGACGGCTTCGTGCAGATCGTGCGCTTCCTGCGCAGCGAAGCGCAGAAGATCAGCCCGGCCGAACTGGTCGGGGTGTTGGCCGAACGCAGCGGCCTGCTGGCGTCGATCCGCGCCCAGTGCAAGGACGAGGCCTCGTTCCAGCGGCGCAAGGAAAACCTCGCCGAATTGTCGGGTTGGTTCGACGGCGGCAAGGGCTCGGGCCCGGGCGAACTGGCCGCGCAGCTGGCCTTGCTGTCGCATGCCGACAAGGGCGACGCCGGCAATCAGGTGCGGCTGATGACCCTGCATGCGGCCAAGGGCCTGGAGTTCCGCTACGTGTTCATCGTCGGCGTGGAAGACGGCAATCTGCCGCACGACGCCAGCCTGGACGAGGGCCACCTCGACGAGGAACGGCGCCTGATGTATGTGGGCATCACCCGCGCCAAGGAAGCGCTGTACCTGTCGCATGCGCGCGAAACCCAGCGCTGGGGCGAGCGCATCCGGCTCAAGCCGAGCCGCTTCATCGACGAACTGCCGGCCGAGGAACTGCAGCGCGACGGCGCCGACCCGGTCGCCGATGCGGCGCGCAAGCATGAGCGCGCTACGGCGGGGTTTGCGGCGATCAAGGCGTTGCTGGAGGGGTGAGGGGTTGGGTTGCTTCGTATGTAGAAGCAAAACAAAGCAAAAGCAAATCCCCCCTGGCCCCCTTTTTCAAAGGGGGGAATGCTTGCGTAGCGGGTGGTGGGTGCGTCGGGTCGCCGTGATGACGCCAATTGGCTTTGGTTAGAGTTTCGCTCACCGCTCACCGCTCACCGCTCACCGCTCACCGCTCATGAGCCTTAAGCCTGAGCTGACGCTGTATGCCTGCGTACTTCGATCCACAGAACCAGCAGACAATTAGCCCACTTTGAAAAAGGGGGCTGGCGCCTGCGTTGCTGCAACGAAGTTGCGCAATTTCCTGCGCCGGGGGATTTGCTTCTCGTCCCACAACACAACCGCCCCCTACGAACCCACGCCCCGAATCGGCTAGTCTTGCCCGCATCGTCCCAGCGAACGCGCAATGCCATGAGCCTGCTGATCAACGCCTACTCCACGCTCGCCTCGCCGCCGGAACCGCGGTTCCTGCGCGAACCGCCGGCCCGCCGCGATCGCAGCGATCCGGAACTCGTGCCGCACCTGCAAGGCTTCGTCGGTTACGTGCTCGGCACCGTCGAAGGCATGGACGCGCGCACCTTCGGCGTGCTGCGCCATCTGCAACGCGTGCAGACCCACTACAGCTTCGAAGTCGAGGATCACGACTTCGACGCGCTCGCCGCCTGGGGCGAGGCCGCCAACGTGCTGTGCTTCCTGCCCGACGGCAGCGTGCGCGACGCCGCCGGCAATGTGCTCGCGAGCCAGGGCGATCCGGCGGTCGAGGCCGATGCGACGCTGCCGTATCCGCCCGACGCGCGCGAACGCAAGGCGCGCAGCGAGGCCGAGCTCGAACGTCTGGGCGCGCACTCGCCGGCGCATCTGCCGCCGGTGCTCGGCGCGGGCGAGGTGCGCCTGCGCACGCCCGAGGAAACCATGCGCCGCATGCTCGCGCTGTGCGCGGTCGCGGTGCGCGCCGAATCGCTGAGTTCCGAGCCGTTGTCGTTGCAGGACATCGCCAGCAAACTCGGCGCCGGCGTGGCCGCGTTGACCCCGGCCGAGCGCGACTTCATCGAGCGCGACGCGCCCGACGAGGAAACCTGGGCCAACCACGGCTGGCGCTACGAAAGCGCGGCCTTGCTGCAATGGGCTTTGGGCCTGAGCGAGACCTTGCCGCCGCCGACCGCGATTTGCGATGCGGGGCAGATCGCGCGCATCGCGATCGATCATGCCGACGAAGCGAGCATCGCGCAGGCGCGCTTGCGGCCGTTGCCGGAATTGCTGGATGCGCTCGATGGCCTGTACCGGCGGCATTGGCTGGTGCGGCAGGCGCGTCTGGACGAACGTGAGCCGCCGATCGGTCTGCATCCCAGCGTGGTGTACGAGCGGCATTACGCATTGAATTGGTTGCTGCGGTTCGATGAGCAGGATTGGGATGAGGTGGGGACGCCTACCTGAGTGGAGCGGGGCGTCTTGGCGAGACGTCTATTGCATGAGGTGACGTCGTGGTCGCGGTCGCGGTCGCGCGGTCGCGGCTTGCGCCGCTCCTACAGGGGGCAGCCGTGCTTCGCTCGCGCCGTGTAGGAGCGGCGTAAGCCGCGACCGCGAAACCACACACGCCGGCGCAACCATCCATCCCGGCATTGCGGGCACACGACGCCAAACCCCATGCGCACACGCAACGACCGCTCGCGCATACTGCGCGCATGAGCCTGCGCATCCGCCCCGTCACCGCCGCCGATTACCCGGCGATCCTCGCCCTCAATCTCGAATCCGAAGCGCTGATGAGCCCGCTCGATGCGCAGCGCCTGGCCCGACTCGATCGCGCATCGGTCTATCACCGCGTCGCCTGCGACGGCGACACCGTGGTCGCGTTCCTGCTCGCCTTCGCCCAGGGCGCCGACTACGACAGCCCCAATTACCTGTGGTTCTCGCAGCGCTATCCGACCTTCCTCTACGTCGACCGCATCGCCGTGGCCGGCAGTCACCAGGGCCGCAGGCTCGGCGGCCTGCTCTACGATGATCTGTTCGCGTTGGCCCGCGAGCGCGGCTTCGAGCAGGTGACCTGCGAGTTCTACATCGTCCCGTTCAACGAAGTGTCGAGCCGCTTCCACGCGCGCTATGGCTTCAATGAGGTCGGCACGCAGTGGGTCGCCGACGGCGCCAAGCAGGTGTCCCTGCAGGTCGCGCCGGTGCCGGGCGCGCCGCCGGCATGATGCCGCGCCTGCATCGCGTCGGCCTGCACCTGCGTCCGATGACGATGGCCGATGCGCCGGCCTGGTTCGCGTATCTGTCGCTGCCGGGCGCGGCCGAGCACACCAGTTGGAAGCTCGACGGCATCGAGGTGCTGTACCCGGAAATCATCGCGTCCAAGCCGTTCGATCACGACGCGCCCGCGTTGTTCGCGATCGTCGACGATCTGGACGAGTTGATCGG
The DNA here is from genome assembly GCF_057655755.1 of Lysobacter sp. Soil_N_51. Taxonomy (NCBI): domain Bacteria; kingdom Pseudomonadati; phylum Pseudomonadota; class Gammaproteobacteria; order Lysobacterales; family Lysobacteraceae; genus Lysobacter; species Lysobacter sp. Soil_N_51. Next base: position 191,939 of record NZ_JBDGLR010000009.1, on the reverse strand, counting down.
CACGGTCGGTTTCCACACCGTCTGGGACGCGCCGCGCGGCGGCGAAATCGCCTACAACCTGCATCCGGATCACTGGGGCCGCGGGATCGCCAGCGAAGCCTGTCTGGCGATCGCCGATTGGGGCTTGGACATCCGCGGCTACGACTATGTCGAGGCCTATTGCCTGGACGTCAATCTGGCCAGCCAGCATGTGCTGGAGAAATGCGGTTTCCGGCGCGACGAACTGGTGCGCGGGCTGCGGATCGTGCAAGGCCGCACCCGCGATTTCTGGCGCTTCCGGCTGACCCGCGACGCGATCGACGCCGACTGAGCGCGGACACTGGCCAAGGCGCGGCGTCGCGTCGATGATCGCGGCATCGTATCCACCAACCCTTTATCGAAACCGGAGTCCGCATGCGCCTCGTCCCGTCGATTGCATCCGCCGCGATCCACTGCGCTTCCATCGCCCGCTTCGGCATTGCGGTGCCGCTGTTGTTCGCCGCGCAGGCCGCCTGCGCCAGCGACGCGCGCGCGCCGGAATTCTTGAGTTCGCCCGATCCGGCCGCGGCCAAACTGCCGTTCTCCGAAGCGGTGCGCAGCGGCGAGCTGTTGTTCCTGTCGGGACAGATCGGCACCGTGCCGGGCAGCGGCAATGCCTTGGCCAAGGGCGGCATCCAGGCCGAGGCCGAGCAGACCCTGGTCAATATCCGCGGCGTGCTCGAACGCCACGGCGCGTCGATGCGCAACGTCGTCAAATGCACGGTGTTCCTGGCCGATATCGCCGAATGGCCGGCGTTCAACGAGGTCTATCGCAAGCACTTCAGCGCGCCGTTCCCCGCGCGCAGCGCGCTGGCGGCCTCGGGGCTGGCGATGGGCGCGAAGGTCGAGGTCGAATGCATCGCGCATGTGGCCGCGCCGGCCGCGTCTGCGTCGCGCAAACGCTGATGCGTGAGCCGATGCGCCGACGCCGCGGCGGCGAGTAAGTCGTCGCCATCCACGACGAGGCCTGCGCGTTCGTTGCGATGGATAACCGTTATCCCCATGACGCTGAGCGCATGGCACCCGGACAAGGACTGTTTCGATGAATGCAATGAGCCCCTCGCATCCAGCGCCGAACGGCGCCGGCCGGGCCGCGTGGATCTGCCTGGTGATCGCCTGGGTGTGCTTCCTGATCCCGATACCGGGCAGCGGCCTGCTGATCGGCTGGCCGTTGAACCTGGCCGCTTTCATCCTGGCGATCGTTGGCATGGCCAAGCACGGCGCGCTCGGCGGGTTGTTCCAGTTGCTGGCGTCGTTGATCGTGTCGCCGCTGGTGTATCTGTTCGGCTGGATCTTCCTGCTTGGCGGGCTGTCGGCGATGTCCGCGCTGGAGAACAACGGCTATGCCGACAGCCCTCACGAGATCGACCGCGCCGCCGACGCCAGCCCGCGCGAGGTCGATGTGAACACGCTGGCGAGGGCCTACCGCGACGATGCGACCGCGGCCGATTGGCTCTACAAAGACACTGCGCTGCGCGTGTCGGGGCGGATCGCCAGCATCGGCCGCGATGCGAGCGATAAGCCGATGCTGAAATTGACCGATCGCGGGGTCGGGCCGGTGCGGGCGAAGAATTTGTCGGCCGAGGCCGTGGCCGGATTGAGCCGGGGCCAGTCGATCAGCCTGGACTGCACCGGCGCGGGACAGGAGTCGGGCGAGCCGGTCCTCGAGGCCTGCAGCATTTCGGACTAGCGTCGCGGCATGCCGGTCCGGGCCCTGTGGAGCGCCCAAGCCGGGGCGGTCGAGAATCGACACCGTTTTGATTCGCGGCCTACACTCCCCGCCTTTCCCATGGACCGACCGCGCATGCCTATCCGCGCCCTGCCCCTGACCACGCTCGCCTGCGTGCTGGCCCTGGCCGCCTGCAAACCGGCGCCGCCGAGCACGCCGTCCGCCGCTCCCGCCGATGCCAAGCCCGCGGCGGCACCGGCCGCGCCGGCCGCCAAGCCGTCCGGCGCCGACGACAACCTCAACGCCGTGTTGTGGATGCAGCGTTCGGTCGAGTACCGCGCGACCACCGAGACGGTCTACCGCGCCGCCGCCGACAAGCTCGACCTCGCGCTCAAGCAGCCCAACTGGGACGCGCTGGTGCCCGAGGAGCGCGGCAATCCGGCCAAGGGCCTCAAGCCGGCGGTGGTGATGGACGTCGACGAGACCGTGCTCGACAACTCGCCGTATCAGGCGCGGCTGGTCCGCGACGGCAAGGAATACGACGAAGTGACCTGGGACGCCTGGGTCGCCGAGAAGAAGGCCAAGCCGCTGCCGGGCGTGGTCGATTTCGCCAAGGCCGCGCAGGCCAAGGGCGTGACCGTGCTGTACCTGTCCAACCGCGCGGTGCATCTGAAGGACGCGACCCTGGCCAACCTGCGCCAGGCCGGCCTGCCGGTCGCCGACGATTCGGTGTTCCTCGGCCTGGGCACGGTGGTCGACGGCTGCGAACAGAACGGCAGCGAAAAGAACTGCCGCCGCCTGCTGGCCGGCAAGCAGTACCGCGTGCTGATGCAGTTCGGCGACCAGATGGGCGACTTCGTCCAGGTCGTGGCCAACACGCCCGAGGGCCGCGACGCGTTGCTGGCGCAGTACCACGACTGGTTCGGCGAACGCTGGTGGATGCTGCCGAACCCGAGCTACGGCTCATGGGAGGCGATGACCTTCAACAACGACTACAGCCAGTCGCGCGACGCGCGCCGGCTGGCCAAGCGCGCCGCGCTGGATGTGGCGCCCTGAGCGATCTCAGTCGTTATGGCGACTGACGATCATTTAAAATCAATAGGTTATATCGAATTACTTCAAGTGTTGCATTAACTAGTCCCCGGCGGTAGTCTGCGCCCATCCCGGTGCCAGCCGGGGCCATGCCACAACTCGAAATCTATCGGCGCAAGCCGATTTGCAAGGAGGCTTCGGCCTCCTTTTCTTTTGCCCGCGGCCGCCCTTCATTGAGCCGGGCACGGTGACAGCCGAGGCTTGAAGGCCGAGGGCGTTGATGTCCTTCCCGTCTCAGGTCCGGGCCCTCAACAGGGAAGGTGGAGTTCCATCACGGCGGACTGGGAGCAGCCCGTCCCCGCCACTGCCTCGGCGACACCCCCACCTGCGCTTTGAACGCCCGCGACAAGGCCGACTCGCTCGCGTAGCCCACGTCGTCCACCAGCAGCTTCAGGGGTTTGCCGCTGCGCAGCCCCTTCTGCACCAGCAGGATCCGCCACCGCTGCAGGTACTCGCCGGGCGTGTTGCCCACGGTGCTGCGGAACGTCTGCGCGAACGAGCTGCGCGACATGCCGGCGGTCGCGGCCAGCGCCTCCAGGGTCCAGTCTTCCCGCGGCCGTTCGTGCATCGCGGTGATCGCGCGGCGCAGGCGCGGATGCGCGAGCCCCGACATCAATCCCGCCTGCCCCCGCTGTCCTTCCATCTGATGCCGCAACACCTGGATCAGCACCAGTTCGAACAGTCGCGCCAGCACCTCGCCACGACCGCAGCGCTGGTCGAACGCCTCCTCGAACAGCAGATCCAGCAAGGGCCGCGCACTGCCCAGTTGGTCCAGCGGCAGGCAGACGAGGTCGGGTAACGCAGCCACCAGCGGATGTTCGGCCGCGCCGTCGAAACTGAGGTCGGCGCAGGCCAATTCGGCGCCCTCGCGGTCGTCGATCACGAAGCGATGGGCACAGGGCCGCGGATACAGCAGCAGGCTGGGCTCGGTGAGCGTGATCGGCTTGCCCGCGGCGTGATGCACGACCACGGTGCCGCGCCGGACCAGGTGCAACTGGCCCAGCGTTCCGCGTGGCGGCAGCTCGTGAATGCCGCACAGGGCGCCGGCGTGCAGGATCGATGCCCGCACCGGGAAGTGGGCCAGCAGGGCCTCGAGCCTGTCGGTCATGTTTGGACTCTATGGCAAGTTATTCGTACTTTACGTCACTTAAAGGCCGGGTGGGGCGAGGATAGTGACGTCACCGGGAACGACCCGGCCCGTCCAGCCAATCCCATCCTCAAGGAGCCTCTATGAACATCCTCGCCCCCCTGGTCCTCGCCGCCTCCCTCAGCCTGGGCACGGCTTCGGCCGCCACCCCCGCCCCGACCGCCAAGCCCCGCCCGACCGTGGTGCTGGTCCACGGCGCCTTCGCCGACGGCTCGTCATGGAACAAAGTGATCCCGTTGCTTCAGGCCCAGGGTTTGAACGCCGTCGCGGTGCAGAACCCGCTGACCTCGCTGGAAGACGACGTGACCTTCACCAACCGCGTCGTCAACGCGCAGTCCGGCCCGGTCGTGCTGGTCGGCCATTCCTGGGGTGGCTCGGTCATCACCCAGGCCGGCGGTAATGCCAAGATCAAGGCGCTGGTCTACGTCGCCGCCTTCGCGCCTTCGCTCAATGCCGCGCCGGTGGTCGACACCAAGGACTTCCCGACTCCGCCGGGCTTCGCCCACTTCATCGCCGACGCCGATGGTTACCTGACCCTGCCCGCCGACGCGATCGCCCGCGACTTCGCGCAGGACGTCAGCGCCGAGCAAGCCAACCTGATCCACGCCACCCAAGGCGCGGTGCGCGGCGCCAACTTCGAACAGCCCGTCACCGTGGCCGCATGGACCACCAAGCCGTCGTGGTACATCGTCGCCGCCCAGGACCGCATGATCGACCCGGGCGCGCAGCGTGCGTTGGCCAAGAAGATCGGCGCGAAGACCACGGTGCTGCCGACCAGTCATGTGCCGATGGCGTCCGACCCGGAATCGGTGGCCAAGGTCATCGTCGAAGCGGCGCGAGCGGCAGCGAAGTAATCGATATGAGGACCGCCGTCGGGGAGTGTGCAAGAACTCCCCGACGGCGCGTCGACGCGCCGACTTGCAAGGCCGTCTGATCGATCGGTCCTTGCCGGGTGACGAAATAGACGTCCGGCTGCCTGGCGGGCGTATGCCCGCTTCTGGCCGACGGCGGAATCGAAGCGATGTTGCCGACGCGTCATCCCAGACGTCTCGATCACCCTCCGATCTGTCTGCGAAAGTTGCTGCTACCGGTTGACGCTCGCCAATGCGAACAACGTTCAAGGCACGTAACCAACTTTCAAGTTAGTGCTTTCAACCATGAGGGCGCCTGCGGTCCACGGCATGCCCAGACGCAAGGCGCGAAACATCCAGCGCAAGGCGGTTACGACATCGCCATGCGAGAACAAGCAGGTCGCGGTTTCGCAGCGTTACCGCCTGCCGACGATAGCGACGCGATTCGTCGCACCGCAACCACGCACCGCGATCAATACGTCACCGTCACCACGATCGTATCGCTGTAGGTCCCCACGTTCGGCGTCTGCGGCGCGACCCGGCCGTACACGGTCAGCGATTGCGCGGTGCCCGTGCCGGTGCCGGCCAGGGTGTCGCTGCCCAGGGTGTTGCCCCAGCGCAGGCTGCGCGGGCTGTCGCGGTACAACTCGTAGCTGACGAACTGGCCGCCGGCGTTGCGCATGCGCCGCACCGCGCCGCTGGCGTTCAAGCCGTTGTTGAGGCCGATCTGCCACGCAGTGCGGCCGGTGCAGACCAGGCCGATCGCGGTGGTGCGGTCGACGTTGGCGGTGATCAGGCCGGGCACGTTGCCGAACGCGAGGTCGGGCACCGGTTTGGGCGTGAGCGTGCAGGTGTTGGGCACCGAGCCGGTCACGGTGAAGGGGAACTGGCTGGGCGCGCCGCCGCTGCCGCCGGCGAGGCACGAGGTCGGCATCGGCGGATCGCCGAGCAAGGCCTCGGCGTAACGGAATTCGATCAGGGTGTCGAGCGCGCCGGTGAATCGGTTGCTGTAGCTGCCGGCGTTGAGCGCGGTCTGCGCGGGGATGCGGCCGTACAGGGTCGCGTTCAAGGTCTGGCTGCCGCCGAGCAGGGGTACGGAGTAGTCGAACTGCAGCGGCAGGAAATTCGGCACGGTGCCGTTGCCGCGCGCGCCCCAGATCGCGCTGCGCGCCGCGTCGGTGTACAGCTGCATCTGCAACGGATCGTTGAAGCCATTGATCATGCGCCGCGGGTTGAGGGTGCCGCCGCCGTCGGTGCCGCTGAGGATGCTCACGCACATGTTGACCTTGGCCCGCGCCAGCAGCGACAGCGCGCCGGTGGTGCAAGTGACGGTCAAGGTCGCGCTGGCGTCGCTGATCGCGCCGGTGGTGGCGGGGAAGCTGAGGTTGGTCATCGTCGCGGTGCAGGTGGTCAACGCATACGCCGGCATCGGCGCGGCCAGCGCCAGCAAGACGAACACGACGATCAGGCGGCGGCGCAGGCTCATGGCGATCGCTCCGGTGCGCAGGTCAGCGGGCCGATGCGCGGAATGCCCGGCCCCTGCGGATACGCGAACCGCACCCGGCAGGCGCCGCTCGGCGTGTCGACGCGCAGGTCGTTGGCGTCGCCCACGCGATCGAGGTAGGCCTCGCCGTCGTAGCCGACGATCGCGCTGCCGCCATCGTCCAGGCGCACGCGGCTGCCCAGCGGCAGCGGCTGGCCCGAGGCATCGCGCAGCACCAATACCGCGGGGCGGATCTTGTCGATCGCGAAACGCACCAAGGTGCCGGAGCGATCCTTCGGTGTCGCCTGCACTTCGACTTCGCTGAGCTGCACATCGGCCGGCAGTTCCATCGGATCAATCGCGATGCGGTTGCGCTGCCAGGCGTTGAGCGGAGTGACCAGCAGCATGCCGTCGCGATCGCTGCGGCCGATCGGGCGGTTTTCCAGCAGCACCGGCACGTCGGCCACGCCGCCGGTGGAGACCACCGCGAACGCGTCGCTGACGTTGCGCGCGGCGAAGGCATGGCCGCCCATCCACACCAGCGAACCGCTGGCGCTGGCGTAGCCGTAGTCGTTGTCGCCCTGGCGCGCGAGGCCGAAATTGAAGCGCCCGAACGAGGTCAGCCAACCCGCTTCGGCCAGGCCGCCTTCCTCGCCGTCGCCGCCGCGCGCCTGCACCCGCCAGCCGAAGCCGCCGTCGCCCGGCACCGGGCGGCTGATGTCGATCACGCCCTGATCGAGATCGCGGCTGCGCTGCGCCGACACGCTGATCTGGGTGCTGGCGCGGCGATCGCGATCCTGCAGGTTCAGGGTGAAACCCAGATAGACGTTGCGGTCCTCGCCGCGATCCAGGTTCTGGTTGTACGACAGACTCAATGCGGCGCGGCCGCCGAAGCTACGGTTCCAGGTCGCGCTGGCGTAGCGCGCGGCGGGTTCGTCGCGATAGATCAGGCGCACATAGCTCAGGCCGAGGCTGCCCAGCCGCGTATCGCTCCAGCTCACCACCGCGCGTTCGCTGACGCGTGGCGCGCCCAGTCCGTAACGCGAGGCGAGATAGCGGTACTCGCCGCGGGTGCGTTGGGTGTCGGCGGAAATATTGAAACGCCCGTTGCTCCAGTTGTACGCCGCCGCATACAGCCAGCCGCCGTCGTCGCCGTCGCGGCCGTGCGCGAGCGAACCGCTGATCACGCCGGCCTGGCCGAGCAGCCATACCCCGCCCACGCCGCCGTTGACCACGCCGTCGCCGCCTTCGCCATGCGCTTCGACGGTGAAGCGGTCGCTGATGCCGTAACGCAGGTCGCCGCTGAGCAAGGGTTCGTTGCCGTAGGCGAACGAGCGGATCGCGTAGTCCTCGCGCGCCAGACCCAGGCTCAGCGACCAGTCCGACAAGCCCTTGGCCAACAGTTGCTGCGCGGCATAGAACGGGAAGTCGAGGGTGCGGGTGCGGCCGAACGCATCGGTGACCACCAGTTGCGCGTTGCCCGCGCCGGTGATGCCGGGCAGGGTCGCCAACTGAAACGGCCCGGGCGACAACTCGCCGCTGTACTGGCGGATGCCGTTGACGTACAGGTCCACCGCCGACGGCACCGCGACTTCGCCCAGCAGGGTCGGCAGCGGGGTGGTGATGCGGTAGGGCTGCAGGCCGAAGTCGCGGCCGATGCGGATCCCGCCCAGGCGCAGCGGCCGGGTCCAGTCGAGCTGGCCGCTGATCACGTCGCCGGCGGTGACGCTGAACATCGAGGCCGGCGCCGACCAGCGCCAACTGCTGTCCAGGCGCACCGAGTCGGTGCGGCGCGGGTCGTCCTCGTTCTTGTAGCTGCGGGTCACCGCGGTCTGGCTGAACACGCCGCTGCCGAGGCCGAACACGCGCAGCTCGGCGAACGCGCTGGTGCTGTCGCTGTGGCGGTCGCGGCTGGAATACAGGTCGTAGTTGAACAGCAGCCCGGGCGAGGCGCTGGCGATCGGGACATCGGCGCCGGGCGCGTTGAGCCGGGTGGTCGCCAGCGACAGCAGCGACAGCGGGGCGTCGATTGCGACCCGCTGGCTGGCGGCGTCGTAGCGCACGCTGACGCCGGCCAGGCTGTCGGGCGCCAGGGTGTCGCCGCTGTCGTGGCCGTCGAGGCGGAAGCCGATCGCGCGCAAGGTGGCGACGCTGGCGTACAGGCGGCCGTCGCGCAGCTCGAACGGCTGTGGCGGGCCGTAGGCGGTCTGGTTGAGGCTGACTTCCAGATACAGGGCCATGTTCGCCGCCGCCGCGGTGGCGCTCAGCGATCCGCCGCCCAGCGCTTCATTCGCGCGCAGCACCGCCAGCGGCGGCGGTTCCGCCGCGTGGCCCAGCTGCGACGCCAGGAGCAGGCCGGCCGGCATGGCATCAGCCAGCCGGCGGGTCCAGCGCCAGCGCCTGCTCGGTGGCTTCGCCATTGATCCTCGCCTTGAGGGTGCCGCCGCCGCGCAACAGCTCGGCCGGGGCCGCCAGCGGCCAGCGCATGCGCTGGCCGGGCAGGGCGTAACCGAGCAGGCCGGACTGCAGCGCATGCCGGGTGCCGTGGCGGTCGACGAACACCAGGTCGGCCAGCTGCGCGTGCTGGTCGCCGTCGTTGCGGACTTCGATGCGGACCTGCTCGCCCTGGAAGCTCAGCTGCGCGCGCAGCTTCGGCGCCGGCGCGGCGTCGCCGGCCGGGGCGAGGAACACCGGCAGCGAGTAGCGCAATACGAACTGCAGGCCGGGCGGGCGATTGGCGTCGTCGGGCGGCAGCTCATCGACGATCAAGCGGTAGCTGTCCTCGCGCGTCGGCGGGGCGCCAAGCCGGATCACCCGGACCAGTTGCCGCGCGCCGGGCGCCAGTTCCAGCATCGGCGGGCTGATCGCCAGCGCCTGGGTCGGTTCGAAGTGTTCCTCGCCGTTGGCCTGGGTCCAGCGGAACACCCGTACCTGCGCCTGCAGCAGGGTGGTGCCGGTGTTGCTGAGCCACAGGCCGTCGGCGTTCTGCCGGGCCTGCAGGGTCAGGGTGGTGGGCGTGACTTGCAGCCCGGTCGCGCCGGCCGGCGCGGCGATCAGGGCCAACAGCAGAGCGAGCGCGAGCGGGCGCAAGGCCGACGAAGCCCCGCTGGACGCGGCCGAGGCGCGGACTGCCTGCTGCCACCGGCCGCCGCTCATCGGCCCGGCCCGGTCAGTAGGTCACCGTGGCGGTCACCACGTCATTGTAAGTACCAGTGGGAAAGTTGGCGCTCGGGGTCCGGCCGTAGACCGGCACGTTGACCGCCGCGCCGGTGCCGCTGCCGGCCAGGACGTTGCCGCCGACCCCGGCGGTGCTGCCCCACACGTCGGCGGCGCCGCGCGCGGCGGCCCGGTACAACTGGTACGGCACCAGGTTGGCGCCGGAGGCCATCTTGCGGCTGTTGACGTCGGTGCCGTTCTGGCCGTTGTCGAGCCCGATCGTGTACGCCGTGCCCGGGGTGCAGTTGATGGTCAGCTGGCCCTGCTGGTCGACGTTGGTCGCGGTCGAGGCGACCGAGCCGAAATTGACGTCGGTGGGCGCGACGGTGTGGATGTCGCAGACGCTGGTGATGGTGATGGTGACGTTGAACTGGGTGGTGTCGTTGGCGGCCGAGGCGGGGCCGGCAGCGGCCAGGGCCAGGACGGCGACGAACAGACAGGTCGGGGTAGGACGCATGGTCGTTCTCCTGCGCGGCAGCGCGTTGGCGAACCGACAGATGTGCCGGTTTTGCCTGTTTAGAACGCATAAAACATGCCAGTACCGGCACCCTATCGGGCGCCGGACCTGCACGGGGTGATAGGGGTCACGGGATCGCCGCTCCGGCCTGTTCAGCGGTTTTTCTGCTGGATTCGTTCACTTTTCGGCGTTGCAAAAAAGCGAGCGCAAGCGACCTCGCGCGTCAGCAAGTGCTGGCTGGCGTCGCGATCGGTGAGCGAGCGTGAGCCGGCCACCGGCTTGTGCCGGCCCGGACGCGCGGCCAAGATGCCCCACGCCTGGGGGGAGCCCATGCCCGGAGCCACGCCTTGCGAGCTTTAGAGCCGATGACCATCGTCCGACGCGTCCGAACGATCTGCCTGTCGACCGCCCTGCTGGTGGCGGCGGCCGGCTGCGGCCCGGACCCGGCGCCGGCCGAGCCGGTGGCGAGCCTGCCGACCCAGGCGGTGACCCAACTGGTCGCCGACCTGCGTCGCAACGACCTGGCCGGCTACGCCCGCCACGCGCTGCCGCCGGAGCTGCACGCGCGCCTTGAAACCGCCTGGCGCGAGGGCCGCACCACCTGGCCGCTGACCGAGCTGCCGCTGCACGACCGCTTCCCGACCTTCATAGCCGCATTGGCCGCGCAGAACGCCGAGCGGGACCTAGTGGCGAGTTTCCGCCGCCAGTTCGCCGGCGCCGACGGCGAGCTGCATTCGGCGGCCAGGACCCTGGGCGTGTTCGCGATCCAGTACGTGCGCAGCGAGGCCGTCTACAGCGACACCGAGCGCGACCACCACGCCCAGCTGATCGGCGCGATCAGCCAGTGGGCGCAGGCCACCTCGCTGGGCGATTCGGCCAAGGGCCGGGCGGCGATCCCGCAGCTCGTCTCGGCCGCGCGCGCGACCGGGTTGGCGGCGCCGGACGCCTTCGCCCACAACGGCATGGACCGCAGCCTGCGCCGGCTGGGCCCGTTCGTGGAACGGTTCAAGCAGGTGCTCGGCGGCTACGGCCTGGACCTGGACGCGGCGCTGGACAGCGTCGACGCCACCCTGGCCGAACAGACCGGCGACACCGCACGGGTCCGAATCCGTTACCAGCTGGCCGGCGAACCGGTCGACGCCTACGTGCTGGTCGAACGCCGCCAGGAGCGCTGGTACCTCAGCGACGTGCTGCGCCATGCCCAGGCCGAGATCGAGGCGCCGCCGCGCGCGGCCGCGGAGGCGGGGCAACAGGCGGCGTGGGCGCGGGCCGTGGCGAACAGGAAACCGGCGCCGGCCAAGCCGGCTACCGGTAAGGTTCAAGCGGCCCGGCCAGCGGTGAGCCTGCCCGAAGCGAGCGAGGCCAAAGCAGGCGTGGCCGAAGCGAACGCCGCCGAGCCCGCGGCCAAAGCCGGGGCCGCTCAAACCGGCGCAGGCAAAGCCGGTCCCGTGTCGACGCCCGCGACCGCCCAGCCCGCCGCGAAGCCAAGCGCCACCACCACGCCACCCGCGACGGCGCCCAAGCCAGCGGCTCCGGCCGCCGCTGCCGGTCCCACCGCCACCGCGCCGCCGAAACCCCGCTAAGCCAATCGAGACCCGCGCGCCCCGCGGCATTTCGGGAAGGCGTTCAGGCCGCACGCTTCCGGCGCAGGCCGCTTCGAGCCCCTGCCGCGGCGGATCGGACCGCCGCGGGGCCGGCGCCTTGCATACGAAAAGACTCCCGGCCAGCGGGCCAACCCCGTCCCGGCAGCCGCCCATTCGGCCCAGGCGCGCGCCGAAGCCGAATAGGCATAATGCCGGGGATGCCGAAACAGACGCCCCTGCCTTTTCCCGACGCCGCCGCGGCCGATCCTCACGCGACCGACGTTGCCGGCGCACGCACGCCGACCGACCCGATCGACCCCACCGTTGCCGATGCCGACCCGGCGTCCTCTTCCGACATACCTTCCGCCATGCCCGAACCGACCCCACCCGTCGACCCCGGGCTTGACCCCAACGATCCGTCCGCGCCCGGCGTAGAGCCCGGCGCGACCTCGTTGCCGGGCACCGCCGCGTCGCACACCGATGCTGGCCCGACCGAACACGGCCCGATCGAGCCCGCGCCGGTTGAACCCGCCGCGACCGAGCCGTCCGGGATCGCGCCGTCCGAGGTAACGCCGTCCGAGCCCGCGCCGCCCGCGTCCGAAGCACCCGCGGCAGCGTCCATGGACCTGGACACGGCTTCGACCGCCCGCGAACCGGACGTCACGAACTCGCAGCAAGCCTCACCCGCCGTCGAGCCGTCGAGCCACCACGCCGACGAACCGACCCACCAGGCCGAACTGCCGATGGACGCGCCCGCGCCGCCCGCCGCGGAGCCGTCCGCCCAAGTCATCCAGGCCGCCACCAAGAACCGCCCGTGGTGGGCGCGCCTGCTCGGCCAGCTGATGGCGCCGTGGGTGTCGCTGACCATCGAGCCCAAGACCCCGGCCGAACACATCGCCGAGGAATGGAACGGCCGCCCGGTCTGCTACGTGCTCGAGGACTACGGCCTGTCCAACGCCTTGATCCTCGAACGCGCCTGCATCGAAAGCGGCCTGCCGTCGCCGCTGCAGCCGCTGCCGGGCGATCCGCTGGGCCGCAAGCGCGCCTACGTCGCGCTGTCGCGGCGCAACGCCGGCACCCTGGCGCCGTCCGGCCCGCCCTCGGCCAAGACCCATTCCGGCTCGCTCGCGCGTCTGCTCGACGCCCACCGCGCCGACCCGGCACTCGACGTGCAACTGGTGCCGGTGTCGATCTTCGTCGGCCGCGCGCCGGACCGCAGCAGCGGCTGGTTCTCGGTGCTGTTCTCGGAAAACTGGACCCTGGTCGGCCGCTTCCGCCGACTGCTCGCGATCGCGCTCAACGGCCGTCACACCATGGTGCGGTTCTCGCCGCCGGTGTCGCTGCGCGGCATCGTCGACGAAGGGCTGGAGCCCGAACGCACCGTGCGCAAGCTCTCGCGCGTGCTGCGCACCCACTTCCGCCGCATTCGCGCGGCGGTGATCGGGCCCGACCTGTCGACCCGGCGCATGCTGATCGATCGCGTGCTCGCCGCCGATCCGGTCAAGGAAGCCATCGCCGATCAGGCCCGTCGCGACAGCAGCTCCAGCGCCGAAGCCTGGAAGAAAGCCCACGCGATCGCCTACGAAATCGCCGCCGACTACTCGCACCCGGTGGTGCGTTCGCTGAGCTTCATCCTGACCCCGGTGTGGAACCGCATCTACCGCGGCGTGCTGGTGCATCACCTCGACCAGCTCAAGCAGGACGCGCCCGGCCACGAAGTCGTCTACGTGCCCTGCCATCGCAGCCACATGGACTATCTGCTGCTGAGCTATCTGCTCTACGCCAAGGGCATCGTGCCGCCGCATATCGTCGCCGGCATCAATCTCAATCTGCCGGTGATCGGCGGCATCCTGCGCCGCGGCGGCGCGTTCTTCATCCGCCGCAGCATCCGCGGCAGCGTGCTGTATTCGGCCATCCTCAGCGAGTACGTCGCGCAGTTGGTGTCGGGCGGCTATTCGATCGAATACTTCATCGAGGGCGGACGTTCGCGCACCGGCCGATTGCTGCAGCCCAAGGGCGGCATGATCGTGATGACCGTGCGCGGCTTCCTGCGCCAGCCGACCCGTCCGGTGCTGTTCCAGCCGATCTACGTCGGCTACGAAAAGCTGATGGAAGGCAACAGCTACCTCGACGAGCTGTCGGGCAAGCCGAAGGAAAAAGAATCGATCTGGCAGCTGCTATGGGGCATTCCCAAGGTGCTGCGCTCCAACTACGGCCAGGTGGTGGTGAACTTCGGCGAGCCGATCCGGCTCAACGACATGCTCGCCACGCATGCGCCCGAGTGGGACGGCCGTCCGCTCGACGAAGAAGACAAGCCGGCGTGGCTGTCGGCCACGGTCGATGCCTTGGCCGAGCAGATCCAGATCAACGTCAACCGCGCCGCCGACGTCAACCCGATCAACCTGCTCGCGCTGGCGCTGCTGTCCACGCCCAAGCACGCGATGGGCGAGGCCGACCTGCTCGCGCAGATCGCGTTGTCGAAAACCTTGCTGGCCGAGTTGCCGTATTCCGACCGCGTCACCGTCACCCCGCACACGCCGCAGGAAATCGTCGCCCACGGCGAAGAGATCAACGTGCTCGAACGCGTCGCCCATCCGCTCGGCGATGTGCTCGGTGTCGACGGCGACGACAAGGCGGTGTTGCTGAGTTATTTCCGCAACAACGTGCTGCATCTGTTCACCGCGGCATCGTGGATCGCCTGCTGCTTCCAGCACAACCGGCGCATGAGCCTGGCCGGCGTGCTGCGCCTTGGCCGCAGCGTGTACCCGTTCCTGCAGGCCGAACTGTTCCTGCCGTGGAGCGAGGAAGAATTCACCCAGCGCCTGTCGCGTACCGTCGATGTATTCGTGCGCGAAGGTTTGCTGGAGCGGGTCAGCGACGACGACGGCGGCATCCTCGCGCGCAACGCCGGCCAGACCGACGAAGTGTTCCGCCTGCGCGCGATCGGCCACTCGCTGCAACAGGCATTCGAGCGCTATTACATCGCCATCTCGGTGCTGGTGAAGAACGGCCCCGGCACGATGTCGGCCGGCGAACTCGAAAGCCTGTGCCAGCTCGCCGCGCAGCGCCTGTCGCTGCTGTACGCGCCGGCCGCGCCGGAATTCTTCGACAAGGCCCTGTTCCGCGGCTTCATCCAGAAACTGCGCGAACTCAAGCTGGTCTGGCCCGACAGCGAGGGCAAGCTCGCCTTCGACCAGCGCCTGGACGCATGGGCGAAGGACGCGAAGGTGATCCTCGGCCGCGAACTGCGGCATACGATCGAGAAGATCAGTCCGGAGATGGCCAAGCCGGCCGTGGAAACGCCGCCGGCCGCGGCCTGACAACTCGCGCCGAGTTGTGACCGTGAGCGCGAAAATGGGATGATGCCGTCGCTTCTCGGGGGAGAAGCGGCCACAGGGGATTGCATCGTATGACCAGGATATCGCCGCTCGCATTGGGCGCACTTGCGCTTGCCTTTGTTACGACAGCGAATGGCGCGAAAAAAGACGTCGCCGGCTACACCGCCGAGCGTGCCGCGCTGGCGACAACCTTGCCGGTGCATATCGTGGCGTTGAACACCAAAATCAGGCCGCAATTGGGTTTCAGGCATCGTCCAGTCGGTGCGGAAACCAGGCCTCCGCCCGACCCGCGCTGGGCGGGATTGGACATGGCGATGGGAGGCGGGTTGCTCGGCGGCGCGATTGTCGCGGGTTCGCACTATGTCTGGCTCAAGCGTCAGACCCGCGAAACCTTCGCGCCGATCCAGCAGGCTGGCTGCGACCTGCGCGTGGATTCGTTGCTGCAGCGGTCTGTAGCGGACGCGATTGGTCGCAGCGCTTGGGGCGCCTCTGTGGTTCCCGCGATGGCGGCCGCCGACGATCGTGATCTCGATAAACTCGTAGCGAGCGACGGGCCGCGTCAGGTGTTCGCAATCACTGCGTCATTGACCCCCGAGTTCGATGCCTTGGTGACCTCGGTGGAGGTCGCTGCCTATGCACCCGCCGACGGCCAGTCGAGCTGGAAGAGCAAGCCGGCATGGAAGGACTTGTTGATCGTCGTTTCTGATCAGGTGCAGCCGCCGGCCAAGACTCAGGCCGACATCGATCGGATGGTGAGTGAAGAGCAGGCCCGTTTCGAGGCGAGCGGTGGCGAAGCGTTGATTCAGCGCGTCAATGCGCAAAGCAGTGTCGATGCGCTGGATCGCAAGAAAGCGGTCGAAGCCATGAAGTTGCATCAGAAGAACATGCGGGAAGCCCGGGCCACGGATTGGTCCGCGGATTCGCTTAAGCGCGAGCGCGCGATGCTTTGGAGTGCTGATAGCTGCCAGCGCATGCACGTCGCGGTCGATCAGGCGAAGGACGAGATAGGGCGCTTGCTGGATGCGTTGTACACCCAGCAACTGCCGTCGCGGCTGGGCCTGAAGGATGCCGACGTAGCCGTGCATGCCCGCAACAGGCATGTGCATGCACTGCCGGGCGGACTGTTCGTATTCCGTGTCGACGGCGCGACTGTGCCGCTGGGTTTTCGTGAAGATTTGCTGCCGTTGGAGGATTGATGGCGTGGTCTGTGTGGTCGGCGGAATGGTGGCGATGCTGTGGGTCTGCGGCAGTCGAGCGGGTTGACGCTTGAGTTGAGGGGCGCGGCTGGTCTGTGTCGTTGATGTTCGTGAAGATCGGCGACTCGGTCATTTGCCGCTGAATTGTGGGTTAAACGATCAACGCGCATTGACGCCGGTGGCCGGCGCCGACGCTGCTGCGATAGCTTCACGCCCGAATCGATACGGCGTGGCCTTGAGGACTGGCCGGTCGTCAACTGGCGGGTCTCTGATATCCGTCACTGCAAGCCCCACGCCGATGCGGGTTACCATCGCCCGACCTCGATCCGGCCCCGCCGATGTCCGTCAATCCGATGTCCACGAGCACGATCCCGACCAGCGCCCTGGCTTCGGCCTCCGATCCGTCCGCCGTTCGCGACGGCGGCAGCCACCCGTGGCTCGAAATCCCCCTGCTCAGCGCCCGCCTGCTGTGGCGCCACTGGCCCGCGCTGGCGTTCTGGTTCTTCGCCCAGCGGGTCTGTTACGACCTGTTGATGCAGTTAGCGGTCAAGCTCGGCGAGCGCTCGGTGTTGCTGTCGTTCGCGGTGCTGTCGGTGCTGATCGTGACCCAGCTGGCCGGCACCATCCTGATGTTCCAGTCGCTGCGGCCGTCGCTGCCGATGCTCGCCGGCGGCGCGACCACCCCCGACACCGCGGCGGTGCGCAAGCAGTGGATCACCGCGCTGGCGATCGCGATGCTGCCGTTCTTCGCCTATTACGCCGGCTGGGGCCTACTCGAGGATCTGCGCCGCAACTTCCGCACCCACTACACCTTCAGCGTGTGGGACAAGGAAAACCTGCATCAGGTGCTCAAGCTCAAGGGCTTGTGGATCGCGCTCGCGGTGGCCTGGGTGGTGCGCTGGTTCAGCAAGCGCCGCGCGGCCGCGACCGGGCATGCGTTGTGGAATGTGGTGGCGACCAGTTGCGAGGCGTACTGGGTGTTCGTCGGCGCGGCGGCGATCGCGCAGCTGATCAAGAGCGGCCAGGACTGGTGGCACGAGCGCGTGGTCTATGTCGCCGCGACCGAGTGGTGGGAAAGCCCGACCGCTGCGTTCAAGCTGCTGGCGCCGAGCAAGCGCGCGCTGGCGCCGCTGTGGGATTTCGTTTCGACCGCGGCCGGCGCGATCGCCTTGCCGCTGATCTGGCTGGCGATCACCGCGATCATCTACGGCATCGACCTGCGCCGCGCGCAACGCATCGACGCGGCCGACGAGCGCCTGGGCCAAGTCGCCGAGCGCTTCAAGTCGATGCATTTCACCCTGCGCATGCTCGCCGACAAGGCCAGCGCCGGCTGGAGCAGCAAGGGCGTGCCGGTGGTCAACAGCCTGCGCCTGGTGTTGCGCGCGGGCCTGCCGGCCTTGCTGACCCTGTGCGTGTGCTGGCAGCTGCTGGCCTACATCGACTCGTGGTCGTGGCGGCTGATGCAGCAGTTCGTCGGTCCGAAGGACCCGCAATGGCAGAGCGTGATCGGTCAGCCGTTCGCGGTGTTCCTCAACACGCCGCTGTCGTTCCGCACCTCGTTGCTGACCGATGTGTTGCGCGTGGTATTGCTGGCGGCGACCTTCGACCGCGCGATCGCGCGCTTGCCGCGCGGCTGATCGCAGCGCCTCGGGGCGGAAGCCACATCCGCGCAGACTGCGCGGTGCGCTCGGGCTCCGGCGCGATCGCTACAGCTTGAAACGCAGGTAGCGGCCCTTGGCGGATTGCAGCGGGCCGAATTCGATCCGCGCCTCCAATCCTTCCAGCTTCTGCGTGCGCGGCAACACGTAGGCGTGCTGGAACGCGAACGGCCGGCCCGGCACCGCCAGCACCGATTTGAACTGCGCGTCGTAGCCGCTGCCGCAACGGGTCGGCAGCTTCGGCCCGCCCAGGCGCGGCAGGCCGACCGGGTCGGCCTCCCATTGCCGGCCCTGCGCATCGGCGATGCGCCCGCGGCAGGTGTCGAGGGTTTTGATCGGCGTGCCCGAATCCGGAATCACTTCGTAGCGCACCAGCAACACGCCGGCATCCTTGCGCAGCGAACCGAGGATGCGCGGATCGCGCGGAGCCAGCGCTTCGGCTTCGACCAGACGCCAACGCGCGCCTTCGAACTGCACCCAGTCGTGATTGGGCGCGTCGATCGCGATGCTCGGGTTGCGGTCGCGATACTCGTTCAAGGCGTTGCGATACGGCGCATAGATCGCGATGGCGCCGAGCACCGCGGTGCCGATCAACCAGCCGGTGTTGCGCCGCCACCAACCGATGGGGGCGGGACCGGCGACCGGCCTGGCGGGAATTTCGATGCTCATCAGCGCAGATCCAATACCGGTTTCGCTTCGGCCAGCAGCTTGCGCGCGCGCGCCGCGTCGATGCCCAGGTCGACGTCGACCAGGCTGTCGCCGCCTTGCGGCATGCCGTTGCCCCAATACAGTTGCAGGTGCGCGCCTTCGAGCCGGTCGGCCGGCACTTCGAAGAACCAGGCGCCGCTCTCGGGCAGGCCCGGCGCGACCGGACGCTCGCTCAGGTTGATGCCGCGCAGCTTGGGGCGCTCGGCGCTGGATGCGGCGTAGACCAGGCCGTCGCGGGTCAGCAATTGCGCGCTGACGTAACCCGGGCGCTCGGTCGATTCGACCTTGGCCAGCACCGACAGCCACAGCCCCGGGGTGCGCAGCAGCAGATCCTCCGAGCGGCTGAAATCGCCCTTGAGCAGATAGGCGCGCGCGGCCTTGACGTTGCCGACCTCGACCGCGAAGTTGCGGCCCTCGGCCCGCGCCGGCCCGCTCGCGCGCTGCACCAGCGGCGCGTCGCGCTGTTCGTAGCTCGACTCGCCCTTGCGCAGCGCGACCACCGCGATCAGCGCCAGCACGATCCACAGCGCATCGCGCCAACGCCAGCGCACTCGCAGGCCGGGGCCGGACTGTGTCGTCGTGCTCATGGCGCCACCGCCCGGTCGCGCAGGTCCTGCACCGGAATCAGGAACTTGGCCGCGGGTTTGCCCTGCAGCCAGGCGCCCTCGTCGTTGATGTAGGCCTTGGCCTTGTAGGCGCGCGCGAACACGCCCCAGGTCTGCTGCGGCGCGTGGACGTAGTTCTTCGGCAGATTCCAGACCAGATCGACCCGTTGTTTCAGGCGCGGATGCAGGTCGGCGGCGACGCTGTGGTCGTCGGACATCAGCAGCAGATCGGGCTGGATCGGTTCGCGCGTGGACGACACCAGGATCACGTCCTCACGCGGGTAACCGAAGCCGTTGAAGCTGCGCGGCGTGCGGTTCTCGATCTCGACCTGCAACACCAGGTAGAGCTTGCTTGGATCGAAGCGGTCGACCTGACCGCCGGGTTTGTAGCGCGCGACCCAGGCGCGCAGCGGCGTCACCGCCATCGCCTCGCCCTGGTAGCGGTGGCCGGCCGAATACTGGGGCAGCGGCTTGCTGGTGCTCTTGGCCTGCTTGAAGCCGCCCAGCGCGAAGGTGACCACGAGCGCGACCAGCGCGACCGCCGCGGCACCTTGCCACCACGGGTTGCGCGCCGCCTTGACCAGTTCGTCCTTATTCGCCATGCAACCGCCCGATTTCGAGTGGCGGCACCCTAGCACGAGCGACGGGGCCGGCTGCAGCTGGGTTTCGCACTAGCTGGACATGACACTCAGGCATGACATCGGCGGGCTGGCGGGCGCGGCGGCGGTCAGGCCGGTTCGTCGGGGATCAGCGCGCTTTCCAGCCGGGCGATGCAGTCCTTCAGCCACAGCTTGCGCTTCTTGAGCCGCTTGACCGTGAGCTCGTCGGCCTGCGGGTCCAGGGCCAGCCGGTCGATGGCCGCGTCGAGATCGCGATGCTCCAGCCGCAGTTCGGCGAGCTGGCGGACGATCTCGGTGGAGTCGGTGCTGACGGTCATGCCGCTGAGCTTAACGCGCCGCCCTTGCGGCCGTCATCGGTGGCGACGGTCCGCCGCGGCGGTCCGCGCCGGCCGCGTTCACCGACCCGTAGCGTAGAATCGACGGCCTCATGAGCACTGTCCTGCCCCTCGCCGAACCCGTCCGCCGCCCGCGCCCGGACACCGCCCGCGCCGCCGACGGCGAGCGCCTGGCCACCCGCCTGCGCCATCAGGTCGGCCGCGCCATCGCCGACTTCGGCATGATCGAAGAAGGCGACAAGGTCATGGTCTGCCTGTCCGGCGGCAAGGACAGTTACACCTTGCTCGACATTCTCCTGCAGCTGCAGAAGAAGGCGCCGGTGAAGTTCGAACTGGTCGCGGTCAACCTGGACCAGAAGCAGCCCGATTTCCCCGAGCACGTGCTGCCGGCGTACCTCGAATCGATCGGGGTGGCGTACAAGATCCTCGAGCAGGACACTTACTCGGTGGTCACGCGCGTCGTGCCCGAGGGCAAGACCATGTGCTCGCTGTGTTCGCGGCTGCGGCGCGGGGCGCTCTACACCTACGCGGCGGAGCAAGGGTTCACCAAGATCGCGCTCGGGCATCATCGCGACGACTTGGTCGCCACGTTCTTCCTGAATCTGTTCTTCCACGCCAAGCTCAGCGGCATGCCGCCCAAGCTGCTGTCCGACGACGGCAAGCACGTGGTGATCCGGCCGCTGGCCTATGTGCGCGAGGACGACATCGTCGATTACGCGGCGATCAAGGACTTCCCGATCATCCCGTGCAACCTGTGCGGCTCGCAGGAAAATCTGCAGCGCAAGCAGGTCAAGCGCATGATGGATGCCTGGGAACGCGAAACGCCGGGCCGCATCGAGACCATTTCGCGCGCGCTGGGCGATATCCGGCCGTCGCAGTTGAGCGATGCGAAGTTGTTCGATTTTCTGGGACTGGGCAAGGCGGGTGCCGCGCCGGTCGTCGATGCGCCGGTGTGGCTTGACGAAGCATCCGTTGACACGAACACAGCGCAAGTTGGCTGACCCCGATTCCCCCAGCCCGCCTTCGCGGGAATGACGAACAAGAGCGGCCCGCGAGCCGCCGATTCCCGACTCCCCATTCCCCATTCCCGGCCCTCAAATGTTCTTTCGCAACCTGACCTTCTTCCGCTTCCCCACCACCCACAAACTCGACGATCTCGAAAAAGGCCTCGAAGAGTGCGCGCTCAAGCCGGTCGGCCCGCTGGAGCTGTCCTCGCGCGGCTTCATCTCGCCGTTCAGTCGCGCCACCGAGGACGCGCAGATGCTCAACCGCATCGGCAACGCGATCTGGATCACCGTCGGCAGCGAAGACCGGCTGCTGCCGGGCGCGGTCGTCAACGACATGCTGGCCAAGAAGCTGGCCGAGATCGAGCAGAAGGAAGGCCGCAAGCCCGGCGGTCGCACCCGCAAGCGGCTCAAGGACGAATTGATCGTCGACCTGATGCCGCGCGCCTTCATCAAGCCCGGCCGCACCGACGCGATCATCGATCTCGAGCACGGCCTGGTCATCGTCGACACCTCCAGCCGCAAGACCGGCGAGAACGTGATCAGCGAAATCCGCCGCGCGGTCGGCAGTTTTCCGGCGTTGCCGTTGAACGCCGAAATCGCGCCGCGTTCGATCCTGACCGGCTGGGTCGCCGGCGAGGAATTGCCCGACGGCATCAGCCTGGGCGATGAATGCGAACTGCGCGATCCGGTCGACCAGGGCGCGGTGGTCAAGTGCCAGCGCCAGGAACTGGAAAGCGATGAAATCGCCAAGCACCTGGAAACCGGCAAGCAGGTCACGCGCCTTGCTCTGACCCTGGACGACCACGTGTCGTTCGTGATCGGCGAAGACCTGGTGGTGCGCAAGTTCAAGCTGCTCGACGGCGCCGTGGATCAGCTCGAAAACAGCGACAGCGACGGCGTGCGCGCCGAGCTCGACGCGCGCTTCGCGTTGATGAGCGCCGAGGTGAAGCGGCTGTTCCGGGTGATGGAATCGGCGTTGAAGTTGTCCAAGGTCGATTAATCGATTGCGCAGTGGTGCCGTGTGAACGGTGGCGGCCGGTCGTTGCGCGGTAGTCGTGATGGCGCGGTCGCGGCTTGCGCCGCTCCTACAGGGGCGGTGCCTCCTGTAGGAGCGGCGCAAGCCGCGACCGCGAACCTGCATCGACGCCGTCACTCGCCTGGCCGTCACTCCCATGCCGCCGCGCCTTTACCACCGCGCCGGCATCGCGATTTCCACCGCGCCCGAACGCGCTAAACCCCGCATCCAGGCGCTATGCTTCGCCCATGGCGGTCCCCCACCCATGACGAGCCTTCTGCGCCTGCTGACCGGTAAGCCGCAGCCCGCGCCGCGCGCGGTCTCGCGCGAAACCATCGCGATCACGCTGGGCAACGGCCAAGTGGTCGAAGTCCTGCGCGTGCGCGACCCGCGCGCGCGGCGGATCAAGCTCAGCGTCGACGAGCGCGGCCCGCGCCTGACCCTGCCCATGCGCGCCAGCGAGATCGCCGGCCAGCGCTTCGTGATCGAACACAGCGACTGGCTGCTGGCGCAGATTGCCAGCGCCAGCAGCGACGCGACCAGCCTGCAGGCACATGTCAGCACCCGCATTCCGCTGCGCGGCCGCGACTTGCCGCTGCATTGGCAGCTCGCGCGCTATCTGCGCCTGCAATTGAACGACGACGCGCTCGAAATCGCCGCGCCCGAAACGGTCAGCCCGGCCAACTTGCAGCGCGCCTTGCGCGATTTCTACGAAGGTCAGGCACGCGCCGATGTCGGCCGCTGGCTGCCGAAATACCTGCCCGGCCTGCCGCGCGCGCCGTCGCGCCTGCGCTACCGGGTGATGTCGTCCCAGTGGGGTTCGCTCGCGCCCGACGGTGCCTTATCGCTGGATCTATCGCTGGTGCTGGCGACGCCGGCGGCATTCGAATACGTGCTGGTGCACGAGCTGTGCCACCTGATCCACGCAGACCATTCACGGGCGTTCTGGCGCGAGGTCGAAGCGCGCTGCCCGGACTGGCGCGATCAGCGCGAGTATTTCCGCGCGTCGGGGCGTGGGTTGAAGGCGAGTCTGCGGCGGTTGATCGCGGACGATAAGTGACGAGTGCTGAGCCGCGGATGCCGATGAGCATCGGCGCATAGCTCACCGCCGCCTGACTAACAGTCATCACGAATCGTAGTTGGGCATAGAAAGTCACATAAGATCGCGGCCTTTGCTGTTCCCCCCTTTGTAAAAGGGGGGCAGGGGGGATTTGCTTTTCGTTCCAAGTCGCCGCGCAACAAGCAAAAGCAAATCCCCCGCGCGAGCAAGTGCAGTCTCGCTTCGTGCATTCGCGACACGCAGCTCTTTTTCAACGCGGGCGAATTTCAGCGCTCTGGCGCGGCCCGCTTTCCGCTCGAACGCACCGTTCGCACAGACCGCCAACGCATCGGTCCATGCGTGCACAACGCAACATCTCACCCACCCGTCAAGAAATTCCGAAACACCTCGCCCACCGCCGCCGGCTTCTCCATATGCAGATGGTGCGTCCCCGGCAAGGTATGCAACTCGCCCTGCCGCAGCAGCGCGGCGCGTTCGCGGCGCAAGGCGTCGGGCATGTAGCTTTGCGCCGGGTCGGCCCAGATCATGCAGGTGGGGCATTCGATCGCGCGGATCAGCGAACGCATCTGGCCCTCGCTCATGCGCAACGCCGAGGTCAGGGTCAGGCGCGGATCGCTGCGCCAGGCGTAACCGCCTTGCTGATGCTCGCTGCGCACCGGCGCGATCCCGCGTTCGACCAACAAGCGCGCGACCGGTTCGCTCAGATCGTTCGTGGCCATGCGCACCTTCACCGCGCTGGCGATATCGGGAAACACGCGCAACTGCTTGCTGCTGGCCGCGGCCAGGCCGGCGAAGGCTTCGCGCAGGCGGGTGCCGACGCGTTCCTCGGATTCGGCCAGCGAACCCAGCGCTTCGATCAGCAGCAGTTTCTCGACCCGCTGCGGTACCGCCGCGGCGACGAAGCTCGAGGTCGCGCCACCCAGCGAATGGCCGAGCAGATGGAAGCGATCCCAGCCCAGCGCATCGGCGATCGCCAGCGCGGTGCGCGCGGCGGTGACCAAGGTGTATTCGCTCGACACCGGCAGATGCGCGCTGGCGCCGTGGCCGGGCAGGTCGGGCGCGACCAGGTCGTAGCGGTCGAACCACGGCGACAGCGGCACGAAACTGGCCGCATTGTCGAGCCAGCCGTGCAGCGCCAGCAGCTTGGGCGCGCCGACGTTGCCGTTGCGCAGCCCGCTGATGCGTCCGAACGCGGTGTCGACGACGAATTCCTGCATTACGGCCATCCATCAAGTCCTGTCAGCGAAGTCTCGTCGGCGAAGTCCGATCGGCATTGCACGAATCCCAAGCCTGACCGCGGCGCTTGATCAAACCAGGCGCGGACAATCGCGCCCATGGACCTGCGCCGATTTTGCCAAATCCATGCGCCGAATTCGTGGCGGCGCGGACGAAGCCGACGCGCTCGCGCTAAGCCGCGAGGTCGTCCCAGTGCGCGAGTTCGCGTTCGATCACCCCGGCCAGCGCCGCGGCGTGGCCGGGCGAATCGTTGAGGCAGGGGATGTAGCGCAACTCGCCGCCGCGCGCGGCGAACTCCTCGGCCAGCATGATCGCGACTTCTTCCAGGGTTTCCAGGCAGTCCACCGCGAAGCCCGGCGCGATCACATCGACCCGGCGCACTCCGCGCTCGGCCAGCGCGGTCAGGGTGTCGGTGGTCGACGGCTCCAGCCAGCGTTCGCGGCCGAAGCGCGATTGGTAACTCAAGGTCCAGCTATCGTCGGGCAGGCCCAGCGCCTGCGCGATCGCCTGCGCGCTGGCTTCGCAGTGAAGCGGGTAGGGGTCGCCGGCCGCGGCGAAGCGCTGCGGCAAGCCGTGGAACGACATCAGCAGATGCTCGCCCATGCCGTGCACGGCGCGATGACGGCGCACCGAGTCGGCGACCGCCGCGACCCAGTCCGGGTCGAGGTGATACTCGCGCACCATCCGCGACGACAGGCCCGGCACAGCCTCGAGCACATCGCCGACCGACGCGGTGGTCGAGGTCGAATACTGTGGATACAGCGGCAACGCGAGCACGCGGCGCACGCCCTGGCGTTCGAGATCGAGCAGCAACTGCTTCCACGACGGCTTGCCGTAGCGCATCGCGTGCAGCACGCGCACCCGCGGCAATTCGCGCTGCACCGCCTCGGCCAGGCGCCGGGTGTGGACCGCCAGCGGCGAGCCTTCGGGCAGCCACACGCTGGCGTACTTGTGCGCGACCTTGCCGCTGCGCAGCGGCAGGATCGCGAAATGCAGCAGCGGGCACCACAGCCAGCGGCTCATGTCGACGACCCGGTGGTCGTGCAGGAATTCGGCCAGATAGCGCCGCACCGAGGCGGTGTCAGGCGCGTCGGGCGTGCCGAGATTGACCAGGACCACGGCCGTATCGGCGGCGGAAGAAACGTCGTGAGCAGCGATGCTGGCGGGAGCGGGCATGCGCATAGAATGACATTTGCGGTGGTGACGGCGAAATGTTTGCCGAATCGAATGTTCCGATGGCTGCGATAGTCCGCCGCGATCGGCGCCCGCCGGCGGCGACGATCGCGCGCCGCGCGATAGTCCTCGCCGCGCATCGCTACAATGCGGCCGTCGTGCATGCGTTCGCCGATTCCGTGGCGATTCATCGCGTGCTTACTAGCCTGAACCAACCGTCGTCGTTGCGGTTACCGTGATGGCTGCCGTCCATCCATTGCCCAGTTGCGCATCACCGCCGGAGTCCGCCATGTCCCGTTCGCTGCCCCGCGTCCTGAGTCTGAGTCTCGCCCTGAGCCTGGGCCTTGCCGCCACCACCTCCGCCGTCGCCGGTCAGACCGAAGACCAGCGCGCCCGCGATGCGGTGCGGGTGCTGGCCGATATCCAGCAGATTCCCGAATCCTCGATTCCCGACAAGCTGTTCGACGAGGCGCGCGCGATAGTGGTCGTGCCCGACACGCTCAAGATCGGGCTGGTGTTCGGCGGTCGCCGCGGCCACGGTCTGGTGTCGGTCAAGAACCCCGACGGCACCTGGTCCAACCCGAGTTTCGTCAAGATCACCGGCGGCAGCGTCGGCTTTCAGGCCGGCGTGCAGTCCTCCGACATCGTGCTGGTGTTCCGCGGCGATCGCGGCCTGGACTCGATCGTCAACGGCAAGGTCACCCTCGGCGCCGACGCCAGCGTCGCCGCCGGCCCGGTCGGGCGCACCGCCGCGGCCGCCACCGACGGTCAGCTCAAGGCGGAAATCTGGTCGTGGTCTCGCGCGCGCGGCCTGTTCGCCGGCATCGCCCTCGACGGCGCCGCGCTGTCGATCGACGACGACGCCAACCAGGCGGTGTACGGCGAAGGCAATACGCCGCGGATGATCTTCGAGGGACGTGCCACCGGTCAGCCGTCCAATGCGGTGGTCGATTTCCGCGACCGCCTGGAGGAAGCCAGCGCCGCCGCGCGTGCGAATCGCACCGCCGAACAGCAGCGCCCGGCGCTGGGCGCGACGGTCTATCCCGAGCCCGGGGTCGCGCCGGCCACCACCGCCGCGCCCGCGCATACCGCGCCGGTGCAGGCGCAGCCGGCTCAGACCCAACCGCAGCCGCAGGCGTTCGAGACCGTGCCGGCGCAGCCCAATCCGGCCAAGGTCGAACCGCTGCCCTGAGTCCGCGCCGTCGTCCCGGGCGCGCCGCCGATCCGGCCGCGCGCCCATTCAGGCGTTTTCCCAGCCCTGATCGCGCCGACCATGCCGACCACCATGCCGAATCGGGCGTTCGGTCATACAGGACCTTCGCCACATTGGCTTAAGAACGGTTGCGGTATCCTTGCGGCCTTCATCATTCAGCAGCGAGCAACGTCATGGGCGCCTGGGGCATTGGTCATTGGATCGTCGTGCTCGTGATTGTTCTGCTGGTCTTCGGCACCAAGCGCCTGGGCAGCGTGGGCAAGGACCTCGGCGACGCGGTCAAGGGTTTCAAGAAAGGCATGCAGGACGACGACAAGCCGTCCGCGCAGTTGCCCAACGATGCCAACCGCACCGACTCCACCAACAGCACGCCGTCGCAGTCGCGCGACAACGAGCAGAACCCGCGCTGAGCCCGGGCTGTTGCGCCATCCGCATCCCTCGCCTGGCAGACGCGCATGTTCGACATAGGCTTCTCGGAAGTCTTCGTGATCGCGATCGTGGCCTTGATCGTGCTCGGTCCCGAGCGCCTGCCCAAGGCGGCCCGGTTCGCCGGGCTGTGGGTGCGGCGCGCGCGCGCGCAGTGGTATTCGGTCAAGTCCGAACTCGAGAACGAGCTGGCCGACGAGGAACTCAAGCGCAGCCTGCGTCAGGCTCAGGCCGACCTGCGTGACGCGCAGAGCCAGCTGCGCGACAGCGGCCAGGCGATCCGCAACGAAGTCGACGACATGAACCGCCGCATCGCCGCGCCGGTCGCGACCGCCACGGCGGCCGCCGATCCCGATCCGGCGGCGACGCCGCAACCGGTGTACGGCTCGGCCGACCCGGTCAATACCGCGCACCCGGCGCCCGCGCTCGATGCGCCGGAGGCGCGAGCGTCGTCGATCGACGCGCCGCCTACTCACGACTACCAGCACGATTACCAACACGACTACGCCGGCGCGGCCCAGCCCGACTACCGCCCGGCCGCGCCCAAGGCCCCCGCGACCACGCCCACCGCGAGCGATGCCGATGAGCGACGCTGACCACGGCGTGCCGGGCGAAGAGGCCTCGGCCGAGCCGCGTCTGCTCGATCACCTGATCGAACTGCGCGCGCGCCTGCTGCGCGGGGTGACCGGGCTGGTGATCGTGTTCCTGTGCCTGTTGCCGTTCGCCAACAAGCTCTACCACTACCTGGCCACGCCGCTGCTGGCCAAGCTGCCGGCCGGCAGCCAGCTGATCGCGGTCGAAGTGGCCTCGCCGTTCTCCGCGCCGCTCAAGCTGGCGTTTTTCGCCGCGTTGATGATCTCGATGCCGTGGCTGCTGTTCCAGGCCTGGGCCTTCGTCGCGCCGGGACTGTACAAGCGCGAGAAGCGGCTGGCGCTGCCGCTGCTGGCGTCGGCGCTGGTGCTGTTCTACGCCGGCTGCGCGTTCGCGTTCTTCCTGGTGCTGCCGTCGGTGTTCGGTTTCCTGGTCAAGATCACCCCGACCGGCGTGTCGATGATGACCGACATCAACGCCTACCTGGATTTCGTGCTGATTCTGTTCCTGGCCTTCGGCATCAGTTTCGAGGTGCCGGTGGCGCTGGTGATCCTGGCGCTGCTGGGCTGGGTCACGCCGGCTCAGCTCAAGGAAGGCCGCGGTTACGCGGTGGTCGGCATATTCATCATCGCCGCGGTGATCACCCCGCCGGACGTGGTTTCGCAGCTGATGCTCGCGATTCCGATGTGCCTGCTGTATGAGCTGGGCATCATCGCGGCCAAGTGGGTCGCGACCGAGCCGCGCGACGCCGGCGGCCACGACGATCACCCGACCGGGGACGCGCGCGGTCCATGAGCGTGCCGGCCCCGAGTGGCGCGGGCGCGCCGCCGCCATTGCCGCCGGGTCCCGTGAACTCCGCTGCGGCCGTCGCCGCGCCTGCGTCGATGGCATCGTTGCTGCCCGCGCGCTTCTGGCCGCGCTATGTGGCCTGGTCGCTGGACGCGGCCTTGATCGCGATGGCGACCAGCGCGATCGGCGCCAGCCACTGGCGTTATCAGGCCCTCGCGGCGAAGCAGGCGTATGCGGCGATGAATGCGCGCGCGGCCGAGCTGATGGCCGACAGCGTGCTCAACGACCTCGACTTCGGCGGCTTCGCCCGGCAACTGATGACCGATCCGGCGATGCACGCGGCCGGGCTGGCGTCGACTGCCGCGCTGACCTCGCTGATCTTCGGCTGGATCTTCCTGTTCGCCTTGTTCGGGCTGCTCTACGAAGTCGGCTTCGTCGCGTTCTCGCCGTGGCAGGCCACGCCGGGCAAGCGCGTGCTCGGCTTGCGGGTCACCGACATCGCAGGGGGTCGGTTGAGTCCGGGTCGCGCGGTGTTGCGCTACCTCGGCGGCGGGTTGTCGTGGCTGCTGTTGAACCTCGGCCACGTGATCGCGATGGCCAAGCCCGAATACCGCGCCCTGCACGACCGCCTCGCCGGCGCGCGGGTGCTGCGCGATGCGCACGCGCGCATGCCGCTATGGGCCTGGGCCTGGGTGGCGGTGCAGGTGATCGTCGGGTTCAGCGCGACGTTCTGGCTGATGCGCGCGATGCAGGCGTCGATGGACGCCGCGTTGGCGCAGACCGGCGCGCTGTAAACCAACCAATCCGCGCGGCTCAGGCTTCCAGTTCGCCCGGACGCGGCGTGCGGGGCGCGTTGGCCGCGGGCGCATCGTCGTTGTCGGTGAACACGTCGCGCCAGGCGTAATAGCAGGTGCCGCACATCACCACCAGGAACGCCGAGCCGTAGGCCACGACCACGGCCACCACCAGCAATTGGCCGACCGCCGGGTGGATCAGCGACCCCAGTTGCATCGCCGCCATCGACACCAGGCTGATCAATGCGCCGGAAATCATCACCCCGAGCATGAACAGCATCGCCGCGAACAGGTACGAGCCCAGGTTCCACACCGACGCGCCGAGGCTGCGCCGGACCGCGGCGGAGATGTCCAGCCCGGAGAACATGATCAGCGGGATCGAGACCAGCACCACCGCGGTGCTGAAGTAGTAGTAGACCAACTGCACCAGGATCACCAGCGCTGGCGATTGCGCCGCCGGCACGTTGACCTGGCCGCCGATCGCGCCGCGCGCCATGTCCTGGTAATGCGCCCAGAAGTCCGGGCCGGTCGCCCACAGCAGCAAGGTGCCGCAGATCAGCGCCAGCGCGATCTGGATCACCCCGAGCAGGGCCAGTTGCACCGCCTTGTGCTGGCGCAGCGGCGCGAACAGATCGCGCGCGCGCACCGGCCGGCCGGCCTCGGCCTCGCGGATCACATGCATCAATCCGCCGAGCAGCACCGGCAGCACCAGCACCGCGGCGAGCGCGGCGATGCCGATCACGGTGACGAAGCGCTCCATGTCGGGTTCGTCTTCGCCGATGCGCAGCGGCATCGTGAACAGGTACAGCACCAAGTACAGCACCGCCATCACCAGCAGGCCGGCGCCGAAGATCGCGCGCGGGTTGCGCGTGCCCAGGTTGAACGCGCGGATCAGCCATTGCGCGCCGTGGGTCAGCGGAACCTTGCGGATGGGTTGGGTCATCGGATCGATCCCGGGCCGAAGGCCCCTGACTGGATTAAGACGGACTGGACGAAAGCATGCGAAGCGGACGCGCCATGGTGCGAAGGCGCGCGTGACGACGGCGCGCGCATCGCGCCGAGCCTCCGCCGCGGCGTGTTGCGCCATCCGATGGCGGCCTTCGCCGCGACGGCGCGGCGAGACGGTGTCATGCCGGCGGGCTCAGCGCCCGTGCAGGCTGCGCGCATGGCCGACGAAACGCCGCAGCACCCGCCGCGCATGCGGCGCCGCGCTGATGCCGCCGGCGACGGTCTTCGGGCACAGGCCCTCGCTGCGCAGCGCGTCCTGTCGCGCGCGCACGTAACCGCGCATGTGGCCGGCGCTGAATTCGGGATGGAACTGCACGCCCCAGGCCCGGTCGCCCCAGCGGAACGCATGGCAGGCGTC
This sequence comes from Lysobacter sp. Soil_N_51, assembly GCF_057655755.1. Lineage (NCBI taxonomy): Bacteria > Pseudomonadati > Pseudomonadota > Gammaproteobacteria > Lysobacterales > Lysobacteraceae > Lysobacter > Lysobacter sp. Soil_N_51. The sequence continues at coordinate 161,293 of NZ_JBDGLR010000009.1, read as the reverse complement.
ATGCTGCGAGCGCGCCAGCACGGTCGCGCCGTCGGGCGCACGCAGCACCGTCTGCAGATGGGTGGCCTGGGCCGCGAACTGCGTCGGCAGGCCGGCGAACAAGGGATCGGTGCCGGCGCTGGCATGCAGCTCCAGGCCGATCGTGCCCATCTCGCGGCCGGCCGGATGATTGCCGACCTCGCCGCCGAGCGCATGCGCCAGCAGCTGATGGCCGTAGCAGATGCCGAACAGCGGCAGGCCCGCGTGCGCGGCTTCGCGCAGCCATTCGGCGCTGCGTTCGCTCCAGTCGGCGCGGTCGGTGACCATCGCGCCCGAGCCGGTCACGATCGCCCCGGCGAAGCCTTCGCGGCTCGGCAGGCTCTGGCCGCGTTCGACATCGACCACCACCGCCTCGTCGCGTCCCAACCCGGCGGCGACCCGGATCCAGTGCGGAAAGCCGCGATGGCGGCGCATGGAGGCGACCGGCTGGCCGGTTTCGACGATCAGGAAGGGCGGGTTCACGGGGCGGCGTCGACGGGGGAAGTCACTGCGGAAGTGTGCGCTGCGAACCGGGGCAAAAGCCCGGCAGGCAAGGCTCGTGGCTATACTAACCCGCTTTGCTGCACTGCGATGAGACCATGGCCGAGAGCGACGCACCGACCCCAGTGATCACCTTCCAGAGCATGATCCAGCGCTTGAACGCGTTTTGGGCGCAGCGCGGCTGCGTGCTGATCCAGCCGTTGGACCTGGAAGTCGGCGCCGGCACCTTCCACCCGGCGACCTTCCTGCGCGCGCTGGGCCCGGAGCCGTGGAACGCCGCTTACGTGCAGCCCTGCCGCCGTCCCACCGACGGCCGCTACGGCGAAAACCCCAACCGCCTGCAGCGCTACTACCAGTACCAAGTGGCGATGAAGCCCAGCCCCGACAACATCGTCGAGCTGTACTTCGACTCGCTCAAGGCGCTCGGCGTCGACCCGCTGGTGCACGACCTGCGCCTGGTCGAGGACAACTGGGAATCGCCGACGCTCGGCGCCTGGGGCCTGGGCTGGGAAGTCTGGCTCAACGGCATGGAAGTCACCCAGTTCACCTATTTCCAGCAGGCCGGCGGCCTGGAATGCCGGCCGGTGCTCGGCGAGATCACCTACGGTCTCGAGCGCCTGTGCATGTACCTGCAGAACGTCGACAACGTCTACGACCTGGTCTGGACTTACGGTCCCGACGGTGTCCCGGTGACCTACGGCGACGTCTACCACCAGAACGAAGTCGAGCAGAGCGCGTACAACTTCGAACACGCCGATGTCGAAGAACTGTTCCACCGCTTCGACGCCTGCGAAAAGGAAGCGCTCAAGCTGATCGAGATCGGCCTGCCGCTGCCGGCCTACGATCAGGTGTGCAAGGCCTCGCATTCGTTCAACCTGCTCGACGCGCGCCGCGCGATCAGCGTGACCGAACGCCAGCGCTACATCCTGCGCGTGCGCCGCATCGCCCAGGGCGTGGCCGAGGCGTATTTCGCCCAGCGCGAAAAGCTCGGTTTCCCGGGCTTGAAGCAGCCTTCCAAGGCCGAAGCCGCCTGACCCGCATATAGCCCCTCTCCCGCATGCGGGAGAGGGGTTGGGGTGAGGGCCCGCGAAGCCGCCACAACTTCGCGACGTCACCGACCGACCCACATCCAACCTCGCCGCAGCAAGCGCGAGGCGTCTTCCCAGAAGACACCACCGCAAAGGCCACCGCATGAGCACGACCCAACCTCTCCTGATCGAACTGGGCACCGAAGAACTGCCGGTCAAGGCCCTGCCGGGTCTGGCCCAGGCGTTCTTCGACGGCGTGCTCGACGGCCTGCACAAGCGCGGCATCGGTTTCGACCGCGACGGCGCCAAGCTGCTGTACACGCCGCGCCGTCTGGCCGTGCTGCTGCGCGCCGTCGACGTGCAACAGCCCGAGCAGAAGAGCGAAGTGCTCGGTCCGTATCTCAACATCGCGCTCGATGCGCAAGGCCAACCGACCAAGGCGCTGCAGGGCTTCGCCGCCAAGGCCGGCATCGACTGGACTGCGCTGGAGCGCACCAGCGACGCCAAGGGCGAGCGCTTCGTCCACCGCGCCACCAAGCCCGGCGCCGACACCGCCAGCCTGCTCGAAGACATCGTGCGCGAGGCCCTGGCCGCGATGCCGATTCCCAAGCCGATGCGCTGGGGCGGTCACGACTACGGCTTCGCCCGGCCGGTGCATTGGCTGGTGCTGCTGCTCGGCAAGGACGTGGTGCCGGCGCAGGTGCTCGGCGTGAGCAGCGACCGCATGAGCCGCGGCCACCGCTTCATGCACGACAAGCCGGTGTGGTTCAGTCAGCCCGGCGACTACATCGAATCCCTGCGCGGCGCCAACGTGCTGGTCGATCCGGACGAACGCCGCGAGCGCATCGTGCAGGAAGTCACCGCCGCCGCGAGCGCGACCGGCGGCAGCGCGCGCATCGACGCCGGCATCCTCGAAGAGGTCAACGGCCTGACCGAGTGGCCGGTGGCGATCGCCTGCGGTTTCGAGCGCGAATTCCTGGCGGTGCCGCAGGAAGCGCTGATCGCGACCATGGAAGCCAACCAGAAATTCTTCCCGGTGCTCGACGCCGCCGGCACCCTGAGCGAGCGCTTCATCGGCGTGGCCAACATCGCCAGCCGCGACGAGTCGGAAGTGCGCAAGGGCTACGAACGCGTGATCCGCCCGCGTTTCGCCGACGCCAAGTTCTTCTTCGACGAAGACCTCAAGCAGGGGCTCGCGTCGATGGGCGAGGGGCTCAAGACAGTCAAGTACCAGGACAAGCTGGGCACGGTGGCCGACAAGGTCGCGCGCGTGGCGGCGCTGGCCGAAGCCATTGCGCCGGCGGCAGGCGTCGATCCCGCGCAGGCGCGGCGCGCGGCGGAGCTGTCGAAGAACGACCTGCAATCGCGCATGGTCAACGAGTTTCCGGAATTGCAGGGCATCGCCGGGCGGTATTACGCGAAGGCCGCGGGCGAAGCGGCCGAGGTCGCCGATGCGATCGATGAGGCGTATATGCCGCGGTTTGCCGGGGATGCGATTGCGCCGTCGCCGTTGGGTCGTGTGCTTGCCATCGCCGAACGTTTGGATACGCTGGCGGGCGGTTTCGCCGCGGGTCTGAAGCCGACTGGCAACAAGGATCCTTTCGGCCTGCGCCGCAATGCTTTGGGCTTGGCTCGTACTTTGATCGAAGCTGAAATCGATTTGGATTTGCTGAGTAGTCTATTCAGCTCTCTTGAGTCGATAAGGCATCAGTCTGAGGCGAAAGCGGCCCAGGCGACGGTCGATAAGATGCGTATGCTGGATTCCCAGGGGATGGACGTTAGGTCCGCTGAAGTCAAAAGCCTCGCGATAAACTCTGGTGACTTGGCTGGTGAAGTTCTAGATTTTATCTACGATCGTTTGCGTAGCTATTACGCTGAGCACGGCGTTGTGGGTGCTCAGCTGGAATCTGTGATTAATGTAAAACACAGTTCTTTACCCGACTTCGACCGCCGCCTCAAAGCCATCGCCGAATTCGCCAAACTCCCCGAAGCCGAAGCCCTCGCCGCGGCCAACAAGCGCAGCCGCAACATCCTCAAGAAGGTCGAAGGCGAGGTGCCGAGCGCGATCGACGCGTCGCTGTTCAACGAACCGGCCGAACGCGAGCTGGCCGAAGCGGTCGATGCGGCCGTCGCCGACACCGATCCGTTGTTGGCGCAGCGCGATTACGTCGCCGTGCTAGGCCGTCTCGCGCGCTTGCGTCCGCAGGTCGATGCGTTCTTCGACAAGGTGATGGTCAATGTCGACGACAGCGCGGTGCGCAACAACCGTCTGGCGTTGTTGAAGCGGTTGTCGGATCGTCTGGGCAGTGTCGCGGCGATCGAGCATCTGTCGATCTGAGGCGTTCCGATCGATCCGGACGCGGTTTGCGTCCAGGCAAGCCGCCACGATGAAGGCGTGCGCGAACGCCGACCAGGCGCCGCGGGATGAGCGGCGCGGCTGCGCCCATCCCGGCGCCATGCGCCGCCCACGAGCCTTGATTCGGCGAATCCGTAGCCGCTCCCCGGCCCACGCCGCCGGCTTTCATGCACCCGCGGCAGCGGCGGGAAGCACACACCACCCGTACCCGTGCCACGCCTCACGCCGCGTTAACGCGGAAAGTCGGCCGAACCCTCACTATCACCGGGAAAATCCGTAAGCAATACAAGTCCTTGCCGGTTATCCTTCACGCATGCCAGTCATTTTTCGTCTCGCCTTCGCCGCCGTTTCCAGCTTTGCCATCGCTGGGGCGGCGCAAGCCGCTCAGGTGAGCAAGGTGGAGATCCATGGCCTCGACGAGGCCATGACCCAGAACGTCCGCGTGTCCTTGTCGCTGGTCGATACGATCGGCAAGGACGTGTCCGGGCGCCGCCTGGGCTATTTGCTGCGCGAGGCCGAGAACGAGGCGCGCGAGGCGCTGGAGCCGTTCGGCTATTACTCGCCGACGATCAAGGTCGAGGATTCGCGCGGCACCCGCCGGATCGCGGTCAGCGAGGGCACCGACCCGAATGCGCCGGCCGAGGGCGATCGTTCTGCCGCCGATGTGGGCGCCGCGACCGACACCGGAAGCGACGCGCGCAGCGCCGGCAACGCGGCCGCCAGCGACACCGCCGCGGATCGAACCGCAACCACACCCGTCGACGCATCCGCGCAAGCCGCGCCGGCGCGCGCCGCGTCGACGCCGATCACCGTGACCCTCACCATCGACAAGGGCGAACCGGTCAAGGTGCGCCGCTCCGATGTCGCCATCCTCGGCGCCGGCAGCGACGACCGTTACCTCAAGCAGGACCTGGCCGCGTTCAAGCCCGGGCCGGATCAGGTGTTCGAGCACGCGGCCTACGAGGCGAGCAAGACCAAGATCAGCCGGCGTCTGGCCGAACGCGGTTACTTCGATGCCGATTTCACCTCGCGCCGGGTGGAGGTGACGCGCGCGGAACATGCGGCGGACATCGATCTCGTGTGGACCAGCGGCCAGCGCTACGACATGGGCCCGATCACCTTCGAGCAGACGCCCCAGCGGATCATCCGCGACAGCCTGCTCGAGCGGCTGGTGTACTGGGAACAGGGCAGCTACTACCACCAGCGCAAGCTCGACACGTTTCGCGAGTCGCTGGCGCGGCTGGACTATTTCGCCAGCATCGACATCGAACCGCAGCCGGATCAGGCGGTCGACGGCCAGGTGCCGGTCAAGGTCACCCTGACCCCGGCCAAGCGCAGCATCTACACCGCCGGCCTGAGCTACGGCACCGACAGCGGCGCCGGCGTGCGCCTGGGCGTGGAGCGGCGTTACCTCAACGACCGCGGCCACAAGGCGCTGGCGCAGGTCGATTTCGCCCAGCGCCGCAAGACCGCGACCCTGCAATACCGCATTCCCGCGTTCGCCTGGCTCGACGGCTGGTACACCTTCAGCCTGCAGGGCACCGACGAGCAGACCGACTACATCGATTCGCGCCGGGTCGAACTGGTCGCCAGCCGCAGCGGCAAGATCAACCGGCACTGGACCGCGACCGCCTCGTTGCACGGCCTGCGCGAGCGCTGGGCCTATGCCGACGAGGACGACAACGATCCAGGCACGCCGGTCGACTACCGCAGCGCGACCTTCCTGTATCCCTCGCTGCGCGCGGAGTACATCGATGCCGACGACCGCCTGTATCCGCGCAACGGCATCAGCGCCACCGGCATGCTGCGCGGTGGCCTCGAGGGCGCCGGTTCCGACGCGAATTTCCTGCAGGCCCATCTGACCGCGCGCTGGTACAAAGGCCTGGGCGCGCGCAGCCGTTTGATCACCCGCGGCGAACTCGGCCACACCTTCACCGATGCGCTGGTCGACCTGCCGCCGTCGTTGCGCTTCTACGCCGGCGGCGACCGCAGCGTGCGCGGTTACGAGTGGCGCGAAGTGGGGCCGCGCATTCCCGCGATCCCGGGCCGCAAGGCGTTCGCGCTCGGCGCGAAGAACGTGATCACCGGCAGCGTGGAATACGAGCAGTACTTCAACGACAGCTGGGGCGGCGCGGTATTCGTCGACAGCGGCAGCGCCTTCGACGACAGCCCGGACATGCGTACCGGCGTCGGCGTCGGCGTGCGCTGGCGCTCGCCGGTCGGACCGTTGCGGGTCGACATCGCGCGCGGCCTGGACGATCCGGATTCGGGTTTCCAGCTCTACATCAACATCGGCGCCGATCTGTAAACCCCGCGGCCAGGACGACCACGCAACGACATGAGCGATACGCCGAAAACCCCAGAGGAACTGCGCCTTGAAGCGCTGATCGAACGGCGTCGCCGTCGTCGCGCCGCGGCCAAGCGCTGGGCCTGGCGCAGCAGCCTGGCGGCCGGCGTGCTGACCTTGCTGATCGCGTTCGCGATCTATTGGCTGATCTCCACCGTCGCCGGCCGCGACGTGCTGCTCGCGCAGATCGTCGCGCGGCTGCCGGCCGATTCCACCTTCACCTGGAAATCCGCCGAAGGTCCGGTGTCCGGTCCGCTGACCCTGCGCGACGTGCGCTTCGCCTACAAGGACACGGTGTTCACCGCGCAGCGCATCTATCTGGAACCGGCGCTGCGTCCGCTGCTCGGACGCAAGCTGCGCGTGGACGCGCTGCAGGTCGACAACGCGACCTTGTCGATCGCCAAGAGCGACGAACCCTTCGAGCTGCCGCGTTGGCCCGAAGTGCTGCCGCAGATCGAACCGCCGCTGGCCTTGCAGGCCGACGACGTGCGCATCGACGGCTTCAAGCTGAGTCAGGGCGGTGAGCATCTGATCGACGTGCGCCATCTGCGCGCGGGACTGGATGCGCAATCGGGCAAGCTGCATGTCGAAAAGCTCGACGCCGACACCGACCGCGGCCATTTCACCCTGCATGGCGATTACGAGCCGCGCAACGATTTCAAGACCGACCTGCTCGCCACCGCGGTGCTGCCGAGCGCGCCCGGACGCACGCCGCCGCGGCTGGGACTGGTCGCGCGTGGCGATCTGTCGCGCATGGACGTGGCGGTGGCCGGCGCCGCGCCGGGGCCGGTGCGCGTCACCCTGACCTTGCGCGGCAAGGACGATCCGAACTGGAAGCTGCATGCGCGCAGCGACGCGCTCGATATCGGCCTGCTGACCTCGCCGCAGGCCACGCCCAGCGAAACGCCGATGGCCTTGCGTTTCGATGCGGCCGGCGTCGGCGGCAATGCCGATCTCAATGGCGAGTTCCGTCAGGGCGATCTCGACATCAAGGTGCTGCCGTCGAAGGTGTCGCTGAAAGATCAGGTGCTCGACGTGCAGCCGCTGGCGCTGCAATTGTTCGACGGCACCGCGACCTTGCGCGGCCGTGCCGATTTCACCGATGCCGATAACGGTCAGTTCAAGTTCTCGATCAGCGCGCGCGGCCTTACGTGGGGCGGGAAAGCCGCGCCGACCACGCTGAAGTCGGTGGCCAAACCCTCGCAGGTCGCGCAGACGCCAGATACTCCGGCTGTGACGCTCGAAAGCGCCGACCTCGGTTTCGCCGGCACGGTCAAGGCCTGGGCCGCGATCGGCACCGCGCGCCTGCTGCGCGACAAGCAAGCGGCGACGGTCGAGTTCGACGGCCGTGGCAACGATCAGCGCATGACCCTCAACACGCTCAAGGCGAAGATGCCGACCGGCGCGCTCGACGGTAGCGGTGAGGTCGCGTGGGCGCCGTCGCTGGGTTGGGATGTCAAGGCGACCTTGTCGGGTTTCGATCCGGGCTACTTCGCGCCGGAATTCAAGGGCGCGATCGACGGCAAGCTCGCCAGCACCGGCGCCACCCGCGCCGACGGCGGCCTGGAGATCAAGGCCAGCGCCGATCAACTCGGCGGACGCCTGCGCGATCGTCCGCTCGGCGGACGCGGCAATTTCGTCATGCACGGCGCCGCCACCGGCAAGAGCGACGACTCGTTCGAAGGCGACGTGGCGCTGAGCCTCGGCGGCAGCCGCATCGACGCCAAGGGCAAGTACGCGCAGGCCATCGATCTCGATGCCAAGTTCGCGCCGCTGCAGCTCAACGATCTGCTGCCGAGCGCGGCGGGCAGCGTCAACGGCACGCTCAAGCTCAGCGGCTCGCGCAACGCGCCGAACATCGACGCCGATCTGAGCGGCAGCGGGTTGAAGTGCGGCGATTACAAGGCCGCCAGTTTCAGCGCCAAGGGCCGTCTGCCGTGGCAGGGCCGCGGCGGCGAACTGGCCGTGCGTGCCAGCGAGATCGATGTCGGTCTCGCGTTGTCGTCGTTGAATGTGGATGCGCGCGGCGCGGTGGAATCGCTGCAACTGCAGGCGCAGGCGCGCAGCGAGGTGGCCAATCTCGATCTGTCCGGCAACCTGGACAAGCGCGGCGCGACCTGGCAAGGCGCGCTGGCGTCGTTGCAGCTCGCGCCGAGCAAGGGCGCAACGTGGCGTCTGCAGCAGCCGGCGCAGTTCCGTTGGGACGGACGCAACGGCGCGCTGAGCAATGCCTGTCTGGCCTCGAGCAGCGGCGGGTCGTTGTGCGCGAGCGCGGATTGGCCGCGCCGCGGCGTCGATCTGAAAGGCCAGGGCCTGCCGTTGTTGCTCGCCCAGGCCTATCTGCCCGAACGCGCCGACAAGCGGCCGTGGGTGTTGCGCGGCGAGATCGCGCTCGACGGCGAACTGCGTCCGGTCGGCAATGGCTGGCGCGGCCAGTTCAATGTCAGCTCGGCCGGTGGCGGCCTGAAATTCAGCGAACGCGCGCGGCGCGAATTGCTGCGTTATAACGCGCTGTCGCTCAAGGCCAGTTTCGATCCGAACAAGCTCAACGCCGAACTCAAGGCCGGCTTCAACGACGACGGCCGCATCGACGCCACCATCGCCACCGGCTGGGACGCGTTCGCGCCGTTGTCGGGCACGGTCGCGGTCGACACCGACGAACTGACCTGGGTCGAGTTGTTCTCGCCCGACATCGTCGAGCCCAAGGGCAAGCTCGAAGGCCGCATCACCTTGAGCGGCACGCGTTCAAAACCGCTGCTCGGCGGCCAGGCGCGTTTGTCGCAGTTCACCACCGAAGTGCCCTCGCTCGGCATCGTGCTGCAGGACGGCGATGTGCGCCTGGACGCGCAGCCTGACGGCAGCGCGCGCATCGCCGGGAGCCTGCGTTCGGGCGAAGGTACGTTGAACATCGACGGCAGCCTCGGTTGGCAGGGCGACGACACGCCGCTGGTGCTGAACCTGCGCGGCACCAACGTGCTCGCCTCCGATACCCGCGATCTGCGCGCGGTCGCCAATCCCGAATTGACCGTGCGCTACGCCGCCAAGCAGCCCTTGAACGTGACCGGCAAGGTTACGATCCCGTCGGCGCGCATCGACCTGGAACGTCTGGATCAGGGCGTGTCGGTGTCCGAGGACGTGGTGGTGCTCGATCCGGTCGATCCGGAAAACACCGGCAGCTCGCCGCTGGAACTCGATCTGACCTTGGCGATCGGCGACGACGTCAAGCTCAACGGCTTCGGGCTGGAAGGCAAGCTCGGCGGACAGATGCGCGTGCGTTCGCGTCCGGGCCGCGAGATGACCGCGAACGGCGCGCTCAACATCGAAGGCCGCTACACCGCGTACGGACAGAAGCTGCAGATCAGCCGCGGCAATCTCAACTGGAACAACGGGCCGGTGTCCGATCCGATCCTCGACGTGCGCGCCGAGCGCGAAGTCGGCGCGGTCAAGGCCGGCGTCGATATCAGCGGACGGGTCAGCTCGCCGCAGGTCAACGTCTGGTCCGATCCGGCCAGTTCGCAGTCCGAGGCTTTGGCCTATCTGGCGCTCGGCCGGCCGCTGTCGTCGGTCAGCGGCGACGAGAACAAGCAGCTCAACGCGGCGAGCGCGGCCTTGTCGGCCGGTGGCGGCCTGATCGCTTCGCAGCTCGGCGCCAAGATCGGCCTGGACGATGCCGGCGTGATGGAAAGCCGCGCGCTCGGCGGTTCGGTGCTCGGCGTCGGCAAGTATTTGTCGCCGCGCCTGTACGTCGGCTACGGCGTGTCCTTGCTCGGCACCGGCCAGGTGCTGACCTTGAAGTACCTGCTGCGCAAGGGCTTCGATATCGAGATCGAGTCGAGCACGCTGGAGAATCGCGCGTCGATCAACTGGCGCAAGGAAAAATAAGCGCGCGTGCTCATGGATCGGCGATGTCGGTCTTGAGCACGAACGTGGCCGGGCCGTGGAGGTTGGCGATGCGGCACCGGCGACAGGCCCGCGCATTGGCCGGGTGAAACGAAAGTTTTTTCAGTCGTAATCTTTCGCTACGCGTAAGGCTTCGTGGTTTCGCGGGCAGGTTGAATTTCGCGCAAATATGCGCGGCCCTCACGATTTAATCCGGCTCGGGCGAGTTCGCGCGCGATGGCTCGCAGTCTTCGGATCGCGCGCGCCATGATTCGCTGTGTCGCTCGCTGAGCATCGCCATACAGCGACGTATTTCGTCGGGACTGTGCAGGTAATCACAGCTTGAACGCACATCGTCGCGTGCATCGCGCATGCATGCGTGACCCAGCGTGCTAGCGAATCCCGGCATGTTCACCGGTGCGCGCGAGTCGCGCGTATCGCGAGTTCCGCAATCCTGCGCGGATGCCGCGCGCAATGCGGCGACGCATCGTAATTGCATGGGTATGATGCCGTCCGCCGGATCGTGGGGAGACGATCGCGCTTCGCGGCGACGGCCACTACGCAGGATGCTCATTCGTTGTTCGCAGGCGCGTGCCGAGATCCGCGCCTTGGGGAGTCATCATGCAGACCATTCGTTACGCCAAGACCGTGTTGTGCCTGTCCATCGCGCTGACGCTGAGCGCGTGCGGCGGCGGTGGAGGCGGTGGCGGCAAGGGCGGCGGAAATTCGCCGGGGCCGACCGCGCCGCCGACCACGCCTCCCACCACGCCGCCGCCGAATCCACCGACCAATCCACCGCCGGGCGCGTCGGCGCTGGAGATCGCCGCACTCGAACTGGCCCAGACCCACGTTCTGCCCGAAGCCGGGCTGAGCTGGACGCTGCGCGCGGCCAAGGAAAGCCTGCACGCGACGGGCGGACGCGAAACGCTCGCGCTGCTGCGTCTGTCGGCCGACAATGCCGGCAATCCGCAGTTGGAGGGTTGGGCCAACGGCGTCCAGCTCGGTACGCTGGCGCTGGCCCAGTCGATTCCGGCCACCGAGGCCGGCGGCGCGGCGTATCCGGGCGCGCGCTACAGCGCGACCTTGCCGGCCGCGTGGCTGGTGCCGGGGCTGCAGCTGCGCGTGCGCGCCGACAATTACCGCGTCGGCGCCTTCCGCGCGCCGATCGTCGGCGCCGACAGCCCGGTGACCTTGCGGGTATTGCCGTTCTATCTGTTCGGCGCCAACGAAACCAATTCGGTGCCGCTGGCGACCACCGGCGCGCCGGATGCCGGCACCGTCGGCGAGATCTTCGCCAAGTGGCCGGTGGCCAGCGTGGTCGCGCAAAACCATCCGGCGCAGCGGGTGGTGTGGCCGACGCTGTCGATCGCGCCGAGCGGCGGCAAGCCGGCTTATCTGGCTCATAACACCAACGAGGAGCAGGCCGGCTTCCAGATCCTGGGCGCGGCCTTGGACGTGCTCGGCGGCCTGTTGGCGGCCAATGGCGAATCGTCCGGTCCGGTCCAGTACTACGCGCCGCTGATCCTGTTCAACGCCAGCGGCAAGATCACCGGCGCGGGCGGCGGCCTGGGCTCGATAGGCGGCGACACCGGCACCGGCGATTACGCCTACAGCGGCATCTTCATCCACGAGCAGGGCCACGCGATGGGCCTGCCGCATCAGGGCGAGGCCTACAACGACGGCAAGTACCCGTATCCGGCGGGCAGCTTGAACGGATCGGTGTGGGGCTACGACAGCACGCGCAAGGAATTCCTCGCGCCGTTCGTGCCGGCCACCGCCTCGCGTTATCGCACCTGCGCCGGCGACACCTTCAACGGCACGCCGCGCCAGATCGATGCGCAAGGCCGCTGCATCAAGCAGGACCCGATGCAGAGCGGCTCCGGCGATCAGGCCCGCGACTATCGCTTCGCGACCTTCTCCGACTACAGCACCGCGATGATGCAGCGTCATCTGGAGGGCACCACCAGCATCGACAGCAAGGGCGCGCGCGTCTATTCCGGCGGCAGCATCGTCGCCGACGCCGCCTTTCCCGGAGGTTACAAGCGCTGGGACACGATCGATCGGCGCTGGATCAACTTCACGCCGAGCACCGAGAGCAACGGCCTGTACGGTTTCAATCAAGGGTTGCCGGAACGGCGCGACGTGCCGGTCCAGGGCATCGCGATCGCTTACAGCAACGCCGGCACCGCCGGGGTGTCGCAGATCTATCCGCCGATCGCGTATCGCGGCAACCTGCAGCGCTACGTCGATCCGTCCGATGCGGTGCAGCGCGCCAGCATCGTGCCGAACACCGGCACCTACGCGTGGTACTGCCAGAACGGCGGCTGCGACTACACCGTGCGGGTGACCTACGCCGACGGCAGCCAGCGTCACGTGGTGCTGCAGAACGGGTTCCGTCCGTGGTTCGGCGCCACCGCGGCGCCGCCGGCCAGCGCCAGCGATCCGAACAACGGCGACAGCTTCGTGACCTGGGTAATCAACGTGCCCGCCGACAAGGCGGTCACGCGGATCGAGTTGCTGGATACGCCCATGGTGTGGAATGGCTTGCCGGCCAGGCCGACCGTGCTGCTGTCGCGCGACGTGCCGACGGTGGGCGCGCGCGCAGCCGAAGCCGGCGCGATGGATGCCGCCTGCGTTGAATTGGCGACGGTGGCGGTGCCGCGCACGGCCGCGCCGGAACCGCGCTGCGCCTCCACGCCGCGTCCGGTCCAGTTGCCGGTGGGGCAGGCGGCCGCGGAGCAGTCGGTCACCGCGCAACTCGGCCTGCGCTATCTGCTCGGCAAGATGTTCGGGCACTGATCGCGCGTGGTTGTCCGGCCGTGCCCTGTTCGCGATCGCGGGCAGGGCGCGGCCATCGGCCATGCATTCAGCGCACGGTGCAGCCGACGACACTGAGAGTCGGCGGCGCGGGCGGTTAGACTGACCGCGCCGAACGATAGGAACCTGGCGGATGAATCTGCGCGAACACGCGGTGTTGATGGCCGCCTACAACCGCTGGATGAACGAGCAGGTCTACGCCGCCGCCGCGCGTTTGCCGGCGGCGGCGATCGCCGAGGACCGCGGCGCGTTCTTCGGCTCCATTCTCGGCACGCTCAACCATCTGCTGATCGCCGACACGATCTGGCTGCACCGTTTCGCCGCGCATCCCGCGGGTTTCGCCACGCTGGAACCGATCCGGACGACGGCGCCGCCACGCGACCTGCGCGCGACGCCGCATGCGGATCTGCCGTCGCTGCGCGCCGCGCGCGAACGACTCGACGGCGTCATCGACACCTGGGTCGACGAGCTCAGCGAGGCCGATCTGGATCACACGCTCGCTTACGCCAACACTAAGGGCATCGCATCACGGCGGCGCTTCGGCAGCCTGGTGATGCACTTCTTCAATCACCAGACCCATCACCGCGGCCAGGTCAGCACCTTGTTGACCCAGGCCGGGGTCGATGTCGGAGTAACCGACCTGCTGATGTTGATTCCCAGCCTGGATAGCGACTGATCGAGCGTCGCGACCGATCGCGTCGGCGATTACTGCGCGATGCACGCCTCGCGGATCGCCTGCACTTCGCGTCCCACTTCGCTGCCGTCGGGCCGCGCATCGTTGATCGCGCGCAGCAGTCCGTCGAGCTTGGCCCGCGCCTGACCGCGTTCGTCGCCGGCGCAGCGCGCCTGCGCGGCATAGGCCTGCGCGCGCCAGCCGAGTTTGCGCAGTTCCTCGTCGGTGGTCGGCAGGCCCGACAGCGAATCCAGTTGCGCCAGCGCGGCGGCGTCGCCGGCCTGGGCCTGGACGCGGGCCAGGTCGAGTTCGACGTGGCGGGTGTGCGGATGGCGTTCGCCGTAATGCTTGCGGGTCAGGGTCAGCGCGTTGCTCAAGCGACTCAGGCCGCGCTTGCGTTCGCCCAGGGCGATATCGATATCGCCGAGCAGGCGATCGGTGTCGCCGACGACGCCGCTGTCGGCGCCGAAGTGCTGCGCGCGCAGGCGGCGGCTTTCCTCGAGCAAGGGCTTGGCCTGCGCGTCGCGGCCGGCGGCGTGCAGCACCAGCGCCTGGTTGAACAACAAGTCGGCCAGCGCATCCGCCGCCGGTTGCTTGCGCGCGACCGCGACCGCGCGATCGAGTTCGCTCACGGCCCGCTCCAGGTCGCCGCGTTCCCAGGCGATGATGCCCAGCGCGCTGTAGGTGCCGGCCAATTGCGGGCTGCCGGCGCCGAGCCGTTGCGTGAGCAGGCCGCGGATCAGTTCGAACTCGCTTTGCGCCTGCGCGAATTGGCCTTGATCGACATGCAGGCCGGCCAGTTGGCGGCGCACTGCGAGCGTGGCCGGATGCTGCGCGCCGTTGACTTCCAGGGCGATGGCCAAGGCATCGCGGGCATCGCGTTCGGCATCGTTGACCTGACCCAGCTCGCGCCGCAACGCGGCCAGACTGCGGCCGATCTCGACCTGCAGCGGATGGCGGTCGCCGACACTCTGCTGCAGGCGACGACGCGCCTGTTCGAAGCCATGCAAGGCTTCGCGGCTCTGCCCGGCGTCGGCCTGCAGGCTGGCCAGGTCCATCAGGTTCTCGACTTCGCCGACGTCGGTGTTCTCCTGCATTTCGCGGCGCACCGCCAGCGAGCGCTCGAACAACTGGCGCGCGCCCTGGCGTTCGCCGTTGGCGCGCCGGCAGCGGCCCAGTTCGGAATAGAACTCGCTCGATTGCAGCGGCAACTGCGCCTGTTCGCGCCGCGCCAGCATCAGTTCGGGCTGCATCAGCGCGGCGCAGTCGCGCGGCTGGTTGAGCAGGCGCAGCACCTTGCCGCGCTGAGTCAGCGACTGCAGGCGCAGGCTGGGGGGAATGTCGTCGGTGGAGGCCATGATCGTGGCCTGGCGTTCGAGCAAGGCGCGCGCTTCGCCGTAGTCGCCCAGGCCGGTGCGCATGCGCGCGATCACCCCGAACAGTTCGGCGCGCGCGCGCGGCTGACGCGCGAGTTCGCGATTGCCGCGCGCGACCGAGGCATCGAGCAGGCCGCGCAGGTCCAGCGCTTCGCCCTCGGGCGTGCCGCGCGCGCTTTCGAACAGGCCGACCATGAAATCCTGCATCGCCTGCGCGCGCGCCGCTTCGCCGACCGCTTCGCGCGCCTGCCAGGCGACGATGCCGAGCGCGGCGCTGAGCACCACCGCGACCAACGCCGCGGTCGCCAACGCCCAGCGATGCCGCGCGACGTATTTGTTGAAGCGATAGCGCAGGCTCTGCGCGCGCGCGAGCACCGGGCGGCCGGATTCGAACCGTTGCAGATCCAGCGACAGCGCTTCGACCGACGGATAACGTTGCTCGGGCCGCTTGGCCAGAGTCTTGAGCACGATGTTGTCGAGATCGCCGGCGAGCTGGCGGCCGAGCCGGCGCAGCGACACCGGATCGATATCGGCATCGTCGTTGTCGGCGTAACGCAGCACCGCCTGCGAAGGCCGCAGTGGGTCGGCGGCGAGGATCGCCTCTTCCCATTCGGCGTCGGTCTGGCGCTTGAGCCGATAGGGTTTGGAATCGGTCAGCAGTTCGTACAGCACCACGCCGAGCGAATACACGTCGGTCATGGTCGTGACCGGTTCGCCGCGCACCTGTTCGGGCGCGGCGTAGTGCAGGGTGAACGCGCGCGCGCCGGTGCGGGTCTGCTCGGGCAGGGGCACGTCGCTGCTGTCGAGCAGCTTGGCGATGCCGAAGTCGAGCAGGCGCACGTCGCCAGCCGGGGTGACCATGATGTTGGACGGCTTGAGGTCGCGGTGGACGATCAGGTTGGCGTGGGCGTGGCTGACCGCGTCGCAGATCTGCTGGAACATGCGCAGGCGCTTGTCCAGCGGCGTGCGCTGATTGCGGCAGTAATCGGTGATCGGCTCGCCTTCGACGTACTCCAGGGCGAGATACGGCAGGCCCTCGCGGGTCACGCCGGCGTCGAGCAGACGGGCGATGTGCGGATGGGCGAGGCGGGCGAGAATCTGGCGTTCGCGGGTGAAGCGGGTGCGCAAGTTGGTGTCGGCCAGGCCCGGCCGCAGCAGTTTCAACGCGACCCGGCGCTGGTACAGACCGTCGGCGCGCGAGGCCAGCCAGACCTGGCCCATGCCGCCTTCGCCGAGCAGGCTTTCCAGCCGATACGTGCCGACCTCGACGCCGGGGCGCATGCCGACGTTCTGCGGCGGCACCAGCGGTTCGGCGAGAAAATCTTCGTGGCCTTCTTCCAGGCCGATCAGTTCGCTCAGTTCGTCGGCCAGCGCGGGATCGTCGGCGCGCAGCTCGCGCAGGCGTTCGGCGCGCGCGCCCGGTTCCAGCTCGAGCAGGGCGTCGAGCAGCGGAGACAGACGTTGCCAGCGCTCGGCGTCCATGCGCGATCAGGCCGCGGCGCGCGGCGCGGCGAAAACTTGCGTGGCGGCGAAGCCGGCGATGAACTGGGCGGCGGCGTGCATGGCGATGCGCATGACGGCGGGGCGCGCGGCGCGAATCATCGGCGCGACCGCGGCCGTCAGCGGTTGGGCTCGTCCTGCAGCGAGGCCAGCAGGAACAAGCGGGCCTTCTGCCAGTCGCGGCGGATGCTGCGTTCGGAGCGTTGCAGCAGCGCGGCGATTTCCAGTTCCGACAGGCCGGCGAAATAACGCAGTTCGACCACCTGGGCCAGACGCTGATCGACCTGCGCGAGTTTGGTCAATGCGGTGTCGAGGCCGAGCGTGTCTTCGTCCAGACGCAGACCGCCTTCGACGTCTTCGGGCAATTCGGTGACCCGGTGCAGATCGCCGCCGCGCTTTTGCGCGAGCCGCTGGCGGGCGTAGTCGACTACCACGCTGCGCATGGCCGACGCGGCGTAAGCGAAGAAATGCGCGCGATCGTCGAACTGCGCCTCGCGGCGGCCGACCAGTTTGAGGTAGGCCTCGTGCACCAGCGCGGTCGCGTCCAAGGTCTGCCCGTGCTGGCCGGCCAACTGGCGCCGCGCCATCGTGTGCAGTTCCTGATACAGCGTCGCCAGCACGCGATCGAGCGCGCCGCGATCGCCCTCGCGGGCGGCATCCAACAGGATGGTGATGTCAGCGCTATCGGCCATATGCCCCTCGACTCCTTGCGACTATAGCGCGTTCATCTTCCCTTGGTAGCGACAAGCTTGGCACCAATCGCACCTGCGCCGGCTGGATTTTAGCGGTGTCGCCTGAAAATCCCAGGCGCAGAAAATACCCCGCCACGCTAACGCGCGTGGTCGCATTCGGATGACAGGCCGGTTGAGCGGCATCGGCGGACGCGGCGGGTGTCGCCGGATCGGCGCGGCGAGATCGCCTAACCGCGCGCGGACGCGCCGACGCGGGCGAGGCTCGCGTCGGCCACATCGGTTTGCGAAGGCGATGGCCGCGCCCGCGAAACGCGGGCGCATCAACGTCCGCCGCGCGCGCCCGTGGTTTCCAATCGCCGCGAATTCAGCGCCCGCGCCGCCACGCGATCAACGCTGGCAATGCCCGCACCACACCGTCGTGCGCTGGCCGATGCTGGCCTGCTTGAGCGGCCGTCCGCAGCGCGGGCAGGGTTCGCCGCCGCGTCCGTAGGCGGCCAGTTCCTGTTCGAAATAGCCCGGCGCGCCGTCGGGGCTGATGAAGTCGCGCAAGGTCGTGCCGCCGCGCTGGATCGCGTAGCCCAGGATGGTCTTGATCGATTCGGCCAGTTGCAGGTAACGCTCGCGCGCGACCTTGCCGGCGGCGCGCAACGGCGACACGCCAGCGGCGAACAACGCTTCGGCGGCATAAATATTGCCGACGCCGACCACGACTTTCTGATCCATCAAAAAAGTTTTCACCGGCGCCTTGCGCCCGCGGCTGAGTTCGAACAGATAGTCGCCGTCGAACTCGTCCGACAGCGGCTCCGGGCCGAGATCGCGCAGCAACTCGTGGGTCTCGCCGGGCGCTTGCCACAGCAGGCAGCCGAAGCGGCGCGGGTCGTTGAAGCGCAGCACGTGATCGGAATCGAGCAGCAGGTCGACGTGGTCGTGCGCGCGCACCGGCGTGTCGGCCGGCAACACCCGCAGGCTGCCGGACATGCCCAGGTGCAGCAGCGCGCTGCCGGCGGCGGTGTCGAGCAACAGGTACTTGGCGCGGCGGCGCACCGCGTCGATGCGCTGGCCGGGCAGGGTGTCCTCGATCGCCAACGGGATCGGCCAGCGCAGGTCGGGCCGGCGCAGGATCGCGGTGACCACGCGGCGGCCTTCCAGGTGGGGGGCGAGCCCGCGTCGGGTGGTTTCGACTTCAGGTAATTCAGGCATGTGCCCAGCGTACTATCCCGGTCAAGGCCCCGCGCCATCGCGGGCGGGCCGCCATTGAGGGAGTCCGTGCGATGCCGCAGGCGAGCGAATCCGAGGAGGCTGCCAACGGGGCGCGATCCGGGCCGCGTTCGGGCCTGGACTTCGGGCCAGACCCAGGCCGCGGATCGCAGCGCGCCGCAGCGGCCGCCCGCGACGCCGGCGGCGATCCGGCATCGGCCAGCGACACACCGCCACGCCCGCCCGGCCTGCGCCTGCGGGCCTACGCCACTCACGAAGTCGATCAGGCCCTGGATGCGTTGGGCTGGCGCGGCAGCCGCATTCACGCCGGGGTTCATCTGGCGCGCAAGAACCTGCGCCGCGCCCGCGCGACCCTGGCCCTG
This sequence comes from Lysobacter sp. Soil_N_51, assembly GCF_057655755.1. Classification (NCBI taxonomy): domain Bacteria; kingdom Pseudomonadati; phylum Pseudomonadota; class Gammaproteobacteria; order Lysobacterales; family Lysobacteraceae; genus Lysobacter; species Lysobacter sp. Soil_N_51. Next base: position 142,526 of record NZ_JBDGLR010000009.1, on the reverse strand, counting down.
GGCGGGCCGGCGCTCGGCCCGGGCGCGGCCTTGATCGACCGCGAACTGCGCAAGCTCAACGACGGTCTGTCGGCCCTGCGCGATGCGCATGCGCTGGTCGAAACCTTCGATCGCCTGCTGCGCCAGCACAGCGACGCCGAGGTTCGCGCATTGCTCTCGCGCACACGGCGGCGCGCCGCGACCGCGCGTGCGCAGGCCGCGCGCGAGGCGCGCATCGACGATCCGGATCTGGGCGCGCGCCGCTCGCTGTTGCGGGTGTTGCGCGCCGGCCTGCGCGCCTTGCCCTGGGCCGGATTGCAGCCCGAGCATTGGCGCGAAGCGGTGGTGGTCAGCCTGGCACGGGTCGCGCGCGCGGCCGAAAACGCGCGTCGCAGCGGCGACGACGAGGACTGGCACGGCTGGCGCCGGCGCGCGCGGCGCCTGTCGCAGCAGCAGCGCGCCTTGAAGACGGCCAAGCTCGGCCGCGACGCGCCGAAGTTCGACAAGCACCAGATCGAACGCCTCGGCGAGGCGCAGGACCTCAACCTGCTGCTGGACCACTGCGGCAAGCGCTCGCTGTTCGGCAAGCAGGACCGGACGGCGCTGCGGCGGTTCGCCCAGGCCGAACTCGCGAAATCGCGGGTGCTGATCGCCGGCGGCGGGGGCGGCGGCACGGACTGACGCAGGGAGCGCGTCGGCGGAAGGATTTCGGCCCGCCGAGACGTCGCCGCGGGCATGGCTAGGAGCCGCCGCATACCACCCCGATCACCCTGAACCGCTCAGCCGTGCCCGCTGCGCGCCGGCTTGCCCGTTGGAATCCACGACCCCATCACAAACGCCTGTGCAGGACCTGCAGCCGTACCGGCGCGAACGGTGGGCGAGAGGTGGCATGATCGCCTGCACAACTGTCTTTTAATTGGTTCAAACTGTCCGTTGCCGGCCCCGTCGGTTGCACCGTCGGCCACCGGACCCTCGCCGCTCCCGGAGTCCGCAATGCCCGCGTTTCTGATCGATTTCCTCGCCGGTGGCCTGATCCAGGCCAGCTTCTGGGAACTGGCCGTGTATTTCCTGGTGGTGACCCAGCTGACGATCATGTCGGTGACCTTGTACCTGCACCGCTCGATGGCGCACCGCTCGGTCGACTTCCATCCGGCGCTGGCGCACGTGTTCCGGTTCTGGACCTGGCTGACCACCTCGATGATCACCAAGGAGTGGGCGGCGATCCATCGCAAGCACCACGCCAAGTGCGAAACCGAGGAAGACCCGCACAGCCCGCAGTTCAAGGGCATCGACACGGTGATGTGGCGCGGCGTGGAGCTGTACCGCGAAGCGCGCGCCGAGCGCGACGACATCGAGAAGTACGGCAAGGGCTGCCCGGACGACTGGATCGAACGCAAGCTCTACACCCCGCACGCGACCAAGGGTCCGGTGCTGTTGCTGCTGCTGAGCTTCGCCCTGTTCGGTTTCGCCGGCGTGGCGATCTGGGCGCTGCAGATGCTGTGGATTCCGTTCTGGGCCGCCGGCGTGGTCAACGGCCTGGGCCATTGGTGGGGCTATCGCAATTTCGAGACCACCGACACCGCGACCAACCTGACCCCGTGGGGCTTCTGGATCGGCGGCGAAGAACTGCACAACAATCACCACGCCTTCCCGAGCTCGGCCAAGTTCGCGTTGCGCAAGTGGGAGTTCGACATCGGCTGGACCGTGATCCGCGGCCTGAGCGTGCTGCGCCTGGCCAAGGTGCTGCGCGTGGCGCCATCGCTGGACGTGCGTCCGAACATCGCCATGCCCGACGGCGAAACCTTGAAGGCGCTGCTGGCGATCCGCTTCCAGGCCATGACCGACTATTACCGCAACGTCACCCTGCCGGCGCTGCGCGAGGAAGCCGGCCATGCCGGCGACCGCATGCGTTCGCTGCCGCGCCGCCTGCGCAAGGGCCTGGCCGACGGTGGCCGCTGGCTCGACGGCGATGCGCGCGCGCGTCTGCAGCACTGGATCGACGAGCGTCCGCGCATGGCCACCGTGGCCGATTTCCGCCAGCGCCTGGCGCAGGTGCTCGACGACCGTTCGCACGACGCCCAGGCCACCCTGGCGCGCTTGCACGCGTGGTGCGTGGAAGCCGAGGCCAGCGGCATTCAGGCGTTGCAGCAGTTCTCGGCGCGGCTCAAGGGTTATGCGCTGGCGCCCGCGCGTCACTGAGCGCGGCGACAAGCGGCAAACGCAAACCCGCGCAGCGATGCGCGGGTTTTTTATTGCGCGGGCATTGGTCGCCGTGCAGCGGTCAATGCCGTGTCCGGATCGCGTCCAGCGCCACGATCGGCTTGCACTTGCGACGGCGCCGATTGCGGCGTGGCAGACGCGGGTGTAGCGTCGATATCGGCCATTGCCGCGCCCACTCCGCCGCGGCTACACGGAAGGTGCCGCATGCACAAGGACATCGATGTCCGACCCGCCCAACCGGCCTGCGAAACGTATTCGATCACGCCGCCATCGCCACGCTGGGTCCGTCGCGCCTCGCTCGCGCGCGAGCCCGCCGATAATTCAAGGACGATCCTTCGCCACCCCTGACGCGGCCGGCCAGGGACGGCAGCCGCGATCGATCTGCTCAATGGAGAGAGCCATGAACGTTCGTACCAAGCGCACCAAGCTGTTGCTGTTGGCCACGCTGTTCGCCGCGGGACTCGGGTTCGGCGTCGCTCACGCCGACCGTCCGTATGCCGAAGGATGCTTGCCGAAGGCCGGCTGCGACTTCGGCGGCTACGAGTTCGGCTGCTGCGATCCCGAGTAAGGCCGCGCCTCGTTGCAATCCCCGCATGTCCGAGGCCACCGGCCTCGGGCATGCGGGCTGGGTGCATGTGGGTTGTCGCCGCGGCGCGCAGCGACGACTGCGTTTCGAACGCGATCATCGACGCCGTGGATGCGACTGGTCGTCCGCCACGTTGTGCCTGGCGCCTCGTCGCACCCACTTGCCTGCATTGCGCTACGGCCTCACCCTTCGCCGCAGGTCTTCCACGGTCCCGCGTTCATGCCGTATCGCTCGCTCGCCTTCGTTGTGTGCCTGTTGCCCGCCACGGTCGCGGCCCAAGCTGCGGGCCCGGTTACGTCCACCGGCGACTACCTCTCGCGCATGGACGCCGACGGCGACGGCAAGATTTCGCTGATCGAATACCAGGACTGGCTGAGCTACGCCTTCGATGCGATGGACGCCAATCACGACGGCGTGCTCGACGTGCAGGAGCAACCACCCGGCAGGCGCGGTCACCTCGCGCTGACCCGCGAGCAACATCGCATGACCCTGGCCGAACGGTTCGGCAAGCAGGATCGCAATCGCGACGGCTGGCTCGACGCGCGCGAACTCGCTTCCCCGCCGCAGTAGCCGCACTCGCCTCGCATCCGCCGCGCGTGGCGACGGCGATGCGCGCGAATCGAGCGTATCGGCCTGTTTCTCCGCACCCGGTCGCAATGCACGGACCGCGCAATTGCCGCGTTCGTGCATCGCGTGGTACCTAGTCTTGATGGAATACGCCTTGCCCCGCGGCGAACTCGACACCTTGTTCGCCGGCCCCCAATCGGTCACCTGCGAACAACGCCGCGAACTGGTCGATGCGATCGTCGAGCAACTGCGCGAGCAGCACGGCGAGCGCCTGCTCGCGGTCGCGCTGTACGGATCGACCGCCCGCGACGACGACGGCCCGTACTCGGACGTAGAACTGTGGGCGGTGCTCGACGACGGTGCATTCGGCATCGATTTCGACCAGTCGCTGGAATGGGTGCACGGCCGCGGCAAGGCCGAGGTCAATCTGTATTCGCGCACCGCGGTCGAGGACTGCGCACGCAGCGTCGAAGAAGACTGGGCGCTCAGCCACGGCCAGTTCGTGCATGCGCGCGCGCTGTGGATCGCGCCCGATCACGGCACCCTGGTCGAAACCCTGCGCGCGCTCGCCGCGCATCCCGAGGACGAGGCGGTCAATCGCGCGCTGTCCGAACTCGTGGTCGGCGAGCTGTACGAATTGATCGGCAAGCTGCGCAATCGTTTCGCGCGCAAGCCGCTGACCCTGCTGGCCGCCGAATTCGCCCAGCACTTGGCGTGCCTGATCGGCCTGGCCGAGCGGCATGTGTTCGTGTCGGCCGGGACGATGTTCGACGAAGCCGCCGACCTGCCCGGCCCGGACGGCGCGGCGGCCTTGTTCAAGCGGATCGATCGGGGCGACCTGAGCGACGACATCGCGGTGAGCGCGGCGATCGAACGGGCCTGGGCCGGGATCGAAGCCTGGGCCGGCGAGGTGTCGTTGAACGACAGTCTGCTGCAACGCTGCATGGCGGGGACGCGCTGAGCGATCGGCCGCGCGGAGCGATCGTTCGCCTCTGCCCTCATCCGGCCCTTCGGGCCACCTTCTCCCGCTTGCGGGAGAAGGGCATGTCGCCGCGCTCTTGATTGATCCTGCGCGCGCGACACGGCCTGGCGGCACCTTCGGCGAAAAAGCCCCTCTCCCGTTTACGGGAGAGGGGTTGGGGTGAGGGCCCTCGAACACTCGCGCGAATGCCTTCTTCCGGCAGCCCTCATCCGACCCTTCGGGCCACCTTCTCCCGCTTGCGGGAGAAGGGTATGTCGCCGCGCTCTTGATTGATCCGGCGTGCGCGACACGGCCTTGCGGCACCTTCGGCGAACAAGCCCCTCTCCCGTTTACGGGAGAGGGGTTGGGGTGAGGGCGAACATCCGCCCGCTCGGCCAACTTCCCGCATCCGCGCGCACGCCCATCGCCGGCCGCGCGGCGAGCCCGGCAAAACGACGATACTGGCGCCCTCGGCAGATAACCGATTCCGTCGCCTCACGGAGCGCGCATGCCAGCTCTGCTGCACCCATGGCTCAGCGAGGCCCGCATCGCTGGCGCGCGCGGGTGGCGGCTGGCGGCGCAACCGCGGCGCGATCGCGTTGTGGGCGTTGTCGATCCTGCTGCCGCGCAGCTTGCGTTTGTCCTCCAGCGAAGTGGCGATGCTGCCGGCCGCGGTGCCGCGCCTGGTCGCGCAGCTGCCGTTGCCGTTCGCGCTGCTCGCGCTCGCCGTGGCCTATGCGATCGCGCGCGGCCGCTCGATCGCGCTGGACGCGCGGCTGCGCCACGGTTGGTGGGCGGCCGCGCCGATCGCTCCGGCCGCCACGACCCGCACCCTGATCGCGCTCGCGTTCGCCTCGACCTTGCTGGCGATGCTGATCGCCGCCGCGGTGCTGATCGCGTTCGGCGGCGAGGCCGCGCAGGTGCGCAGCGCATGCTGGGTCGCCGCCGACGGGATCGGCATCGGCGCGTCGTTCGGCTTGATCTCGGCCTTGCGCCATCGCCGTCATCCGCGTCATCGCCTGCGCGAAGGCGCGCGCCAGCCGTTGTTCGGCTTGCGCTGGCTCGACGACGCGCGCCTGCCGCATCTGAGCGACTGGCAACGACGCGACGCGCTGCTGCGCTGGCGCCGCGGCGGGCACGCGTGGATGGTCGGCGCGGTTCTGGCGGCGTTGCCGAGTTCGACCGCGGTCGCCGCCGACCGCTTGCTCGCCAGCACGCTGCGTGCGCCGCGTGCCTTCGCTCGCGCGGTCTGGCGCTATCCCGCGTTCGCCTTCGTCTGCGCGGCCGCGCTGATGCTGCTCGGCGCCGCGCTGCTGTCGCTGAGCTGGCGCGCCGCGCCGGTGTTGCTGGCGATCGTGCTGGTGTTGTCGCTGCCGGCGCTGTCCGGCCTGCGTCGCGTCCATCGCCCGGCGTCGCCGCGATGAGCTTCGTTCTCGAACTCGACAACTTGCAGCATCGCTACGACGAACACGACGTGCCGCGATGAACCGCTCAATGGGCTCGATCCGCTGAGCGCGTATGCGCTCAAGCATCACCTGCAACGGCTCGCGGCCGAACGCGGCACCGCGGTGTTGCTGGCGACTCATTCGCTGGATGTGGCCGAGCGTTTCATCAATCGCGCGGTGCTGTTGGTGGACGGCCGATTGCAGCGCGAATGGCCGAGCGATGAGCTCGACGCGATCCGCGCAGATCCGGTGCGGTCGTTGGAGCAGTCGATGGTCGAGGCCCTGACCGATCCCGCGTCGCCGCGTTGATCGAAGCCGCTCCTGCAAGGGGGGGCGGGATTGCGATTCCGCTTTTGCTGTTCCCCCCTTTGCAAAAGGGGGCAGGGGGATTCGCTTTTGCTTTTTGGCTTTATCAATCAAAGCAACGGCAGCGGCAACGTCCAAAGCCAAAGCCAAAGCCAAAGCGAATCCCCTCTCCCCCCTTTTGCAAAGGGGGGAACAGCAACAGCATGAACTGGGGCAGTTGCGGTTACTCAGCCACTGTGCAGCGCAACTACAATAGGGGCATGGCCGGAGGTTCACCGCGGCGATCAGGCCACAGTCCGCGCAACCATCGTTCGCACCGGCACCTGCTACCATCCGCCCCGTTCGCAGAAGAGTGGCGCCGGCCCCGCGGCCGATGCCCGCCGAAGGCGCAGGCTCCCATAATCGCTCAGGCTCGGCCGTTCGGCCGAAACACTGCGGACACCATCGCCGATCTGGAGAGAGGCCGCCACGCGGCCCACCGAAGGGGCAAGCGGGCCGACGCGAACGCGCCGGGCCGCCCAAACTCTCAGGTAAAAGGACAGCGGGAGCGGCGCCGTGGCCTTCGTCGTTCGACGATGCCGCGCAAACTCATGAGTGCATGCGCGCTGCGCGGCCCGCCGCCGCGCAGCGTCGCTTCGCGCGCGCCGCCACGGTCGGTGGTCGCATGCGGGGCATCGCATCACGCGTGGTGTTTGCGTCGCATGGCTACGGTTCTCCCGCATCGTCCTACGGAGCACCGCCATGTTGCTGCAGATCATCTACCTCATCGCCATCAGCGCCGAAGCCATGACCGGCGCGCTGTCCGCCGGGCGGCGGCGCATGGACCTGTTCGGCGTGGTCATCATCGCCTGCGTCACCGCGCTCGGCGGCGGCTCGCTGCGCGACATCGTGCTCGGCCACTACCCGCTGGGCTGGGTGCGCCATCCCGAGTACCTGGGCTACACCATCGGCGCGGCGATCGCGGCTACGTTCCTGGCCAAGAAACTGCATTACCTGCGCCGCACTTTCCTGTGGCTGGACGCGCTGGGCCTGATCGCATTCACCCTGATCGGCTGCGCGGTGGCGCGCGAAGCCGGCCATCAGCCCGCGATCGTGGTGATCGCCGGCATGCTGACCGGTGCGTTCGGCGGCGTGTTGCGCGACGTGCTGTGCAACGAGATTCCACTGGTGTTCCAGCGCGAGTTGTACGCGGTGATCTCGCTGTTGACCGGCGTGGTCTATCTGCTGCTGTTGCGCCTCGGCGTGGCCGAAAACGTAAGTGTGTTGCTATGCCTCGGCGGCGGTTTCGCGCTGCACCTGCTGGCGATCCGTTACGAGTGGGAAATGCCGAAGTTCGTTTATCAGTGATCGCGACGGCATGACCCGAGCGCGAACGACGAGCTTGAATGATGCGACGGCGATCGGAGCGATCCAGGCGCTCACGCGAGCCCCGGCTTCGTCTGACTCAGTTGCGCGCCAATCGATTCGGCGTCATTGGCTTGATCAATCGGCAAGCACCTGCGCGACCCGCTCGCGCAGCAGCGGCACCAGTTCGCGTTCGAACCAGGCATTGCGCTTGAGCCACAGATTGTTACGCGGGCTCGGATGCGGCAGCGCGACCACGGTGGGCCAAGTGTCGCGCCATGCCAGCACGGCCTGGGTCAATGACGCGCCGGCGTCGGGCAGGTGATAGGCCTGCGCGTACTGGCCCACGACCAGGGTCAGTTGCAGATGATTCAAGCGCGACATCAGCCGCGCGCGCCAGGTCGGCGCGCATTCCGGTCGCGGCGGCAGATCGCCGGCGCGGCCGGTGCCGGGAAAGCAGAACCCCATCGGCAGGATCGCGACCCGCTCGGCGTCGTAGAACAGCTCGCGCGACAGCCCCAGCCACGCGCGCAGCCGCTCGCCGCTGGCATCGTCGAACGGGATGCCGCTCTCGTGGACCTTGCGTCCCGGCGCCTGCCCGGCGATCAGGATCCGCGCACTCGCGCCCACCTGCACCACCGGCCGCGGCCCGTGCGGCAGGTGCGCTTCGCAACGGGTGCAGGCGCGCACCTCGTCCAGCAGGGTCGGCAGGGAGGACATGGCCCGATGCTAGGGCTTGCCAGGGCCGGCGTCGATGCGCGGCGTTCAGGTCCCGCGCCTGGCCGGCCGGCAGGCAATTCGTGTGCGACCGGCGTCGCAGTTGCGATGGCATCTGGCACGACGCCCGTCATCGTTGCGATACGCAAACAACAACGCCGGCTTTCGCCGGCGTTGTCGCTTCGTGTGTACCGCAAGTTTCAGGCGATCACAAAGTGATATCGCGATCCTTGGTTTCCGGCAGGAACAGCGCGCCGATCACCACGGTCATCGACGCGACGATGATCGGATACCACAGACCGCTGTAGATATCGCCGGTGGCGGCGACGATGGCGAAGGCGGTGAACGGCAGGAAGCCGCCGAACCAGCCGTTGCCGATGTGGTACGGCAGCGACATCGAGGTGTAGCGGATGCGGGTCGGGAACAGTTCGACCAGCCATGCCGCGATCGGGCCGTAGACCATGGTCACCAACAGCACCAGGAAGGTCAGCAGCGCGATCACCATCGGCTTGTTGATCTGCGCCGGGTCGGCCTTGGCCGGATAGCCGGCGGTGGTCAATGCCGCGCTGAGTTCCTTGCCGAACGCCTCGGACTGCGCCTTGAACGCCGCGCTGTCGAGCGCTTCGCCCTCGAAGCTGTTCAAGCTCGCGCCGCCGATGCTCACCGTCGCCAGACTGCCGGCCGGGCCGGCCGCGTTGATGTAGGGAATGCCCTTCTTGGCCAACGCCGACTTGATCACGTCGCACGACTGCTTGAACGCGGCCTTGCCGACCGGATCGAACTGGAACGCGCAACGTTCCGGATCGGCGGTGACGGTGACCGGCGAAGCGGCGACCGCGGCTTCCAGCGCCGGATTGACGTTGTGGGTGAGCGCCTTGAACACCGGGAAGTAGGTGAACACCGCGATCAGGCAGCCGGCCAGCACGATCTTCTTGCGCCCGATCTTGTCCGACAGCCAGCCGAACAGGATGAAGCCGCCGGTGGCCAGCGCGAGCGCGATGGCGATCAGGATGTCGGCCTGGTTCGGGTCCATGCCGAGGGTCTTGGTCAGGAAGAACAGCGAGTAGAACTGGCCGCCGTACCACACCACCGCCTGGCCCGCGGTCGCGCCGAGCAGGGCGAGCAACGCGATCTTGCCGTTCCTGGAGAAGAAGCTCTCGGTGATCGGCGCCTTGGAGGTCTTGCCCTCGGCCTTCATCTGCTGGAACAGCGGCGATTCGGCCAACTGCATGCGGATCCACACCGACACGCCGAGCAGGATCACCGAGAACCAGAACGGGATGCGCCAGCCCCAGGCTTCGAAGTCGTCCTTGCCCAGCCAGTTGCGGCAGGCCCAGATCACCAGCAGCGACAGGAACAGGCCGATGGTCGCGGTGGTCTGGATGAAGCTCGTATACAGACCGCGCTTGCCGTTGGGCGCGTGCTCGGCGACGTAGGTCGCCGCGCCGCCGTACTCGCCGCCGAGCGCGAGGCCCTGCAGCAATCGCAACACGATCAGGATCACCGGCGCGGCGATGCCCATGGTGGCGTAACTGGGCAGGATGCCGACCAGGAAGGTCGAAATGCCCATCAAGACGATGGTGACCAGGAAGGTGTATTTGCGTCCGATCATGTCGCCGAGCCGGCCGAACACCAGCGCGCCGAACGGACGCACCGCGAAGCCGGCGGCGAACGCGAGCAGGGCGAAGATGAACTGGCTGGTCTCGTTGAGGCCGCCGAAGAACTGCTTGCCGATGATGACCGCGAGCGAACCGTACAGATAGAAGTCGTACCACTCGAATACGGTGCCGAGGCTTGAAGCGAAAATGACTTTCTTATGACCTTTGGTCAGCGGCGCGGTGGACGGCGGCGCGTTTGCGGCGGTGCTGGACATGTCTGTTCCCCCGAACAGTGGGAAGGAGCGGGCTTGGGGGCCCGCCGGGGTTTTCTGTGTCAGAAACGGTGTTTGATCGCAGCGCGCGAATCTCTCCCAACGTCATTCCCGCGAACGCGGGAATCCAGTGTCTTTAATCGCAGCGGCACGAAAGTCGCTGGATTCCCGCGTTCGCGGGAATGACGGCAGGAGAGAGCGCCGCGATCGGAACGCATCATCAGAAGCTGTACTTCACATGCGTCTGCAAACGATTGATCTCGCCCTTGTCGCCGGTTTCGATCTCGCGTTGGCCCCAGATGTACTCCGCGCCCACGTCGAGCTTCGGAATCGGGGTGTAAATCAGGTTGATGTGCGCCGACTGCGCCGAGTGGGTGATGCCGGTTCCGGTCAACGCCGTGTCCTGATCGTACTGCGCGCGCGAATAGAACAGGTTGCCGCGCAGCTTCGGGGTGAACACGTGGCGCCAGCCGACGAAGCCGGAGATCACGTCGATGTTTTCCAGATCGCCGTTCGCGTCGAGCACCGCGTCGTTGTTGAGCGCCAGGCCGATGTAACGGCCGATGCCGCTGCCGGCGGTGACCATGTACCGCAGGTCGTCCTTGGCGCCGAGATTCCACTTGCCCGAAACGCTGACGCCGTAACCGGTGTTGCTGTCGTTGATCCGGCCGGTCTGGTACTTGAGCTGACGCGCCAGGGCGCCGACGCTGAAATGACCCCAGTCGCCCTTGGCTGTGTAGCGCGCGGTGACGTCGGGGACCGCGCCATCGTCGCCGGCGACCTGGGCCATGTTGCCGCGGAACGGCGTGTACACCGTCTCCGGGTTTTCGATCGAGAACGACCACGGGCCGCTGGTGTAGCGCAACTGCGCCTGACGCACGAACACCGTGCCCTCGGTGGGGCCGAGGAAGTCGACCGTGTCCGGCAGCGCCGCGGTGTCCTGGAAGTTCGACCAGGTCTGGCCGGCCAGCCACTTGTTCCAGCTCACGTACGCTTGGCGCAAGGTCAGTGCATAGGTGTTGGTGGCGATCTCGTTGCCGGTGAACGCGGTGGTGCCGCCGCCGAACAGATCGAATTCGAGATAGCCCTTGAGCTTGTCGCCGCTGTCCAGATCGGTGTCGGTGGCGAACCAGAAGCGCGAGAAGTTCGCGCCCATGTCGGTGTCGGCGCTGCCCTCGCGATTGCCGCCGCCGCCGACCGGAATCGCCTTGGGCACGTAGAACAAGCGACCGACCGAACCGTCGGCGATGTCGCCGTCGTTGGTCGAGGTGACCGAGGCGTCGAGCTTGATGAAGCCGCCGTAGCTGAAACGCGTGCCGGGATTCGCGCCCGGGTTGATCGGCGCGGTCTGCAGGCCCGGCTTGCCCGGCGTGGCGACCGCGGCGACCGGCGCGCTGGCCTGCGCGGCCTTGACCTCGGTGACCTGGGTCTGGACCTGCTGCTGTTGCGACACCAGTTGCTGGACCATGCGTTCCAGATCGGCGACGCGCGCTTCGAGTTCTTTTTCCTTCGCGGTCTGGGCGAAGGCCAGCCCGGGCAGGGCCAGTGCGACCAGCAAGGCCGCGGCCAGCGGCCGCCGTCGGATCGTTGCGCGCGGCGCGGCGTTGCGTGTCATCACGCGAGTGACAGTCATGATTCCCCTCCCGAAGAATGCCGCCCGAACGGTGCGGCCGCGGCCAGCCTGCGCGCGCCCCGAGTGGGTCACCATTCGCCATTGGTCGTAAAAAGCGCACCTGTATGCGTGGTTTACGACCAAGGTCTAGGGGGCGGGAATGGGGAATCGGGAGTCGGGAATCGGTAAAGCGGTTCTGCCTGCTCCGATTCCCGATTCCCCATTCCCGGCCTTTTAGACCAAGGTCTAAAGCGATGCTTCTGCGATGCGTTGTGCATTGCGGCACACTGGATGGCCAACACCTACAGTTCGCAGATCGAGCATCGGCACGGCATCATCGTGGTCTAAGCTTTTTCGATTCCCGATTCCCGATTCCCGATTCCCGATTCCCGATTCCCGATTCCCGGCCTTCCGCAGGAGCCCGCAATGAGTCACCCCGCCAGCGTCTATCCCGTCGACGAGGACTTCGCCGCCCAGTCGCGTTATCGGCGCGAGGATTACCAACGCCTGTACGCCGAGTCGATCAGCGATCCCGAAGCGTTCTGGGGCCGCGTCGCGCAGCGGCTGGAGTGGTTCAAGGCGCCGACCAAGATCAAGAACGTCAGCTACGATCTGCGTGATTTCCGCATCAAGTGGTACGAGGACGGCGAGCTCAACGCCAGCGTCAATTGCCTGGACCGGCACCTGGCCACGCGCGGCGACAAGACCGCGCTGTTGTTCGAGCACGACGATCCGAACCTGCCGGCCGAGCCCATCACCTACCGCGAGCTGCATGCGCGCGTGTGCCGTCTGGCGAATGCGCTGCGCAACCTCGGGGTCAAGAAGGGCGATCGCATCACCATCTACCTGCCGATGATTCCCGAAGCGGTGGTGGCGATGCTGGCCTGCGCGCGGGTCGGCGCGATCCACTCGGTGGTGTTCGGCGGGTTCGCGCCGAATTCGATCGCCGACCGCATCGCCGACTGCACCAGCAAACTCGTCATCACCGCCGATGAAGGTCTGCGCGGCGGCAAGAAGATTCCGCTCAAGGCCAACGTCGATGCGGCGTTGAAACTGCCGGGCACCAACTCGGTCGAAACCGTGTTGGTGGTGCGCCACACCGGCGCCGCGGTCGACATGCAGATGCCGCGCGACCGCTGGTACGACGCGGTGATCGAAGGCCAGCCCGACACCTGCGAACCCGAGCGCATGAACGCGGAAGACCCGTTGTTCATCCTCTACACCTCCGGCAGCACCGGCAAGCCCAAGGGCGTGCTGCACACCACCGGCGGTTATCTGACCTATGCCGCGTTCACCCACGAAGCGGTGTTCGACCTGCGCGAGGACGATGTTTACTGGTGCACCGCCGACGTCGGCTGGGTCACCGGCCACAGCTACATCGTCTACGGCCCGCTGGCCAACGGCGCGACCGCGCTGGTGTTCGAAGGCGTGCCGAACTATCCGGACGTATCGCGGTTCTGGAACGTGATCGACAAGCATCAGGTCACGATCTTCTACACCGCGCCGACCGCGATCCGCGCGCTGATGCGCGACGGCGACGAACCGGTCAAGAAGACCTCGCGTTCCTCGCTGCGCCTGCTCGGCACGGTCGGCGAGCCGATCAATCCCGAAGCCTGGCGCTGGTATTACGAGGTGGTCGGCGATTCGCGTTGCCCGATCGTCGACACCTGGTGGCAGACCGAGACCGGCGGCATCCTGATCAGCCCGCTCGCGGGCGCGATCGACCTCAAGCCCGGTTCGGCGACCCAGCCGTTCTTCGGCGTGCAGCCGGCCTTGGTCGACGCCAACGGCGGGGAACTGGAAGGTGAGGCCGAAGGCAATCTGGTGCTCAAGGATTCCTGGCCGGGGCAGATGCGCACGGTCTATGGCGATCATCCGCGTTTCATCGAAACGTATTTCCGCACCTACCCGGGCACCTACTTCACCGGCGACGGCTGCCGCCGCGACGCGGATGGGTATTACTGGATCACCGGCCGCGTCGACGACGTGATCAACGTCAGCGGCCATCGCATCGGCACCGCCGAGGTCGAGAGCGCGCTGGTCTCGCATCCGAAGGTGGCCGAAGCGGCGGTGGTCGGGTTCCCGCACGACCTCAAGGGCCAGGGCATCTACGCCTACGTGACCCTGATCGCCGGCGAAGCGCCGGGCGAGGAGCTGCGCAAGGAACTGGTGGCCTGGGTGCGCAAGGAAATCGGCCCGATCGCCACGCCCGACCACCTGCAATGGGCGCCGGGCCTGCCGAAGACCCGCTCGGGCAAGATCATGCGCCGCATCCTGCGCAAGATCGCCGAGAACGCGCCGGATCAGCTGGGCGATACGAGTACGTTGGCGGATCCGTCGGTGGTGGATAGTCTGGTTAATGAGCGGCTTGGGAAGTGAGGCCGCGTCGAGGCTGGTAGGAAAAGCGAATCAGCAAGTGATGCTGCATCGGAGCGGGTAGGAAAAGCGAATCCCCCCTGGCCCCCCTTTTCCAAAGGGGGGAACCCGGTAGGTGGTGCCGTGTGAGCTGACACTTAGCCTAAGGCCCGCAGCAGCCTGATCCGCAACACAGGCCATCGACTGCATCCCTGCTGCCATTGCTGTTGCTGTTGCCGTTGCTTTTCCCCCCTTTGGAAAAGGGGGGGAGGGGGGATTCGCTTTCAGCTTCGCACTCGCAGCGAAACCACCCGAAAAATTTCCTCCATCACCGCGGCCGTCTCATTCAGCACCTGCAGATTGTCAAAGCGCAGCACCAACAACCCGAGCGAATTCAACGCAAAGGTCCGCGCCACATCCGCAGCAAGCCCTTCTTCGCTGAGATGCTGCGAACCGTCCACCTCGACCACCAGCCGCGCGGCCGGCGCATAAAAATCGGCGATATACCCCAGCAAGGGCTTCTGCCGATAGAACCGCAACCCGTACACCTGGCGGCCACGCAACCGATACCAAAGCCGCTGTTCGGCCTGACTGGTTCCACAGCGCAACCTGCGCGAAGGATTTCTGAGACGGCGTTCATACGGCAGCATGCGCACATTTCACCCACCTTCACCCATCGTCCAATAGCGGGCCACACCCCTGCTGGTCGTAAGATTCCCCTGACAGCAAGTCCGGCCCACGCATGGCGTCCGCCGCCGCAACACCCGCCGCAACGCAGTACCCGAGGTCCCCCATGCCGACCCTGCTGATCGCCGACGACCACCCGCTGTTCCGCGAAGCCCTGCGCGGCGCGGTCGCGCGGGTGCTGCCGGACGCGGCCCTGCGCGAAGCCGACAGCGTCGATGCGCTGTACGCCCTGGTCGAGGCCGAATCCGACGCCGACCTGCTGCTGCTCGATCTCAACATGCCCGGCGCGCAAGGCTTCAGCGCGCTGGTGCACCTGCGCGCGCTGCATCCGCAGCTGCCGATCGTGGTGGTGTCGGCGCGCGAGGAGCCGGCGACGATGCGCCGCGCTCTCGATCACGGCGCGGTCGGTTTCATCCCCAAATCCGCCGATGCGGTGACCCTGGGCGAGGCCCTGACCACGGTGCTCGACGGCGATCGCTGGGCGCCCGCCGCCGCGTTCGCCGCGCCAGCCGCCAATGCCGAGGAACACGACGCCGCGCAGCGCTTGCGCGACCTCACCCCGCAGCAGTTCCGGGTGCTGCAGATGCTCGGCTCGGGCCTGTTGAACAAGCAGATCGGCTACGAACTGGGTGTGTCTGAGGCGACGGTCAAGGCTCACGTCACCGCGATCCTGCGCAAGCTCGGCGCCAATAACCGCACCCAGGCGGTGTTGATCGCCGGCCGGCTCGCGCTCGATCCGGGCGCGATCGTGCCGCCGCCGGAAGAAGCCGACTGACCAAGCCAATCGGTCAAGGCGACTGACCCAAGCGATCGAAGAACGCGACCTGCGAAGCCGTTCGGTCGGACCGTCGCCGCCTCGCGCCGCGGACCGCACGCGATGCCGCGCAAGAGCGCCACGCAATCCTGCTAGTCGAACGGCCGCATCGCCTGCGCCTGCGCGCGGTCAATCTGCATGCGGTTACCGCGCCTGCGCGCTTGCGCGCTCAAGTGGGCGATGCGTTCGGGCAAGTGTTCGACGCGCCCGCCCTGGCGCGCGGCATCCATAATTTCGCGGCTCGCATTCGCGGGCATGCCGAGCACTTCGCGCCATGGCCGATCGCCGTCGGCCGACGATGCACTCGCATGAGCGCCGGTTTCAGGCGCGCGGGCTCGATCGCTGCGCCGCCAGAAACGCCCGCAGCGAGGCCGGTTTGATCGGCTTGGTCAGCACCCGGCAACCGTGTTCGCGCGCGGCATGCTTGAGCGCGTCGCTGCCGTCGCCGGTCAACAGCGCGGCCGGCAATGCGCTGCCGATGCGTTCGCGCAGCACGTCGATGGTCGCCAGGCCGTCGAGACGGTCGTGCAGGTGGTAGTCGACCAGGGCGACGTCGGGGCGTTGATCGAGCAACGCCAGCGCATCGTCGACGGTCGCCGCCAGCAGCGCGGTCGCGCCCCAGCGGTCGAGCAGGGCGCGCATGCCGTCGAGGATTTCGCGATCGTTGTCGATGCACAGCACGCGCAGCCCGGCCAACGAATCGCCGAGCGTCGGCGATGCGGTGTCCGGCGGCGGCAGCTCGCGCAGCGCTTCGCCGAGCGGCACCGCGATCGAGAACACGCTGCCGCGGCCGATCTGCGAACGCACCCGCAGCGGATGATCGAGCGTGCGCGAGATGCGCTGGCAGATCGACAGGCCCAGGCCGAGGCCGCGTTCGCCGCCGCTGCCGGGTTGATCGAAGCGGCGGAACTCGTCGAAGATCTGCTCCAGATGATGCTCGGGAATGCCCGGGCCGGTGTCCCACACCTGCAATTCGATCTGGCGCGAATGCGGACGCGCGCGCGCCGCCATCAGCACGCCGCCCTCGCGGGTGTAGCGCAGCGCGTTGGCGAGGAAGTTCTGCAAGGCGCGGCGCAGCAGACGACGGTCGCTGCGGATCGACAGCGGCATCGACGGCACCCGCACGCGCAGGTACAGGCCGCGGCCGGCGGCGCTGGGCGCGTACTGCGCGGCGAGTTCGCGCAGCAATTCGCCCGCGTCGAGGTCGTCGAGTTCCGGCCGCAGCGCGCCGGCGTCCAGGCGCGAGATGTCGAGCAGGCCGTCGAGCAAGTCCTCGGCCGCGCGCAACGAGGCGTCGACGCGTTCGGCCAGACGACGTTGTTCGTGCACATCGTCGCTTTCGCGCAGCGCGGTGGTGAACAGGCGCGCGGCGTTGAGCGGTTGCAGCACGTCGTGGCTGACCGCGGCGAGAAAGCGGGTCTTGGACTGCTGCGCCGATTCGGCTTCCTGGGTGCGCTGTTCGACCCGTTGTTCCAGGTTTTCGTTGGCTTCGCGCAGCGCCTGTTCGGCGCGTTTGTAATCGGTGACGTCGCTGTAACTGGTCACGTAGCCGCCGCCGATCAGCGGCCGGCCGACCATCTCGATCACCTGGCCGTTGGCGCGCACGCGCTCGAACACGTGCGGCGCGCCCGCGCGCAGATGGGCGAGGCGGCGGCGCACGATTTCGTCGATGCGGGTTTCGTCGAGGCTGTAATCGTCGTGCGGGCCGGGGCCCATCTCGCCGCGCTCGGCGTTCCAGCGGATCAGATCGCTGACTGGGCGGCCGACGTAGAGCATGCCGTCGGGATAATCGAACAATTCCTGATAACGGCGATTCCACGCGACCAGCCGCATCGCCGGATCGACCACGCTGACGCCCTGGCTGATGTTTTCCAGCGTGGTCGACAACACCTGGCGATTGAAGCGCAGCTCCTGGTTGGCTTCGTCGAGCAGCGCGACCACTTCGCCCAGTTCCATGCCCGAACCGCGCAGCGCGCTGGTCAGGGTCAGGCGCGCGGACGCCGCGCCGATCGCCGCGGCGAGCAGGCGTTCGGTGAATTGCGCCAGGGCGCGGTCGGCCGGCTGTTCGGGCTGCCATTCGCGGCCTTGCTGGTGCGCGTAATCCTCGAACGCGCGGCGCGCGTGACGCTCGCCGACGATGCGTTCGGCCAGCGCCAGCAGTTCGCCGCCGCGCACGCTGCCGGCCCAGCCGCCCGGGCCGAGCGCGGGACGGCGCACGTAGGGATCGAGGAACGGCGCGGCCAGCAACTGGTCCTGCAGGCGCGGGCGTTGCCGCACCGAGACGAACAGGAACGCGCCGATGTTCACCAACAGCGACCAGAACGTGCCGTGGGTCAGCGCATCCCAGCCGACCAGCCCGAACAACTGCTCGGGCCGTAGCCACGCGATCGCGAGCGGACCGGTCGCGACCCAGTCGTCGCCGATCCAGCCGCCGCGCGCGAGCGCCGGCAGCAGCAGGGTGTAGGCCCACACCACGGTGCCGGCGAACAGGCCGGTGAACGCGCCCGCGCGGCTCGCGCCACGCCAGTACAGGCCGCCGATCAGCGCCGGCGCGAACTGCGCGACCGCGGCGAAGGCGAGCAGGCCGTGCTGGGCCAGCCCGTTCGCGCCGAGCGAACCGCGGTGATAGGTGTAGGCCATCAACGCGAGCAGCACGATGGTGACGCGGCGCACCCACAGCACTTGCCGATCGATGCCGGGGCTTTGATGCGGCGCGCCTTCGTGCAGCGCGCCGGTGCGCAGCAGCAGCGGCATGACCAGATCGTTGCTGACCATGGTCGACAACGCCACCGACGACACGATGACCATGCCGGTCGCGGCCGAGAATCCGCCGATATAGACCATCAGCGCCAGCGCGCGCTGATCGAACTGCAACGGCAGCGCCAGCACGTAGGTGTCGGGCGATACGCCGCTGCCGCCGAGCACGGCCTGGCCGGTCAACGTGATCGGCACCACCAGCAGGCTGATCAGAATCAGATAGCCGCCGAACAACCAGCGCGCCGACCGCAGGTCGTTGGGGTCCTGGCATTCGACCACGGCGACGTGGAACTGACGCGGCAGGCACACGATCGCGGTGAACGCGAGCAGGGTCTGGGTAATGAAGCCGGCCGGCAGGCCCGGTTGCATCACCACGCGCGCAGCTTGTTCGACGCGTTCGGGGTAGCTGCCCAGGCCGGGCAGGTGGATCAGCGCGAACACGCCGATGGCGACGAACGCGACCAGTTTGACCAGCGACTCCAGCGCGACCGCGAGGACCATGCCGTGGTGGTGTTCGGTTGCATCGACCTGGCGGGTGCCGAACAGGATCGCGAACACCGCCAGCATCATCGCCACGTAGAACGCCGGATCGGCGAGCAGGCCGCTGTCGGACGGCACCCCGGCCAGCACTTCCACGCTCATCGCCACGGCCTTGAACTGCAGCGCGACGTAGGGCACCGCGGCGGTCAGCGCGACGGTGGCGACCAAGGCGGCCAGGCCCGGCGCGCGGCCGTAGCGCGAGGACAGGAAGTCGGCGATCGAGACGATGCGCTGTTCGCCGGAGATCAGCACCAGGCGTTCGAGAATGCGCCAGCCGAACGCCAGCATCAGCAGCGGGCCGAGGTAGATCGGCAGGAACCCCAGCCCGGTGCGCGCGGCGGTGCCGACCGCGCCGTAGAAGGTCCACGAGGAGCAATACACCGCCAGCGCCAACGAATAGACCGCGGTGCGCAGCCAGCGCGCGCGCGGCGTGCGTTCGCGCTGGTCGCCGTAGTAGGCGACCGCGAACAGCAGGCCGACGTAACCGGCCGATACCAGCAGCAGGATCCAGCCTGGGATCAAGGGCGCGGATTCGCGAGGACGAGTGGCGTGAAGTGTACGGCCTCGGCGATTGGCTCGGGTTTGGGTGGGGGTTCGACTTTGGATGGAGGGCGGCCCTCACCCCAATCCCTCTCCCGTGCACGGGAGAGGCGCTTCGCTTGTCCCTTCTCCCGCTGGCGGGAGAAGGTGCCCGCAGGGCGGATGAGGGCAGACGAGCCCGCGTCGCGCAGCCGCTTGCTGCCCCGCGCCATCCGCAACCGTCACGCCTGAACATCGCCCACGCCCCGCACAATCGCGCTGAGCGGGCGATCAAGCTTCCGCACGGCCGCGGCGCGGAACCCACTGCGGTCACGGTTTGCCCGGCGGGCATTTGCCAGTGTCGGCCGCGCGTGGAGCCCCTCGGTTCTCGCGCATCAACTCAAACCCAAACCTCGGCGCAGCCATCGCCACGCCCGTCGTCGCCGCAGATGCGGCGCGCGGACGCGCGCGCGTTTGTTCGATGGCCGGTCGCCGTCTCGATCCCAGGAGGGAACAGCGAATGAACCATGGACCGTCGAAGTTGTTGCTGCCCGCGCTGCTGGCCAGCGCGTTGTGTCTGGCGCTGCCGGCCACCGCCGTCGCCCAGACCGAACCGGGCGCGCCCGTGCCGTTGAAGATCGCCGATCAGCGCAGCATCGATCTGCAACTGGGCGAGCAGCCCGGCCGGGTCGGTCGCGCCGGCGTCGACGCCGGCCGCAAGCAGGTCGAGATCCGCACCCCGGATGCGTCTTTCATCAAGGTGCATTTCGATCATTTCTCGCTGCCCGCGGGGGTGACCTTGGAAGTCGCCAGTCCCGATGGCCGCGAGGTGTATCGCTACAGCGCGCAGCAGCTCGATCCGCACACTGTCGCCGCCGATCTCGGCCAGGACGGCAAGACCAGTTTCTCGGCGATGTCGATCTCCGGCCCGGTCGCGGTGCTGCGCCTGGTCGGCACCGCGCGCGAGCCGTGGCGCGCGGGCCATGGCGTGAAGGTGTCGCGTTATCTGGAAGGCTATCCGGAGGACATGCTGCCGCAGTTGCAGAACGAAGGGCTGCTCGGCACCCAGGTCGGCGGCAAGTCAATCTGCGGCACCGACAACAAGCGGGCCGCGGCCTGTTATGCGACCAGCGACACCCAGGCGTTCAACGGCTCCAAGCCGGTCGCGCGCGCGGTCATGAGCGGCGGCAGCCTGTGCACCGCGTGGCGGGTGAGTTCGAGCAACCGCATGTTCACCAACAACCACTGCATCAGCACCGCCGCGGGCGTGGCCGGCGCGGAGTTCTGGTTCAACTACCAGCGCAGCACCTGCACCGGCGCGCAGGCGACGGTGACCAAGGTCGCGGGCGATCAGATGCTCAAGACCAACACCACGCTGGACTACACCCTGTTCACGGTGAAGAACTTCGCCAACATTTCCAGCTTCGGTTTTCTCGGCCTGGATCCGCGCGCGGCGGTGGCCAACGAAGGCATCTTCATCGCCGGCCATCCCGGCGGGCGGATGAAGGAACTCAGCGTCGCCGACACCCAGAACAGCGGCGGCAAGTGCCGCGTCGACGCGCCGAGCGTGACCGGCAACGCGGCCAACAGCGACGTCGGCTATTACTGCGACACCGAGGGCGGCAGCTCGGGTTCGCCGGTGCTCGCGCGTTCCAGCGGCAAGGTGCTGGCGCTGCATCACTTCGGCGGCTGTTTCAATTCGGGCGCGAAGATTTCGCTGATCTGGCCGCAGGTGTCGACGTATTTCGGGGGTGTGATTCCCTGAGACGTTGAGGGCAGTTTTGTTGCGACGACAGGCCCGCCGGTCGGCGGGCTTGTTGTTTGGGGGCCCAAAGGCAAAGTCGCTGGATCCCCGCGTGCGCGGGGATGACGGTCTTGAGGGAGTGCTTGGATTTGTGGTGGTGTTGCTTAGGAAAATGACGAAGCACGAAGCACGAAGCACGAAGCACGAAGCACGAAGCACGAAGCGTGAAGAACGAGAAGTGAGAAGTGAGAAGTGAGAAGTGAGAAGTGAGAAGTGAGGAGTGAGGAGTGAGGAGTGAGGAGTGAGGAGTGGCACGAGGAGCGGCACGAGGTGCGACGCGAGGCGCGAGCATCTTGGCCTCGCCATGCTCGTCATTCCCGCGAACGCGGGAATCCAGTGACTTTCATCGCCGCCCCACGGAAGAGTGGGGCGTTTGCTTTGTTCTTCACGCATCCGCCGAAAAGCAAATCCCCCGCGCGGTCGCTTCGATTCGACCTCGAACTTACGGCGGGCGCTCGCCCCCTTTTTCAAAGTGGGCAGGGTTGACGCGCATGTGCGCTGCGCCATGCGGGTGTCTTCGCATCGAGCCCTCGGCGCATCGGTCCTCGGCGCATCGACTCCGGCGCATCGATCCTCGTCAAAAAACCTCGCGCAAAAGAAAACCCGCCATGTAGGCGGGTTCGCTTCTGAAGGCTCTGGATCCCCGCTTTCGCGGGGATGAAGCAATGGCAAAGGCGTTTGCGCTATGCGCAAACGCGCCATTGCATCACTTGATCTTGCCTTCCTTGTAGATCACGTGCTTGCGGACGACGGGGTCGTACTTCTTGACCTCCATCTTCGCCGGGGTGTTCTTCTTGTTCTTGTCGGTCGTGTAGAAGTGACCGGTGTTCGCCGTCGAGATCAGGCGGATCTTGTCGCGCTTGGAAGCCATGGTTCGATCCTCCTCAGATCTTTTCGCCGCGTGCGCGGAGTTCGGCGAGGACGGAATCGATACCGTTCTTGTCGATGGTGCGCAGGGCATTGGCGGAAACACGCAGCTTCACCCAACGGTTCTCACTGGCGACCCAGAAGCGGCGCTCGTGCAGGTTGGGCATGAAACGGCGGCGGGTCTTGTTCATGGCATGCGAGACGTTGTTGCCGGTCGTCGTTCGCTTGCCCGTTACTTGGCATACGCGGGACATTACGCACCTCGAAAGGAGTCTTGCTTCCCTTGGCCAGGGAGGCGGCGGCCCCGGCACCGCGCTCTTTCGAAGGCAGGCACCGCGCGATACAGGTAAGGAATTCACGCCGCACGTGGCGGTCCGGAATCGCGCTTCCGGGGCCGCCCGGTGATGCCCCTAAGGGCAGCCGGACGCAGCGAGCCGCGAATTATGCCGGTAAATCCAAGCCGGAACAAGCACTTGGCGATCGCGATCCGGAGCGGTCGGCGGCCAAGGCACGATATTCTCCCGGACGGGCCGCAAGCCCCATGTCCCGGTGTCCACCCCGCACCAGTAAGGAGATCCGCATGAGCCGTCGCGCCGCATCCTGCGACTGTGGCCAGTTAAGCCTGACCTGCGAAGGCGAGCCGGTGCGCGTCTCGGTCTGTCATTGCCTGGCCTGCCGACGCCGCACCGGCAGCGCGTTCGGCTGGCAGGCGCGGTTTCCACGCGAAGCGGTGACGATCGCGGGCGAGTCGCGCGAATACGTGCGACGAGGCGACAGCGGCGGTTCGGCCCGGTTCGGCTTCTGCCCGTCCTGCGCGTCGACCGTCTACTGGCGGGCCGAGGGGCTGGAAGCGTTCGTCACCGTCGCGGCCGGCGCCTTCGCCGATCCGGATTTTCCACCGCCGGGGGTGTCGATCTACGACGGCAGGCGCTCGGGCTGGATCCAGATGCCGCGGGGCTGCGAGATCATCGACTGACCCGGCCGGCCCGCGCCTCAGTGGCTGGCGCGGTCGCGGTGCCAGCCGCGGTGCTTGATGTCCAGGTACAGGCTGTAGGCGGCGGTGAAGGCCGGGAACAGGTTCTGGATCACCCCGACCGAGTCCTGCTTCTGCGAGAACACGAAGTAGCTCAGGGTCATGACGCTGCCGACCAGGCTCATGTACCAGAACGCGCGCGGGATCACCGGCTTGCCGTGGCGCTTGCTGGCGATGAACTGGACCAGCCAGCGGCCGCCGAACATCAGCGCGCCGACCAGCCCGATCAGCTTCCACGGCGACATGTGCAGACCGGTCCAGGTCAGCCACTCGATCGGCGAATTCATGAAGTCCATGGCGGCGACCTCAGCGTTCGACGATCTGGGTCAGCTTGCCGCGGCGGATCAGCCAGGCCACCCCGCGCAGATCGCTGATGCCGACCAGGGCCCGGTTGAGGTTGTTGTACTTGGACACGCCGGTGCTGCGCTGGCGGTGATTGACCGGCACGCTCAGGGTCTTCCAGCCGGCGCGCTGCATCAGCGCCGGCAGGTAGCGGTGCATGTGGTTGAAGTAGGGCAGTTCCAGGAACGCGGCGCGTTCGAACAGCTTGATGCCGCAGCCGGTGTCGGGGGTGTCGTCGCGCAGCATGCGGCGGCGGATCGCGTTGGCCCACTTCGACGCCCAGCGCTTGCTGCCCGAGTCCTGGCGGTTGACCCGCCAGCCGGCGAACAGGCGCACGTCGCTGGCGGATTCGGCGCGTTTGGCCAGCAGCTTGGGGATGTCGGCCGGGTCGTTCTGGCCGTCGCCGTCGAGGGTCGCGATCCAGGCGCCACGCGCGGCCTTGACCCCGTTGCGCACCGCGGTGCTCTGGCCGCTCTGGGTCACGTGGTGCAGTACGCGCAGTTCGGGCACGCCGGCCTTGAGCGCTTCGAGTGCCGCCAGGGTGCCGTCGCGCGAATGGTCGTCCACATAGACGATCTCGAAATCGGTCACGCCGCGCAGCGCGGTGACGATTTCCTGGATCAGCGGCGCGACGTTGTCCTGTTCGTTGAACACAGGCACGACGACGGAGAGGTGTGGGGATTGGGTCATCGATGGGATTCGCGAGAGTGCGGGTATTTCAGCCCGGGGCGTGGTCAGCGTGGAGTGATGGACGCCGGCGTGGCGGACCCGGGGCAGTGGACGTCAGGTTCGCCGGCGAGGATGGGCCGTCGTCGGCGAAAAACACCGGCAGCTTAAGCCTCGGCCGCGCCGACGTGAACGGCAGGGGCTCCGGCGTTCGGCCGGCGATCATGAAGGCGCGGGCGCCGGCGGCGATCGCTGCATGTTCGCCGACATCGTGGATTGGCGGTGCCTGGCGGCACGCAATGGCGTCGACGGGCGGGTTCGGGCGGGATTGGGATCGGGATACTTCGCCGTAATGGCGCCAAACGTCAGGCATCGTCGCCGAAATAGTCGCGGCACCACGCGACCACCCGCGGCAGGCCCAGTTCGATCGCGGTCGCCGGCTCGAATCCGAACGCGGCTTGGGCGCGCGAGGTGTCGGCCATGGTTTCGATCATGTCGCCGGGCTGCATCGGCTTGTAGATCTTTTCGGCCGGGCGGCCGGCGGCGTCGGCGATGACCTGGATGAAGCGTTCCAGCTCGACCGGGGTGTGGTTGCCCAGGTTGAACACCCGGTGCGGCGGGTCCTGCTCGGGCGGATGGTCCAACGCGCCGATCACCCCGGCGACGATGTCGTCGATATAGGTGAAGTCGCGGCGCATCCTGCCGTGGTTGAACACCTCGATCGGGCGGCCGGCGAGCACCGCGCGCGAGAACAGCAGCGGCGCCATGTCCGGCCGGCCCCACGGGCCGTAGACGGTGAAGAAGCGCAGGCCGGTCGAACGCAGGCCGTACAGGTGAGCGTAGGTGTGCGCCATCAGCTCGTTGGCGGCCTTGGTCGCCGCGTACAGCGAGCGCGGCTGGTCGATGCGCTGGTCTTCCGAGAACGGCGGCGTGGCCGAGTCGCCGTACACCGACGAGGAGCTGGCGTAGGCCAGATGTTGCACGCCGCGGTGGCGGCATAGCTCGAGCAGGTTCACGAAGCCGACCAGATTGCTGTCGACGTAGGCGTGCGGGTTGCTCAGCGAATAGCGCACGCCGGCCTGCGCGGCCAGGTGGACCACCCGCTCGAAGGCGAATTCGTCGAACAAGGCGGCCAGGCCGTCGCGGTCGCCCAGGTCGAGCGGGCGGATGTCCACGTCCGCGCACAGCGCCTGCACGCGATCGCGCTTGAGTTGCGGATCGTAGTAATCGTTGTAGTTGTCGAGACCGACGACGTCGCGACCCTGCGCGCGCAGGGCGCGGCAGACGTTGGCGCCGATGAAGCCGGCCGCGCCGGTGACTAGCAGGGTCATTCGAGGGGGAGTTGGCTGACGATGCGCAAAGTGTCGCTCAGTTCGTCTGCATTGGCTGCATCGATCCACGCGTAGCGCGCGGATCGCGGCGAGAACAGGGTTTCGCCGTCGCGGGCCTGGAACCATCGCACCGGTCGGCCGTCAATGGCGCCCTCGGCGACGGGCTGGCGCGACAGCGGATCTTCCGGCCCGGGCTGCCGCGGGACACCGATCAGGGTGTCCGGAACCGACGGGTACGGCGGTTCCAGCAATGGCGGGCGATAGCTCAACTCGCCGGGCCACATCGGCGCAAGCGGCGGCGAAGGCGCCGCGTCCAGCACGACGTTCAGCAGCATGGCTTTGATTATTCGGGGATTTCCTATCCGCCGGTCGGGCCGGTGCGACTCGGCGGGCCGCGGCGACGGTCCGCATGGTGCGCCCGTCGCCGCTCGACCGATTTATTGCATGCCGACTTACTGCACCGCGACCTGGCGCGCCAGGCCGAAGGCTTCGTCCAACTGCTCGGCGGTGGCCGCGTCGATCCAGGTGTAGATCCGGACCTTGCTCTTGGGCTTGTCGCCCGGCAGGTTGACCAGCGCTTCGCGCGAGTAGGGACGCGCGTTGTTGACGGTCTGCTTCTTGAACCACTGCACCTGCTGGCT
This sequence comes from Lysobacter sp. Soil_N_51, assembly GCF_057655755.1. Classification (NCBI taxonomy): domain Bacteria; kingdom Pseudomonadati; phylum Pseudomonadota; class Gammaproteobacteria; order Lysobacterales; family Lysobacteraceae; genus Lysobacter; species Lysobacter sp. Soil_N_51. The sequence continues at coordinate 116,563 of NZ_JBDGLR010000009.1, read as the reverse complement.
GCCGACGGTGCCCTTCTCGGCGCGCGCCTTCTTGTTCGGCTTGAAGGTGCGATTGCCCAGGTAGACCCCGAACCCGCTGCCCGAGCCCAGGCTGGACGGCAGCTCCAGGTAGCAGATGGTGTAGTTCGCGCCCTGGCGCTGGCTCCACTTCAGCTCCGGATTCTTCAGTTCCGGGCAGGACCCGGTCTGCGCCAAAGCCATAACCGGTGCCAGCATCAATGCGGCGGCGGCCAACCATTTCATGTGCAATCTCCTTATCGGTGGTGTGTGGATCGTTTGCGGCGACGACGTTTCGCGCCCGGCCGGAGCAAGCCCGGCAGGCGTCATTAACGAGATCGAATGCGTCAGTTTAGTGGATTATCCCCAAGCACCCGGGCGGGACGTCACAGGACGGCTCCGGGCGACCCGCGCAGGGCGGGCGAGGACAGGCTAGTGCGGATCAGTCGAGCCGGTGCTCTGGACTGGGGGCTCGGGGCGTCGGATCGCAGAGCGTCGGGGCTCAAGCCCCTCCCACAATAATCCTGGCGTCGCGCGGCGATCGGCCGATGGGCCCACTGGACCCATGACGTGGCCGCGAGGTTTTTTGTGGGAGGGGCTTCAGCCCCGACGCTCTTGTCTGCGTCGCGCCGAAGCCTCAAGCCGAGCTCAATCGACCGCTTTGCCGCGCAGCTTTTCCAGCACGCCTTCCAGCGAATCCAGGTCGCTGTAATGAATCACCAGCCGGCCCTTGCCGGCGCGGCCGTGCAGCACGTTGACCTTGGTGTTCAGCGATTCGGACAGTTCGCGCTCGAGCGTGGCGATATCGGCCTGCGGCTTGGCCTTGACCGGCTTGGGCTTGCCGGCGACCGGGATCTTGCCGGCGGCCAGCTGCTGCACCCGGTGCTCGACTTCGCGCACCGACCAGCCCGCTTCGGCGGCCTGGCGCGCGACCGCGATCGCGGCCTGCGGCGCCAGGGTCAGCAAGGCGCGCGCATGGCCCATTTCCAGCGCGCGGGTTTCCACCAGCACCCGGATCTCGGCCGGCAGTTCCAGCAGGCGCAGCAGGTTGGACACCGCCGCGCGCGACCGGCCGACCGCTTCGGCGGCCTGGGCGTGGGTCAGGTCGAATTCGTCGATCAGGCGGCTGAGCGCCTGCGCTTCTTCCAGCGGGTTGAGGTCTTCGCGCTGGATGTTCTCGATCAGCGCCATCGCGACCACGGTGCGGTCGTCGACTTCGCGGATCACCACCGGGATCGTGCTCAGCCCGGCCAGGCGCGAGGCGCGCCAGCGGCGTTCGCCGGCGATGATCTCGTAGGTCTTGCCGCCGCGTTCGCCGATCTCGCGCACCACGATGGGCTGGATCACGCCCTGGGCCTTGATCGACTCGGCCAGCTCGGCCAGCTTGGCTTCGTCCCAGTGCTTGCGCGGCTGGTACTTGCCCGCGCTCAGCGAATCGACCGGCAGGTTGCGCAGCAGGTCGCCGGGCTGGGCCTCGACCAGGGCCGGCGCCTCGGCGGCGGCCTTCGGGCCAAGCAGGGCTTCCAGGCCGCGGCCCAGGCCGCGCTTCTTGGCGGGATTGCTCATGCCGCGGTCTCCGCGCTGGCGGGGCGCACGCCGGCCTTGGCGGCCTGGTCGCGTTCGCGCTGGCGGCGCAGCACTTCGCCGGCCAGGCCCATGTAGGCGATGCCGCCGCGGCTGGCCTTGTCGTAACCGACGATGCTCTGGCCGTAGCTCGGCGCTTCGGCCAGGCGCACGTTGCGCGGCACGATGGTGCGGAACACGCGGTCGCCGAAGTGGCTGGTCAGGTCGGCCGACACGGCGTTGGCGAGGTTGTTGCGCACGTCGAACATGGTGCGCAGCACGCCTTCGATTTCCAGTGAGGGATTCAGGTTGGCCTTGAGCGCCTCGATCGTGTCGACCAGCGCGCTCAGGCCTTCCAGGGCGTAGTACTCGCACTGCATCGGCACGATGATCGAGTCGGCCGCGGTCAGCGCGTTCAAGGTCAGCAGCGACAGCGCCGGCGGGCAGTCGATCAGGATGTAGTCGTAACTGCCGCGCAGCGGCGCCAGCGCGCGCTTGAGCCGCTGCTCGCGCTCGTCCTGGTTCATCAGGCTGATTTCGGCCGCGGTCAGGTCGATGTTGCCGGGCAGCAGGTCGAAATCTTCCTGGGTGCGCACGATCGTCGCGGCCGCGTCGGCTTCGCCGAGCAGCACGTCGCACACCGAATTCTCCAGCTGGCGCTTGTCGATGCCGCTGCCCATGGTCGCGTTGCCCTGCGGGTCCAGGTCGACGAGCAGCACCTTCTTGGGCGTACGTGCGAGCGCGGCGGCCAGATTGACCGCGGTGGTGGTCTTGCCGACCCCGCCCTTCTGGTTGGCGACGGCGATGATGCGGGCCATGCGGCTCGTCCCCTGCTGTTCGGTGTGATGACGAAAGAAAGCGGACGGCGCCTGGCGCCGGCCGGACTGGGGATTATGCCCGCGCCGGCTGCCCTGCGCTTGCGCAGGAGGCGGTGGGCCGTCAAGACGCCCGGCGACAGACGCTCGGGCGGGCCGGCGTATGGTACTCGCCCGGCGCGAACGCCCCGATCAGCCTTCGCCGCGGCGGCCGACGGTCACCATGTGGCGCTCGCCGACCAGGCCGGGCACCCGCAGCGCTTCGACCGCGCGCACTTCCCAGCCGTCCGGCAGCGCGGCGATTTCCTCGTCCGGGCGCTGGCCTTTCATCGCCAGCAGCACCCCGCCGGGCTTGAGCAGGTGGCCGCCAAGTTCGAGGATCAGCGGCAAGGTCGCCAGCGCGCGCGCGGTGATGGCGTCGTAGGCGCCGGGTTCGGCGAACGCCTCGATCCGCGATTCGGCCACCCGCGCGTCCTTCAGCCCGAGCTGGCGCAGCGCTTCGCGCATGAAGCGGGCCTTCTTGCCGTTGCTTTCGACCAGGGTCACGCGCAGGCCGGGTTTGACGATCGCCAGCGGAATGCCCGGCAGGCCGGCGCCGGTGCCCAGGTCGGCCAGGGCGCCGCCGCGTTGGGCCAGGCCGTCGACGTAGCGGTGCATGGCCAGCGAATCGAGCAGGTGCTTGCCGACCATCTCGTGCGGGTCGCGCACGGCGGTGAGGTTGTAGGTGCGGTTCCAGCGCGCGAGCAGGGCCAGGTAGTCCAGCAGCGGCGCGGCCAGGGCCGGGTCGAGCGCGAGCGCGGTCAGGCCGGATTCGAGGTCGGCGCGCAGTGCGGGCGGGAGGGGGATGGGGGCGGTCATGCGGGGATTATCGCTGATCGCGTGAGGGCGATTGGTTGGGGCGATATGGATGGCGGGTGTGAGGCGATGCGACGCGGGGCATTGTTCGGTATGAGCTACGAGCGTCGCCTCGACCTCGGTGCAGGTGCGCGAGTGTTCTGTCGTTTGCGTCGTCGTCGAGGTTTCGCGGTCGCGGCTCACGCCGCTCCTACAGGTAGGCACCGAGGTTTGCGCTCACATCTGGTGCGGGCGCCACGCGAGGGCGCCCAGGTAACCGGGCTCGGGCGCGATTTCGCTCAGTCGCCATTGCGCCGGCTCGCCCAGGGCCGGGTCGCATTCGATCAGGCGCAGGACGCCGTCGTGTTCGGCGAAACGCAGTTTCTCCAGGCCGAACGACAGCCCGTGCCCATGCGCCTTGAGCACCGCTTCCTTGGCGCACCACAGGCGCAGGAAGGCGCGGTCCAGGTCGGGATGCGCGGCCAGCCATGCGGTTTCGGCATCGGTGAAGTAGCGCCGCGCGATCTGGATCGCGCGCGGCCGGCGCTGCAATCGTTCCAGGTCGACCCCGACCCGCGCCCGCGGCGCCAACGCAACCAACAGACGCTCGCCGCTGTGGCTCCAGTTGCAGTCGTAGTCCTGGTGCGGCGGGCTCAGGTGTGGGCGCTGACGTTCGTCGCGCCACAGCGACAGGTCCGGATCGCGCAGTTGCGCGGCCAGCCAGCGCCGCGCCTCGGGTTCGGCCGGCTGCCCGTGCGCATGCGCCAGGCCGGTCCAGCGCACCGCGCCATCGTCGGATTCGTGGATCGCATCGCTGGGGAAAGGTGAACGGCCGGACAGGGACATGAACGAGCGATTCTTGGCGGGCGCCGGGCCGCTCAGCGTAAGCTAAACCCTTGGGGCGGGTTGGTTGATACGCGATCGGACCACGAACGCAGCGCGGGGGCGCGGCGGCGTGGGCATCGCGCAGGCTCGGGCGGCCATCGGCCGTCAGCATGCGATTCAGCTGGACCGGAGCAAGTTGCGTACACGACAAGCGGCCATAGCCGCGGGACAAACACTTGATGTCAGCGGTTTTCGATCCGAGCCAGAACGCGCTCAGCCAGGATCTTGCCTCGCCCGAGGCCGACGTCTTCGCCCTCGTGGCCGGCGCTTCGTATCGCGCGCTCGCGTTCGGCGCCGACGGCATCGTCGAGCGGGCCCGTTTCGAACGCGAAGTGCGCGCGCTGGCGGCCGCGCTGCCGCAGGCACAGCACGCGGTGAACCTGTGCGAAAACCGTTATCGCTTTCTGGTCGCGCTGTGCGCGGTCGCCTTGCGCGGTCAGACCAATCTGCTGCCGCCCTCGCGCGCGCCGGCGGTGGTCGAGGACGTGCTGGCCAGCTACGCCGACAGCTACTGTATCGGCGATGAGGCGCTGGACCCGGCGCCGCCGCGTTATCTGCAACTGCCGTCCAGCTTGGCCGAACTCGACGGCGAAGCGTTGCAGGTCGATGCGCGGGCGCTGTTGGCGATCGGCTTCACCTCCGGCAGCACCGGCCAGCCCAAGCCGAACCCGAAGACCTGGCAGGCGTTCCGCACCAGCACCGCGCAGAACCTGGCCGCGCTCGGCGATCTGCTGCGCGCCGACGAGGTCACCTATCTGGTCGCGACCGTGCCGCCGCAGCATATGTACGGCATGGAGATGTCGGTGCTGCTGCCCTTGCTCGGGCCGGTCGCGGTGCATGCGCAGCGGCCGTTTTTCCCCGGCGATGTCGCGCGCGCGCTGAGCGATGCGCCGACCCCGCCGCTGTTGGTGACCACGCCGGTGCATCTGCGCGCGCTGGTCGAATCCGGGATCGAACTGCCGGCGCTGGCCGGCATCGTCTCGGCGACCGCGCCGTTGCCGGCCGAACTCGCGCAAGCCGCCGAAGCGCGCTACGGCTGCGAAGTGCGCGAAGTGTTCGGTTCCACCGAAACCTGCGTGTTCGCGCGCCGCCGCACCGCCCGCGAAAGCGCGTGGACGCCGTTGCCCGGCGTGCGCGTATGCCCGCAACCCGACGGCACCGCGATCCACGCGCCGCATCTGCCCGAACCGGTGGTGCTGGCCGATCTGATGGAAGTCGAGGCCGACGGCCGTTTCGTTTTGCGCGGACGCAGCGCGGATCTGCTGGAAATCGCCGGCAAGCGCGCCTCGCTCGGCGATCTGACCCGCAAGCTGCTGGCGATCGACGGCGTCGTCGACGGCGTGGTGTTCCAGCTCGATGCCGCCGATGCGTTCGGCGTGCGCCGCATCGCCGCGCTGGTGGTCGCGCCGACGCTGAGCGAGGCGCAGATCGTGCATGCGCTGCGCCAGAGCATCGATCCGGTGTTCCTGCCGCGGCCGTTGCGGCGGGTGAGCGCATTGCCGCGCAACGAGACCGGCAAGCTGCCGCGGCATGCGCTCGAAGCGATGCTGCACGCGGCGGATTCAACCGTCGAGTAAAGCGCCGCGGTGGATTTTAACCGGCCGGTTTCTTCACCCAATCGTCTCTTCATCGCATCGTCTGTCCGCGGCGTCGTGGACGCTGCGAAGGCGTGGCATCACAGAAGCGAACGTTTGGTCACGCCTTGTGTGAACTCACTGAGCGTATCCCGCGCAGGACGTGTGCGTACGCCGGCGGATCGTGACCGATTCATCGTCGGGCTTGTCGTGCGATCCGGGGTTTTTCTTACGCTGTCGTCACGCAGCGCGATCCAGACTGCGCTCGCCCTGTCAGGGCAAGACGACGCGCTTAGCCGCGCAACGTTTCGACACCATCGAATTGCCAGGAGGACGCACATGCTCGGTATCATCATTTGGCTGGTCGTAGGCGGCGTCATCGGTTGGATCGCCAGCATGATCATGAGGACCGATGGTCAGCAGGGCGTGTTCCTCAACATCATCGTCGGCATCGTCGGCGCGTTCCTGGGCGGTTGGCTCGGCGGCGTGCTCGGCATCGGCGCGGGCACCATCAACAGTGGCAGCTTCAGTCTCGGCGGCCTGGTGCTGTCGCTGGTCGGCGCGGTCGTGCTGCTGGCGATCGTGAACCTGTTCCGCCGCGGCCGGGTGCGCTGAGCGCATCATCGGTTTGCGTTGTTGAACGATTGAAAGCGAAAGGCCCGGCGATTGCCGGGCCTTTTGCGTTTCTGGAATCGCGAAATTTTTCATGGATGTCATTCCCGCGAAGGCGGGCTCCGCTTTACTTCGGCGAAGCCGAACATCCAGAGGCTTCAGCGTCATCTCTTCAGAACGTCATTCCCGCGAACGCGGGAATCCAGTGACTTCACGCGTTCTCGCACGAAAGGCCCTGGATTCCCGCGTTCGCGGGAATGACGAGCAGAAGCAAGGGCGAAGCCAAATCCAATCAAGCCAATCCGAATCAAATCGTAGCCATACTCACTCCGCCAACTCCACCCAAGCCGGCGCGTGATCGCTCGGCCGGTCCCAAGTGCGCGGTTCGCGATCGATACCCGCGGCGATGCAGCGGCCGCGCAGCGATTCGGAAATCAGGGTCAGGTCGATGCGCAGGCCCAGGTTGCGACGGAAGCCGGCCTGGCGGTAATCCCACCACGAGAACTGGCCTTCTTCCTGGTTGTGCAGCCGATAGGCGTCGTGCAGCCCCAGCGCCAGCAGCCGTTGCAAGGCGTCGCGTTCGGCGGTCGAGGTCAGGATGTGGTTCTCGTTCCACACCGCCGGGTCGTGGGTGTCGCGCGCTTCCGGGGCGATGTTGAAATCGCCGAGCACGATCAGGTCGGGGTATCGGCGGATTTCCTGTTCGATCCACGCATGCACCGCATCGAGCCAACGCAGCTTGTAGGCGTATTTGTCCGTGCCCACATCCTGGCCGTTGACCACGTACAGGTTGACGATGCGCAGGCCGCCGACGGTGGCGGCGATCACGCGCTTTTGTTCGTCCTCGAACCCGGGGATGCCGATCTGCACGTCCTGCGCATTCTCGCGCGAGACGATGGCGACGCCGTTATAGGTCTTCTGCCCGGCGAACACGCTGCGATAACCGGCCGCGCTGAGCGCGGTATCGGGAAAGCGCGGGTCCTCGAGCTTGGTTTCCTGCAGCGCGACGATGTCCGGCGCGAACCCGGCCAGCCACTGTTCCAGGTGCGGCAGGCGCACGTTGAGGGAGTTGACGTTCCAGCTGACGATTTTCATGGGCGTGAGTGTAGCCGGCGAAGCGCCGTCATGGCGGGGACGCGCCGGGCGTTTTAGCCGGCGGGTCGATGGGCGCATCGGCCGGCGCGCGGCACAGCAGCGCCTGTGCCCGCGCGAACTGCGGATGGACGGGCACGCGCACGGGCGCCGATGTCAGACCGTCCTTCAACAGCGCGCAGGCGTCGCGGCCGTGTTCGTCGCGCGAGCGCAGGTCCGCGCCATGGCGCACGAACGCGGCGATCAGGTCGAGGTCCATGGCGAACGCCATATCCGGTTCGGCCGCGGCCAGGCGCTGTCCGAGTTGTTCGGCGTGCCACAGCAACGCGTTCTGCGCCACCGGGCCGGCGCCGGGGTAGGGCGAGGCGTTGACGTCGACGCCGGCGGCGACGAGCTGGTCCAGCGACTGTGCATCGACCACATATTCGAGCAACTGGTATTGCTGCCGGGCGGTGAAACGCAAGCCGGCCTGGCGCCAGCTGCGCAGGCCGTCGATGCCCCAGGCGCGGAACACATCGCCCAGATCGTCGGCGCCGGTGTTGTTCGGGCAGTTTTCGGGCGAATCCCAGCCCACGTCGTCGACCAGTTCGACCGCGTCGGCGCGGCCGCCGGGCTGATTGCGCCGCCACAGTTCCAGCCATTGCGGCAGACGCGCGGGTTCGTTGCGATCGATCAGCACCGAAAGCAGATAGCGCAGGGCCAGTTGCCGCTGCGCCAGGCTCGCGGCGCGATCGCCGGCAGCGGCCACGCCGGCGCCCAGGTGCATCAGGGTGTCGGTCGATACCGGTTCGGCCGGCGCGTAGGCCTGGGCCGCCTCGCTGCTGTCGAGATCGGCCAGCACGCAGAACACGCCGGGTACCGACAGCGGCAGGTGCTTCATGCTCGCGCCGAGCGCGGCCGGCTCGCGCTTGGCCGCGGCCTCGCGCAGCAGCCGCTCGATCGCGTCGCGTCGCGCGGTTTGCAGTTCCTGCGCCGACTGCGCCTGCATCTGCACGACGAGGGTATGGCTGGCGACGCCGAGCAGCAGCCCGAGCGCCCAGCCCAGCAGCGCCGCGCCGATGCGCCGCCCCAATACGCCGGTCACCAGGGCCGCGAAGGCGCTGCCGGCGATGCACAGCACGCTCATGAAACGCTGCTGGCCGGCGGGGTAGTCGGCTTCGGCGAGCAGTTCCAGCACGATCCAACTGCCGATCGCGACGACGATCAGGCACAGCGCGAAGACTTGCTTGCCGGTGAGTTTCAACAGCGGTGCGGCGGCGGGCGGAGTGGCCTGATTCATGGCTGCGGTGCGGGCTGCGTTGGTGCCGGCTGCGTTGCGTCGCCTGGCGTCGCGGCCGATTCGGCCTTGGCCTCAGGCGGCTGCGCCGGTGCGAGCGAAGGCTTCGAACCGGCCGGACACAACGCGGTACGGATGCGCGCCGCGGCCGCGCGGCGTTGCGGCGCGTCCTTGCTCGCGTCGCGCTGCGCTTCGGTCTGGTCGAAGCGCCGGCACGGCGATACGCCGGATACCGAACGGGTCGGATCGACGCTGGCCTTCGCCAATGCTTCGACCAGATCGGCCAATTCGCCCGGATTCGAACTGCGGTCCAGCCGCGCGGACAGCTCGTCGACCTGCGCCGACAACACGTCCTGGCCGAGGTAGTGCTCGCCGCCGAGCAACTTCGCGAAGGCCGGATCGGCGGCGAACAAGGCGTCGAGCATGGCCTTGGAACGCACCGCGCGCAGCGCCGGACGATGCTGATCTTCGGCGAAAACGAAGCCGGCCTGCATCCACATGCGCAAGCCCTCGTCGTGCCAGCGCCGGAACACCGGGTCGGCCGGATCGCCGAGATCGCAGCCGCCGTAATCGCCTTCGAAACCCGGGGCGGTCAGCGTCGCGTCCGGCGCATCGGGCTGCTCCAAGGTCGCTCGCCACAGCCGCGCCCACGCCGGGAAGCGCGCACTTTCCTCGCGATCGAGCAGGTAGCGCAGCACGGTCAGCAGCGCGGCCTGTTTCTCCGCGCGCGGCCAGTCGCCTTCGACCACCGCGGTCGCCGCGGTGTGCAGGTCCTTGCTCGGCAGCGGCTCGCCATAAGCGTGATCGTTGAACCACAGCCAGCGTTCGAAGGTGTAGGTGGCGCCGCCGCCGAGCCCGCACAGCGCGCGCGGCGCGCTGAAACCGCCCGGCAACGCGCGCAACTGCGCGCGGATGCGCGCGCGATCGCCGCCGCGCACGGTCTGTTCGAATGCGGCGAACTGCGCCTTGTCGTGTTCGAACTGGCCGTAGCGGCGGCTGCCGACCAGTTCCATGCTGAGCGGCAACGCGATCACCGCCGCGATCGCGCCGAATGCCAGGCCGGCCAGCGCTTGCAGCGGTTTGCGCATGTACGCGCCCCAGATCAGCACCGGCACCGGCAACGCCGCGGCCACGGCGAGGCTGACCAGGACCGCATCGACGTAATCGAAGACTTCGGCCTCGGCGGTGCCGTAGGTCAGGGTGATCCACAGCAGCCACAGCGCCGCGGCGATCGGGTAGACCGCCAGCGAGTACCAGAACACGCGCCAGTCCGATCGCGCCGCGGGCAAGGGCGCGGGCTGCGGCGGCTGTTGTGAAAGCGGCTCTGGTACGGGCGATTCTGGTGGAAGCGAGGGTGGGCCGGCCATGGCGTGCGTCTCGTGCGGTGTCGGTGACCGGTGTTGAGACCGGCCGGGGGATCATCGCATCGATTCACGTGGATTGAAGCGTAGGGCTTCGGCCGTTGCGCTCGTGCTGGCTGAAAATAGTGGAGATAGCGGTTTTTTGCGGGCGTGATCTGTCGCGGCAAGATCAAGATTTGTCAAAGGGGGCAACGGCATGGTGCGCTGTGCTGCTTGATGTCACGCGGGTGGGATCGGATCGCGCGGCGACTTGGATGTATGCATTCAAGCCGCATGGATCAGGCCGACGCCGCGAATCGCTTGTCTCGCGCGCGGGCATCGCCACGCGCGCTGGACGCAGTTCGAATCGCGGCGATTATTTCGCCAGCCAGCGAATCATCTTATCGATCGTGCCGGTGTACGGCGGCCTGAGCAGGTCGCTGGCGACCAGCCGGCGCTGATGGAACACCGGCAGCAGTTTGCTGAAAGTGTCGAAGCCGTTGCGGCCGTGGATCGCGCCGATGCCGCTGGGGCCGATGCCGCCGAACGGCAGGTCGTGGACGCCGAAATGCAGCAGGGTGTCGTTGACGGTGACGCCGCCGGACAAGGTGTTGGCGAGGATCTTCTCGATCTGCGCGCGGTCGTTGCCGAACGGATACAGCGCCAGCGGCCGGTCGAGCGCGTTGATGCGGGCGATGGCTTCGTCGAGCGTGCGATAGGACAGCACCGGCAGGATCGGGCCGAAGATTTCGTGCTGCATGACCTGCGATTCGGGATCGGGGTCGATCACCAGCGCCGGCGGGAAGATCCGTTCGGCTTCGCGCTGTTCGCGCAGGGCCGGATCGGCGAACGGCTCGATCACCTGCGCGCCGCGGCCGCGCGCGTCGTCCAGATACCCCGACAGGCGCGCGTACTGGCTGGCGTTAATGATGCGGGTGTAGTCCTGCGGCGCGCGCAGGTCGCCGTAGCGTTCGCGCAGTTGTTTCTGCAGTGCGGCGATCAGTTCGTCGCGGCGCGCGGCGTCGACCAGCACATAGTCCACGCCGATGCAGGTCTGGCCGGCGTTGAACCATTTGCCGCTGGCGATGCGCGCGGCGGCCAGGTCGATCGGGTAGTCGGCGCAGATCAGCGCCGGCGCCTTGCCGCCCAGTTCCAGGGTCACAGGGGTCAGGTGCGGCGCGGCCGCGGCCATGACCTTGCGCCCGACCGCGGTCGAACCGGTGAACAGCAGATGGTCGAACGGCAACGCGGAGAACGCCGCGCCGACCTCCGGCCCGCCCAGCGCGACCGCGACGCGGTCCTCGGGAAACACCTCGGCCAGCAGTTCGCGCAGGAACTGCGAGGTGCGCGGGGTGTGCTCGGACGGCTTGAGGAACACGTGATTGCCGGCGGCGATCGCCGAGACCACCGGCACCAGGGCCAGGTTCACCGGGTAATTCCACGGCGACAGGATGCCGACCACGCCGACCGGTTCGGGCCGGATTTCCGCGCGCGCCGGCCAGAACCGCCAGCCGACCGATGCGCCGCGCGGCCGCGTCCAGCGGCGCAGGTGGCTGATCGCGTGGTCGATCTCGGCCAGGGTGATCATCGCTTCGGACAGCAGATTCTCGTGGCTGGAGCGATGGCCGAAATCGGCGCGGATCGCCGCGTCCATCTGCGGCACGCGGGCGCGGAACGCATCGCGCAGGCGGATCAGGTCGGCGCGGCGCTGGGCGAGGTCGGGCTTGCGGGCCTGCCAGGCGGTGCGCAGGCGTTCGCGGGTCGCGGGCAGGTCGGTCACGGGCGTGTCGGCGAGGATATCCATACGCCGCAGTGTAGTCGTCCGCGCCGCGCGGAAGTGTGCCGGCGGTGGGGCGGCTGAGGTCAGGCGAGGGGGGCGCGGCGGCCGTTGTGCGGGTTGTGGCCTGATATGGGGCTTGTCGGTTGCGATGGCGGGTCGCGATCGGAGCCGATGAAGTCGGGCCGATACCCATTCCCCTGAAATCCAGGGCTTCGCCGCGCGGCTGGGCCGATGCGCGGTGTCGGGTGGCTTGCCCTGCGTGTCGGCTGCGGTTCGCGGCGACGCGTATCGCGCCTCACCGCTTACACTAAGCGGCATGAGCCTACGTCCTTATCTCGACGCCTTCCCCAGCCTGGGCGAACGCGTCTACGTCGATCCCGCCGCGACCGTCATCGGCGCGGTCACCCTGGGCGACGATGTGTCGATCTGGCCCGGCTGCGTGGTGCGCGGCGACGTCAATTCGATTGCCATCGGCGCGCGCACCAATGTGCAGGACGGCACCATCGTGCATGTCACCCACGAAGGGCCGTTCACCCGTCCCGGCGGCCTGCCGACGGTGATCGCCAACGACGTGACCATCGGCCACGGCGCCATCGTCCATGCCTGCACCATCGACGAATTCGCCCTGATCGGCATGGGCGCGAAGATCCTCGACGGCGCCCGCGTCTCGCGCTTCGGCTTCGTCGGCGCCGGCGCGGTCATCGCGCCGGGCAAGGTGGTCGGCGAGGGCGAGCTGTGGGTCGGCAATCCGGCCCGGCTGGCGCGCACGCTCAGCGAGCGCGAGATCGAGCAATTGCAATACAGCGCGCAGCACTATGTGCGCCTGAAGGACCGTTACCTGGGCATGACGCCGGGCTAGCCATGGCCCGGTGGCCGCGTTTACAGTCGCGGCAGGGGAAAAAGCAGGACTCAGGACTCGGTAACGCATGGAAGACTTGCAGAATCCGTACGCCGCGCCGAGCGCACCGCCGCCGTTGCCGGCCCATGCGTGGGTGGACGACCGCACCATCAAGGCCGATCCGTGGATTCGCCTGGTCGCGCGCCTGATCGACGGCGGCCTGATGATGGCCTGCATGCTGCCGATGCTGATCGCGGTGGCGATCGACCCGCATAGCAAGGAGCCCTCGCCGGTGCAGATGGCGATGATGCTGATCGTTCCGGTGGCGATGCTGGGCTTGTTCGTCTATCAGCTGGTATTGCTGGCGCAGTCCTCGCAGACCCTCGGCAAGCGCTGGATGCGGATCAAGATCGTGCGCAACGACGGCACCGATGCCAGCTTCGGCCGCATCTTCGGCCTGCGCATGCTGGTGGTCGGCCTGCTCGAACAGGTGCCGTGCGTCGGTTTGATCTTCGCGATCGTCAACGTGTGCTGGATCTTCGGCGAGGAAAGCCGCTGCCTGCACGACCTGTTCGCCGACACCAAGGTCGTCATCGTCTGATGCTCGACACCTACCGCCATGTGGTGACGCCCGAGGGCGTGGCGTTGCACCTGCGCGCGGCCGGGCCGTTGCCGCGCGCGCTGGCCTACGTGCTGGACCTGATCGCGCGCATCGCGATCTACCTGGCGCTGTACCAACTGCTGACCGCGCTGTTCGGCGGCGCCGGTTACGCGATCCTGATGCTGGTGACCTTCGTGCTGAGCTGGTTCTACATGGTCCTGTTCGAGGTGCTGATGCAGGGCCGCACGCCCGGCAAGTGGGCGCTGGGCCTGCGCGTGGTCGCCGCCGACGGCGCTCCGGTCGGCTGGATGGCCTCGTTCACCCGCAATCTGCTGCGCGTGGTCGATGCGTTGCCGGTCGGTTACGCGGTCGGTCTGGTGACCAGCCTGATCGATCCCTGGGGCCGGCGCCTGGGCGACATGGTCGCCGGCACGTTGGTCGTCCACGCCGCGCGCCAACAAACGTTGTACGAAGCGCAGGTCGCGCCCGCGCTCGCGCCGACCATCGTCCTGCTGCAGCACGAACAGGCGGCCGTGGTCGCCTTCGCCGAACGCGCGCCGCGCTTGACCGCCGCGCGCCAGGCCGAACTGGCCGAACTGGTCGAACCGCTGACCTTGTCGCGTGGCCAGGCCGCGGTCGTGCGCCTGTACGGCATCGCCAACTGGTTGCTGGGCCGCCGATGAGACAGGAACGCTTCGTCGAACGCCACCAGGCCGAATGGCGCGATTTCGAGCTGTGGCTGGAAAAACGCTCGGTCAGCGCGCGCGACGCGCGCCGCCATCGGCGCGAATGGACCGGCATCGCCGACGACGAACTGCCCGCGCGCCATCGCCGGCTGTGCCAGCAGCTCGCGCTGGCGCGGCGGCGCGGTTACAGCGCGGTGGTCACCGACCGCCTGCAGCAGTTGATGCAGCGCGGCCACAGCGTGCTGTACCAGACCAAGCCGGTGCATTGGCGGCGCGCGGTCGAATTCCTGCTGGCCGGCTTTCCGCGGCTGGTGCGCGCCGAGGCCCGCTGCATGCTGGCCGCGGCGCTGCTGTTCGTGGTGCCGCTGGTGAGCATCTTCATCGCCATCCAGATCAAGCCCGACCTCGCCGCCGGCCTGTTCAACGCGCAAAACCTGGCCAACTTCGAGCAGATGTACGACCCGGCCGGCAAGGGCGACCTGGGCCGTACCAACGAAGACGATCTGCAGATGTTCGCCCATTACATCGGCAACAACGTCGGCATCGGCTTCCAGACCTTCGCCAGCGGCTTGCTGGCCGGGCTGGGCACGGTATTCGTGCTGATCTTCAACGGCATCATGATCGGCGGCGTCGCCGGCCACCTGCAGGCGGTCGGCCACGGCGATCCGTTCTGGCGTTTCGTCGCCGGCCATTCGGCGCCCGAACTCACCGCGATCGTGATCTCCGGCGGCGCCGGCCTGCGTCTGGGTCTGAGCCTGATCGCGCCAGGCCAGCGCCGGCGCATCGATTCGCTGATCCACGGCGGCCGGCGCGGCGCCAAGATCTGCATCGGCGTGTTCGCGATGCTGGTGTTCGCGGCCTTCGTCGAAGCGTTCTGGTCGTCGATTTCCAGCATCCCGGCGCCGGTCAAGTACGCGGTCGGCGCGGTCCTGTGGCTGCTGGTGTTCGTCTGGCTGCTGCGCGGCGGCCGCAACGCGATCCATCGCGACGACGAAGACGCCGCATGAAACTCGAAGCGCTCACCGTCACCCTGCGTCCGCGCACCTCCTGGGAAGCCGCCGAACTCGGCATGGCCCTGGTGCGCCGCCACGCCGGCGCGATCTGGAAACCCTGGCTGCTGGTGACCGTGCCGATCCTGGTGCTGCTCAACGCGCTCGGCTGGGCACTGGACCTGCTGTGGTTGTCTGGCCTGCTGATGTGGTGGCTCAAGCCGTGGTTCGACCGCATCCCGCTGTTCGTGATCTCGCGCGCGGTGTTCGGCGAAACCCCGAGCACGCAGCAGACCGCGCGCGCCCAGTTCCGCTGGGGCGCGCGCTGGTGGTTGCCGTACCTGACCTGGCGCCGGCTCGGCCCGGCGCGTTCGCTTTACCTGCCGGTGGATCTGCTCGAAGGCGGCAGCGGCAGCGAGGCGCGCCAGCGCCGCGCCGCGTTGGGCGCGCCGGTCTACGGCATGTGCGCGCTGCTGACCCTGGTGTGCGTGCATTTCGAAATCCTGCTGGTGATCGGCACCTTGCTCGGCGCGATGATGTTCATCCCGTTCGACTACCTGCCCGACACCTTCAAGGCCTTGCTGGAATCGTTCACCGAACAGTCGCAGTGGTTCAACGCGATGTTGAACCTGGTGGCCTGGATCGCGGTCAGCGTGATCGAGCCGTTCTATGTCGGCGCCGGCTTCGGCCTGTACCTCAATCGCCGCACCGATATCGAAGGCTGGGACATCGAGATCGTGTTCCGCCGCCTGCGCGCGCGCCTGGCCGCGGCGGC
Source organism: Lysobacter sp. Soil_N_51 (assembly GCF_057655755.1). NCBI lineage: Bacteria > Pseudomonadati > Pseudomonadota > Gammaproteobacteria > Lysobacterales > Lysobacteraceae > Lysobacter > Lysobacter sp. Soil_N_51. The sequence continues at coordinate 100,906 of NZ_JBDGLR010000009.1, read as the reverse complement.
GGCGCCGAGTTTCCTGGCCTTGTGCCTGACCTTCGGCTGGTTGGCCGATGCGCAGGCGCAGCAGCCGGCATCGCCCGACGCATCCGCGATGCAGTCACCGTCGGAGCAGGCGCCGTCCGCGCAGGCGAGCGGCGAGGATGAAGAAGGCGACGAAGAACAGTACGAGCCGGCCAGCGCGCCGATCCGTGGCCTGGTCGACGGCAAGAAAGCCAAGCGCCTGCCATCGACCTTGAACGAGATCTACGGCGAGCAGCGCAGCGACGACCGCGCCATGCGCGATGCGGTCGCCAAGGCGATGAAGGACCCCACGGTCGCGCCCAAGCGCAAGCAGATGGTGTGGAAGCCCAAGCACGAAGCCAAGAACAAAAAGAAAGACCCGCCCAAGCCGGTCGATCCGTCCAAGTTCGAAGGCCTCGGCGGCGGACTGGCCGCGGTGGCGAAAGTGCTGATGTGGGCGGTATTGGCGGTGATCGTCGGCCTGCTGTTGCTGAGCCTCGGCCGCTGGCTGGGCTGGTTCCGCGGCGGCGCCAGCGAAGAAGAGCAGGCGCCGCCCGGCGTGCGCACCGCGGTGCACAGCGAACCCGAGCCGCTGCCCGACAATCTTCCCACCGCGATCCGCCGCCTGTGGCAGGCCGGTCGCCATCGCGATGCGCTCGCGCTGATGTACCGCGCGGCGGTCGAGTCGATGGCCAAGCGCGCCGACATCGTGCTGGTGCCCGGCGCGACCGAGGCGCAGTGCCTGCGCGCCTCGCGCAAGCTCGGCTCGGCCGAGGACCGCGACGTGTTCGCGCGGGCCGTGCGCACCTGGCAGTACGCGGCCTACGCCGAAAGCCTGCCCGAATCGCAGGACTTCGACGATCTGGTCGGCCAGCTCAGCCAGCGCTTCGGGTGGGCGGTATGAACCGCAATCTGGTGTTCACCCTCGTCGGCGCGGTGGTACTGATCGCCGCGCTGCTGCTCGGCGTTTCGCTGTGGCGCAGCAACTACGTCAAGGTCGAGGAAGAGATCGACGAGCCGCGCAGCGGCGAAGCGGCCAGCAACCCGCTGTACATCCTCAAGCTGGCCTTGCGCAACGACAAGGTCAAGGTCGACGCGCGTCAGCGCCTGGCGCTGGCCCTGCACCCGCTGCAGCCGCGCGACACGGTGCTGATCTACCGCGACCCGCGCACGCTGTCGAAAGCCGATGCCGACGCACTGCTCGGCTGGGTCGAACGCGGCGGCCATCTGATCGTGCGCACGCCGCCGCTGCGCGACAAGCTCGGCGAGTCGCCGGTGCCGGTGCTCGAGACGCTCGGACTGACCTTGCTCGACGCCGAAGACAGCAACCCGCAGGACCAGCGCAACGACTGCGTCGGCCTGTACGAACGCGGGCTCGAGCAGCAGAGCCTGTTCTGCAACGCGCGCCGGTTCTACTACTACAACAGCGACGTCGATCCCGACTACGCCTGGGGCGATGAAGACGAAGCCTACGTCTATGCGCGCTTCCCGCGCGGCAAGGGATCGGTCGACGTGCTCGCCGACATGGATTTCCTGTCCAATCGCGGCAATGCCAATCCCTTGCTGAGCGCGTTCAATTTCGGCACCGACGAAATCGCCGCGCCGGCCAACGCGGCATTCGCGCGGCAACTGCTGGCGCCGAACTACCGCGCCGGCACCATCCATCTGATCTACGCGGCGGAAGTGCCGTCGCTGTGGAAGACCCTGATCTTCAACAGCTGGATGGCCTGGTTGCCGTTGCTGTTGTGGCTGCTGGGTTGGCTGTGGCAGCGCACCCAGCGCTTCGGCCCGCTGCGGCCCGCGCCGGCGCTGGAGCGGCGCTCGCTGCTCGAACACATCGTCGCCAGCGGCGAACACATCTACCGCTACGGCTACGGCGCGATCCTGTACGAAGCCGCGCGCCGCGCCTTCCTGCTGCGCCTGCGCCGTCGCGATCCGTACGCCGCCGCGCAGCAGGGCCAGGAACAGGTCGCGCTGCTGGTGGAGCGCTACAAGCAAGACCCGACCCTGGGCGCCGCCGCGATCGGCGACGCCCTGACCCAGCCGCTGACGCGCGACCACGCCGCGTTCCGCACCCGCATCGCCACTTTGATCCGCATGAGAAACCGCTTATGAGCCTCGACGCCGCCCCGCTCGTTCCGATCACCGGCACCGCGCTGGCGCAACGCGCCGCCGCCGTGCGCGACGAAGTCAGCAAGGCCTTCATCGGCCAGGCCGACGTGCTCGACCAGATCCTGATCGCGCTGCTCGCCGGCGGCCACGCGCTGCTCGAAGGTGTGCCCGGCCTGGGCAAGACCCTGGTGGTGCGCGCGCTGTCCAAGGCCTTGGACTGCGGCTATGCGCGCGTGCAGTTCACCCCCGATCTGATGCCGAGCGATATCAGCGGCCACGCGGTGTACGACCCCAAGACGGAGAGCTTCAATATCCGTCGCGGCCCTGTTTTCACCAACTTGCTGTTGGCCGACGAAATCAACCGCGCCCCGGCCAAGACCCAGTCGGCCTTGCTCGAAGCGATGCAGGAACTGCAGGTCACCATCGAAGGCCACAGTTTCGAACTGCCACCGCCGTTTTTGACCCTGGCGACGCAGAACCCGGTCGAACAGGAAGGCACCTATCCGCTGCCCGAAGCGCAGCTCGATCGTTTCCTGTTGAAGATCCTGATCGACTACCCCAGCCGCGCCGACGAAAAGCGCATGGTCACCGCGGTCAGCCTGGGCCGCAGCGCGTCGGACTTCGATCTGTCGCAGGTGCGGCGCGTGCTCGGTCCGGAAGAGATCGTGGCGATGCAGCAGGGCACCGCGCTGGTGCGGGTGGACGAGGCGGTCATCGATTACGTGGTGCGCATCGTCGGCAAGACCCGCGACTGGGCCGGCATCTCGCTCGGCGCCGGTCCGCGCGGCAGCCTCGGCCTGATCCGCGCGGCGCGCGCGCAGGCGGTGCTGTCCGAGCGCGATTTCGTCACCCCCGACGACGTGCGCGAAATCGCCAAGCCGGTGCTGCGCCATCGCATCGCGCTGGCGCCGGAGCTGCAGATCGAAGGCCAGTCGCCCGACGACGTGCTGCACGCGTTGCTCGCCACGGTGGAAGCGCCGCGTCAATGAGTGCACCTTGATGAAAGCAGGCGTGCCGCCGCCGTTGCCCGTCGCCTCGCCGGCCGCCGCGCTGTCGGTGCCGCGCGATCGCGCATTGCCGCGACGCGGCTGGGCGCGGCCGTCGCCGCGCTGGGCGTGGCTGGTGGTGCCGTGGTCGGCGGTCGGCCTAGCCGCGAGCGCGGGCTGGCTGGCGCCGTATGTGTGGCAGTGGCTGACGCTGGCGATCGCGCTGATTCTGCTCGCCGATCTGGCGCGGCTGCTGCGCGCGCCGACCCCGACGGTCGAACGGCGCATGCACGACACCTGGGCGATCGGCGTCGAGCGCCCGGTCACCTTGACGTTCGAGACCTCCTCGCGCCGGCAACGACTGGACGCGTTCGATCTGCATCCCGGCGGCTGGGCGCTGCGCAACCTGCCGCGCCGGCTCGATCTTCGCCGCGGCGAGCGCGCGAGTTTCGACTACGAACTGCGCGCGAATACCCGTGGCGATTTCCAGTTCGACGGCGTGCAGTTGCGCCTGCATTCGCCATGGGGATTGTGGTGGCAATCGCGGGTGTCCGGCGACCTGCAGCGCGTGCGCGTGTTTCCGAACTTCGCGCCGCTGGCCAAGTTCGCGATGTTCAGCGCCGAACAGGCTTCGCGCCTGGTCGGCGCGCACGTCAAGCGCCGTCGCGGCGAAGGCACCGACTTCCATCAGATGCGCGAGTACCGCGTCGGCGACAGCCTGCGCCAGATCGACTGGAAAGCGACCGCGCGTGCGCGCCGTCTGATCTCGCGCGAGTACCAGGACGAACGCAACCAGCAACTGGTGCTGATGCTCGACACCGGCCGCCGCCTGATGGCGCGCGACGGCGAGCATTCGCATTTCGATCATGTGCTCGATGCGGCCTTGGTGGTGGCGTATCTCGCGCTGCGCCAGGGCGACGGCGTGGGCCTGCTCGCCAGCGGCGGCGAAAGCCGCTGGGTGCCGCCGCAACGCGGCGTCGGCGCGATCGACAACCTGCTGCGCGCCAGTTACGCCTTGCAGCCGCAGCCGATCGCGACCGACTTCCTGGCCGCGGCGACCGAACTGTCGCTGCGTCAGCGCCGACGTTCGCTGGTGATGCTGGTGACCAACCTGCGCGACGAGGATATGGACGACTTGCTCGCCGCGGTGCGCATGCTGCGCGGCCGGCATCTGGTGTGCGTGGCGAGTCTGCGCGAAGGCTCATTGGACCAGGCCTTGAGCGAAGACGTCGAAGACCTGTCCGGCGCGATCCGCGCCGGCGCGACCGCGCAGTACCTGGAACTGCGCGTGGCCGCGCACGAAGCGCTGCGCAACCACGGCGTGATGGTGCTGGACGTGAGCTGCGACCAACTGGCCGCGTCGCTGGTGGAGAAGTATCTGGCGGTCAAGCGCGACGGGTTGCTGTAAGGCTTTTGCTGTTCCCCCTTTGCAAAAGCGGGCAGGGGGATTTGCTTTTGCTCCTGGCACCAAGCAACAGCAACAGCAACAGCAAATCCCCCACGTCCGCTTCGCGGCCGTTCGCCCCCTTTGTCAAAGGGGGCAAAAGCACGGGGCCGTTGCGGTCGAGACGCCGATGAAGCCCGGCCGGATCGACCACCCCCCTCAACCTGGCGCCGTCATCCGCTCCAACGCATCCAAGGTCCTCGTCGCTTCGCCGCGATCGCGCCCGCACATCTCGAACGAAGGCTGTAGCGAGCCGCAGAATTTCGGCCGCTCCGGTTTGCCGAACAATCGGCAGCGCAGTTGCTCGTCGAGTTGCACGCAGGCCACGCCCGCTGGTTTGCCGTTCGGCATACCCGGAATCGGCGAAGTGATCGACGGCGCGATGCAGCACGCGCCGCAGCGGTCGCGGCAGATCGCGTTCATGCCGGCGCGAGAAACGGTTCGGCCGAGCGCACCGCCGACAGCGGGATCGCTCCGTAGACGTGCGGGAAATGATCGCCGCTGCGCTCGCTCCAGTCGTAGCGCAGCGCATCGCCCAATGCGGCAGCGTCCAGGCTCAGCAACACCCGAGCGCCGCGGCCGCGTTGATGACGTTCGATCACGCCGGCCAGTTGCGCCCCGGTCGCGCAATGCAGGAACCCTTCGCGATGCAGCGCATCGGGCGCGTAAACGCCTTCCGCCTGCGCGCGCGCCCAGTCGGCCGGATCGGCGTAGTGGTAGACGGTGTCGGGGTGCGTCGCGTCGGCCTGCGTGGTTGGTATCGACATCGGTATCGCCTCAACAGGACATGACGCGCGCGACGGCGCTCATGCCGCCTGCGCCGGCCGCCGCGCAACGATCGCGGCGACCAACAGTCCCATCGCGATGGCATGCATCACCGTGGTGACGACGCCGAATGCGCCGATGCGGATCGCGATCGAGTGCGGGGTGGCTGCCTCGTGCAGTTGGCCCCAGAGAAACCAGGCCTGACCAGTCAGGCCGATCAGCGAGCCGCCGATCAGCAAGGCGAAACCCAGGCTGCCATAGACACCGGCGCTGCCCAATGCGCTTCGCCGCGCCAGGCACAGCACCAGGCCGACCGTGCACACCAGCACGTGCGGCGCCGAGCTCATCAGCGGGCCGAGCATCGCCACGAACAGGTTGTTGGAGTTCATCGCGGTTTCCAAGGACGGCTTGCGGCGCTGACGCGACCGTTCGCCGTCGCCGAACGATGCGAACCTCAGCGAGTATCAGTCGGCGGTGACCAGCGCCAGCGCGCCCTGACGCAACTGCGCATACACCGGATCGGTGTCCGGACGCTTGCGATGCCAGCGTTCGAAACTCTCGGCGGCCTGTTCGACCAGCATGCCCAGGCCGTCGACGCGATCGTGCGCGCCGGCGACCTTGGCCCAGGCCAGGAACGGCACCGCCACTTCGCCGTAGCTCAGATCGACCGCCGCGGTGCGCGGCGTGGCCAGGCTCATCGGCAGGGTCGGCATCGCATCGATGCGCGCGGCCGAGGTCGCGTTGACGATCAGGTCGAAATTGCCGAGCGTGTTGACGTCGGCGAGATAGCGCGGATGCACCCGGCCCGGCAGACCCAGCGCATCGGCCAGCGCATCGGCGCGTTCGGGCGTGCGGTTGACGATATACAGATCGCCGATGCCGGCATCGAGCAGCGCCGGCGCCACCCCGCGCGCGGCGCCGCCGGCACCGATCAGCAGGGTGCGGCGCGAACGCAGGTCCAGGCCATGGCGTTCGGTGAGATCGCGGATCAGGCCGACGCCGTCGGTGTTGTCGCCTTCCCAGCCGGTGGCGCTGCGGATCAAGGTGTTGACCGCGCCGGCGCGCTGGGCGCGTTCGCTCAGCTGCGAACAGATGCTCGCCGCGCGCGTCTTCAGCGGCAGGGTGATGTTGGCGCCCAGCCCGCCTTCGGCGGCGAACTCGGCCAGGGCGACGTCGAAACGTTCCGGCGCCGCATCGATCGCGGTGTACTCCAGCGCGATCCCGAACTGCCGCGCGAACGCGGCATGGATGCGCGGCGACAGCGAGTGCGCGACCGGATGGCCGAACACCGCGTAACGCAGGACCGGGCTGGACGAATTCGAATCGATCGACATGCAGGCGCCTCTCTGGACGGATGACCCTTCCTGGGGGAAGACGCACCGAGCGGCGCGCCAGGGTCCGGTTCCCCCGAAGTCTACTCCTCGCCCGCGGGCTGACCAGCGCGCGGCCGGCGTCGGCGCCCGACTCGGCACGGACCGCAAGGGCCGGGTTTCGACTGCGCACAGTGGGATGTGCGGCGATGGTGAATCACTGATCGCCGCATCGTCCGGGACCCGGTCACCGGGTCGCCCCATGACCAACGCCGTGTGGTCGAGGCCCGGGTCGGGACGCCGACGCGAGAAGCCAGCGCTCGACCACGACAGACGACCGCGCCGCCGGACTAAACTCCCAGCACCCGTCGCGAGCCCCCATCTCATGCGCAACGCCATCTCCCGCCTGAGCCTGATGCTGGGCTGCACCCTCGCCGGCAGCGCCTTCGCCCTGTCGGAATTCGGCATCGAAGGCATGGGCGTGGTCTCGACACCGCACAGCGAAGTGCGCGGCGCGGTTCGTCCCGACGGCCAACGCATCGTCTGGGGCAGCACCGACCGCAAGGGCGGCGCAGGCGGCTGGGACCTGTGGCAGGCGAAGCTGATCGACGGCCGCTGGCAACAGCCCGAGCCGCTGACGATCAACTCGGCGAAGAACGATTTCGATCCCTTGTTCAGCGCCGACGGGCGCTGGCTGTATTTCTTCTCCAACCGGCCCGGCGGCCAAGGCGGCGACGATCTGTATCGCGCGGCGGTGCAGGCCGACGGAAGCTACGGCGCGGCCGAAAACCTCGGCCCCGGCGTCAACAGCCACGGCGACGAATGGGCGCCGACCCCGAGCCGCGACGGCAAGCACCTGCTGTTCGCCAGCAACGGTTTCGGCGGCGCGGGCCGGCACGATCTGTTCGTCGCGAGCTGGAACGGCCGCGCCTTCACCGACCCCACGCCGGTGCCGGGCGTGAACACCGCCGCCGACGAATTCGACGCGGCCTGGCTCGGCGATGGCCGCGCCATCGTGTTCGCGCGTTCCAGCAACGTCGAGAGCGATCCGATCCGGCTGTACCTCGCGCAGTGCGATGGTTCGCGTTATGGCGAGGCGACACCGCTGGCGTTGTCGTTCAACACCGCCGAGGGCAGCACGTTCGGACCGGCGCTCGATTGGAACAAGCCCGGCGAACTGTTGGTCAGCGGTTCGGCCAAGGCGCCGAAGGCCGGCAAGATGGATCTGTACCGGATGAAGGCGCCGGCCGCGACCGGCCAGGACGGTTGCGTGACGAAAGCAGCGCGGTGATTCGCGACCGCGCCTTCGCAAAGAAGGTCGTGGTGCATTCGCGTAGCGGCGACCGCGCGGCGCTTGCGCACTGGGTCGAGCCATGGCTGCGCGATGGCGTGAGTTACGTCGGCGTGGTCGGCGCCGATGCGTCCGCCTTGGAGGACATCATCGATTGGACCTGCATCGAGCTGAGTCTGCGCGACGGCCGCGAGCCCGGCGGCGATGACGGCTACGACATCCTCACCGCCTTCCATCAAGCGGACGAAGGTCCCGACGATGCGATCGAACTGGCGCGTTCGATCGGCGAGCATCCTGAAGCGCCGATCTGCATCGTCGAAATCTGAGGCATCGCGCACAGTTCGTCGAAGCTTGCGAAATATTCGTCATCAGATGTTTCGCGCGCGCAACATCCGCGTCGTGCATGAGCCGCAGCGAAGCATCGTTGTACGCGATGCGAACACACAAACGGACGCGCGCGAACGACGCCGTTGCGCTGGCGTTCGGCCTGCGCCGCATTGCAGCACGAGCGTTTGGCCGTTCGTCGGAGGATTGCGTTTGCGCGTTTCCGCTAGTCGCGGACGGCTCGCCGCTCATCGGCCGTGCGCATGCCGCGACGCTGTCGCGAACCGCGATCGCGATGCGCGCCGCTATCCTTCCCCCGCCACGTTGTGTGGCAATAAAAAGGATCTTTATGAGCAACATGAAACGTAGTTTTGGGGGGCTGCTGTTCTCGATGTTGCTGTTGGCGACGCCGGCCATGGCCGCTCCGGTCGGCGGCCTTCCGGTCACGCCGCAGCCGCCGCAGCCGTTCGGCACCTGGCAAGCCACGGTGCGCTGGGCCGACCCGCATAGCGTGTCCGGTCCGAACGGCACCACGCTGACCTACACGTTCCGTTACGAGCACATCGTCGCCCTCACTCAGAGCGATTGCGACGGCCAGTTGTCCGGCTTTGCTTCGCAATTGAACGTGAGGGTGACGCAACCCTGCACTTTCTACCCGTATTGATGCAGGTTGCCGCGGGGCTGCTTGCAGCCTCGCGGCGATTTGCGGCGCGTGAGATCGCGCAGGGCACCATCGCTCGAATCCGGACGCCGCGTACACCGACGCGGCATCCGATGCGAAGCCAGTATCGGTGCCAGACGACTGAAGCCGAAGAACTCGCGTTGCGTGCGCGCCAGCAACGAATGCACGCGCGTAATCATCGTCGTACCGCGACGGCTCAGATCGCCTCGCGCATCCACCGCGCCGCATCCAGCGCGAAATAGGTCAGCACACCGTCGGCGCCGGCGCGCTTGATCGAGGTCAGCGCTTCCAGCACGCAGCCGCGTTCGTCCAGCCAACCGTTCTGTATGGCCGCGCGCAACATCGCGTACTCGCCGCTGACCTGATAGACGAAGGTCGGCGCGCCGAACTCGTCCTTCGCGCGGCGCACGATGTCGAGGTAAGGCATGCCCGGCTTGACCATGATCATGTCGGCGCCTTCGTCGAGATCGAGCGCGATCTCGCGCATCGCTTCGTCGCTGTTGGCCGGGTCCATCTGATAGGTGTACTTGTTGCCCTTGCCGAGCGCGCCGGCCGAGCCGACCGCATCGCGGAACGGGCCGTAAAAACTCGATGCGTACTTGGCGCTGTAGGCCAGGATGCGGGTGTGGATGTGGCCGTCGCGTTCCAGCGCGTTGCGGATCTGACCGATGCGGCCGTCCATCATGTCGCTGGGCGCGACGACATCGGCGCCGGCGACGGCGTGCGAGAGCGCCTGCTTGACCAGCGCTTCGACGGTTTCGTCGTTCATGACGTAGCCGCTGTCGTCGACCAGCCCGTCCTGACCGTGCGTGGTGTAGGGGTCGAGGGCGACGTCGGTGATCACGCCGAGGTCCGGGAAGCGCTGCTTGAGCGCGCGGATCGCGCGCTGGCACAGCCCGTTGTCGTCCCACGCGGCGGCGGCGTCGAGCGACTTCGCCTCCGGCGCGGTGACCGGGAACAACGCGAGCGCGGGCACCCGCAGCTCGCTGGCGCGTTCGGCCACGCGCAGCAGCTCGTCGATCGACAGGCGTTCGATGCCGGGCATGGAGCCGACCGGCGCGCGGCCGTCGAGTTCGTGGACGAAGACCGGATAGATCAGGTCGTTGGCGGTGAGGACGGTCTCGCGCATCAGGCGGCGAGAGAAGTCGTCGCGGCGCATCCGCCGCGGGCGCGAGTGGGGATAGGTCATGGGGGCTAGTTTACTCCCGCGCCGAGCGGGGGCCTGCGACCATGGGTCGCGGGCGGGCGGCGACGCTGTGTTCTGCCAGATCGGGCAAGCCGCCACTGCGTTCAACACGACCGACCCGCTTGTCTCCCTCTCCCGCTTGCGGGAGAGGGCCGGGGTGAGGGAAGGGGCGCAGAGGTGAATGCCCGGGTCGCGTGCCCTCACCCCAACCCCTCTCCCGCAAGCGGGAGACGGGCTTCATCTGGCTTATTCCGAATACACCCGATACCGCAACGGCCGCACATGCACCGTGCTGCCCGAGGCCGGGGTCACCGCGTCGGGCGTGGCGACAAGGTCCAGCTCCAGCGGCCGGGTCTGGCCGTCGACCACCAGTTCCAGGGTGATCCGCTCGGCCAGCCGATGCGAGGAAATCACCCGCGCCGGCAGACCTTCGCCCTCGCCGACCAGGGCGATGTCGTGCGGGCGCACATACAGGCGCGCGCGGCTGCGGCTGCTGCCGTCCACCGGCAGGCGCAGGGCGTGGCCGTTGACCGACAACTCGCCGCCCTCGGTCTGGCCTTCGATCACATTGGCCCGGCCGATGAAGTCGAACACGTAGGCCGAGGCCGGCGCGCTGTAGATCTCGTCGGGCGTGCCGATCTGTTCGATCCGGCCGTCCTTGAGCACGACCACGCGATCGGCCAGTTCCAGCGCCTCTTCCTGATCGTGAGTGACGAACAAGGTGGTCTGGCCGGTTTGCTCGTGCAGGCGTCGCAACCAGCGCCGCAGCTCCACCCGCACCTTGGCGTCGAGCGCGCCGAACGGTTCGTCGAGCAGCAGCACGGTCGGGTCGATCGCCAGCGCGCGCGCCAGCGCGACGCGTTGCTTCTGCCCGCCGGACAGTTGTTCGGGGTAGCGCGCGCCGAGTTCCGGCAACTGGATCAGGTTCAACAGCTCCTGCACGCGCTTGGCGATCGTCGCCTTGTCCGGCCGCCGCGCGCGGGGTCGGCTGCGCAGGCCGAAGGCGATGTTCTCGGCCACGGTCATGTGCTTGAACAAGGCGTAGTGCTGGAACACGAAACCGACATTGCGTTCGCGCAGACTCAGCCGGGTCGCGTCGTGTTCGCCGAACAACAGCTGGCCCGAGTCGGGTTGCAGCAGACCGGCGATCACGCGCAGCAGCGTGGTCTTGCCCGAGCCCGACGGCCCCAGCAGCGCGACCAGTTCGCCCGAGACGACGTCGAGATCGACCGAGTCGAGCGCGGCGACGTTCGCATAACGCTTGGCGATGGCTTTGAGATGCAGATCCATTCGTGGCGATACCTGGTGAAGCGAGCAGTAGCAGCGGTGGAGAGGAGTGAGTTCAGAGGAGTGAGGAGCGAGTAGCGAGCGCAGCCTGCGTCAGTGCCTTCGGTGCGAGCGCGCTAGCGCGTCGCCGTGCCGCGCTTCCAGCCAGATCTTGACCACCAACGTGACCAGGGCCAGGCCCGCCAGCAACGAGGCCACCGCGAACGCCGCCGCCGCTTCGCCCCCCATCTGTTTGTACAACACCTCGACATGCAGCGAGAGCGTATTGGTCTGGCCCATGACGTTGCCCGACACCACCGTCACCGCGCCGAACTCGCCCATCGCGCGCGCGCTGCACAACAGCACGCCGTACAACAAACCCCACTTGATATTGGGCAGGGTCACGCGGAAGAACATGGTCCAGGCATTGGCGCCGAGCGAACGCGCGGCCAGTTCCTCGTCGCTGCCTTGTTGCTCCATCAATGGGATCAACTCGCGCACCACGAACGGGAAGGTCACGAACATGGTCGCCAGCACGATCCCGGGCGTGGCGAACAAAATCTTGATGTCGTAATGATTGAGCAGGTCGGCGAAATAACCGTGGGTCGGGCTGAACAACAGCACCAGGCACAGGCCCGCGACCACCGGCGACACCGCGAACGGCAGATCGATCAGCGCCATCAAGGTGCGCTTGCCGCGGAATTCGAAACGGGTCACCGCCCACGCGGTGAACACGCCGCAGATCGCATTGACCGGCACCACGATCGCGGCGGTGAGCAAGGTCAGCTTGAGCGCGTGGATCGTGTGCGGCTCGCTGACCGCGGCGAACCAGACCTTGAGCCCGCTGCCGAATGCCGCGCCGAGCAACATCAGCAAGGGCATGACCACGATCAACAGCATGATCGCGGTGGCCAGGCCGATCAGGGTCCAGCGCACCCAGGCCGGTTCCTGCAGCGGATCGCGCGCGGGTGCAGTGCTTGCGTCAGCCATCGCGGCGATTCCCGTGCGCGAACAAGGCCGAGGCGGCGTTGATCGCGACCAGACACGCGAACGACATCAACAGCAACAAGGTCGCCAGCACGATCGCGGCGGTCACGCCGCCGTCCTCTTCCAGGCGGATGGTGATCAGCAGCGGCGCGATCTCGGTCTTCATCGGCAGGTTGCCGGCGATGAAGATGACCGAGCCGAACTCGCCGAGCCCACGCGCGAACGCCAGCGAAAATCCGGTCAGCAGCGCCGGCAGCAGTTCGGGCAGGATCACCCGCCGCAGCGCGGTCAGGCGCGAGGCGCCGAGCGAGATCGCCGCTTCCTCCTGCTCGCGACCGAGGGTTTCCAGCACCGGCTGCACCGTGCGTACCGCGAACGGCAGGCCGATGAAGATCAACGCGATCACGATGCCGGTGACGTTATTGACCAACTGGATGCCGAACGGTTGCAGCCATTGGCCGACCCAGCCGTTCTGGTCGTAGATCGCGGCCAGGGTGATGCCGGCGACCGCGGTCGGCAGCGCGAACGGCAGGTCGACCATCGCGTCCATCAACCGCCGGCCGGGGAAGCGATAGCGCACCAGCACCCAGGCGATCACTGCGCCGAACACCAGCGCCACGACCGCGGCGACGAAGGCGGCGCCGAAACTGACCTTGAGCGAGGCGATCACCCGCGGATCGGAGATCGCGCGCAGCCAGCCGGCGAAGCCGAGCCCGCCCGATCGCAGGATCAGCGCGGCCAACGGCAACAGGACGATCAGGCCGAGCCAGGTCAGCCCGAGGCCCAGCCCGAGCCCGAGACCGGGCAGCGGCCGGCGCCAGCGGGTGGCGGAGGTCGGCAGAGTAAGGACTTGCTCGCTCATGTGGCGTGGGCGGCAACGTGTTGTGGGGACAGAGGGGTTGGACGCTATCGCGTTCCAGGGGGGCTGGGAAATGCGCGTTGGTTGTTTCTAGGTGCGCGATGGAGATATGAGGAGGCGAAGATGGGCGGGGTGGGGGTTTGGATGGGGTGAATGGGCTGGCCGAGCATTAGACCAACGGCTTAGTCGTAGGACCGAAAAGGAACAGGTTCGAAGCACACAAAGTGAGGGCGTTCTGACAAACTGGGGTTGAGTAAAGAACTGGCCGTATGCATTCAGCTGACGTGCTTGTTTTGAACGGCGCGTTGCCGGATGTCCGCTGGCCGTCATGGACAGGGCATCAAGGGGATGGGGATGAGTATTTCGACGGCGCTCAAGCCGAGCGTTGCGTTGCTGCTGTGCGTGTGCGGTCCGGTATGGGCGCAATCCCCGCTGATGCCGCCGGTGGAATACGAGAAGCGTATCCGCGCGACCGAGATGGTCACCGCGCTGAGTTCGGATCTGTTCGGCGACAGCGTCTCGCTCTACAACGGGTCGACCGAATTCGCTGTCACCGATATCGATATCCCCGGCAACTCGGCCCTGCCGGTGCGTTTGATCCGGCGCTTCAAGGTCGAGGCCAAGAAAGAAGTGGTCAACCTGGGTGGGTTTGGCGCCTGGGACATCGACGTGCCCTACGTCTATGGAACCTTCCCGGCAAGCACGCAATGGAATGAAGGCAGCCGACCGGCCGATAACCGGTGCTCGGACAACTGGTTGCCCAAGGTTCCCTTCAATCATCGCCTGCGCGACATCTGGCAAGGCAATTTCGTCCATCTGCCTGGCAGCGGCGATCAGGAAATGCTGGTCCTTGGCACCACCGGCAATGCGGTGCCCAGCGACGGGCAGGCCTACACTCGCTCCACCCGCGACGGCATGCGCTTTCGCTGCGTCGCCAACGGTGTCAACAACTATCCCGGCGAGGCCTTCTTCGGGGTGGACACCAGCGGCACCAAGTACTTCTTCAATACGATGGCCTACCGTGGCGCCGGTGCGATGAAAGGCACCCGGACCCGGCCCGGATTCGGCCGGATGAAGGTCTATCTGATGGCCACGCGGGTCGAGGATCGCTTCGGTAACGGCGTCAACTACAACTATGGCGGTGCGCAGGGCGGGCAATTGCTCAGCATCGTCGCCGACGACGGCCGACGCATCGATCTGGAGTACGACGGCGGCGCCACCATCAAGCGCGCCAGCGCCAACGGCCGGGTGTGGCAATACGGCTACACCGGAGGCGGTGGAGCCCTGGGCATCAACCGGTTTCCCTTGCTTTCCGGCGTGACCCTGCCGGATCAGTCGGCCTGGAGCTACAGCTACAACATGCCGATGCAATACGGCGGATTGAATCCGAACTACATCCCGCTCGATGTCGACGGTGGCTATTGCGCCGAGCCCGAATTCGGTCCGGAGACATTCACGCTGACCGCGACCCATCCTTCTGGCGCGGTCGGAACCTTCGTGCTGCCGTACACGCGACTGCATCGGTTTGGAACCCCAAGCAATGCCTGCGTACCGGCGATCGAGAATACCAACGGCAATCCCGATGGGCCGCACGAGCTTTTGATTTCCGACTACTTCGATGTCTATGCACTGGCCCGCAAGACGGTCACCGGCACCGGCGGCATCGCGCACGAATGGACCTACGACTATGGCGACATGGGCGTAGGTCGCATCGACGGTCCGCTGCAAATCTGTCCGGGCTGCTCGGTCGCCAAAACAGTCACCGTGCGTAATCCCGACGGCAGCCTGACCCTGCACGATTTCGGTTACATCTACGAATACAACGACGGCCAGCCGCTGGGTACACGTACCGTCAGTGCCGACAACAAGGTGCTGCGTGCCGAGTCCAGCGAGTACGTGCAGTACTCGAACGGCACGGCGATGCCGTTTCCATGGTTTTACGGCGAACTCATCGGCGGTGACGATTCGACCTCGTCGATGGTCAGGCCGTTGAAGAAGAAGACCATCGTCCAGGATGGCGCGACGTTCACCTGGCAGGTCGACGGCAGCTGCACCGGCGCGACCGGCCTGTGTTTCGACCAGTTCGCTCGCCCGACCAAGGTCACCAAGTCGAACACGCTCGGCTTCAGCAAGAACGACACTACCGAGTACCGCGATGGCTTGACCCGCTGGGTGTTGGGCCAGGTGCAGCGCTCGACCACCAACGGCATCGAGACCGATCGCACCGAGTTCGACGCGGTCACCGACCTGCCGCTGCGCGGCTACGCCTTCGGCAAGTTGCAGCAGGCGCTGACTTACAACGCCGACGGCACCATCGCGACCGCGGCCGACGGCAATAACAACGTCACCACGTTCTCGAACTGGAAGCGCGGGCTGCCGCAGACAGTTGCCTACGCAGATGGCTTCTCGGCCTCGGCGACCGTGGACGACAACGGCTGGATCCGGTCGACCACCGACGAGAACGGCTACGTAAAGAGCTACGACTACGACGCGGCCGGCCGACTGGCCAAGATCGTCTACCCGACCGGCGACTCGGTCGCCTGGTACGACACGGTACTGCGCTTCGAACCGGTCGCCGCGGCCGAAGTGGGCTTGGCGGCCGGTCATTGGCGCCAGACGGTCACCACCGGCAATCGCAAGAAGACCACGTACTTCGATGCCTTATGGCGTCCTGTCGCCGAGCAGGAAGAGGACACCGCCAGCCCGCAGGCGACCACGCGCTGGAGCGCCAAGCGCTACGACCACGAAGGCCGGGTGGTGTTCGCTTCCTACCCGCGCAATCCATTCGTGGATGGCGTGGCCAACTTCGACTCGACGATGTCAGGCACCGCGACCTCGTACGACGCACTCGGTCGCGCCACCGAAGTCCGCCAGGATTCCGAGCTCGGGGTGCTGCGCACCATCACCGAGTATCTGCCGGGCATGCAGCAGAAGGTGACCAACCCGCGAGGGAAGTCGGTGGTGACCCGCTACCAGGCCTTCGACGCGCCGTCGTACTCGGTGCCGATCGAGCAGAACCTGCCCACCGACGCGGCCACGTACATCCGCCGCGACGTCTTCGGCAAGCCGCTGGAAATCCGGCGCAGCGGTTCGCCCTGAGCGACGCGACTTACGTAGCAACGCATGCAACGGCGCCCGGCGCCATCAAGCGAACCAAGGCAGGACCTTATGTCGTATTCGATAGTCGCCAGGATGCTACTGGCCTTGTTGCTGACCCTGGCGCCCGCGCTGACCGCGCGCGCTGGCGAGGCGCTGATTCTTTTGAGCCCGGATGGCCTGTACTACGCACCGGCCACGATCAACGTCAAGATCCAGTGCGTCAGCGACGACGACCATTTTCCGAAAACCGTCTACCTGTATCTCGACGACGTATTGTTGCGGACCTCCGCCTGCGACGTTCCGGACTACGTGCTGAATCTTCCGCGGGGGCAATACGTCCTGCATACCAACGCCGTGGATGTGCACGGGCACAACCTCAACGAACAGCGGCAATCGTTCAATGTGCTGATCCCAGGCGATTTGCCACCTTCGATTACGCTGAATCCGATTACCGGCGGTCCTTACAGCGCTCCCGCCACCATTCCCCTGTCGGTGACCGCGACCGACAGCGATGGGCAAGTGGTATCGGTGGAGTATTTCGCCAACAACCAATCCATCGCGACGACGACGCAGCCGCCGTTTCAGTTCACCTGGTCCGGTGTCGCGGCGGGCTCGTATTCGCTGACGGCCAAGGCCACCGACAACAACGGCATGGCCCGGGTCTCGCAGCCCCGGACTGTTACCGTTGAGCCGATGAGCGTGCCCGGCCAGATCGACGGCGTTCGCGACAACGGCGCGGGAGGATTCGACGCCTACGGCTGGGCCTGCCTCGCCGGCAGGTCCGCGTCGATCGACGTGCAGTTGTTCGCCCGCGATAGCGCGCCCAATGGTGGGGTACTCATCGGGACGGTTCGCGCCGATCAGGCCAGTGAGCCGGCGATTTCGGCGGCCTGCCGCACCAGTGGCATACCGCATCGTTTCAGTTTTACCTTGACCGAAGCGATCCGTCGCGCCCATCCGAACAAGAAACTGTTCGCTTACGGCGTCGGCGCGGGCGCGAACGTGTTGCTCGGTCAGTCCGGGCAGCATTCGATCCCGGGCTGGCAGTTGCTGTCGCGACGTTTCGTTTACGACCAGTATCAGCAGTTGTGCAAGGCGATCGAGCCCGAGACCGGCGCGACGGTGACCGAGTACGACAATGCCGGCAACGTAAGTTGGTCGGCGGCCGGGCTGGCGCTTGCTGATGTGACGACATGCAATCGGACTGAGGCGCAGGCTTCGGGACGGGTGGTGACGCGCACCTACGACAAGCGCAATCGAGTCAAGAACCTCACGTTCCCTGATGGCGTCGGCAATCAGATCTGGACGTATACGCCGGACGGCTTGCCTAGCTCCATCAGAACGTCCAACGGCACTTCATTTCCGTTGTACAGCGGCTACTCCTACAACAAGCGCCGCTTGACCGAAGGCGAATCCAATTCGGATTTCGTCGCCCTATATGATTCCGCGGACTATCACTACGACTCACATGGAAGTTTGAGCCAGGTACGTTATCCGAGCCTGCTCACGATCGACTATGTTCCCAATGCATTGGGTCAGCCCACGACCGTGAGCGATTCCAATGGCGCTGTTTACGCCTCCGCCATCGGTTACTACCCGAATGGCGCGCTGCGGACATTTGCCTACGGGAACGGCGTCGTCCACACGATGACGCAGAACGCGCGCCAGTTGCCGCTGCGCAGCGTCGACGCCGGTGTGTTGGATCTGCAGACGACCTACGACGGCAACGGCAACGTCGCACAGATCAAGGACCTCGGACGCGGCGATCAGTACACCCGTTCGATGGAATACGACGACCTCGATCGTTTGCAGGCCGCGGGATCGTGTAGCTTCGGCGGCGACTGCTGGCATCGCTTTACCTACGACGCAATCGACAACTTGAAGTCGTGGTCGCTGGGTGGGGTCAAGGATCATCGCTATTACTACGATGCTCGTAACCAACTCACCAATATCCAGAGCGCAGCCGGTGCCACCCTCATTGGCATGAGCTACGACGTGCAGGGCAACCTCACCAACAAGAACGGTCGCCAGTTCCAGTTCGACTACGGCAACCGGCTGCGCCAGGTGGTGGGCCTGCAGTCCTATCGCTACGACGCCCAGGGCCGGCGCGTGATCGCCCAGAGCAATTCGAATGAGGAGCGGACCTTCTACAGCGGTCCGGGCCAGCTGTTGAGCAGACATCAGTCGAATACCAATACCACCAGCGAATATTTCTATCTAGCGGGTAGCGTGATCGCGCAACGCGACGTTACGCCCGGCGTCGGAGAGGCCGGTGACGTCGTGCTGGTGAAGTACCAGCACACCGATGCGCTGGGCAGTCCGGTGGCGGTGAGCAATCAAACCGGCCAAGTCATCGATCGGACTGATTGGGAACCGTTCGGTAGTGCGATCGCCAAGCCTGCGTATGATGGACTTGGTTACACCGGGCATTTAATTGATGGCGTAACCGGGCTTGGTTACATGCAGCAACGCTATTACGATTCGGCTATTGGTAGATTTCTAAGCGTAGATCCAGTAACGGCTGAAAGTTCTGATCTCAGGCATTTCAATCGCTACGCTTATGCGTATAACAGCCCGTATATGTTCACTGACCCAGATGGCAGATCAGGGCAGGCAAGTGGCTTTGGTGATGGCGCTCGAAAGGGCGGTGCGGATGCGGCGGACGATGTGTTCGAAATGCCTGAGGGCAGCGCTTCATATAAAGCGGGCTATCTTTTCGCACACGCGGTGGCAGGGAGTACTGGTGGTGGCAAGCGCTCCGATAAAACCGGCCCGAGTCCGACCACAACTGCACGAAGAGCCCAGGGGGCCCGAGATGTAACCATGAAAACGGAAAGGGCCGCTCGTCGAGAGGCTATGCGACAGCACGGCGCTCAGGTCTCGAAGCCTAATAACTTTAGGCGAGAGGATGTTCATGGGGGTAATCAGAATTTAAAAGGCGATAAGGGGGAGCCGTCTAAGTTGTTGATTACTACTGATGCTCGAACCGGCGAAAAAGTTTCCATCGATCATCACAGCAACGGACATCGGTTCAAAGACGACAATACGCACGAATTGCCCCACTATCACGGCGTCAAAGGAAGTCATATTTCTTATGAAAAGGAAAAATAAATATCTATATAGCTTGATTTCTACCATTCTGAGTGATCTGAATGTGTTGGTTAGGGTGTTGGAGTCTGACGCCGGGGCTGCGTCGGAGTGGAGCCCTTGGCTGATTGAGCCGTCTGAGTCATATGTGGAAGTAAAGGGGCGTGGGCCAATAAAGGTGGACGCCATAGAGTGGTTGGAAATCAATCCGGTCGAGGAGCGCCATATCGGGCGGCTGGTGCCGTTAAAGAAATTTGATCATACCCAAGAAATAATTGTGCGATTGGCGGGCTTCGATATCGCATTTGATCTGGATAGTGACGGATTAATCCGCCTGCGCCCTAGCTAGTCATGAGAGGCGGCGATGAGGCGAGGATATTCCATGGAACTCAAGCGGCGCCTCGTTCGCAACTAAATTTAGTTGCGCTGGGATTGGTCATCAGCATAAGAACAAGGCCCACTTCCGCAGGCCTTGTCGTTGTTGAGATGGTTGTTGGCCATCGCCTCACTTCGGCAAATAAATCTTGTCGAAAAACCCACCATCCGAAAAATGCGCCGCCTGCGCCTTCTTCCAGCCGCCGAACGCGCCGTCGATGGTCACCTGCTTCACGTTCGGGAACTTCGCCAGTTCCGCCGCCGGCACCTTGTCCGGTTCGGCCGGGCGGTAGCCGTGTTTGGCGGCCAGGCGCTGGCCTTCGGGGGTGTAGAGGAAACGCAGGTAGGCTTCGGCCTGTTTGCGGGTGCCGTGTTTGTCGACGTTCTTGTCGACCCAGGCCACCGGCGGTTCGGCCTTGATGCTCAGGCTCGGGATGACGACTTCGAACTGGCCGCGGGTGTTGGATTGCTCCAGGGTCAACAGGGCTTCGTTTTCCCAGGCGATCAGCACGTCGCCGATCTTGCGGTCGACGAAGGTGGTGGTCGAGCCGCGCGCGCCGGTGTCGAGCACGGGGACGTTCTTGAACAAGCGGGTGAGGAAGTCGACGACCTTGTCGCCGTCGCGGAACTTGGTCGAGGCGTAGGCCCACGCGGCCAGATAATTCCAGCGCGCGCCGCCGGAGGTCCTCGGGTTCGGGGTGATCACCGCGACGCCGGGCTTGATCAGGTCGTCCCAATCCTTGACGCCCTTCGGGTTGCCCTTGCGCACCAGGAACACGATGGTCGAAGTGTAGGGCGAGCTTTGGTGCGGCAGCCGCGATTGCCAGTTCGCCGGCAACTGCTTGGCGTTGGCGATGGTGTCGATGTCGCCAGCGAGCGCGAGGGTGACCACGTCGGCTTCGAGTCCGTCGACCACCGCGCGCGCCTGTTTGCCCGAGCCGCCGTGCGAGGCGCGGATGTTGAGGGTTTCGCCGGTCTGCTGTTTCCATTGCGCGGCGAAGGCTTGATTGACCTCGGCGTAGAACTCGCGCGTGGGGTCGTAGGACACGTTGAGCAGGTCGGTGTCCTTGGCCGACACCGTGCCAGCGGCGGCGAGCGCCAGCGCCAGCAGGGTCGATCGGAGTGCGGCTTTCATCGGTAGCTCCTGTGAGGGAAGGGCGAGGTCGAATCAGAATGCGAGTTGGGCGCGGGTGAAGAAGGCTTTTTCGTCTTCTCGATCGGCCCCGGCGGCGGCGCCGCCGTCGAATTGAGTCTGGGTGTAGTTGGCGACGAGCTTGAGGTTGCCGGTCAGATACCAGTTCAAGCCCAGTCCCCACGAACGCGCGGCCGCGGCGACGGCGTTGCGGTCGGCGTAACGCGGGAAGGTGTCGTCGTCGATTTCCAGGCGGCCGTAGCGCGCGACCAGTTCGAACGCGCCCCAGCCTGCCGCACCGAGCGTAAAAGCTTGGTTAGGCCGGGCCACGCCCTTGTAGCCGGCGTCTTCGCCGGTCAGCACGTAGCCGGCGGTGAGCTGCCAGGCGGTGTGTTCGAGTTCGTCGGCGAAGGCGCCGACGCGTACGTCCTGACTGGAGCTGACGTATTCGCCGAGCAGGCTCAGGCCGTTGCGGTAGTAGAACGCCTGCGGCGACCAGCGCGTCTGCGCGCCGTCGGCGAGCACCGCGCTGCGGTAGTTGAAGAATTGGGTCTGGCCCGGGGTGCGGTAGCGCGGCAGGAAGTTATTGCCGTTGCCGCGGCGGTCGCCGCTGCTGGTGGCCAGGCCGAAGCCGAGGCCTGACAATGCGTTGCTCGCGTTCTTCCACGGTTCGACGAATACGCGGCCGGCGAGTTCGAATTCGTTGTCGGGATTGACGGTCGGGCTGTCGCGGCCGTCGACCGCGCCGTTGAACACGCCCAGCGCGTACGACACCGTCGCGCCGGCGAGTTCGCCCTGCAACTGCACGCCCAGGTCGCGATTGGGCGTGAGTTCCGAAGCCAGCCCCAGTTCGATCAGGCCGGTGGATCCGCTGGATTGCAGGCGTTCCAGGCCGACCGGGCTCTTGAACTTGCCGATCCGCACGGTCGCGCGCGGATCGAATTTCAGATCGAAATACGCATCGGCGATGGTCGCGCTGTCGCCAGCGAATTCGGGAGTGAAGCGGAAGCCGATCAGCGGGCCCCAGGTGCCTTCGATGGTCGGCATGATCCGGCGGAACAGGAAGGTGTCGTTCTGCGGCAGTTGTCTGTCGTCGATGAAGAAGCGGCCGTCGGCCTGCACCAGCGCCTTGAACTTGAGTTCGACATCGCCCGGCGGCGGCGATTTCACCGACAGGCCCTTGCTCGCGCTGAGCGACACCACCGGCGTGCTGGCGACGCGCGCGGCGTTTTCCTCGGCCTGCAGTTCGAGTTTGCGTTCGATCACCCGCAGGCGTTGGTCGAGATCGCTGAGGTTGCCGCTGTCGGCCGATGCATTGGCGACCGCGTCGCCGCCGCCGAGGCGTTGCTCGATCGCGCGCAGGCGCTGGGCCAGTTGCTCGACGGTGAGCTCGTTCGACTGCGCATGAGCCGGCAGGGCGAGCGCGCAGGCCAGCGCGCTCCACAACGAGACGGTCGCGGTGCGCGCGTTGAGCGCAGGTCGAGCCCGGGTCTGCATGACGTGCCCCTTCGATCGATGACGGACGTGGATGGGTCCACGCACTGAGTGGAGAAAACAAAAGCCGCGGACATCATCGAGGCGCGAATGCCCAGCGCCGAACCCGTCGACCGCGATGCTGCTGACGACCGCCCGCTTCCCCGCGGGTGGTTGCTTGATTGACGGTGCTGCTTACGCCCACGACTCGTGCGCCGCGTCGACCTCGACTCGCTGGGTGCGGGTGATCTCGACGATGCGCGAGCCCTGAATGACGACTTCGATCCGTCCCGCGCGCAGTTCGCGCACCGCGTTCAACAGCACGTATTCGGTATCGCTGAGGTTGACGATGTTGATCTCGGGTTCCGGGTCGCGGGCGATCGGATAACGCACGGTCGAAACTTGTTGCGCATCGTCGGTGGCGGCGCGTTTGCGGGTCGCGGCGGCGGGTTTTGTCGGCGTCGCGGGCGCGGCCGTTCTCGACGCGGCGTTCTGCTTCGCGCCCGAGCCCGGGCCGCGGTTCACGACAGGCCTCCGTCGAGACTCAAGCTGGCTTCGGCGATCGGCAGGGCGACGAGAAAATCCGGGGCCAGCGCCAGTTCGCGCAGGCTGCGGCGATCGAGCACGTCGGAGATCGCATCGCGCGCCTCGCGCATCAGCGAACGCAGGCTGCAGGCGTCCGGGTCGGGGCAGTCGGCGCAGGCCTGGTAGGCGCTGACGCTGGCGCAGCGCACCGGCGCCAGCGGGCCGTCGATGGCGCGGATCAGGTCGCCGACCATGATCTGATCGGCCGGGCGGGCGAGGGCGTGGCCGCCCTTCTGGCCGCGCCGGCTGTCGATGAAGCCGGCCTGGCGCAGGTCGACCAGGATGGTTTCGAGGAACTTGCTCGGCGCGCCGCTGTGTTCGGCGATGGTGCGCGCCTGCAGCCGTTCGCGGCGAGGGCGCGGGACCAGCGCTGGGTCGGTCGGACGCCGGGCGTGCTCGGCGCGCGCGAGCGCGCACATCGCGCGCAGGGCGTACTTGGCCTTCATCGTCAGCATTTCCTATTCACCATGTAGGGAATGTGGCGGGGCGCGCGGGCCAGGGGAAAAGGTATTGCTTCATCTGCTTATGACCGCCCGGCATGTGGGTGGGCGAGGGTAGGAGCGGCGTGAGCCGCGACCGCGAGGCCACGGCTGCGACGGAGCGTTCGACGTAACCGTGACGTCGCGGTCGCGGCTTACGCCGCTCCTACAGGGCAAGACCCGACTCTGGGTTGGTCTGGAGCGGTTACGATGCGCGGCAATGCGATCGTTCATGTCCCTGCCGCCGCTGGCGCGCACCTGCCTGTTGGTTCTCGCCGCGCTGGCGGCGCTGTGCTGGCTGGCGCCCTGGCTCGGGCGCTACGGTCCGATCCTGCCCGACTGGGACGCGTTGTCGGCCCGGCCCGGGACCGCCGGGCATTGGTTCGGCACCGATGCGATCGGTCGCGACGTGTTCGCGCGCACCCTGGCCGGCGGGCGGCTGTCGCTGGGCATCGGTTTGCTGGCGAGCGTGGTCGCGTTGGTAATCGGGCTGGGCTACGGCGCGATCGCCGGGCTCGCCGGCGGCTGGGTCGAACGGCTGATGGTGCGAGTGCTGGACGTGTTCTCGGCGCTGCCGTTCCTGCTGGTGGTGATCCTGCTGCTGACCTTGTTCGAACGTTCGCTGCTGCTGTTGCTGGCGGCGATCGGTGGTTATGTCTGGATCGATCTGGCCCGGGTCATGCGCGCTGAGGCCGCGCGGCTGCGCGAGGCGCCGTTCGTGCTCGCGGCGCAGGCGGCCGGGGCGAGCTTCGGTCAGCGCCTGCGCTGGCATGTGCTGCCGAACCTGATGCCGCTGGCGTTCGTGTACCTGGGGTTGATCCTGCCGCAGGCGATCTTGGTCGAAAGTTTTCTCGGCTTTCTCGGGTTGTCGATCGACGAGCCGTCGTCGAGCTGGGGCGGTCTGCTGGCCGAAGGCGTGCAGGAGCTGGACAGCGCGCCGTGGACCTTGCTGTTTCCGGCGGGCTTTCTGGTGACGACGCTGGCCGCGTTCCAGTTTCTCGGCGACGGGCTGCGCGATTGGCTCGATGTGCATCGTTCGCCGCAGGGCGATGCGCCGCGGCAGGCCGCGGCCGCATGAGCGCACTGGTTTCGCTGCATGGCTTGTGCGTCGCCGTCGACAGCGGTTCGTCGCCGTCGCGGCGTCTGCTCGGCCCGTTGGATATGGAACTGCATGCGGGCCAATGCCTCGGCGTCGTGGGCGAAAGCGGCAGCGGCAAGAGTCTGACCGCGCTGGCCTTGCTCGGCCTGCTGCCGGCGCAGTTGCGCGCGCGGGGACGCTTGAACATCGACGGCCACGACATCGCGATCGCCAGCGCCGCGCACGCGCGGTTGCGCGGGCGCACCTTGGCGTGGGTGCCGCAGGATCCGCTCGCGGCCCTGCATCCGCTGCGCCGGATCGGCGCGCAGCTCAACGAAACCTTGCGCGTGGTGCGTGGTTTGTCGGCGACGGCGGCCGGCGCTCAGGCGCAGGCGCTGCTCGAACGCGTGCAACTGCCCGACCCGGCCGCATCGCTGCGTCGTTATCCGCATCAGTTCTCCGGCGGCCAGCGTCAGCGCATCGCGATCGCGCTGGCCCTGGCGACGCAGCCGCGGGTGCTGATCGCCGATGAGCCGACATCGGCGCTGGACGCGCGTATCGCCCGCGACATTCTCGATCTGCTCGATCGACTGCGCCGCGAGGACGGCCTGGCGCTGCTGCTGATCAGTCACGACCTGCCACTGGTGGGCGCGTATGCGCAGCAGTTACTGGTGCTGCAACGCGGCGAGGTAGTCGAGCGCGGCGACACCGCGACGGTGTTCGCGTCGCCGGCGCATGCGTATACGCGCGAGCTGCTGGCCGCGGATCGGATCGATGCCTTGCCGCCCGAGTCGGTGGGGAAGGCCGATAGCGACACGCCACCGCTGCTGCGCGGCGAAGCCTTGTCGATGTGCTATCCGCGCGCGCCGCGGCCGGCGCTGGATGGCGTCGATATCGAATTAAGACGTGGGCAAGGGCTGGCCTTGGTCGGCGAAAGCGGCAGCGGCAAGAGCACCTTGGGTCGGGTATTGCTGCGTCTGTTGCGCGGCGCGCAGGGTCGCGTGTCGATCGACGGGATCGATCTGGGTTCGCTGGACGCCGCGGCGTTGCGCCGCTTGCGCGCGCGGACCGGGGTGGTGTTCCAGGATCCGTACGCCTCGCTCGACCCGCGCCTGCGCGTGGCCGAGATCGTCGCTGAGCCGCTGCGTATCCACGGAAATCTGGACAAGGCCGCACGCCGCGCGCGCGCGGCCGAGTTGCTGCGCGATGTCGGCCTGGACGAGGCGATGCTGGATCGGTATCCGCATCAGTTTTCCGGAGGCCAGCGCCAGCGCATCGCAATCGCGCGCGCTCTGGCGACATCGCCCGATCTGTTGGTCTGCGACGAAGCGGTATCCGCGCTGGACGCACATCACCGCGCGGCGATCCTGGCCTTGCTCGCGCGGCTCAAGCGCGAGCGTGGGCTGGCGTTGTTGTTCGTGACCCACGATCTTGCGGCCGCGGCCGCGGTGGCCGAACGCATCGCGGTGCTCGAAGGCGGGCGCATCGTCGAGACGGGACCGACGGCGCAGGTGTTGAAGGCGCCGCAGCATGCGCATACGCGCGCGCTGGTGGCGGCGCGGCCGGTGGCGGTTGGGTCGGTCTAGCGGACTGGTTCAGTTGAGTGGTGTGACGCGGAGCCCTGGCCACCGCGCGGTTTTCGCCTGAGGTGATCGGCGATCTGAGACGAAAGCGTCGGGGCTGAAGCCCCTCCCACAAAAGACCTCGAGGGTTCGCGCCAAGGCGAGGTTTGCGCTCACGCCTGCAGCGGTGGACCGTCTCGGCGCGGCGCTTGAAGACAGGCTCGTCGTTGCTCGGTCGTCGCTGCACCGCCGCCATCGCGACGGCGCAGCGCGAACGCACTGTCAGATGATCCCGCCGCCGATCCCGAGCCGGACCACGCCGACCACGATCACGATGGCGTTGAGCAACAGGCCGGTCTTGGCCCGGCCGTTGTTTTCCGACTTGGTGAACAACAGGCCGATCGCGGCGATGATCGCGCCGACCGCGGCGAACGGAATCAGAAACCAGTTGCCCCAGCCGAGCAACGGAATCAGGGCCAGGACCATCCACGCCAGCGCGAAAATGCCCCAGAGCAGGCTGATCAATCCCATCGTGTCGTACTCCGCATGCGGCCGGAATGGCCTCGTGCATGCAACGTAGCGTCTGCGGCAGCGAATTCAAGTGCCGCAGGTCGCCATGACCTTCGCGCTTTCAGCTGACGCAAGGAAAACCGGCGCCTCGCGGCGCCGGTTTTTTGCAACGCTATAACGATGCGTGGAGCGTGAGGCTTACGGACGCACCGTCGCCGCGCACTGCCGCACCTTGCCCAACTGCGTGGTGGTGATCGCGCCGATCTGCTGCAACTCGGTGGCGTGATCGGAGATGCAGCGCAGGTAGAGCGCACGGCTGCCGTGGGCGTGGGTCGCGCACAGCTTGCTCTCGGCGACGATGTTGGCGCCGATGATCAGGCCTGGCGTTTCCAAGGCCTTGACCGTGGTGTCGCAGGTGCCGAGGATCGCGTTGCCTGGATTGAGCGTCCAGCCGATGTCGCTGAACAGCGCCGGAGTCAGATCGACGTTGAGTTGGGCCTGCACTTCCGGCGTATCGAACGGTTCCATCAGCGCATTCGGCTGCAGGTCGGTGTCGAAGTGCGAGAAGGTCGAGCCCGGAGCGACGACCGTCGGCGAGTACAGACGCGTGCGACCGTTGCGGTCGGCGCCCTGCAACAGCACATCGTCGAGCCGGACGTTTGCCGTGGCCGGCAGGTTGGCCTTGACCAGCGCGCCGTCGGCTTGCGAGAGCATGACCGTGGGGATGGTGATGTCGGTGATCGGCGGAGCCGCATTGCCCATCGTGATCACGCCGAAGGCGTTGTTGACGATGACCACGCCGACCGCGCCGTTGAGCTGCGCATTCTTGGCCTTGACCGCGAAGTTGCAGGTGCCGCGATCGATCACCGCGACCTTGCCGGCGACCGCGGCCGCGTTGACGAACGGGGTTTCGCAGCCATCGCTGGTAGAGGCGGCGGCGACGCCATCGTTGACCAACACCAGTTGCGCGGACGGGAAGCTGGCCTCGCTTGCGGCCGGGCCGAACGCGGCGAAGCCGATTTCGTAGCTGCCCATCGCCGCCGCCGGTGCCGTCACCCGCAGCGCGACGCGGTTATCGAGGACCAAGGCGGCCTGAGCATTGACTTGATTGCCGGCCCACACCGTGCGGCCCGGGTTTCTCATCGCCGCGGCGCGCAGAGCGTCGGTCATGGTCGGATCGTCGAAGCGCTTGTTCTCGACGAAGTCGTAAGCATTGGCGGTGTAAACGTCGGTCAGACCGCCGAGATCATAGCCGAGCTCACCCGAGTCCTTCTTGATGAACCCCTGTGCGCCCAAGCCGTGGCCGAGTTCGTGCATGACCACGTTGAGGAAGTTGATCTGCCCTTCGGGCGTCTTGCCGTCCAAGCCCAGGTACCAGCCCGAACCCGCCAGACAGTCGGGCTTGCCGAGGTCGCCATTGAACTCGGAGTAGATATCGGCCGGATCGAGCGGGTTTGGCACGAGGTCTTCGCCGGCGATCGCGTCGGCGAGCGCGGAGTGGTACAGCGTGTTCGGGATTGCGCCCGGGAAGTCGTTGAGGACCCAGTTGGTGCCGGCCGCGCCGAGGGTGCCGCCGGTGGCGGTACAGTTCAGGCGGTCGAAGGTAGCGAACACCTTGATCTCGACGTTGCTCTGCAGCACCGCGCCCCACGCATCCATCGCGTACTTGTAGACGATGCGGCGCTGTTCGCCGATGGAGACGCCCGGGTTGCCGCCGACCGGAGCGGCCGCGGTCGGATCGTTGAGGCCGACGGCCGTGCCGTCGTCGCCGTTGATCAGAGTGAGGTTGGCGGCTTGCGCGTTCGGTGCGAAGGCGAAGGCGCCAGCGAGTGCGATCGAAATCGCGAGCAGGGACTTATTCACTCGGCAGTTCCCCCTGCTGGGTGGCGGGGGCGACATCGTCGCTGGGATCGCTGTGCTGGATGACGATCTTGCCGTTCGCATCGCGGGTGGCGGTCAGCGAACTCATCTGCGAGCGCGGCATTTTCCGTGCGACCGTGCCGTTCGCCATGCGACGCGTGGTGGCGCTGACGCCGCCTGCGGTGGTTGGAAACGTGGCGCGTTGGGCGCTGGATTTCGTTGTTGATTTTTGTTGTGCCGCCGCGGCTTTGTCGAGCGCCTGGCTCTCGGCTTCGGTCAGCGGACGCAGCTTTCCGTTCGCGTCGATGCCGACCTTGGAACTGGAAACCGAAACGCCCGCGGTGGACGGTTCGGCGGCATGGGCCACGCAACAGGTGGCAAGGAGCAAGCCGGGCATTAACAGCCCGACTTTCAAGCGAGTACTCATGATCAATCCCCCTAAGAATTGGCATTGGTGACTCGTTCGGACGGTGTTTCTATGCGAACGAATGCGGTTATTTGTGTGAAGCAACGACAAGCCGCGGCCGAGTTTGCGCACGAATACGGATCGAACACAAGGACGTGAAAAAGCGGGCAAAACCGGCCATGGTGGGTTTGTTGCATTGCAGCGTGATGAAAGGGCCCGTGCTCAGTCTGTTCATCACGCCACAGAATTTATATACCGGATCGAATGTAAAAAAGTGCACAAAAACGTTTATGGTTAACCAAACCGGTGCCGGGGAGGGCGCGGTCACACGCATGGTCGCGCTTCGACGGTTCCGAATCCGGTTCTTGTCAGCCATTAGGGGGAAAACGCATGAATCGCAGCACCCTACTGGCGCTGGCTATCGCCAGCGTCATCGGTATGAACGTGGTCGCAGCACCCGTAGCGTTCGCAGGCAACAACTGCGACCTCAACGACGGCGACACCAGCAACGAAAACAGCGGCGGCAGCAGCGCCAACGGTGCCGACGCGATCGCGTGCGGCAACGGCAACACCGCCGAAGGCGTGGAAAGCGTTTCGATCGGTCAGGCCAACCGCGCCGACGGCGCGAGCGCCAGCGCGCTGGGCTACGTCAACACCGCCGGCGGCGACGA
Organism: Lysobacter sp. Soil_N_51; assembly: GCF_057655755.1. NCBI lineage: Bacteria > Pseudomonadati > Pseudomonadota > Gammaproteobacteria > Lysobacterales > Lysobacteraceae > Lysobacter > Lysobacter sp. Soil_N_51. Next base: position 71,380 of record NZ_JBDGLR010000009.1, on the reverse strand, counting down.
CAGCAGTGCGGTTGGCAATTTCAACGAGGCCGGCGGCTTGGGCAGCAATGCTTTCGGCCGCGGCAACCTGGTGCTCGGCGACAACGCCAATGCCTTCGGCAGCAACAACAGCGCCGACGGCGCTGGCGCGGTCGCGCTGGGCGGCAACAATTCGGCTGGGGGCGTGGGCGCGGTGGCGGTCGGCAACGACAACGCCGCCGACGGCGACGGCAGTCATGCCTCGGGCGGCGGCAACATCGCCGGCGGCGCCGCGTCGCTCGCGATCGGCAGCGGCAACACCGCCAGCGCCGACGATGCGACCGCGGTGGGCCGGATCAACGAAGCCAGCGGCGTGGGTTCCACCGCGGTCGGATTCGTCAATACCGCCAGCGCCGACGGCGCCAGCGCGCTGGGCACGTTCAACAGCGTCACCGGCGTCGGCGCCAACGGCGTGGGTCGGGGCAACCGGGTCGAGAGCGAAAACGGCAATGCCTTCGGCGGCGACAACGTCGTCACCGGCATCAACGCCACCGCGCTGGGCAACAGCAACACCGTCAGCGGCGCGCGCAGTCTCGCCGCCGGCAGCGGCGCGCAGGCCAGCGCGGACGATGCGGTCGCGCTGGGCAACGGCTCGGTCGCCGATCGCGCCAACACGGTGTCGGTCGGCGCGGCCGGCAGCGAACGCCAGATCACCAACGTCGCCAACGGCACTCAGGCCAACGACGCGGTCAATCTGAGCCAGTTGCAGGCGCTCGGCGACGGCTTCGTGGTGCGCGGAACCCAGACCGGCGCGAACAGCGTCGCGGCCGGTGCCGGCAGCGAATCCAGCGGCGCCGGCAGCAATGCGCTCGGCAATCTCAGCGTCGCCAGCGGCGCGGACAGCACCGCGCTGGGCGCGGCCAACACCGCCAGCGGCAGCGGCGCCAGCGCGGTGGGTTTCGTCAACACCGCCAGCGCCGACGACAGCAGCGCGCTGGGCAATTTCAATGAAGCCAGCGCGGTCGGCGCGAACGCCGTCGGCCGGCTCAACCTCGCCACCGGCGTCAACAGCAACGCGGTCGGCGGCGACAACATCGCCAGTGGCGACAGCGCCAGCGCGGTCGGCAGTCTCAACGACGCCAGCGGCGCCAACAGCAATGCCTTCGGCAGCGGCAATATCGCCAGCGGCGTCGGCGCGGCGGCATTGGGCACCGACAACACCGCCAGCGCCGACGACGCCAACGCGATAGGTATAGCCAACGAAGCCAGCGCCAACGGCGCCAGCGCGGTGGGCTACGTCAACATCGCCAGCGGCGCCAACGCCAGCGCGCTGGGCAACCTCAACACCGCCACCGGCAACGGCAGCGTCGCCGCGGGCCGCGACAACACCGCCAACGGCTTGAACAGCAACGCGATCGGCGGCGACAACACCAGCGACGGCGACAACGCCACCGCGATCGGCACCGGCAACCTCGCCAACGCCGCCAACAGCAACGCGGTCGGCAGCTTCAATCAGGTCGACGGCGATGCCGGCAACGCGGTCGGCGCCAACAACACGGTCAGCGGCGCGAACGGCAATGCCTTCGGCGGCGACAACACCGTCGACGGCGCCAACGCCACCGCGATCGGCAGCGGCAACACCGCCAGCGGCGCGAACAGCCTCGCCGCCGGTTTCAACAGCCAGGCCACGGCCGACGACTCGGTCGCGCTGGGTTCCAACTCGGTCGCCGATCGCGCCAACACGATCTCGGTCGGCGCGCTCGGCGCCGAGCGTCAGATCGCCAACGTCGCCGACGGCACCGACGACACCGACGCGGTCAACGTGCGTCAGTTGCAGGACGCGATCACCACCGTCGGCGACGGCTTCGTGATCCGCGGCACCCAGACCGGCACCGACGCGGTCGCGGCCGGCACGGGCAGCGAAGCCAGTGGCGATAACAGCAGCGCGCTCGGCAACGGCAGCCTCGCCAGCGGCGCGAACAGCACCGCGGTGGGCAACCTCAGCATCGCCAGCGGCGACAACGCCAGCGCGGTGGGTTTCGGCAACACCGCCAGCGGTGAGGAGAGTTCGGCGTTCGGCACGTTCAACGAAGCTTCGGGCGACTATTCCAGCGCGTTCGGCTACGTCAATCAGGCTACTGGCGAAAACAGCAGCGCATTCGGCAACTTCAACTCGGTCCTGGAAGCAGGCAGCAATGCCTTCGGCTCGACCAACGAAGTGCTGTCGGCCAACGCCAATGCCTTCGGCAACAACAACAACGTCGACGGCGCCGACGCCAGCGCGTTCGGCAACGGCAACGAGGTCGGCGGCGTCGGCGGCAACGCGTTCGGCAGCGGTAACATCGTCGATGGCGTCAACGCGACCGCGATCGGCAGCGGCAATACCGCCAGCGGCGCCAACAGTCTCGCGGCCGGTTTCAACAGCCAAGCCACGGCCGCCGATTCGGTGGCCTTGGGTTCGAACTCGATCGCCGACCGCGCCAACACGGTGTCGGTGGGCGCGGCGGGCGCCGAGCGCAACATCGCCAACGTCGCCGATGCGACCGCGGCGACCGATGCGGTCAACCTGCGTCAGTTGCAGGCGATCGGCGATGGCTTCGTGATTCGCGGCACCCAGACCGGCGCGAACAGCGTCGCGGCCGGTGTCGGCAGCGAAGCCAGCGGCGCCAACAGCAGCGCGCTGGGCAACCTCAGCCTCGCCAGCGGCGACGACAGCACCGCGGTCGGCGCGGCCAATACCGCCAGCGGCAGCGGCGCCAGCGCGGTCGGTTTCGTCAACACCGCTGGCGCCGACGATGCCAGCGCGCTCGGCAATTTCAATCTCGCCAACGGCGTGGGTTCGAATGCGTTCGGTCGCCTCAATACGGTCAACGGCGTGAATGGCAATGCCTTCGGCGGCGACAATACCGTCGATGGCGTCAATGCCAGCGCGATCGGCAACGGCAACAACGTCGCCGGCGCCAACGCCACCGCGGTCGGCAGCGGCAACACCGCCAGCGGCGCCAACAGTCTCGCGGCCGGTTTCAACAGCCGGGCCACGGCCGACGATTCGGTTGCATTGGGTTCGAACTCGATCGCCGACCGCGCCAACACGGTCTCGGTCGGCGCGGCCGGCGCCGAGCGTCAGATCGTCAACGTCGCCGACGGTTCGCAGGCGACCGATGCGGTCAACGTGCGTCAGTTGCAGAACGCGATCACCACGGTCGGCGACGGCTTCGTGGTCCGCGGCATCCAGACCGGCGCCAACAGCGTCGCGGCGGGCGTGGGCAGCGAGTCGAGCGGTGTCGGCAGCAGCGCGCTGGGCTTTGAGAGTGTCGCCAGCGGCGCCAGTTCCAGCGCGGTCGGTCGCGGCAACACCGCCAGCGGCGCGGAAAGCGCGGCGGTCGGTACCTTGAACGACGCGAGCGGCGATTACTCCAGCGCATTCGGCTACGTCAATCAGTCGGTCGGCGAGAACAGCAGCGCGTTCGGCAATTTCAACGTGGTGCAGGGCGCGGGCAGCAGCGCCTTCGGTTCGACCAACCAAGTGATCGCGGCGAACGCCACCGCGTTGGGCAACACCAACACCGTCGACGGCGCCAACGCCACCGCCGTCGGCAACAACAACACCGCGAGCGGCGCCGACAGTGTGGTGCTCGGCAACAACAGCCAGACCACCGCGGCCGATTCGGTCGCGTTGGGCAACGGCTCGCTCGCCGATCGCGCCAACACCGTGTCGGTGGGCGCGGCCGGGCGCGAGCGCCAGATCGTCAATGTCGCGGCCGCCAGTCAGGACACCGACGCGGTCAACCTGTCGCAGCTCAACAACGTGATGGGCGTGTTCGGCGCCGGCGCCAGCTTCACCGGCGGCGTGTTCGTCGCGCCCACCTACACGATCCAGGGCAGCGCGTTCAACGACGTGGGCTCGGCGTTCGGCGCGGTCGACGGACGGATCACCGATCTGTACGGGCGCATCGCGGCGATCCCGGCCGGTCCGCAAGGGCCGCAGGGTCCGACCGGCCCGCAAGGTCCGCAGGGCCCCGACGGTCCGACCGGTCCCCAGGGTCCGCAAGGCCCGGGCGGCTCGCCGTTGTCGGCGAACTACGACGACGCCTCGCGTAATCAGCTGACCCTGGAAGGCGCCAACGGCACCCGCGTGTCCAACCTCGCCGACGGCGCCGCGCCGACCGACGCGGTCAACCTGCGGCAGATGCAGGCCGGCGACGTGGCCTCGGTGCAGACCTCGACCAACTACACCAACACCCAGATCCAGCAGGCCAACACCCGCGCCGATGCCGGCGACGCGCGCACCTTGCAGTCGGCCAACAGCTACACCGACCAGCGCATCAGCAACTTGAACCTGGACTTCGGCACCTTCCGCTCCGAGGTCAACGATCGGTTCGAAGACCTCGATCGCCGGGTCAGCCGCAACGGCGCGATGTCGGCGGCGATGGCGCAGATGTCGGCCAACAACGCCTACGCCAAGCCCGGCCGCGGTCGCTTGTCGGTCGGCGCCGGTTTCCAGGAAGGCGAAAGCGGCCTGGCGATCGGTTACGGCCGCCGCATCAACGAAAACGTGTCGATCAGCATCGGCGCGGCGTTCTCGGGTTCGGAGAGCTCGGGCGGCGTGGGGTTCGGGGTGGATTTGTAAGGCCGGGATTAGGGGTTAGGGATTCGGGATTGGTCAGTGCGCTAGCGCTGGCCATCCCGATCACAACTCGAAAACCAAGAAAAAAGGGAGGCTTCGGCCTCCCTTTTTCATTGCATCGATTCACGGGCTTTTTCTAATCCCCAATTCCGAATCCCCAATCACGGCTCATCCATGCACCCCGTCGATCTCCACCCGCAACTCATGCCGGCAGATCGCCGCATGCAGCAGGATGCGCGGGACGCGGTTGCCGTAGCGGCGGTCCAGCGCCGCGGCGACGGTGTCGATGTCCTGCACGTCGCGCACGTAGACCTTCAGGCAACTGCCGGCGCCGAACGCGGTCGGCAGGTTCGGCCAGCGTTGCCGCGCGGCGTCGATCAGGCTGTCGAAGTTGGTCAGGGTTTCGTCGAGCTGGGCCAGCACCGATTCGACGTGCTTGGATTCGTGACCGACCACGGCCGCGGTGCCCGACAGCAGCAACGGCATCGCGCCTGGCTGCGGCGGCAGCATCGCGCGGGCGAAGCTCGGCGACTGCGGGCCGTACTGGCGCGGATACCGGTAGGCGCTGACCTGGCGCGGGTTTTCCAGCGGCGTGCCGGGCGTGCGTGAAGCGAGCCAATACACCTGCAGGCGGCGCGCGCCGTCGACCCGGCCGATCGCGGTCGCGGCCGGCAGGCGCGGAATCGGGAAGTCGCCCAGGCCGGCGGCGCGACCGACGCAGAACACGCGGTAGCGTTCTTCGTCGCCGTGGCCCAGGGTGATGCCGTCGAGGTAATTCCAGATCCGCAGCAGATGCGGATAACCGCGCTGCGCGGTGAACGCGATCAGCTTGCGGTACAGGTACTCGGCCGCGCGCGCGATCTCGCCGTTGGTGGCTTCGCCGGGCAGCGGCTCGGGCTCGTCGAGTTCGATCACGCCGAACTGCAGCGCGCCGTCCTCGGACCAGGCCAGATCGCCGTCGCGGCCGCTCGATACCGGGCCGCTCGCGCGCCAGCGTTCCAGCCGACGGTCGCCGAACGGTTCCAGCGCCACCCGCAGATAGCGCGGGTCGTCGTGATGCGGCGCGTCCTGGCCGAAGCCGAACACCGCGAGCGTGTCGTCGTGCGCGAGCACTTGCTCGGGCGTGCCGTCGAGGTAATCCACCTGCAGGTGCGGGCCGGTCAGCATGGCGGGCGCGGCGCTCACGGATTGCCCTGCTGCAGGGTGTCGCCGCGGAACTCCACGCCGACCTGACGCTTGCGCCGCAACCAGCCGCGCAAGGCCTGCGGCGCCATGCGTATGGCGGTCATCGCATAGATGAAACGGAACATGCGCAGGCGTCGCAGCACCGCCTTGTTGTCGAATACGTCGCCCGCCAACATCGAGATCACCGCCTGTTCCACCTGCCAGAAATTGCGCGGCGCATTGAACAGTTCGCGCATCACCGGGGTGGTGAAGCGGTAGATGAACCACTGGAAATGCCTGAGCCCGCGCTTGAGCCGCACCACCATGCCGCGCTGCAGTTCGGCCTCGCGCGCCGGTTCGCGCAGCGCGCCGTCGACCACCGAGGCGGCCTGCTCGCCGCTGTTCATGCCCAAGTAGACCCCGGACGAAAACACCGGATCAACGAAGGCATACGCATCGCCGACCATCACCCAGCCCGGCCCGGTCATCCGCGAGCAGGTGTAGGAATAATTGCCGGTGACATGCACGTCGCCGCAGCGCTGCGCGCCCTGCATGCGCTTGGCCACCGACGGTTCCGATTCCAGCGTCTTCATCAAGAACGCCTCGGTCTCGCCGCGGCGTTGCTTGAGGTATTCGGGAAAACACACCGCGCCCACGCTCATCACATCGCCCTGCAGCGGGATCAGCCACATCCAGCCATGCGCGAACCGCTGCACGGTGATGTTGCCGGCGTTCTCGCCGTCGCGGCGCTGCACGCCGGTGAAATGGCTGAAGATCGCCGCCGACTGGTGCAGATTGTTTTTCTGCTTGAGCTTGAGCTGCGAGCCGATGAAGGTATCGCGGCCGCTGGCGTCGACCAGATAGCGCATGCGGATGCGCAGTTCGCGACCGTCGTGGTCGCGCGCGATCGCCGCGACCGGCCGGCCTTGATCGTTGAACTCGACCTTCTCGACCTTGACCCGTTCGCGCGCATCCACCCCGTTGGCCTGGCTGTGGCGGAACAGCAGTTCGTCGAACTGTTCGCGCTTGACCTGGAAGGCATAGCCGAACTGCGGATTGAGCGCGCGTTCGAAGCGGAAGGTGTTGTAGCGCTCGGCGTCGATCGGGAACTCGGCGCCGGGCTTGTGGGTGCCGATCGCGCGCACCTGTTCGAGCACGCCGAGGCGTTCGAGGATCGCCAGGTTCATCGGCAGCAGCGATTCGCCGATGTGAAAGCGCGGGTGGCTGCCCTTTTCCAGCAGCAGCACCTTCCAGCCCTTGCGCGCGAGCAGGGTCGCGGTGGTGGTGCCGGCCGGGCCGCCGCCGACGACGAGCACATCGACCTCGAGCTGGGTGGTGTCGTCCGGCGGCGGGTTGGAGTGGTGGGACGCAGCGGCGCCGGCGGGCGTGGCGGCCGACCCGGGCAGGGAAGCAGGTGAGTTCATGCGCAAATGATAGCCTGCGGCTCCGCCGGACTGTGCGCTGGTCAGGTCAAGACGCAGGGCAGCAGATTTATCGCCGAAAATGCGCAAGCGGTTGAAATTGCTGGCGAATGAGGCGGTCGGGTGGGGCGGCCGCGTGGCCCGTGCGCTGTGACCGGTTGCACGCTGCGCCGCGATGAAGGATCGTGGCGCCCCTCGCTTACGCCGTTACCGGATCGCCCGATGTCTGAACAAAGCCCCGCCGAACGCGAACTGGCGCAGTTGCTGGTCGAGAGCCTGAATCTTGAAGACGTGACGCCGGAGCAGATCGATCCGGACGCGGCGCTGTTCAACGACGGCCTGGGCCTGGACTCGATCGACGCGCTGGAACTCGCGCTGGCGATCACCAAGCGCTACGGCTTCCAGTTGCGCTCCGACAGTGACGAGAACCGCCGCATCTTCGCTTCGCTGCGCGCGCTGTCGGCTCATATCGAACAGCACCGCGCGGCCTGAGCCGTCGCGGCGGTGTCGGGCCGCTTTGAATCGAACCGTTCTGAATCGAACCGTTCTGAATCGAACCGTTTGATCGGGTCCGCTCGATTCGGCCCGTTGCGGCCCGGCTCGGCGCAATCGGTCCGATCGGCAGGTTCGACGCGTCCCCGCCCGGTCTCGTATCGCTCACCCATGCCGTTCGGCCGGCGCATCCGGCGCGCTTCGCCGTTATCGTGGCCCGTCATGCACGCCCCGCCCATGCGCCCCGCCGGACCTTCGATCCCGTGAACGATTCATCGTCCAGCCTCAGCGGACCGGCGCGACTGCTGCTCGCGATTGCCTATCCGTTACTGGCGCACTGGGCCAGCCACGAAGGCAGCGGGGTGCTGGCGGCGCTGGCCCTGGCCGACCTGGTGGTGTTCGTGACCATCGACGGTTTGCTCGGATTGCGCGCGCTGCCGTGGATCGCGACCGCGCTGCTGCTCGCCGCGATCGCCGCGATCGCGCCGACGCCGTACGCGCAGATGCTGCTGCTGACCCCGCCGGTGCTGTTCAACGGCTGGCTGGCGTGGTGGTTCGGCCGCAGCCTGCGCGCGCCGCGCGAGGGCCTGATCACCCGCATCGTCGCGGCCCTGCACGGCTGCGCGCCGCGCGAACTCGCGCCGGACCTGTACCGCTACACCCGCCGCCTGACCCTGCTGTGGGCCTTCGTCCTGGCCGGGCTGGGCCTGGTCAACGGCGCGCTGGCGATGATCGCGGTGCCCGACGGCGTGCTGGCGCAACTGGGCTACACGCCGGTGGTCGCGATCACCCAGGAGCAGTGGTCGTGGTTCGCCAACATCCTCAATTACGGCGTGGTCGGCGGCATGTTCGCCGGCGAATACCTGGTCCGCCGGCGTTTGTTCAAGGACCGGCCGGAGAAGGGATTCTTCGATTTCCTGCGCAAGATGGCGCAGTTGGGGCCGGGGTTTTGGAAAGAACTGTTTTCGTGAGTTCTTCTCGCACGCTGTCAGGATGAATTCTTCTCCCGCTTGCGGCGGAAGGTGGCCCGAAGGGCCGGATGAGGGCGCGAGGATGAGGGAAGCTGCGAGCTGCCGACGGCCCTCACCCCAGCCCTCTCAGCTCTGCACTGCCTCTGGTCGCCGCAAGCCGGAGAGGGAGCTGATCGGCAAACTGCAGGATTTCGTCACGCTTTCCGGGCGCCTGCTTTATCCTTCGGCTTCACCAGCCGCGCCGTAGCCTGTCCGCATCATGCCGTTCGCCCTCGCCGCCGATCATCCCTGCCTGCCGGGCCACTTTCCGGGCCGCCCGCTGGTGCCCGGCGTGGTGCTGCTGGATCGGGCGATCGAAGCGGTCGAAGCGCTGCACGGGCCGCTGAGCGGGTTGCGTCTGCCGCAGGTGAAGTTCCTGCGGCCGTTGCTGCCGGAGCAGTCGGCGCAGATCGAACTGGACACGCTCGGCGCGGCGCGCTGGCGGTTTCGCGTGCTGCATGCGGGCGAGCTGTTGGCCAGCGGCGAGATCGTCGCCGAGCCGCCGTCCGCTTCAGCGACCGCCACGGACGAACCAGTATGAACGACTCGCATTGGAAGCAACGCCCCGAAGGCGGCAGCCGTTTCGCCTTCCATCTGATCCGCTTCATCGCCAGCAACGGCGGCCGCTCGATCGCGCGGCTCACGCTGTACCCGATCGTCGCCTACTTCCTGATCGTGCGCGGTCCCGAGCGACGCGCCTCGCGCGCGTACCTGGCGCGGGTGCTCGATCGCCCGCCGAGCTTGTTCGATGTCGCCCGCCACATCCACACCTTCGCCGCGACCATCCTCGACCGCGTGTACATGCTCAGTCGCGGCATGGACCGGTTCGACGTCGACATCAGCGGCCTGGAACCGATCGACCGCCAGCTCGACCGCGGCCAAGGCATGCTGCTGTTCGGCTCGCACCTGGGCAGCTTCGAGGCGCTGCGCGTGCTCGCGCGGCAACGGCCGGATCTGAAGGTGCGGGTGGTGCTCGATCGCGCCCACAACCCGCAACTCACCCAGTTGCTCGATGCGATGGATCCGCAGATCGCGCGCAACGTCATCGACGCCGGCCAGGACGGGCCGTCGATCGTGTTCGCGATCAAGCAGGCCACCGACGAAGGCGCGCTGGTCGCGCTGCTGGTCGACCGCGCCGCGCCCGGTGAGCCGTCGACCAGCGCCTCGTTCCTCGGCGCGAGCGCGCAGTTCCCGACCGCGCCGTGGCTGATCGCGGCGGCGCTGAAACTGCCGGTGGTGCTGGGCTTCGGCCTGTACCGCGGCGGTTCGCACTACGACCTGGTGTTCGAAACGTTCAGCGAAGGTGTGGCGATGGAGCGGCATAACCGTCCGGCGATCCTCGCCGCGCTGGTCCAGCGCTACGCCGAGCGCCTGCAGGCTCACGCCCGCAGCGCGCCTTACAACTGGTTCAACTTCTACGATTTCTGGCATGCCGATGACCCCCAACAAGCACTGCCTGACGCTGGCGTTGGCGCTGATGTCCAGCGTCGGGTCGCTGCACGCCGCTCCGGTTACTGAGGTCGCGCTGGCGCAGACCGCCGCGTCGTCGCTGCCGGCGCCCGACGCGCCGGCCGATGCGAACCTGATCCTGCCGCGCCTGGCCCAGCCGATTCCGGCGCGCACCGATTTCGTCGAAATGCGCGGCTCGGCCCTGCTCAAGGCGCCGCTGCGCGTGTCCGGCGAATACCGCCGGCCCGATGCCGCGACCCTGGTGCGCGAAGTGCGCGCGCCCTACGTCGAGACCACGACCATCCGCAGCGGCGCGCAGCCGGGCCAGGGCGAGGTCAGCATCGCCCGCGCTGGTAAACCGGCAAAGAAATTCTCGCTGTCGCGCGCGCCCGAACTGGTCGCGTTGCAGGCCAGTTTCGGCGCGCTGCTCGGCGGCGATCGTGCCGCGCTCGAACAGCACTATCGCTTGAGCGCGGTGGGAACCCGGCGGCAGTGGACGATCACGATGACGCCGAAGGACGCCAAGGTCGCCGCGCGCGTCCGCGAGATCGTGCTGCTCGGCCGCGACGATGAACTGCGTTGCATCGAAACCCGCCCGGCCCGCGGCAACGAACAACAGCGCACCTTGCTCAGCAGCGCCGCGCGCGAAGCCGCCGGCATCGACGATGCGAGCCGGCTCGCCGCGTTGTGCCGCGGCCACGGCGCCGCGCGTTGATGACGCCCGCGCGTCGGATCGGCTTCGCCCTGCTGTGGCTGGCGCTGCTCGCGCTGGCCGGCTGGGCGATCGGCAGCCAGCTCAAACTCAGCGGCGATCTGCGCCGGTTCATGCCGAGCGCGCAGACGCCCGCGCAGAAACTGCTGATCGACGAACTCGGCGAAGGCCCGGGCTCGCGCCTGCTGCTGATCGCGCTCGAAGGCGACGAACCGGCCGCGCTGGCCGCGCAATCGACGGCGCTGCGCGAACGTCTGAGCGCGCAACCGCAATTCAAGCTGGTCGCCAACGGCGCCGGCTTCGGTCTGGAGTCGGTGCCCGAGCGGCTGCGTCCCTATCGATACCTGCTGACTCCGACGTTCGACGATCAGCCGCTGGACGCGGCCTATCTGCGCGACCAACTCGACACCCGCGTGCAGGATCTGGGCTCGCCGGCCGGCGAATTGATCGAGCCATTGTTGGCCAGCGATCCGACCCTGGAAATGCTGCGCCTGGCCGAAGCCTGGCAACCGGCGCAAGCGCCGCAGACCCTCGACGGCGTGTGGTTCGATCGCGCCGGCAAGCAGGCCTTGCTGGCGGTGGAAACGCGCGCGGCCGGGTTCGATCCGACCGGTCAGCAAAGCGCGATCGATGCCATCCGCGGCGCATTCGAACAGGCACGTGGCACCAGCGCATCGCGCATCACCATCAGCGGGCCGGGCGCGTTCTCGGTCGAGATCGGCGGCCGCACCCAGCGCGAAGCCAGCCTGATCGGCAGCATCGACAGCCTGGTGTTCATCGCGCTGCTGTGGCTCGCGTATCGCAGTTGGAAGGCGCCGTTGATCGGCGGCCTGCCGCTGGCGACCGCGGGCCTGGCCGGATTGGGCGCGGTCGCGGCGATCTTCGACGGCGTGCATGGCATCACCGTCGCGTTCGGTTTCACCTTGATCGGCGTGGTCCAGGATTACCCGATCCACTTGTTCAGTCATCAGCGGCCCGGGCTGTCGCCATGGGCCAGCGCGCGCAGTCTGTGGCCGACGCTCGGCACCGGCGTGGCTTCGACCTGCATCGCCTATTTGACGTTCTTCGTGTCCGGTGTCGACGGCTTGCAGCAGCTCGCGGTGTTCACCATCGTCGGCCTCGCCACCGCCGCGCTGGCGACGCGGTTCGTGTTGCCGGCCCTGATCGATCCGGCGCCGCGCGATGTCGCCACCTCGGTGCGCTTGGCGCGGGTGTGGAGCGCGCTCGCGCGCTGGCCGCGCCTGGGCGTGACCAGCGTGTCGCTGATCGCGGCGCTGGCCCTGGCGGTGATCCTGTTCGTGCCGGGCGCGTTCTGGCAGAACGATCTGGCCAAGCTGACCCCGGTGCCGGACGCGGCGCTGGCGCGCGACGCGCAATTGCGCGGCGAACTCGGCGCGCCGGACGTGCGTTACATCATCGCCATCGAAGGCCGCGACGCCGAGGCCGCGTTGCAGGCGTCCGAAGCGCTGCTGCCGGAGCTGCCGCTGCTGCGCCAGCGCGGCGCGATCGCCGGATACGATCTGGCCGCGCGCTACCTGCCGAGCATCAAGACCCAGCGCGAACGCCAACGCCTGTTGCCCGACGCGTCGAGCCTGCGCGCCGCGCTCGACAGCGCGGTCGCGGCGACCCCGTTCCGCAGCGACGCCTTCGCCGATTTCCTTGCCGATGTCGAACGCGCGCGGCATGCGCCGCCGCTGACCCCGCGCGATCTGGCCGACACGCCGCTGGCGGTCAGCGTCGACGGTCTGCTGTTGCAACGCGGCGATCACGCCACCGCGCTGGTATCGCTGAGCGGCCTGCACGATCCGGCCGCGGTCGCCGAGGTCGTGCGCAAACACGGTGGCCAATTGCTAGATCTCAAGCAGGCATCGGAGTCGTTGGTCGCCGAATACCGCGGCCGGGTGTTGCTGGCCCTGGGGCTGGCCGGTGTGTTGCTCGCCGCCGCGGTGTGGATCGCGCTGCGCTCGCCGCGACGCGTGTTGCGCGTGCTCGCGCCGATGGCCTTGACCACCTTGCTGATCCTCGCGGTGTTGCGCGGCTTGGGCGTGGAATTGAATCTATTCCACTTGGTCTCGCTGATCCTCGCCGCCGGCCTGGGCCTGGACTACGCATTGTTCTTCGACCACGCCGGCGACGACCGCGCCGAACAACTGCGCACCTTGCACGCGGTGATCGTGTGCAGCCTGACGACGCTGCTGGTGTTCGCCCTGCTCGGCCTGTCCTCGATCCCGGTGCTGCGCGCGATCGGCGCCACCGTGGCATTGGGCGTGGCGTTCAACTTCGTGCTCGCGTTGCTGATCGTGCGCGAGCCGACCGCGATGTCCGTTGCCGAAGATGCGGAGGCCAGCGATGCGCACGCGTGAGGCGATCGCCGCGCTGATTCCGCATCAGGGCCTGATGTGCCTGTGGGAAGAAGTCGTCGAATGGGACGACGAGCGCATCGTGCTGCTTAGCCACGGCCATCGCGATCCGGCGCATCCATTGCGGCATGCGCAGCGTCTGCACGCGGTGCATCTGTGCGAGTACGGCGCGCAGACCATGGCCGTGCATGGCGGCCTGTTGGCCGCGCGCGACGGCGCGGCGATCCGGCCCGGCGTGCTGGTCGCGCTGCGCGGGGTGCAATTGCAGGTCGCGCGCATCGACGATTTGCCGGGCGCGCTCGAAGGCGTCGCGCGCAAGTTGATCGATACCGGCGAGAGCTGGCAGTACGAATTCGAGATCCGCCATGCCGGCGAGCCGATCGCGCAGGGGCGCGCGGCGGTGATGGCGCGGCCGGACTGATCCGCCAGCGCGATCGCATATTGCGAAATCTTTTGTGGGAGGGGCTTGAGCCCCGACGCTTTTCGCTCGGATCGCTGCGCTGTTCAATCTCGGCACAAGTGGCCTTCCGGTCCGGCGATCTGAAACAAGAGCGTCGGGGCTGAAGCCCCTCCCACAAAAGACCTCGCGGCGATCGATGGTGGGATGCGGCGATTGCATTTCAGATTCGGGCGATGCCTTCACAGGACTACCCCTGATGCGTTCCTCCCGGCAAACACGCTCACGCCGCGTGCTCGCCGAGGACCGGTCCCATGCCCATGCAATTCCATTTCGACGATCTGAGCCTGCATCACGACGAAGCGCAGGTCGGCCATCGCTTCACCCTGCGGGTCCGGCTAAACCAGCGTCGCGGCGCGCGGCTGGCCTGGTTCGAGCGCAACGATCGCCACGACGACCGCGATGTTCCGCAGGACACCTGGGTCGACATGCACCGTTTGTTCGGCACGGATCTGCCGGTGTTCCAGTCGTGGCTGGACAGCACGGTCGATAGCGGTCGGACCGAACTCGACTTCCCGGCCTTGTCGTGCATGCGGCTGCAGCCGTATGCGCGACGCACGCTGGAGTGGTGCGTGGTGGTCGTCGACGGCGAGGACGAGCGCGGCGATGAGGACGACACCCGCGAGTGGGCGATGTGGCGCGGCGTGCAGGAACTGGCCTGCGACGGCGAAGGCCGGGTGTTCACGCATACGTTCACTCCGGGCCAGTCGCTGCACGGACGCAGCGATCAGCCGCCGCATCCGGACGACCGACCGCAGTACTGATCGGCGCGCGCCGGAGCTTCGCCCCCCAGCGACCGTCGCGCACCGTTTCCGGCGGGTCCCCGTTCCGCGCCGCTTCCGTCGCGGCGGCGGGACGGGGACAATCGGCTACCGTCCACGGAGCCGTCCGCATGCCCGAGTCTGTCAATTCCGCGCGCCGCGCCTTGGTCACCGGCGGCAGCGGCGATCTCGGCGGCGCGATCTGCGCGCGCCTGGCCGCCGACGGCTGGCGGGTGATCGTGCACGCCAACGGCCATCTCGAGCGCGCGCAGGCAGTGGTCGCGCAGATCCGCGACAGCGGCGGCGAAGCCGAGGCGATCGCGTTCGACGTCGCCGACGGCGAGGCCGCGCGCGCGGCGATCGAAGGCTTGCTCGAGGCCGGCCCGATCCAGGGCGTGGTCAACAACGCCGGCATCCACGACGACGCGCCGATGGCGGGGATGAGCGATGCGCAGTGGAAACGAGTGATCGACGTATCGCTGCACGGCTTCTTCCACGTCACCCAGCCGTTGCTGCTGCCGATGGCGCGCACGCGCTGGGGCCGCATCGTCAGCGTGTCGTCGGTGGCGGCGGTGCTGGGCAATCGTGGCCAGACCAATTACGCCGCGGCCAAGGCCGGCCTGCACGGTGCGAGCAAATCGCTGGCTCGTGAAATGGCCAGCCGCGGCATCACCGTCAACGTGGTCGCGCCCGGAGTCATCGAAGGCCGCATGGCCGCGCAGGCGTTTCCGCCCGAAGCGATCAAGCAGATGGTGCCGGCCGGACGCGCCGGACGGGTCGAGGAAGTCGCGGCATTGGTGAGCTTCCTGTGCAGCGAACAGGCCGGTTACATCAACGGCCAGGTGATCGGAATCAACGGCGCGATGGGCTGAGGAGATTGCTTTGCAAGCGCGGCGTCGACCCGCGCCGCGCCCGATGCGCTGTCGCGGGTATTCGCCGGTCGCGGTCATGGCGCGCAGGAGACTCACGTAAGCGGACGAGGTCGCGTGCGAGGACGGGTGATTGCCGATGCGCGGTCGGATCGACGCCTGCTCATCTGTATGGGCCCGGGTGGAACACCCGGCCGCCGGGTTGTATTACCCGCCCTCGTCTGGGCGTAGCATGGGGTGGTCCGGGGATTGGAGCCATATCATGCTTAGATCATTGATTCTCATCGCATTTGTCTCCCTGCTGGCGGCCTGCGCCAGTTCCCACGTGCTGACCGGGCAGCCGCGACCGCCGGTGCCGGTGGAGCAGGTGCGGGTGTATTTCGCCCCGCCGCCGAGCCGTTACGAGGAAATCGCGCTGTTGCAGAGCAATAGCGGCGCGTTCACCTACGGCGAGCAGAACAAGATGAATTCGGTGCTCGACAAGTTGCGCGTCGAGGCGGCCAAGCTCGGCGCCAACGGGGTGTTGTTCCAGGGCACCGAAGACAGTGCTGGCGGCACCGGTGTAAGCCTGGGCGCGGGCGGCGGCAGTTACGGCGGCGGTCGTCATTTCAGCGGTGGGGGTGTCGGCGTCAGCATCAGCCCGAGGCAGAAATTCGCGCGCGGCACCGCGATCTATGTGCTCAATCCGCCGCCGATGAGCGATCGCGGCCCGCAGGGGCCGATGGCGCCGGTTCCGCCGCGCGAGTGAGGCGCGGCGGTTGGCTCAAGCAGCGGTAGGGCAGAGCGGTGCAGGCGGAGCGGTAAGAAGCGTTAACAGCAGAGCAGTAACAGCGATGCAGCAGGAGCGAAGCAGCTCGAACACGACTGTGCAAACTTCGTTGCGCACGAGCGATACGACGAGCATGAGCAATACGATGTCGATAGTCGCGCTGTTGCTTTGCTTTTGCCCACTTTAGAAAAAGGGGGCGGCATCCGCGCAGCGGATGCGAGGGATTTGAGCTTTTGCTTTTCGCTTTGAAGCAAGGGCAAAAGCGAATCTCCCCAGCCCCCCTTTTACAAAGGGGGGAAAGGCACAGGCGCTTGGTAATTTGCGGCTGCAACGCGTTGCGTGCGGCGCTGCGTTTGCAACTCGACTAGCTCACCGCGTATTCGCGTGAACCTTATCGCCCATCACAGCGAACTCGCCGGTCGGGTCGTCGATCAGCGGCGGGTTGGCGCGGATGCTGCGGTACATGTCGGGCACGCCGCCACGGCGCAGGCACTGCAGCACGATGTGCGAGGTGATGCGGCTGAAATCGCGCAGCGGCTTGAAGTGGCTGGCGCGGAATTGTTCGTCGGAGGCGTCGCTGTTGTAGCGCGATTCGATCGGCACCGACACGCAGCGCGTTCCCAACTGCTGCGCGGCCGACATCAGGATCTGCGCTTCGAACACGAAGTCCTCGCCGGGCACGTCGCGCAGCGCGATCACCTCGGCCGGGTACAGGCGCTGGCCGCTCTGGCTGTCGGCGACCTGATACCCGGTGCCCCAGGCCACGCCCCAATCGCCGAAGTTGTTGGCCAGCCGGCGATAGGTCGGTTGCGCCGCGCGTTTGCGCAGGCGCGCGCCGATCACGATATGGCCCGGATGGCGGTTGCCGCTGTCGATCAGGCGCGGGATGTCTTCGGCCGAATGTTGGCCGTCGCCGTCCATGGTGATCACCGCCAGGAAGCCGCGCCGCTGCGCTTCGGCGAAGCCGTCGCGCAGGCTGGCGCCCTTGCCCTGGCGTTGCGCATGCCGTAGCACGGTGACCGGCAGATCGGCGATGCGTTCGCCGGTGCCGTCGTCGGAACCGTCGTCGATCACGATCACGTTGGCGCATTGGGCCAGCGCGCCTTCGACCACCTCGCGGATGCGCAAGGCCTCGTTGAGAGCGGGAATCACCACGGCGATGTTGTTGCGGTCCAGTCGCGCGGGACGGACACGCTCCGGCGCCGTGGCCGGCGAAGCGGGGTCGCGTCCTGGCGACGAGGCGAGATCAGTCATGGGCCAATTCCACCTGCAAAATGCGGCCGGCGCCTGCCGGCAACGCGAGGCGATCATGGCGCGCGGCGAGGGCGTCGAACAAGGGCAGCATCGCCGCGCTGGCGTTGCCGGTTTCGCGGGCGGACAGCTTGCCGTCGCCGCCGCCGGCTTCGCCCTCGCGGAGCCAGGCGCGCAGCAACGGGCCGGCGGTCGCGCCGTGACGGTCCGGCCGCGCGAGCACCAGCGCCGCGCCGAGCAAACCGCGGCTGGCGGCGACCTGCGCCAACGGTCCGGTCGCGGCGCCGTCGTAACCGACCAACAACACCGCGTCGTCGCCGGCGGCGAGTTGCGCCAGCGCTTCGATCAGGCCCTGGGCGAAGCTGGCGTCGAGCGCGCTGAGCGCGGTCGCCGGGCGCAGCGCGCCGGCGCCGATGGTCCAGTAGCCGGCGGCGGCGTTGTGCACCGAATTGTGGAAACGCGTCGGCGAGATCGTGCGCGGTTCGCTGGCCAGGGTGGCGCACATGTAGTCGGTGATCGCCATGTCGCCGTGGCTGGAGGCGAACACCGACGGCAACGCGGCCGGATCGCGGCCGGCCGCCTGGCAGGCGGCGAGGGCGACATCGAGCGCGACCGCGACCGTTTCCGGCGCGCGGCGGCGTTCGTTGGCGGCGAGCAGCAGCGGCGATGGCCGCGACGGCGCATCGGCGACCTCCGCGCCGCCCAGCGCATAGGCGCGCGCGGCGTCCCACGAGGGCAGGCCGCGGCTCCAGTAGCCGATGCCTTCGATCACCGCGCTCAACACGACCGGAGTCTGACGGGAACCGCTCATGCGCGCGCGAACACCAGCGAGCAGTTGTTGCCGCCGAAGCCGAAGGAATTGTTCATGGCGTAATCGATCGTTGCGTCGGCGTTGTCGAAGCGAATCTGCGGGCCGTTGGCCGGATCGGGCACGCGGCTGTTGAGGATGCCGGGCAAGTGGCCGTGCTGCAGCGCAAGCAACGCGATCGCCGATTCGACGATGCCGGCCGCGCCGAGCGTATGCCCCGTCCAGCCTTTGGTCGAACTGGCATGCAGCGTCGGCGGGAACAGCGACGCCACCGCGAACGCTTCGATCTGGTCGTTGGCCGGGGTCGCGGTGCCGTGCAGGTTCAGATAGCCGACGCGCTCGGCGCCGATGCCGGCGCGCGCCAGCGCATCGATCATCGCCAGCCGCGCGCCGAGGCCTTCGGGGTGCGGCGAGGACATGTGGTGGGCGTCGCTGGATTCGCCGTAACCGCGCAATTGCAGCGAGCCGGGCGCTTCGTCGGCGTCGCAGCGTTCGAGCACGGCGAACCCGCCGGCCTCGCCGAGCGACAGGCCGACGCGGTGCGCATCGAACGGCAGGCACGGCTCGTTCGACACCAACTGCAGCGAGTTGAAGCCGAACAGCACGCTGCCGCACAAGGTGTCGACGCCGCCGACCAGGGCCGCGTCGGCCAGGCCGGCATGGATCAGCCGCGCGGCCTGAGCGAACACCTTGGCGCTGGACGAACAGGCGGTGGCGACGGTCACGCACGGGCCGTTCAAGCCGGTGGCGGCGGCGACGAAGGCGCCGAGCGAATGCGGGGTATGCAGCAGCGGACGGCGCAGGTCGGTGGGGAAATGCCGATCCTCGCCCTCCAGCCGCGCATAGGCTTCCTCGGTCGCGCCGATGCTGGAGGTCGAGGTGCCGACGATCACCGCGACCCGTCCGGCGCCGTGGCGCGCGACCGCGGCGGCGATCGCCTCGGGCAGGCCGTCGGGCTGCAGGCTCAGCCAGGCCAGGCGGTTGTTGCGGCATTCCCACGAGGCCAGATGCGCCGGCAGCGCCGCCTCTTCGACCCCTTCGACCCGGCCGATCCAGCAATCCAGCGGCGCCTCGCCCGTCGCCAGCGGGGCGAAATCGTTGCGGCGCAGGCCGCTGCGACGCTCGCGCAGGGCGCGGATCTGGGCATCGAGGCCGCGGCCGAGGGCGGTGGTCGCGGTGTAGGCGCGGATCGCCAGGGGCGGCATCGGTGAGACGTTGGATAGCACTATCGGTGTGTGTCGTTGCTGGCGGTGAGGGCCGGAGTATAGCCAAGCGGCCGCAGCGGCCGGCCGCGACGGCGATGGCGAGTATCATGCCGGGTGCGTCGTGAAGGGGCGCGGGCTTGTTCATCGTCGGCGCCGGCTCGCGGCGACGCGGTTGCGATCCGCGATGGCAGGGCCGGTCGCGTCATCGCGATCGTGGCCGACCGTCCCCATCTTCGCAGCGGCCCGGCGCATTCGCCGGATCGATCCATCCTTACTTTCTTCCGCATCGATTCCACCGCCGTGACCACCCGCACCGCCCACCGCATCGCATTGTTCGGCGATCGCGACATCCTGCATGTCGCGGTGGTGACCGGCGCGGTGTGCGTGCTCAGCGCCGGATTGGTTTACTTCGGTTATTTCCTGCACGTGTTGCGGGTCGCGCGCAACGCGCCGTGCCGGCCCGAACGCGGCGAATGCGTGCTGCTGTTCGGCAAGCACGCGCCGGGCGGTCGCATCGACCGCGATTTCGAAGCCCGCCTGGACCGCACCGTATCGCTGTGGCGCGAGCGTCCGCCGCACAGCATGCTGCTGCTCGGCGGCGGCCCGATCGGCGAACCGAGCGAGGCCGAACTCGCGCGTCGCGGCCTGGTCGCGCGTGGCCTGGGCGACGACGCGCCGCTGCGGCTGGAACAGGATTCGCGCGACACCCTGCAGAACCTGCGCAACGCGCGGGTCGTGCTCGGCGACGGCATGCGCTCGCGGGTGACCTTGCTCAGCAGCCGCTATCACCTCGCGCGCTGCGCCTGGTTCGCGCGTCATCTGGGCTACGACTGGGAACTGTGCGCGGCCGAGCCGCGGCTGGAACTGGGGCCGCGCATGCTGCTGCGGCTGGCCGGCGAAGCGGCCTACGTGTGCATGAGCGATATCGGCGCGCGCTGGGCGAAACTGACCGGCAACCGGCGGATGCTGTCGCGCCTGAAGTAAGCGCGGCGCTCGCGTCACGGGCGCCGACGTGATGAACGGTTAAGCCTTGCGCGGTGGGTTCGCCACCAGTCGCCGGTTCTTGTTGCAAGCGCACAATTTCCGGCCGCGGCGGCCGATCGTCCGAGCGGCTCGATCGCGCTGTTTTCAAGCGGTTTTTTTGCGTTCGCGGTTCGCGACGTTCGTTTGCGTGGGTTCAGACGCAGGCCGCGTCGTGAGAACCGGCTCACGGATTGGACAGATAAAAACAGTCGCCGCGAATGCTTCGGCTAGAGTCGAAGTGCCTTCCGGCGATCGCGCTACCGCGTGTTCATCACCGTCAGGCATATCGTTCGCGGCCGCGCCGCCGGCGCTCCGCGCAGACAACGAGTCGTCTCAAGGAGAGTTCGTATGAAGCAGATCGCCACCACCCAGAAGGCCGTTTCCGCGGCCAAGCCGTCGGCCGCCAAGTTGCAGCTCACCCCCGCGCAGTTCGAGAAGAAGGCCCCGCAACAGGGCCAGTACGCGCCGCGCAGCTGCAGCCGTTTCATCTACTGCGTCTGATCCGTCGGTCGCCACCTCTTACGGAGAACGCCACATGAAAATGAAGAAAGCCTCGACCGCGCAGAAGCCGCTGCCGGCCAAGCGCAAGGCCGGCGCCTTGCAGATCGGTGAAATGCAGACCAAGTCGCCGAGCGCGGCGAACTTCCGCCCCCGCACCTGCATCCGCATTTATTGCTTGCTCTGAGCCGGCATCGGCTCGGGTGAGCGCGAATCACCCGCAACGCGGCCGGCCTGACGCCGGCCGCGTTGCGTTCGCCGTCCTCGCGCGCGACGCGCGTCGACGCCCCGCACATGGACGTCGCCGCGGAGTGCGATGAGCGATTTGTCGATCGAACTGCCGGTCCGGGCCGGTCGCGATGCGGGACCGGCCGCGCCCGAAGCATCGCCGGTGTTGCGCCGCTGGCTGGCCGCGTTAGCCACGCGCGACGACGAGGCGTGGTGGTGGCCGCCGCGGGTGCGCATCGACGACGACGGACTGTTGCAATCGGCCGGCGCATGGAAAGGACCGCGCGATGCGGCGCGCATCGGCGCCGCCTTGCGCGATCCACGACTGCGGCGCTGGGGCGAATTTCTCGACCTGCTCGATCGCGACTGCACGGCCTTGGCGCGGCGTCATGCCGCGACGGTCGCCGCCGCCGCGCTGTCGCTCGACAACGGCGCGCTGCATGCGCCGGTGGTGCGCGATGCCTTGCTGATCTGCCTGGCCGGGCGCCGGGTGCCGTCGCGGCTGCGCGAGCTGGGCGAGCGTCATCGCGAATTCCTGCGCCTGTTCCTGCGCCGGCTCGCGCGCGACCATCGCGGCGGCATGCTGGCCAGTCACGGTTACCACGGCCGCGTCGTTGCGCTGTGGGCCAATCCCGAGGAAACCCATAACGGCCGCCAGAGCGTGCTGCGCTTGCAGTTCGAACGCGGCGGCGCGCTGGCTTACAAACCGCGTCCGGCCGACAGCGAAATCGCCTTTCTCGCCGAACACGATGGCGATGGCGTGTTCGCGCGGCTCAACCGCTTGGCGCCGGCCTCGGGCGCGATCCGATTGCCTACGCTGCGCGTGTTCCATGGGCGCGGCGCCGACCGAGCGGCTTATCTGTGGCAGGAATGGATCGAACCGCCCGGCGGTTATCGCCGTTTGCCGGCCGCGCACGGGCGCGTGCATGCGACGGTCTTGCCGGCGCGGCAGGCGCGGCGGTTCTGGCATCGCGCCGGTTCCCTGGCCGCGGCCTGCTTCGGCTTCGGTCTGGTCGATCTCGGCCCGGGCAATGTGCTGTGCGGCGAACGCGACGGCGAGACGATGCTGATTCCGGTCGATCTGGAAGTGTGTCTGTTTCCGGCGCGGCGCCTGGAAGACACCGGCCTGGTCACCGGCGAGCGCGATCGTGGCCGCTATCCGGCCGGGCTGGAGCGCAGGCTGACGGGCGAGATCGACGGTCCAGTGGTGGCGTTCTTCGACGATGCCGACGGCGTGCAGCGACTGCGTGCGACGGCGCGTCCGTGGCGGCGCGAGCACGCGCGCAGCCTAGTCGTGGATCGCGAAGGCCGCGCGGGGTACGGCGCGCATCCGTTGGAATTCCTGCGCGGCATGTTTGATCTGTGGATGCTGGTGCATCTGCACCGCGACGAAGTGCAGCGCGATCTGCGTCGCGCGGTGCGCGGCCGTTACACCCGCGTGCTGGTGCGCGCGACCGCTGATTACGCGCTGGCGCGCGACCCGTTCGGCGTCGTTGCAACGGTTGCCGGGCCGTCGGAATCGAACGAGCCCGCGCCCGTCTTCAGCGCCAGCGAACGCGTGCAGCTGCGGCGCGGCGACGTGCCGTATTTCTTCCGCCGCATCCAGTCCGACGCGCCGCTGCTGGCGCTCGCGCCGCCACCGCAGGCTTGGACAACGCAGCGGGTCGGCGCGCAGCCGCGCGCGGCGGACAAGATCAATCCATCGCCGCAGTGGTTGACCGGCGACAGCTGGGATCTGCTGCAGCTCGGCGTCGCGTTGCGCGATGCGGTCGCCTACGTGCTGCCCGAGTTGAGCGCGCGCGGCGGGCTGCTGGGCGAACTCGACGACCCACGCCTGGGCGTGCGTCTGCAATGGCAGGGCGCGCAGGACGGCGAGGTGGCGTTCGAGTGGCCGCGCGAAGACCGGCGGCTGGTGTACCGATGGGCCGGCGAGACGATCGGGCTGCGGATCGAGGCGATCTCCGCTGCGTCCGCGTCTGCCGACGACGATGCACTCGACGATGCCGATGCGATTCGCGAACGCCTGTTGCGCATCGATCGCATCGATACGGCCTTGCGCACGCCGTGGAGCGACGGCGGTTTCAGCGATAGCGCATTGGAAGCGCAATTGCAGACGCAGGTGCGAGCGGCGATGGCGTGGTTGCGCGAAGTGGTCGATCGTCATGGCTGGCCCGGTCGCAGCCTGGTCGGCGAAGACGCGGCGGCGGCCGCGTGCCGATTGCTGCAGCACGCCGATGGGCCGCGCGAGTTCCAGGACCGATGCCTGAAGTTGATCGCGCAAGCCGCGCGCGACGGCGAGATGAGCCTGCGCGATCTCGCCTATCTGACCGATGCGTTGCGCGTGCAGCGCGGACGCAGGCAATGCTTCGGCACCAAGTTCCGACGCCGCGGTTCGGCGCTGGTGCCGTGTCCGATCGAACGGCCGGCGCAGGTCGATGCGCGCCGCCGCGAGATGGGCCTGGAACCTCTGGCGGAGTACGCCGAACGCATTCGCGCGACGTTCGCATCGGATCGGGGCGCACCATGATCGATTGGTCGCTGCTGCTGCCGCACTGGGACCGGCGCCCGTGCTGCCTGCCGGGTGTCGCCCACAGGCTCACGCCCGAGCGCGCGTTTGCTCTGATCGTGCAGGCGGTCGCACCGTTCCGCGCCGGCACTCGCTTCATGGCGCTGCCGGACGTGCGCTTTTATCTGGACGGCGGATTGATGCGAGCGCCCGGCGATCTGCTGCCGGGCGACGAAGATCGCGATGCGGCGACCTATGTACAGCGAGTACGCGAGCGCCTGCACGGCGCGCGTTTCCAGTTGCGGGTCAGCCAGCCGCTGTTTCTGGATGAGCGCTTGTGGTCGGCCACCCGCGATCTGCTCGCGGGTTTGTTCGCGACGATCGGCTGTCCCGCCTTGCCGGTCGACGCGGCGTTGTGGGTAGGCAATGCGCAGCCGCAAACGCTCGGCGCGCGCCTGGATCCGCGCCATGCGTGTTTACGCCTGCCGCTGCTGGGCGCGAGCGAGGTGCGGCTGTGGCGCGGCCGTCCGCAACGCGAGCGCGCGCCCGATCACGTCCTGCGCGCGCAACCCGGCGAGTTGCTGTGCTGGCCGGGACGTCGTTGGTACGAAGAAGCCGACGACGGCGCGACCCTCGGCCTGGCTTTGGCGATTCCCACCCACGCCGCCGACGCGATGATCGCGGCCAAGAACCTGCTCGCCGAACAGGTCGACGAGACGCTCGGCGCGGACGAACGCGTGGCGATGCTGGCGTTTCCGCCGCGCGCCGGGCGTCATGGCATCGCCGCGCTCGCGCCGTTGACCCGGGTGGGCGAAGCGGCGACCGCCGCGGTGACAGGCGGTGGCCTGGAGCGCGCGTTGCGGCTGACCTGGGCCGCGCGCGCCAGCGCCTGGGCGCTGGAACCGGTGCCGGCACCGCGCGACGAATCGAACCTGCGCGGCGACGACTGCGTGCAACTGGACCCGCGCAGCCCGCTGCTGCGTCTGCGCGACGGCGACGGCTGGGTGTGGGCGATCAACGGCCATGTCTTCGCCATGCCCGAGCATCCGCGCGCGCAGCAATTGCTCGACGAACTGCGCGACGGCCGCATGCAACGCGTCGCTGACCTGTGCCGCTCGCCACGCCGTGGCCGCGTCGATCGCGGCGCGCTGGATCTGCTGCAACGCCTGTACGCGTTGCGCGCGGTGCTGCGCAGCGGCGAGAACGCCGCATGAGCGCGGATTCGCAAATGACTCAATCGCCCGCTCCCGACCTGCACGTGCGCGAATCGCTGGACTGGGCCGCGTTCGTGCGCGACGACTGGGACCGCCGTCCGGTGCTGTTCAAGGGCGTCGCCCACGGCCGGCCGTTCGCGCTGGACGAGGTATTCCGCAGCGCGCTGGCCGCGACCGCGCGCAGCCGTCGCCGCCTGCCCGGCGAACCCGACAACAGCCTGGTCACGCTCGATCGCCTGCAACAACTCGATCCATCGCCATGGATGCCTCGACGCGAAGACGGCTCGATGTTGGGGTATCGCCAGCGCATGCTGGGCGCGCTCGGCGAGCGACGCTATGCGCTGGTGATCAGTGCCTTCCACAGCTACCGATTCGCGCTGTGGCGCAGCGAGCGCGCGTTCTTCGCGCCGCTGTGGCGTCATGCCGGCCTGCCGATCACCGGCGCGATCACCACGCTGTTCCACGGCAATTACGAATCCACCCCGGTCGGCGTGCATCGCGATCGCTTCGCGACCTTCATGATCCCGGTCGAGGGCCGCAAGCGCATGCGCTTCTGGACCGCCAGGCCGTGGGCCGACGCGGTGTCGACCTTGCCCGATTACCGCGGTCATCTGGCCGGTTCGTTCGTGGTCGAGGCCGAGCCCGGCGATGTGCTGTATTGGCCGGCCGATTACTACCACGTCGGCGAAAGCATCGGCGGCGGCGTCACCACCAGCGTCAATCTCGGTGTGCCGCGCACCGAGCACCGGCCGGTGTACGAACTGGAGGATCTGCTGGTCGATATCGGCCAGGCCGATGCTCTGATCGATCCGTCCGCGCAACTGTTGCGCGCGCTCATGCGCGACGAGGTGCCCGTGAACGCGCGCGATACCGTCGATGCCGACGGCGTACTCGCCGACGCATTGCCGCTGGCGTTGGCGCAGGCCTGGCGCTTGACCGCGCAACTCACCGAGCCGCGCGCGTTGGCGACGCGGATCGGCGCGCTGTCGTTGCAGCGCTTGTCGGCCGGCGGTTTCGAACCGGTGCCGCCGCGCCGGCGCACGCGCGCCTTGATGCCGGCGCAACGCATCGCCCTGGCGTCCGGCGAGCGGGTGTTGCAGCGACGCGACCGCGATGCCTGGCAGTTCGCGATCAACGGCCATGGCCTGCGCGTGCAGGGCGATGCGGCGGTCGAACGCGCGTTGCTGGCGCGCCTGCATGACGGCGAAACCGCGCGGGTGGGCGAACTGCTGCGCGGCACGGCGGCGCATCGCCGCGCGCTGGCCGCCTTGCTGGCGTGGCTGGATCAATGCCATGGCCTGCGACGGCTGCGCGATTGAACGCGCCGCGGCGCGCCCGCGCCGTCATGTGAATGTCATTTTCCGGAATCGAAAACCGCGCGCCGTGATCGCTGTCTGCCGGTCTTGTGACCGCTATCGGCAATGAGGGGCCAACGGCGCTTGCGCGGCGCGTTCCGCCGCGCAGGGATTTGTGCCAGGCGCGGCGACTCAGGCCTCGTCGGTGCGCGGTTTCTTCGCGCCGCGGCCGGCCGTTGAGCGAGCGGCCTCGGCGCCGTTCTGGCGCAGCATCGCCTCGCGCAGATGCGACTCGCCGCCCGAGCACACCGCGAGCACGCGGCAGGGGCCAGGCGCGGCGGCGATGTAGGCATGGCCCATCGCGCTGTCGAAATAGATCGAGTCGCCGGCCTCCAGCCGCGTCGGCGCATACAATTCGCTGTGCAGTTCGATCACGCCCTCCAGCACCAGCGCGAATTCCTCGCCGCTGTGGCGGATCAGTTCGCCGAACTCCTCCAGCGAGCGCGCGTGGACCTCGGCGATGATCGGCACCAGCCGCTTGTTGAGCAGCTCCGAGGCCGGGTACAGGTGATCGTAATGCTCGGTGCGGATCGCATAGCCCTCGCCGGCGCGGGTGATGCTGCGGCGTCCGCTGAAGGTCTCGTTGCCGACCGGCGACTGCGAGGAGAACAGTTCGCCGATATCGACTTCCAGCCCCTGGGCGATGCGGGTGAGCTTGTCGAAGCTCAGCGACATCTTGCCGTTCTCGATCTTGGACAGGGTCGAAATCGGCAGGCCGGTGCGCGCGCCGATCTCGGCCAGGGTCCAGCCGCGCTGACGGCGCAGCGCGCGCAGCGCCACGCCCGGGTTGTGGGTGGTGGTCGGCGCGGCGGAGGTGAGGTGCTTGCTGCGCTTGGCGGGCATGGAGGCGGCCGAGAGGGTTCACGGCGACTCTAGGCGGCCGCCCCTGCCTTGCCAAGCGCAATACCCGGCGGGATGTTCATCTTGAGAAATACGTTTGGCGGTTTGGAAAGCGGACGGGTCTTGAGCGGGAGCGGGCGGTCGAAGCGCGGTTTTGCGATGGGGTCGACGGTCGGCGGTGGTTTGGGCGGTGGTTTGGAAGGTGAGGCGGGGGTGGGATGGAGGGCTGGGGTTGGGTGGATGAGGCGGTGGCGGTGGGACGAGACGTCGGGGGTCGGATGGCGCGGTCGAGGTTGAGGTTTCCTCCGCGAACCGTTTTCGCGGGTGTCGAAGGCGGTTGCGCTGCTCGCACCGGCTGAACGTTTACGCGATCGCCCGCGGTCGCGGCGAAGTCTCCGGCGCGGCACCGCCGGCCAGAGCGCTTGCCGTTCCGATTACGACGAGCACGGTGCGAGCGGTGACGACGTTCGCTCGCCGTATCCACCTGCATCCACGACGGACATGGCGCTATTTATATGCCAATAAACATACTGAGTGCACGTCGTTGTGATCCCCATCGACATGCTCCGCCACAGCATCGCCACCGCCTGCGCGGATAGCGCGAATTCGCCCTGAATTCAGCGGTTTCCGCGCTTACACTCTGCGCGCCGACGCGGGGTCGGCATCGCCCGCGGCCGCGTCCTGAACGCGCTCGCGCGGCTCGGGGCGCAAGGGGTCGGGGGAACCATGAAGTCCAAACGTTGGATGCGCGCCATCGGTGCGGCGGGTGTCGTGGGCGCGGTGTGGCTCGCGGCCGGATCGGCTACGGCGCAGCAGGCGCCGCCGGCCGCAGCCGCCCCATCGAGCCGCCCCGCCGACCCTCGCCCGCCGGCGTCGGCGTCGGCGTTTCCCGCCACCACCACCGCCTTGCCGCTGCGCCCAGCGCCCGCGCCGCCGGCCGCGCCGCCGCCGAGCCCGCCGCCGAGCCCGACACCGAGCCCGACACTGAGCCCGACACTGAGCCCGACACTGAGCGAGCCGCTGCGGCCGCCGCCGCCGCAGGAACGCGAATCGCCGGCCGCGGCGATCGCGCGCGCCGCCGCCACCCCGAGGGTCGCGCCGCCCGCGGGCGTGCAGATCCCCGCGCCCGGTGCCGCCGCGCCGAGCCGCGTCGAGACCACGCCGGCCCGGAGCGCCGCCCCGTCGCGCGCCGTGCCCGCGCCTCGCGTGCCCGCGAACGCCGCGGCGGGCGCGACCCGACCTGCGCCTTCGCCGTCCCCACGCAAGCCATCGAAGCCAGTCACCACCGCGCCCACACCGACTTCGTCGGCCGCGCCCGCGCGCAAGCCGGAACCAAGCGAACCCTCGTCAAGACCCGCCGCGCCGAACGCGCCGCCCGCTGGCGCAGTCGCTGCGAAACCCGCACCCATGCCGATCGCGACAGCGAATCTCCCGACTGCGCGCCCCGCGTCATCGCCGCCGCCGCAACCGCCCGCATCGCAACTCGGGCCCACGGTCGTCCTGACCGACACCGACCCCACCGCGTCTCCAGCCTCGGCCGACCCCTTGCCCGCGTCCGACCCGGCGAGGATCGAAGCGCTGCCGCCCCTGGCCCCCGTCGTTGTATCCGACCTCGCTGCCGACCCGAACGCAGCCGGCGCGCCCGGCGCGATCCTGGTCGAAGCCGTCGGCGCCGCGCCGATCCCGCAACTCGGCGCGGCCGATCTGGAAGCCTATGTCGACGGCCTGGTGCCGCAGGCGATCGCGCGCGGCGGTCTGGCCGGCGCGGTCGTGGTGGTGGTCAAGGACGGCCAGCTGCTGCTGTCCAAGGGCTACGGCTACGCCGACGTGGAGCGGCGCAAGCCGATGGACCCGGCGCGCACGCTGCTGCGGCCGGGGTCGATCTCCAAGCTGTTCACCTGGACCGCGGTGATGCAACTGGTCGAGCGCAGCAAGCTCGACCTGGATGCGGACGTCAACGGCTATCTGGATTTCAAGATCCGCGACTACTACGGCCAGCCGATCACCCTGCGCCATCTGATGACCCACAGCGCCGGCTTCGAGGAATCGAGCAAGCACCTGTTCGCCGCCGATCCCTCGCGCCTGCTCAAGCTCGGCGACTACCTCAAGGCGGTGCAGCCGCGGCGCATCTACGCGCCCGGCACGGTGCCGGCGTATTCGAACTACGGCGCGGCGCTGGCCGGCTATATCGTCGAGCGCGTCGCCGGCCAGCCGTTCGACGACTACGTCGAAGAGCATTTGTTCGAACCGCTGCGCATGCACCGTTCGAGTTTCCGCCAGCCCTTGCCGAAGGGCTTGGCCGGCGACATGGCGCAGGGCTACGTCGCCGCCGGCGCCGCGCCGGTGCCGTTCGAACTGGTCAATCCCGCGCCGGCCGGCAGCCTGTCGAGCACCGGCGAGGACATGGCGCATTTCATGCTCGCCCAACTCGACCAGGGCCGCTACGGTGGCGATGCGATCCTGCAGCCGCACACCCTGCAATCGATGCAGGCGACCGCGCTGCGGCCGATCCCGGGCCTGGATGCGATGACGCTTGGCTTTTTCCGTCGCGACGGTCGCGGCCCGGTGGTGATCGGCCACGGCGGCGCCACCGAAGCGTTCCAGAGCAGCCTGATGCTGTTGCCGATGCATCGACTCGGCGTGTTCGTATCCGCCGACGGCCCGGCCCGCGCCGGGCGCGCGCTGCATCGCGATCTGGTCGAAGCCGTGATCCGGCGTTATTACCCCAGCCCGGCCGCCGACATGCCAACCCTGCCGACCGCGCATCTGCACGGCGAGCAGTTGCGCGGGCGTTACGAGAACAGCCGCGGCTCGGCCAGCAATTTCCTGGTGATGGCGCGCCTGTTCGGCAGCGCGACGGTGGTCTTGAACGACGACGACACCGTCAGTGTGTCGTCGCTGCGCGGCCGCGACGGCCGGATCAAGCGTTGGCGCGAGATCGAGCCGTATGTGTGGCGCGAAGTCGACGGCGACAGCCGGCTCGCGGCGAAGATGAGCGGCACCGAGGTGGTCGCGATCAGCAGCGACGACGTGCCGGCGGCGATGTGGCTGCAGCCGGTGCCTAGCTGGCGTTCGCCTGGCTGGATGTTGCCGCTGTTGTTCGCGACCCTGGGCGTGCAGGCGCTGGCGTTGTGTCTGTGGCCGATCGCGGCGATCGTGCGCTACCAGACGCAGCGTCGTCTGCGTCTGGACGGCCGCGAGCGCGATCTGCGTCTGCTGACGATGTTCGGTGTGATCTCGAACCTGTTGTTGGCCGGTTTGTGGTGGTGGGTGCTCGCCCGCGCCGAGGCGTCCGTGCGCGCGCTCGACGGCGGCCTGGACGGTTGGATTCGTCTTGCCCAGTTGCTGGGGTTGCTGTGCGTGCCGATCGCGATCGTAGCCTGCCTCAACGCGCGCGCGGCTTGGCGCGGGCCGATGCAGCGTCTGCGGCGGGTATGCGCGGTGGCGATCGCGGTGGCTTGCGTGGCGATGGTGTGGTTCGTGTTCGCGTTGAAGACGATGAGTTGGTCGTTGGTGTATTGATGAGGCGATGTTTTTCGAGGATGACAAAAAGGCCGCGGTTTCGCGGGCTTTTTGTTGGTGCCGTGTCGTTATCAACTGCTTGATGCAGCCGATTTTTTTGTCGCGGTGACGTGAGTCGCGACTGCGTCATCGCGACAACCTCGCAATCTGCGCGGCAGTTGTATTTTCGTGGTCGCGACTTGCGTCGCTCCTACAGGTAAGCCATGCGGCTTTTGCTTGAGGTCGCGCCTACCTTCCAGCGCTGCGAAGCTTGTAGCTCGCGAGAACAAGAGGACACCCGAAGGGCGGCGCACATGGATGTGCGCCGTGCGCCACCGAGACAGGATGTCTCGTGTGGTGCATGCCCGCGTATGCTCCGCATTTGCGGGCACTTGACTCAAAGAAAAGCGTTTTTCTTTGGTTACCTTTCTTTTGTCGCTTTTGACAAAAGAAAGTAACTCGGCCGCTTGCGGACGAAAGCTGTTGCTGTTGCCTCAAAGGCTATAGAGCTTCAAAGCTTTAGAAGCTGCAAGCAGGATCAAAAGCTTCCGCCGCTGAAGCGGCGGGTTACTTTCTTTTGTCTAAAGCAACAAAAGAAAGGTAACCAAAGAAAAATGCTTTGTTGTGAGTCAAAAGCCCGCGCTTTCGGTGCCGACGCGGGCACGCGCCACACGGGACATCCTGTCCCGGTGGCGCGCGGCGCACATCCATGTGCGCCGCCCTTCGGGTGTCCTGTTGCTAACGCGAGTTACGAGACTCGCAGCGCTGGTGGTGGAGCCTGACTTCGAGCTCGAGCCAAGCCAGAGCAATGACAACAGCAACGGCAACAGCAACGGTAATTTCAAGTTTCACGCGCAAATCGAAACACGAATTTCCGTTTAGGTATCAGCGCTTGGCCTTCTTCTGCGCCGGCGCGAAGTTCTCCTGCACCGCCTTGGCCAACAACGCCGGCGGCAACAGCCCCTGATCGAGCAGGAAGTTGTTGAACTTCAAACGGTCGAAGCGATCGCCGGTGGCCAGCTCGGTCTGCATGCGCAATTCGAGAATGCGGCTGTAGCCATAGAAATAGCTGCCAGCCTGGCCCGGGGCGTTGAACATGTAGCGATCGAGTTCCTGCTTGGTCATCGCCTCGGAGAAACCGACCTGCTCCTGCAGCAGCTTGCCGGCGCTGGCGCGGTCGGTCAGGCCGAGGTTGAGCATCGGGTCGAGTATCGCGCGCGAGGCGCGCAGCAGGCGGAACTGCAATGCGATCAACTGCCCGTCGAGCGGTTCGTACGGCACCATCTCGGCTTCGGCGTACAGCGCCCAGCCTTCGACGTTGACCGAGTTGAACGCGAACATCGAGCGCGCCAGCGAAATGCCGCGCTCGACCATCGCGGTGAACTGCAGTTCGTGACCCGGGCGGCCTTCGTGCGCCGACAAGGTCCACGCCGCCGATTCGTAGTTGAAGTCGTCGTAGTGCAGGGTCTTGCCGGACGGATTGGGAACCGCCACCGGCAGCACGAACTGGCCTTGCTGGCCGGTGTTGCCGACCAACGGCGCGGGCAGGAAGTGCGGCGCCGGCTGCGAGGCCGATTCGGCGTCGCTGCCCAGGCGCATCACCATCGGCCGCTGCGGCACGTCGACGATCTGTTCCTTGCGGATGATCGGATCGATCGCGTCGATCACCTTGCGGTAGCGCGGTTCGAGCTGGTCGTTGGGAATGGTGTCTTGCTTGAGCGCGCGGATCACCGCGACGTAATCGTGCGGATCGGCGACCTTCAGGCCCTTGGCCTGGGCGACCAGCGGCGCGAGCTGACGCATCGCCGCGCGGGTTTCCATGAATTCGACCTGGGCGCGGCGCATCAGCAACTGCGGATCGATGTCGATGCCGTACTGCTTGAGCTGATACGCATACAACTCCGGCGGCAGGCGTGCGTCGCTGCGCGCCTTGGGCAGCACCGCGCTGCGGGTCCACTGGCCGTACTCGCGCAACTGGGTTTCCATCGCCTTGAGCGCCGGCTCGGCGCCCTGGATCTTGTACTTGTCGAACAGCTTGCGGATGCCGGCGACGTAGGTGTCGACGTTGCCCAGGGCCTGATCGACTTCGAGCTTGGTCGGCTGCAGCAGACTGGAATCGGCGGCCAGGCGTTCTTCGTAGCGCTGGCGGGCGAGGGCGGTCAGCGGTTCGCTGCCCGGGGTCAGGCCGACATAGGCTTGCAGGCGCGCGAGCGCCTGGGCGCGGCGTTCGGGTGGGGTCTGGTCGGAGAGCAGGCCGTTGATGCCGGAGAACACCGTCTGCGGCGCGTCGAACCACGGCAGCATCAGGCGTTCGTTGAGTTCGTTGCCCTCGACGTTGTCGTCGATCGCGCCGATCAGGATTTCCAGGTCCTGGCGCACGTTGGGATCGCGTTCGACCTGCAGCTTCTCGCTCAGCTCGCTCTTGGCCTTGACCATGGCGGCGCGGAAGCGCTGGTTCACCTGCGGCTTGAGGTCGGTGACCTTGTCGTCGTAGCCGGGAATGCCGAAGAAGGAAAAGCCTTCCGGAGCGAAATCGGCCTGGGCCTTGATCAGGATCTGGGTGTAGCGGTTGCTCGTTTCGACCCAGGCCGGCGACGGTTTGGCGGCGGGCGCCTTGGCCTTTGCATCGGATTTGGCTGCGTCGGCGGCGTGTGCGGGCGCGACGGACAGAACCAGGACGGGCGCGGACAGCGCCAGGGCGACGGCGAGAACGAGCGGCTTCATGAGGTGACCCGGGTGGAGTGAAGGGCTCCAGCATCGGCTTGACTGGGGTTTAGGCCAAGCGCCGAAGGTCATGTGGGGTTGGCAGGGGGCCAGAGCTGCCCTCACCCCAACCCCTCTCCCGCAAGCGGGAGAGGGGCTCAGTTCGAAGCTGCTTGTCTCCCTCTCCCGCTTGCGGGAGAGGGTTGGGGTGAGGGCCGCAAGCGTGACCTCAGCGCTTCAGGCACCGATCAAAGAAATCCTCGGTCAAGCGAAACCGATGCAGATTGTCGCGCCCGCGCAGACCATGCTTCGCGCCGGGATAGGTCATCAACTCGAACGGCTGCCCGCGCTGCTGCAAGGCACTCATCAGCACGGTGGAATTGGTGAACAGCACGTTGTCGTCGGCCATGCCGTGGATCAGCAGCAGCTTGGAGGTCAATCCGTCCAGATGCTCAAGCACGCGGCCTTCGCGATAGCCATCGGGATTGTTCTTCGGCAGGCCCATGTAGCGTTCGGTGTAATGGCTGTCGTACAGGCCCCAATCGGTGACCGGCGCGCCAGCAACGCCGCAGGCATAGGCGTTGCTGGCCTTCGCCAGCAGCATCAAGGTCATGTAACCGCCGTTCGACCAGCCGTACACGCCGATCTTGTCGCCATCGACCCACGGCTGCGACTTCAACCAATCCACACCCTTGAGCTGATCAGCGACTTCGACCGTGCCCTGCTTGCGATACAGCGCGCCACCGAACGCCGCGCCGCGCCGCGGCGTGCCGCGGTTATCGACCGAGAACACCACATAGCCGTGCTGGGCGAGGTACTGATTGAAATCCGGCGCCCACACCCGCTTGACCGTCTGCGAGGCCGGGCCGCCGTACACGTTGACCACCACCGGATAGCGCTTGCTTGCGTCGAATCCGCTGGGCTTGATCAGACTGTAGTGCAGCGCGGTCTTGCCGTCGGCGGCGGTGAGCTGCCCGTACTCGATCGGCCGCTGCGCGGCGCGGTACGGCGCGAACGGATGCTTGGCGTCGTCGAGATCGTTGGCGATCAACGCGGCGATGCGGGTGCCGTCGTTGCGATACAGCTCCAGTTGCGGCGGCGTGGTCGGGTTCGACCAGGCATCGACGAACACGCTGGCGTTGAGAGCGAAGCTCGGGCTGTGATAGCCGTCGGCCTTGCTGATGCGCTCGATCGCGCCGCCGCTAAGCGGCACGCGATAGACCTGCGAATCCATCGGCGAATCCTTGCCCGCGGCGAAGTACAGCTGGCCGGCGTCTTCATCGACCGCGAGCACGCTGTCCACCGGCCACTCGCCCGAGGTCAGCGCCTTGGCCTGCTTGCCATCGGCCGACAGCAGATACAGATGCTCGTAACCGCTGCGCTCGCTGTTCCAAAGGATGCGATCGTCCTTGAGAAAGCGCAGATCGTTGTGCAGCGGCACCCAGGTCTTGGAGGTTTCGGTAATCAGCGTGCGTTGCTTGCCGCTGCGCAGATCGGCTTCGATCAGCTCGAGCTTGTGCTGGTCGCGCGACTGGCGCTGGAAGGTCACGCGGTCGGCATCGCGCCAATCCACGCGCGCCAGGTAAATGTCCTGTTCCTTGCCCAGATCGATTTCGCTCGGCGCGGCGGCCTGTGCGCCGATGCGCGCGACCAGCAGGCGCACGCGCACGTTGGCATCGCCCGCGGCCGGATAGCGCTGCTCGACCACATCGGTGCGATCGGGATAGACCTCGTAGCGCTTCTGCACCGGGACCGGCGATTCGTCGATGCGCGCGAACGCGATCGCCGAATCGTCGGGCGCCCACCAATAACCGGTGTGGCGGTCCATCTCCTCGTCGGCGACGAATTCGGCCACGCCGTTGCCGATGGTGTCGCTGCCGTCCTTCGTAAGCTGGGTCGCCTTGCCATCGGCGAGGTCGATCACCCACAGGTTGCGGTCGCGCACGAAGCTGACGAAACCGCCCTTCGGCGACAGCTTGGGATCGGTGGCGAAGCCTTCGCCGTGGGTGAGCTTGCGCACCGCGGCCTTGCCGGTCTTGGCCAGGTCGTACAGATACAACTCGCCGCCGAGCGGAAACAGCAGGCGCTTGCCGTCGGGCGACCACTGGTAGTCGAC
The DNA here is from genome assembly GCF_057655755.1 of Lysobacter sp. Soil_N_51. Classification (NCBI taxonomy): domain Bacteria; kingdom Pseudomonadati; phylum Pseudomonadota; class Gammaproteobacteria; order Lysobacterales; family Lysobacteraceae; genus Lysobacter; species Lysobacter sp. Soil_N_51. The sequence continues at coordinate 36,083 of NZ_JBDGLR010000009.1, read as the reverse complement.
GATGCCCGACAGCGCGGCGATGCGCTGGCGTTCGCGGCGCGCCTTCTCGGCGTCGCTGAGCACTTCCGCGCCCGGCAGCACGTCGTCGGAATCGACCAGCAGCGTGGTCTTGCCGCTGGCGATGTCGTAGGCCCACAGGTCCAGGCGGTTCTTGTCGCGGGCCTTGCCGCGCAGGAAACCGACCCGGCTGCCGTCCGGCGCGATCTTCGGCTTGACCAGACTGGGGCCGGACAGCGGCGCGTCGCCGGTGAGCGCTTCGAGCGTCAGGCGGCCGGCGACCGGCGCGGCCGGAGCAGCGAAGGCGGGGGTGGTCAGCGACATGGCGAGCAGGCACAAGGCAAGGCGGGTGGTCTTCATCAGGGCGATCGGTCCGGGACGTGCTGCGGGTGAGGCATCAGGTGGGCTGCGCCGGCGAGCCGAACAGATGGCGGCGCATTTCATCGGTCATGGTCTTGTCGGCGCGGTACACCTTGCCCATTTCGTAGGCCCGCTGGAAGGCCGGGCGCGCGGCCAGTTCGTCGTGCCAGCGCTGCACGTTCGGATAGCGGGCGAGGTCGACATGGTGCCATGCGTGTTCGTGGGCCCAGGGGTGGCAGGCGAAATCGGCGATGCTGAGTGTATCGGCGGCGATGAACTCGCGCCCGGCCAGGCGCCGGTCGAGCACGCCGTACAGGCGCTCGGTCTCGCGCTGATAGCGGTCGATCGCGTACGGCACCTGCTCGGGCGCATAGCGGGTGAAATGGTGATTCTGGCCGAGCATCGGGCCGTAACCGCCGACCTGCCAGAACAGCCATTCGTTGACTTCGACCTGGCCGCGCACGTCGCCGGGCGAGAAGCGGCCGGTCTTGGCCGCCAGATACTGCAAGATCGCGCCGGATTCGAACACACTGATCGCCGCGCCGCCATCCGACGGCGCATGGTCGACGATCGCGGGCATGCGGTTGTTCGGCGAAATCGCCAGGAATTCGGGCTTGAACTGATCGCCCGCGCCGATATCGACCGGCTTGATCGAATACTCCAGCGCCGCGCCGGCCTGATTGGCCTCTTCCAGAAACAAGGTGATCTTGTGGCCGTTGGGCGTGGGCCAGTAATGCAGGTCGATCATGGGATGCGCTCCGCGAGAAAGCCTGGAGTTTAAGTGCGCCGATCTGCTCGCCGCCGCCGCGCGGATGGAATGGCGTGTGCCGCAAACCGCGCCGCGGCGGGCTTCACGCGCATCCGGCGGCGGCGAAAACGCCGCGCAGATGAACCCTCGGGTGGCCCCGACGTGGCGATGTCACCCACGGGCGGCTACTCTTGGCCGCCTGTACCGTCTTCACATTCACGAGTTCCGCATGACCGATCCCAAGATCAACCGACTCAACCCCCTGCCGGCCCTGATCTTCAGTTCGCGCTGGCTGCAGCTGCCGTTGTACCTGGGCCTGATCGTCGCCCAGGGCGTGTACGTGTTCCAGTTCGTCAAGGAACTGATCCACCTCGTCCATGATGCGACCACCCTGACCGAGCAGGGCATCATGCTGATCGTGCTGGGTCTGATCGACGTGGTGATGATCTCCAACCTGCTGGTGATGGTGATCGTCGGCGGTTACGAGACCTTCGTTTCGCGCCTGCGTCTGGAAGGCCATCCCGATCAGCCCGAATGGCTAAGCCACGTCAATGCGAGCGTGCTCAAGGTCAAGCTGGCGATGGCGATCATCGGCATCTCCTCGATCCACCTGCTCAAGACCTTCATCGGCGCCGGCAGCCTCGGCCTGCCGTTGTGCGGCACGCCCGATGCGTTCGCCGCGGCGCAGGCGGCGGCCCAGGCCACCGCGAACGGCGTCGCCAACGCGACCGCGCGCTGCTCGGAGCTGACCTCCGAAGGCGTGATGTGGCAGTCGTTGATCCACTTCCTGTTCATCGTTTCGGCGATCGGCATCGCCTGGACCGACAAGCTGATGAGCACCACGGTGGCCAAGCCCGGCAAGGGCGCGCACTGACGCCGCGGCGACGAACGCGACGCGGGTTGCGGCCCGCGAGCGGTCGGATCGACAAATTGGTCGTATCAAAGAGCCCGGGGCATGCGCCTCGGGCTCTTCGTTTGTGCGGTCTTGATGCGATCGATAAGGGTGAGCGCGATCACTCGTCGCGCTGCGGCGGGCGCGGCGCCATGATCGCGCGTCGCAACCGCAGCGCATCGGGCCGGTCCGAGAAACGCAGTTCGCCGTTGTCCGCGCGCTGCAGGCCCAGCGCGCGATACGCCTCGTCCTGCGAGGGAAAGTCCTGCATCGCGGCGTAACGCCGGTACAGGCGGGCGAGCACGCCGTTGCCGCCGACGCGATCGAGCGCGGCGATGAAATCTTCGGGTTCGACCTGCGCATTGCCGTCGAGGCAGCAGCGCGCGTACTGCGCGAGTACGCGGTCCAGGTCGGTGCGCTGTTCGCGGCGCAGGGCGAGGTCGGCGTCGAGCCAGAACGCCGCGCCGGCCCAGTAGACACGCATGGTGCTGCCACGACTGCGGCCGATCTGGTCCATGCGCGCGCCCGCGCCGACCTTGCGCCCGCGCTGGAAACCCGCTTCGATCCGGCGCCACGCCTCGTCGCCGCCGAGCAGGCCGGCGCGCGCGCGCGACACGTTCTGGTAGTAGCTGGCCAGGCCCTCGGCCAGCCAGCGGCCGTCGTCGCCGAGGTAGGGATGCATCAGGTGCGAAAGCTCGTGCACGGCGGTCCAGTCGTCGCGCAATTCCTGATAGGTCGCGTCGTCGCGCACGTACAGCAGCACCGAGACGCCGTCGTCGCGGCGGGTCTGGCCCCACGGCACCGGGCTGGCGTCGCGGCCGCGGCGCGGCACCAGGCGAATGCGCACCAGCGCGTCGCGCAGCGGGAACCGACCCGATGAGAGCTGGCCCGATGAGAGCGGGCCTGATGAAGTCAGCGCGGCGTTCGCGCATTCGCCTATCCAGCGGCGCAACTGCGCGACGCGCGCGGCGTCGGGTGGGTTCTCGATGCGCACCCGCAGCTGGGTGTCGCCGGCGCGGATCGCCCATTCGGCGCTGGAATCGGCTGGATTGGCGGCGACAGTCGCGGCTTGCGCCACCGCGATCGCCGCGGCCGCATGCGCCGGCGGCGCGGCGCCTGCGCAAACGAGCAAACTCAGCAAGGCTGCGGCGCGGACGGACATGATCGGCATTGGAACTCCATCGGACGGGAAGGTTCCCACGGCATCGCCGGTACAATGGGGCGATGGACGTATCGCACTTGCTCGACGCACTCAATCCGGCCCAGCGTGAAGCCGTTTCGGCGCCCGCCGGCCATTATCTGGTCCTCGCGGGCGCCGGCAGCGGCAAGACCCGCGTGCTGACCCATCGCATCGCCTGGCTCAACGAAGTCTTCGGCGTGCCCAACCACGGCATCCTGGCGGTGACGTTTACGAACAAGGCCGCCGGCGAGATGCGCGCGCGCGTCGACGCGCAGCTGCCGCGCGGCGCGCGCGGCATGTGGATCGGCACCTTCCACGGCCTGGCCCACCGTCTGCTGCGCCTGCACTGGCAGGAGGCCAAGCTGCCCGAAGGCTTCCAGGTGCTCGACAGCGACGACCAACTGCGCCTGGTCAAGCGCGTGGTGCAGGCGCTGGAACTGGACGAAACCCGTTTCCCGCCGCGCCAGATCGCCTGGTGGATCAACGCGCAAAAGGACGAGGGCCGGCGCCCGCGCAACATCCAGCCGGCCAACGACGACTGGGCCGACGTGATGCTGCGTTGCTACGAGGCCTATCAGGAGCGCTGCGAGCGTGCCGGTCTGGTCGACTTCGCCGAGTTGCTGCTGCGCGCGCATGAATTGCTGCGCGACAACCCGGCGCTGTTGACCCATTACCGGACCCGCTTCCGCGAGATTTTGGTCGACGAATTCCAGGACACCAACGCGATCCAGTACGCCTTCGTGCGCGTGCTGGCCGGCGACACCGGCCATGTGTTCGTGGTCGGCGACGACGATCAGGCGATCTACGGCTGGCGCGGCGCCAAGGTCGAGAACGTGCAGAAATTCCTGCGCGATTTCCCCGGTGCGCAGACCATCCGCCTGGAGCAGAACTACCGTTCCAGCGCCAACATCCTCGACGCCGCCAACGCGGTCATCGCCCACAACCCCGACCGCCTGGGCAAGAAGCTGTGGACCGACACCGGCCACGGTGAGCCGATCGACCTGTACGCGGCCTACAACGAAATGGACGAGGCGCGGTTCGTGATCGAGCGTCTGCGCCAGTGGGTGCGCGACGGCGGCAGCTACGGCGACGTGGCGATTCTCTACCGCAGCAATGCGCAGTCGCGCGCCTACGAAGAAGCCTTGTTGTCCGAGCAGGTGCCGTACCGCGTGTACGGCGGCCAGCGCTTCTTCGAGCGCGCCGAAATCAAGGACACCCTGGCCTATCTGCGCCTGCTGACCAATCGCGCCGACGATGCCGCGTTCGAACGCGCGGTCAACACGCCGACCCGTGGCATCGGCGACCGCACCCTGGACGAAGTGCGCAAACGCGCGCGCGCCGAGGCGGTGTCGCTGTGGGACGCGGTGCGGCTGGTCGCGACCGAGAACGTGCTCGCCGCGCGTGCGCGCAATGCGCTGGCGGGGTTCATGGCCTTGATCGAAGCACTGGAGGGCGATGTCGTCGACATGCCGCTGCCGGAGAAGATCGATCATGTGCTGCAGCGGTCGGGCTTGCGCGACCACTACGCCAACGAATCGCGCGGACAGCTCGATTCGCGCACCGACAACCTCGACGAACTGGTCTCGGTCGCCTCGCGCTTCAGCCGCAGCGACGAAGACGAAGCCGCGGCGATGCCGGAACTGATCGCCTTCCTCAGCTACGCCGCGCTCGAGGCCGGCGAAGGCCAGGCCCAGGCCGGCGAGGACGGCGTGCAGCTGATGACCTTGCACAGCGCCAAGGGCCTGGAATTTCCGCTGGTGTTCCTCGGCGGCCTGGAAGAGGGGCTGTTTCCGAGCAGCCGTTCGACCGAGGAGTCCGGTCGGCTGGAAGAGGAACGGCGCTTGGCCTATGTCGGCATCACCCGTGCGCGCGAAAAACTGGTGCTGAGCTACGCCGAGACCCGGCGCATCCACGGCATGGAGACCTACGGCTCGCCTTCGCGCTTCCTGCGCGAGATTCCGAGCCAGTTGCTGCACGAGGTGCGACCGAAGGTGCAGGTGTCGCGGCCGATGTACAACAACTCAGGGGCGCGCCGCGACGGCGGTGGCCTCAACCGCGGCCATGCGGCGATCGAAGCGCCGCCGGTCAAGCTGGGCGCGCAGGTGCGGCATGCGAGCTTCGGCACCGGCACGGTCACCGATTACGAAGGCAGCGGCGCGCATGCGCGGGTGCAGGTGAACTTCGACGATGTCGGCAGCAAGTGGCTGGTGTTGGCGTATGCGAATCTGGTTCCGGCGTGAAGGCGTGAAGGCGTGAGGGCGTGAGGGCGTGAGGGCGTGAAGGTTGTGAGTGTGTAATTTTGGAAACGCCGCTGTTGTCGGCTCCGAAGTGCGCGCTCAGCTCGTGACGCCAGTTTGAGGCCGTCATCCCCGCGCAGGCGGGGATCCAGGGCTTTACCGCGGCATGACTCTGAAGTCTCTGGATCCCCGCCTTCGCGGGGATGACGAGCAATTGAGCTCTGTCGGCGCTTGATCTGACGCAGCGGGCAACCTGACGCGGCAGCGACTGGTTTGCGTCGTTCGCCCGCGTACCCCCAAGACCGTCATTCCCGCGAACGCGGGAATCCAGCGACTTTCGTGCAGGTCGCGTCAAAGTCATTGGGTGTTCGGCTCCGTCGAAATAAAAGCGGAGCTCGCGTTCGCGGGAATGACGAGCACAAATGACGCGGGGACGAGGGAGAGCAACAAGAAGGTAACAATTTTCGCCTCAGCCTCAGCCTCAGCCTCAGCCTCAGCTTCGCTTCAAGGTCAGCCCTCAATCCTCAGTCCTCTCTCATCCCTCAAAACGCATACCGCACAACCACCTGATACACCCGCCCAGCCTTCTCGCTTTCCCGCTCATACTCGTCGTAATCCCGATCCAGCTGCTGCGCCAGCGTATTGAACTTGTGGAACGCCTCATCCTTCGACGCGTTCAACAGGTTCGAACCCGTCAACCGCACCGCCACCCGCGAGCCGAAGCGCTTCTCGACGAAGGCTTCCAGGTCGGCGCCGTAATGGGTCGTCACCTCCTCGCCGAGCACGCGCCCAAAAGCATCGCCCTGGCGCCGGTAACTCGCGCCGAACGACATGCCCAGCGACGGCAGGTCCTGGATGAAACCGACGTTGAGCACCGAGCTGGGCTGGTTGTTGAAACGGCGCTGGCCGAAATCGTCGTCGACTTCGCTGTCCAGCCACGAGTAATTGAGGAACACGCCGGTGTTGGGCAGGCCCAGCGCGGTCAGCGGCGTCGACAGATCGAACTCGGCGCCATACACGCGCGCGTCGCCGACGTTGGCGGCGGTGAACACGAAGCTGTCCGGGTCCAGCACCGGATACCCGGGCGTGCCCGGGCCGGCGCCCGGATTCTCGTCGAGGAAGTCGTCGATCGCATCCTCGTGATCGTCCAGCGCGGTCGCGCTCGGCCGGCCGGTGCCGACGATTTCGATCAGGTCGCGCACCTTGCGGTAGAACAGATTGATCCCGACCACGCCGCGCTTGCCGAGCCGGTGCTCATAGCCCAGGTCCAGGCCCCACGCCGTTTCCGGGCGCAACCCGGGATTGCCTAGGAAATCGTTGTCGCCGTATTCCTCTTCCAAGGTCAACGGCAGCAGTTGATCGAAATTCGGACGGCGCACCGTGCGCGCGAGCGATGCGCTAAGCCGATCGTGCTCGGTCAGGTTGTAGCGCAGATGCGCCGACGGCAGCAGCAGGCCGTAGTCCTTGTCGTCGCGGCGGCGGTCGTCGCCGTCTTCGGCGCTGCTGACGATCTTCGAGCGCGTGGTCTCGTAACGCAGGCCGGTTTCCCAGTCGATCCGTTCGTGCTTGCCGGAGAACATCAGGTACGGATCGATCCGGCGCTCCTCGATGCGGCTGCTCTGGCGGCTGAACTCCTCGTAAGGAGGCAACGGCTCGCCTTCGTCCTCGGTTTCGACCTCGCTGGTGCGCAATGAAGTCTTGCGGCGCTTGTCCAGCCCGTCCACGCCGAATTCCATTTTCGCCGCGCCGACCGCGCGGGTATGCGAAAGCTTGAAGCTGAGCTCGCTGTCGCGGGTGTCGCCGAGGACGCGGGTGCCTTCGAAGCCGTCGAACGAGGGCGGCGTGTCTTCATCGTCGTAGCCGATCTCCTGCTCGGTGTCGAAGCGCTTGTCGTCGAAGCGCGCATAGCCCAGATCGATTTCGCTGCGGCCGCCGGCCATGTCGAAGGCGTAGCTCGCATTGAGCGTGGCGTTGCGCTGCTTGATGTCGACTTTCTGGTCGTTGACCGACAGCAGATTGTCGCGCGCGCGGCTGGCGGGGTCGTTGTACTCCAGCGAATGCTCGGTCTCGGTGCGATCGGTGCGCACATAGAACCCGTCCAGGCTCAGCTTGCCGGTGCCGATCTCGCGGCTGTAGGACAGGTTTCCCGAGTAGTCGGTGCCGTCGCGCACGTCGCTCTGATCTTCGCGGTCGACGAAATCGCCGCCGGGCGCGTCGAAGCGATCGCTGCGCTTGCGCTTGGGGTTGTGCCGGCCCTGCACGTTGACGCCGCCGAGCAGGCGGCCGCCGGCGACATCGCCGCTGCCGACCGCGCCGAACACCGGCTTGACCTCGCCGTCGTCGAAATACGCCGCGCCGGCGCGCAGATAGCCGCCGTCGAATTGATAGGCGTCGCGCAGGACGATGTTGAGCGCGCCGGCGACCGCATCGCCGGAGCGATTCGCGCTGGGGCTGCGGATGATTTCGATGCGTTCGACCAGTTCGGCCGGAATGCGGTCGACATAGAACGACCGATCGCCGCCGGCGCCGGGCACTTTCTTGCCGTTGATCAGGATCTGGGTGTAGCCCGGGTCGAGGCCGCGCAGACGCGCGCCGTCGAATTCGAGCACGTCGGACACGAAACCCACGCTCGGCACGCGCTTGAGCATGTCGCCCACGGTCAGCGGTTCGAAGCGCTGGAAATAGTCCAGGCCGTAGCTCAGGGTCGGCGCGGTCGCGTCGCTGCGGTCGCGATAGGCGATGTCGCCGGTAACGGTGACCCGATCGAGCTCGGTCGCCGCGTCGCTCGCGCCGCCGGGGCCGGCGGGCGCGAGCGTATCGATCGCGAGCGCCGGGCCGGCGAGCGCGGCCAGCAGCGCGGCGCTGAGTGCGCGATGGTGGAGCGTGGGACGTCGCGGACTGCGCATGGTGTTCGCCGGTGAAGAGATGGCGAACGTTGTAAGTCCGGGCAATGGCAGGACGATGACGGCCAGCGCACTTTATGGCTTTTCCGTTGGTCGCCGCCGCGCGGTCTGTCATCAATTATGCATGTGACGGTTCTATAACAGCCGCTGGGGACTCCTGTGAATTCGAGCACGCCGATGCGTTCAACTGTATGTATGTCCGTCCTGGTGCCAGTGTTGCTGGCGCTGTCCGCTTGCGCGACGCCCGAGACGCCGCGCGCGTCGGATCCGTCCACGCCGCTGGTCGAGCGCGCGCCCGACAAGCGCGAGCCCGATGAGCGCGCCGACGCCGATCCTTTGCTATCGCGGGCCGGCGTCGCGCATCAGGTGGTCGAAGAAGCCTTCGTGACCCCGGCCACGCCGCGGGACAACATCGATTCGCCCGCGGTGTGGCGCGCGCCGAACGGCCGCTTGTGGCTGCTGGCGACGGCCAAGCAGGGCGGGGCGCTGACGATCTACGACGGCGACGACGGTCGCGCGATAGGCCGCTTTGGCCGCGAAGGCGATGCGCTCGGCGAATTCCGCCGGCCCAACGGCATCGCCGTGCTCGGTGATCTGGCGTTCGTGGTCGAGCGCGATAACCGCCGCGTGCAGGTGCTGTCGCTGTCGATACCGGCCGCGGCCAGTCGCGCGGTCGGGGTCGCCGACACGCGCGCGCCGCAGCTGCGCGCGCTGATGAGTTTCGGCCAGCAGCAACTGCAACAGCCGTATGGGCTGTGGGTGCGCGCGCTCGGCCCGCAGCAACTGGAAGTGATCGTCACCGACGCCTACATGGCCGGCGAGGACGCCGACGGCAACGAAATTCCGCCGCCGCTGGAACAACTCGGCCGGCGCATGCAGCGTTATCGCCTGCAACTCGATGGCGCGACACCGGTCGCGCGGCACGTCGCCGCGTTCGGCGACACCAGCGCGGCCGGCGCGATCCGCGTGCCCGAGTCGATCTGGGGCGATCCCGCCCACGATCGTCTGCTGATCGCCGAGGAAGATCTCGCCACCGGCACCGCGGTGCGCGACTACAGTCTCGACGGCCGTTATCGCGGCCAGACCATCGGCCAGGACCTGTTCAAGGCCCAGGCCGAAGGCATCGCGTTGTGGCAGTGCGACGACGGCAGCGGTTACTGGATCGCCACCGATCAGTTCAAGGATCGCAGCGTGTTCCATGTGTTCGACCGCGCCAGCCTGCGCCACCTCGGCGCCTTCGCCGGCAAGACCGTCGGCAACACCGACGGCGTGTGGTTGCAGCAGAACGGCTCCGTGCGTTTCCCCGACGGCGTGTTCTACGCCGTCCACGACGATCAGGCGGTCGGCGCGTTCGACTGGCGCGATGTGGCTCGGGCCTTGGGGTTGCGCAGTCGCTGCTCGGGCTGAGGGAGCGGAGAAAAGAGTGCAGAGGAGTGAGGAACGAGTAACAGCGGCTCTTACTCGTTCCTCACTCCTCTGCACTCGTTCCTGCTTCACCGATCGGTGAGCTTGAACGACTTAACCAATAAATCGAAGCCCGGTTGAGTCTGGGCCAAGTCCTCATCCGCGCTCTGAGTGATCAGGAACGCGCTGCGGTGCGCGCCGGTGATCTTGCGGTACTCGCGCAGGTGCGGAACCTTCACCCCGGCCAGGCTCACGGTGTAGTGCTCGCGGATCGTGCCTTCGGCGAAGCGCGACAGGTCGAAACGGGTTTCGCGGCGCAGCACCGACGGCGTCTGCTTGTCGGCCTCGGCGGAAAAATCGCGGGCGAAGGTTTCCAGTTCCAACCCGCGGTCGGCCTGCACGATCGCGATGAAGATCGCCGAGCCGGGGCTTTCCACGGTCAGGTAATGCGAGCCGGCGACGCGCTGGTCGTCGCTGACTTTCCAGTTGCCCGGAAGTTGCACGTGGACGCCGAGCCGGTCGTAGGGCTTGGGCGCCGACACGTTGGCGGCGGGTTCGCCGCAGCCGGCGAGCAGCAGGGCCAGGCCGGCGGCCAGCCAGCCGCGGGCGACACGATGCACTGCACGAGCATGAGCCATCGACATCCTCCTTATGCCGTCCCCCTGTGGACTCGGCCCACCCTAGCAGCCCATCGCGTCGCGCGCGTGTGCCGCCGGTCCGCAGGTGCGTCCGGCCACGACCAACGACACTGGGAGCTGCGGTCGCGATCGGCCTAGGCTGCGGGCTCATGCCTGCCGAACGGGACCCACCGATGTCCGCACGTTTCGTCTTCGTCGCCGCGCTCGCCTTGTGCGTGCTGCCGTTGTCTCTCTGTCCAGCGCAAGCCGCCGATCTGCACAGTGACCCGCGCAACCTGCAACCCAAGGACCTATTCGATCTGGAATGGGCCGACGCGCCATCGATCTCGCCCGACGGCCGCCGCATCGTCTATCAACGCAAGTTCTTCGACATCATGAAGGACCGTCGGCGCAGCAATCTGTGGCTGATCGATGCAGACAGCGGCCAGCAGCGGCCGCTGACCAGCGGCGCGTACGGCGACGGCGCCGCGGTGTGGTCGCCGAGCGGCGACCGCATCGCCTGGGTGTCGGACCGCGACGGTTCGGCGCAGATCTGGGTGCGCTGGATGGACAGCGGCCAGCAGTCGCCGATCAGCCGTCTGAGCGAAGGTCCGTCGAACCTGGCGTGGTCGCCGGACGGGCGCTGGATCGCGTTCACCCAGCACGTCGCCGCCGACACCACGCCGCTGGCGAAGCTGCCGGACAAGCCCGAGGGCGCGCAGTGGGCCGACGCGGTCAAGCTGATCGACCGGATGAATTACCGCGCCGACGGCGCCGGTTACCTCAAGCCCGGCTACGAGCACGTGTTCGTGATGCCGGCCGACGGCGGCACGCCGCGCCAGGTCACCCAGGGCGATTTCGATGTCGAATCGACCCCGGTGTGGAGCCGCGACGGGCGCTCGCTGTATGTGGTGTCCAATCGCGGCCCCGAGGCCGAGTACCACCCGATCGACCAGGACATTTACCGCGTCGACGTCGCCAGCGGCGCGACCGTGGCGCTGACCGACCGGCGCGGCCCGGACGTATCGCCGACCTTGTCGCCGGACGGGCGTCAGCTGGCCTACCTGGGTTACGACGATAGCAAGCTCGGTTATCAGGTCGCGCATCTGTACGTGCTCGATCTCGACAGCGGCGCCTCGCGCGCGTTGACCGAGCGTTTCGATTACGAGATCGAGAACCCACGTTGGGACAGCAACGGGCGCGGGCTGTATTTCGGTTACGACCGCGAAGGCGTGAGCCATCTGGGCTGGATCGCGGCGAGCGGCGGCGCGGTCGAATCGGTCAGCGACGATATCGGTGGCACCGAGGTCGGCCGGCCTTATCCGGGCGGCAGTTTTTCAGTTGGCGGCGGTCGTGTCGCCTATACCCATGGCAGCGTCTCGCGCATGGCCGACGTGGCGGTGGTCGCGCGCGGCGGCAAGTCGCGGGTATTGACCGACCTCAATGCCGACTCGCTCGCGCGCAAGCGCCTGGGCGAAGTCGAAACCTTGTGGACCAAGTCCTCGGCCGATGGCTTGTCGGTGCAGGGCTGGATCGTCAAGCCGCCGCAGTTCGAAGCCGGCAAGCGTTATCCGCTGCTGCTGGAAATCCATGGCGGGCCGTATGCGAACTACGGCCCGCGTTTCGCCGTGGAAACCCAGTTGTACGCCGCCGCCGGCTATGTGGTGCTGTACGTTAATCCGCGCGGCAGCACCAGTTACGGCCAGGCCTTCGCCGATCACATCCATCAGAACTATCCGAGCCACGACTACGACGATCTGATCAGCGCGGTCGATGCGACCATCGCCAAGGGTTATGTCGATCCGCAGCAACTGTATGTCACCGGCGGTTCCGGCGGCGGTGTGCTGACCGCGTGGATCGTCGGTCACACCGATCGTTTCCGCGCCGCGGTGGTGGCCAAGCCGGTGATCAACTGGACCAGTTTCGCGCTGACTTCCGACGGCCCGTCCTACATCACCCAGCACTGGTTTCCCGGTCCGCCGTGGCAGGCGCAGGAAAACTACTGGAAGCGCTCGCCGCTGGCCTATGTCGGCAACGTCACCACCCCGACCATGCTGATCACCGGCGAAAGCGACTACCGCACGCCGATCTCGGAGACCGAGCAGTACTACACCGCGCTCAAGCTGCACCGCGTCGACAGCGCGATGATCCGCATCCCCGGTGCCTCGCACGGCATCGGCGCGCGGCCTAGCGAAACCTTGGCGCAGGTGCTCAATACGCTGGGGTGGTTCGAGCGGTATCGCAATCGGCCGAGGGTGGAGAAGCCGGCGGCTGGGGCGACTTTGCAGTCAAGCGACATGGGTGCAGCGGCGCGCACCGAGTAAGCGCTTCGATTCTTCTGGCTCGCCGCGTTACCGTTCCCCCTTTGAAAAAGGGGGGCTAGGGGGGATTTGCTTTTCCCCGCAAGTCCTGCCGATTCAACCGTCGGCGACGCGAAAAGCAAATCCCTCGCGCTCCAGTCTCTTTCGGTTCACAAGGTACGCCGGGGGCCCGCCCCCTCTACAAAGTGGGCAACAGATCGTGGCTTCGTCGATTCAAGCATCGTCAGCAAGCCATCCGACCGCCCGCGACCCACGCCACTAATCCAGCCTCACCCCAAAATGAAACGCCTCGATCCGCAACCGCTCGCGCAGATAAAACGCATGCGCGTCCTGCCGGTGCGTGCCGGAGTCGAGTTGCAGCCGCGCGCAGCCCAGTCGCTTGGCCTCGGCCTTGAGCCAGTCCAGCATCGCCTTGCCGTAGCCCTGGCCGCGCACGGCTTCGTCGGTGATCAGGTCGTCGACGTACACATGCAGCCCGACCGCCAGCATCTCCATCACCCGCCAGCACGCGAACGCACGCGGCACGCCCTGGGCGTCGTAGGCCACCGTCGCGCGGCAGCCCTCGGCGATCTGGCGGTGCATCTGGGCGAGGAAGCGCGCCTCGTCGAATTCGGGGCGCAGTTGCGACACCACCGGCCAGACCGCGCGCAGTTCGGTGTCGCCGACGATGGTGCGGATTTCGGCGGTTGTCATTGCGTAAGAGAAGTGGGATCGGAGAGATCGGATCGGAGAGATCCGTGCAGAAAACGAGCGGCGCACTGGCGTACCGCCGGCGCGGCATGAAACGGCTACGGTAGCTGACTACAGCGCGTCGACCGCGGCTCGCCGCGCATCACCAACTGAAGAGTTTGTAATACACCGGCGACACCGTGCCCTCGCCCTTGCTGCTGTCGAGGCGGCCGTCGCCGTCGTTGTCGACCAGGTAATAGACCGGGCCGCGCGACGGGGTGACCTTGACCGCGCGCAGCTGGCCGCCGACCCGGTACTCCTCGACGGTGTCGCCGTTCTCGACGCTGCGGGTGTAGACCTCGGCGCCCTTGAGCGCGGCGGTGGGGTCGTCGGTCGCGCCGCCCATGCTGGCGCAGCCGGCCATCAGGGCGACGGCCGCGAGGGCGGTCAGGACGGGGGCGAGGCGGCGCAGGCGGGCGTGCGGCGATGCGAGTGGGGCGCGCATGGCGATTCTCCGTGTATCAGGCCGTCAGCATACGCCGCGACTGCGTTAAGCGTGTGCATCGGTTTGGCGGTCCGGTCGCGTCGCGCATCGTGCCGCATTCATCGGCCACGGCCGGCCGGCATTCGCAGACCCGGCGACCGGGCAGCGTAGAATCGCGGGCATGAAAAGACTCGTCCTGATCGATGGTTCCAGCTACCTCTACCGCGCCTTCCATGCGCTGCCGCCGTTGACCAACGACGCCGGCGAGCCCACCGGCGCGCTGTTTGGCGTGGTCAACATGCTGCGCTCGACCCTGGCCGAACGCCCCGACTATGTGGCCTTCGTGGTCGACGCGCCCGGCAAGACCTTCCGCGACGACCTGGACCCGCAGTACAAGGCCAATCGCCCGCCGATGCCCGACGACCTGCGCGCCCAGGTGCTGCCGATGTGCGAGATCGTCGAGGCCCTGGGCATTCCGATCCTGCGCATCGACGGGGTCGAGGCCGACGACGTGATCGGCACCCTCGCGCTGCGCGCGGCCGGCGATGCGATCGACGTCACCATTTCCACCGGCGACAAGGACTTTGCCCAACTGGTGCGGCCCGGCGTGGTGCTGGTCAACACCATGAGCGGCAGCCGCATGGATTCCGACGAAGCGGTGATCGCCAAGTTCGGCGTGCGTCCGAATCAGATCGTCGACTTTCTGTCGCTGATGGGCGACAGCGTCGACAACGTGCCCGGCGTGGAGAAGTGCGGGCCGAAGACCGCGGCCAAGTGGCTGGCCGAATACGACACCCTGGAGGGCGTGATCGAACACGCCGATCAGATCAAGGGCAAGATCGGCGAGAACCTGCGGGCGGTGCTCGGCCGCTTGCCGCTCAATCGCCAGCTGACCACGATCAAGACCGACGTAGAGCTCGACCGCGGCCCGCAGCAGCTCGCCCTGCGCGAACGCGACACCGAGGCGCTGCGTACGCTGTACGCGCGCTACGGCTTCAAGCAGGCGCTGCGCGATATCGAAGGCAGTGCCAACACGACCGCCAACGAGATCGCCGCCGACCGCGCCGGCCTGCGCGCGACCGCCGCCGGCCATGCGCGTTCCAATGCGGCCGGCGAAACGCCGGACGCGGCGCTGTCGGCCAAGGGCGAGTACGAGGCGATCGTGACCCAGCCGCAGCTCGACGCGCTGGTCGCGGCGCTGCGGTCGAGCGAGGAATTCGCCTTCGACAGCGAAACCGATTCGCTCGATCCGATGATGGCGAATCTGGTCGGGCTGAGTTTCGCGACCGAGCCGGGCCGCGCGGTGTATATCCCGCTGGCCCACGATTATCCCGGGGTGCCGGCGCAGCTCGATCGCCAGGCCGTGCTCGATGCGTTGCGGCCGGTGTTCGCCGATCCGGCGCGGCGCAAGCTCGGCCAGCACGGCAAGTACGATCTGCACGTCCTGCGCCGGCATGGCGTGGACGTGCTCGGTTACGCCGACGACACCATGCTGGAGAGCTTCGTCTACAACGCCACCGGCAGCCGTCACGACATGGACTCGCTGGCCAAGCGTTACCTGGGTTACGACACGATCAAGTACGCCGATGTCGCCGGCAAGGGCGCCAAGCAGATCCTGTTCTCGCAGGTCGCCCTCGACGATGCGACCCGATACGCCGCCGAGGACGCCGACGTGACCTTGCGCCTGCACCGCGTGCTCGGCGCGCGTCTGGCCGCGGAACCGGAGCTGGAAAAGGTCTACCGCGAGATCGAAATGCCGCTGGTGCCGGTGCTCGAACGCATCGAGGCCAACGGGGTGATGATCGACGGCGACGAACTGCGCCGGCAATCGCAGGACCTGGGCAAGCGCATGCTCGCCGCGCAGATCAAGGCGACCGAACTGGCCGGGCGCACCTTCAACCTGGATTCGCCCAAGCAGTTGCAGGCCTTGCTGTTCGACGAACTCAAGCTGCCGGTGCTGGTGAAGACCCCGACCGGGCAGCCGAGCACCAACGAAGAAGCGCTCGAAGCGATCGCCGATCAGCACGAACTGCCGCGGGTGATTTTGGAATACCGCGGCTTGGCGAAACTGCGCAGCACCTACACCGACAAACTGTCGGGGATGGTCAATCCGCACACCGGCCGCGTCCACACCAGTTATCACCAGGCCGGCGCGGCGACCGGACGCCTGGCGTCGAGCGATCCGAACCTGCAGAACATTCCGATCCGCACCGACGACGGCCGACGCATCCGCCGCGCTTTCGTCGCGCCCGAAGGCCGGCGTCTGGTCGCCTGCGATTACTCGCAGATCGAACTGCGGATCATGGCCCACCTGTCGGAGGACCCGGGCCTGGTGCGCGCGTTCGAATCCGGCGCCGACGTGCATCGCGCGACCGCGGCCGAAGTGTTCGGCAAGAAATCGCTGGAAGAGGTCAGCTCGAACGAACGGCGCGCGGCCAAGGCGATCAACTTCGGTCTGATGTACGGCATGAGCGCGTTCGGTCTGGCGCGTCAGCTCGGCATCGGTCGCGGCGAAGCGCAGGACTACATCGCCCTGTATTTCAGCCGTTATCCGGGTGTGCGCGATTTCATGGAGCGCACGCGTCAGGACGCGCGCGACAAGGGCTATGTCGAAACCGTGTTCGGCCGTCGCCTGTATCTGGAGAACATCAAGGCGTCGAACCAGGGCCTGCGCGCGGGCGCCGAACGCGCCGCGATCAACGCACCGATGCAGGGCACCGCGGCCGACATCATCAAGCGCGCGATGATCGACATCGACGGCTGGCTGTCACAGCACGCCGACAGTGCCAAGATGATCCTGCAGGTGCACGACGAACTGGTGTTCGAGGTCGAGAGCGCATTCGCGGATACTTTGATCGCCCAGGCCACACAGCGGATGGCGGCCGCGGCCACACTTCGCGTTCCTCTGGTTGTTGACACCGGTATCGGTATTAACTGGGACGAAGCGCATTAAATATCGTGAAAGCGTTGATTTTGCTGGGTTTGGTAGAATGAATCGGTCCTGAATCCAACAATTTATTAACTCTGATCTTCACGAACTATCCATGTGCCAGGTGGTCATATAGGTCGCGACAGATGCAACGTCTGTCGCCGATCTCTCCCTCCCCTGGAGTGATCCCCCGGAGCGAACGCCCCCTCCCCAGGGCACGCTCCACCAGCCCCGCCGGCCCCCCCTGCCTGCGGGGCTTTTTATTTGTGTCGTCGAAAGCCGCCTTGCTGTGCAGGGCGGCTTTTTGTTTGGGTGCTCAGTTGAGCACCGTGTTGGTTCTGGCGCACGCGTGCATAAGCGTCGCAGAGAAGTGCGTATAGCGGGCTGCGCATAGCGCTGGATGCTTGAGCGTCGTAATGACGGGCACCCCCGCAATCTTTCCAGCCGTCATTCCCGCGAACGCGGGAATCCAGTGACTTTGCTCTGTGAGTGCGAACGCTTGCGTAAGACTTCGTGCGCTTTCGCGAAAGTCGCTGGATTCCCGCGTTCGCGGGAATGACGTCAGGTAGGGATGTCGCTGCGGGTAATCCGTCGCTTCGGTTCGTTGGCTAGCCACTAATAGGCATTAAGCCAGCCCAACGAGATAAACAAACCAGACGCCCGGCATACGCGGGCGCCATCGTCTACGCAAAATTTAGAATTACTTAGAACCGATACGTCAACGACAGCGACAACTCGCGCCCAGGCGACGGGAAGCCGATATACCGGCCCGAGCCGGCCTGATAACCGTAGGTGCCGTGGTCGTAGTAGAACCGGTCGAACAGGTTGTTGACCGCCGCGCCCAGCTTGAGCCGGTCGTCGCCGAGCAGGTTCCAGTTGGCCATCAGGTCCACCACCGCGTAGCCGGGCTTGTCCGGCGCGGTCGGCGCGATCGAGTTGCGCTCGTCCTCGACCAGGCGCGCGCGCACCGCGTAGGTGGCCTGCTGCGAGGCGGGCTGCCAGTCGAAGCGCGCGGTCCAGGTGCGGCCGATGCTGGTGCCCAGGCCGAGGTCGGCGTCGTTGAGCGGGCGGTCGTTGAAGGTGTTGTCGGAATTCCACACCCCGACGCTGACGCCCATGCGCTGCCAGCGCTTGCCGATCTCGGCCTCGTAGCCCTCGACCTTGGCGGTGCCGATGTTTTCCCAATAGCCCCAGGCCGCGCCGCCGTCGTAGACCGCGGAAATGTAGTTCTCGATGCGCTGGCGATACGCGGTGGCGCGGGCGAAGTAGCCGTCCTTCTCCCAGGACACGCCGAATTCGATGTTGTCGGCCTGCTCGCCGTCCAGGTCGCCGCGGTGGGTGTACAGCGCGCTGAAGAAGGCTTCGCGGATGGTGACGCCGCGGAAGGCTTCGGAATAGGCCAGGCGGAAGGTCAGCGGCTCGATCGGGGTCCACTCGATCGAGGCGTTGGGGCTGGCCTTGGCCTCGCTGTTACGCGCGCCGGCGCTGACGCCTGACTTGCCCTCGTGGCGATAGTCGTCGTATCGCAGGCCGGCCGACAGCGTCCACTGCGGCGACGGCGTCCAGCGGCCCTGCGCGTACGCGCCGAACACCCGCGCGGTCTGCTCGGTGCGACCCCAGAACGGCGGCGGCGTGGCCTGCTGGCGCGCGTGCAGGCGGTCGCCGCGGTAATCGATGCCGTAGGTCAGCGACAGCGCGTCCCAGGTCGAGGTGTTGCGCAGGTCCATGCCGGTGCTGGTCTGCTCGCCCCAGCTGTACAGGATGCCGGTGGTGTTGCGGCGGTTCTCGTAGCTGCTGCGGGTGCGGTAGGCGGTGAAGCGCGCGTCGACCGCGTCGCCTTCGGGATCGAAACGGTGTTCGTAGGACACGGTGTCGCGGCGCATCTGGTGATCGGACAGGATGTAGCGGCCGGTGAAGTTGGTCATGTGCGGCCGTTCGTAGTACGTGCCGGTGTCGTCGAGGTGCTCGGCCGACAGGTCGAAGCTGTGCGCGTCGAACACGCCGCTGAGCTTGAACTGGGCGCGCTCGTGTTCGAACGCGGTCGGCTTGACCCGGTCGCCGTGGCCGTCGTCGTAATCGCCGCCGTCCTGGTAGACGTAGGTCGCCAGCACGCCGAGATGATCGGACAGGCGTCCGTACCCGGCGAGCACGCCCTTGCTGCTGTTGCCGCCGGCCGCGCCCTTGATCAGGAAGCCGGCGTCCTGGCCCGGGCGCAGCAGGTCGAACGCGTCGCGGGTGCGCACGCGCATCGCGCCGGTCAGCGCGCCGGCGCCCTGGGTAGCCGCACCCGCGCCGGCGTCGAGTTCGATCGACTTGATGAATTCGGGTTCGATCTGCACCCGGGTCTGGTGGTGATACAGCTCGGCCGGTTCCTGCGCGCCGTCGATGGTGACGTTGAGCATGGTGTCTTCGAAGCCGCGCACGTAGACCTTCTGCGCCACCGGCGAGCCGCCGCCGACGGCGACGCCCGATTCGTTCGACAACAGATCGCTCAGGTCCGAGGCCTGGGTCAGTTCGATCTCGCCGCGGTCGAGATCGAAGTTGCCCGGTTCGCGTTCGGCGACGACGGTGATCGAATCCAGAGTGCGCGCGGTGTCGCCGCTGTCGGCGGCCTCGGCGGCGTGGACGGCGCCGGCGAACGGCGCGCAGGCGAGCAGGGCGCAGGCGAGGGCGGCCGGGCGGAGCGGACGGGAGACGGTGACGGACATGAGCGGGCGATCCTTCGGGTCAGGCGCAGCGCCGCGCGGCCGGGCCGTGGCAGGCCGGTCGGGGGCGGGTGCGATAAGGGGAAGGCTTCCGCTGGCTGTCGTTGCGCAGAGCGCTGGGGCGGGCGAAGCGTGCGCATTCTGCGGGCGCGGCGCGGATGTTGCAAATGCGAGTTGATCTCGACTCGGCGGATGCGCGCAAGCGTGACCGTGTCCGCCGCAGGGGCGGTCTTCGTCGCAGGCGATCGCGCTGGCGTGCGCTGGGACGAACGCATCGGCCGTAACGCGCGTTGCACGCGCGCACGCGCCACAATCGGATCCATTACCCGCCGCTGGAGCCCGCCCGATGTCCGACGCCTTTCATCTGTCGATGCCGTGGTGGGAGTACCTGGTGCGCGCCTGCATCGTCTACTTCGTGCTGCTGGGCATGATCAGGGTCTCGGGCAAACGCTCGATGGGCCAGTTCACCTCGTTCGACATGCTGCTGGTGGTGCTGCTCGGCAACGCGGTGCAGAACGCTCTGCTGGGCTCCGACAATTCGGTCACCGGCGGCTTGATCCTGGCGGCGACCTTGATCGTGCTGAACTGGACGGTCGGCTATGTCGCCGCGCGCAGCGCGCGCGCCGAGCGCGTGCTGGAGGGCGAGCCGGTGGTGCTGGCGCGCGACGGCCATGTGTTCCGCGACGTGCTGCGCCGCGAACTGGTCAGCCGCGCCGATTTCGAAAAGGCGATGCGCGAGAACGATTGCGACGAGATCGACCACATCGGTCTGGCGATGCTGGAGACCAATGGGCATATCACGATCTTGACCAAGGCGAAGTAACCAGGCCCGAACGTCGCTGCGATAGCGCGCTGTAGGAGCTGCGTAAGCTGCGACCGCGACATCACAGTGACGTTGTAAGCCTGATGTCGCGGTCGCAGCTTACGCAGCTCCTACAGGGGGATACGAGACTATGCGGCGGGTGGTCGGCTTTCGGCTTCGCCCAGCCAATCGCGCGGGACCAGATACTGCGCCAGCTTGGCTTCGTCGCTGTCGGCCTCGGGGCTGAAGCCGTATTCCCAGCGCACCAGCGGCGGCAGGCTCATCAGGATCGATTCGGTGCGGCCGCCCGATTGCAGGCCGAACAAGGTGCCGCGATCGAACACCAGATTGAATTCGACGTAGCGGCCGCGCCGGTACAGCTGGAATTGCCGCTCGCGCTCGCCATAAGGCGTGTCGCGGCGCCGTTCGACCAGCGGCAGATAGGCGTCGAGAAAGCCGTCGCCGACCGCGCGCTGATAGGCGAAGTCGCGTTCGAAATCGCCGTGCAGGTCGTCGAAGAACAGGCCGCCGACGCCGCGGGTTTCGTTGCGGTGCTTGAGGAAGAAATACTCGTCGCACCAGCGCTTGTGCGCCTGGTAGCGCTCCTCGCCGCCGAACGGCTCGCACAAGCTCCGCGCGGTGCGGTGCCAGTGGCGCACGTCTTCGTCGAAGGGATAGAACGGGGTCAGATCGAAGCCGCCGCCGAACCACCACGCCACCGTCTCGCCGTCGCGCATCGCGCGGAAGTGGCGCACGTTGGCGTGGGTGGTGGGCAGGTAGGGATTGTTCGGATGGAACACGAGCGACACGCCGACCGCGCGCCACGAGGCGCCGGCCAGTTCCGGCCGCGCGGCGGTCGCCGACGGCGGCAGTTTGGTGCCCGACACGTCGGAGAAGCCGATACCGGCCTGTTCGAACACCTTGCCGCCGCGCAGGACGCGGGTACGCCCGCCGCCGCCTTCGGGGCGTTGCCAGAGGTCTTCGGCGAAGCGGGCTTCGCCGTCGGCGTGTTCGATGGCGGCGCACAGGCGGTCCTGCAGGCCGGATAGATATTCGCGTACGCGGTCGAAGTCGCTCATGGGCGCATTCTAGCGGGGGTGCGTATTGCTTGGCAGGGGCTTTCGGATGGCGCGATTGCGCCTCTGGAGGAATCGGGAGTCGGTGTGTGTGTACGCGAAATCCCCAGTCCATCGTTCTTGCGAGCGCGGGCCGCGCTCCATTTCGGCACGGCGGAGCATCCAGTGACTTTGCTTGGGACTGAGGTCGCGCAGTTCACCCAGCGCAGCGAGTCCGTGGTCCCGCAGCGCTGGGTGAACTGCGCGGCTTCAAGCGAAACCCGCATGGCCTCCTTGTAGGAGCGAGGCGAGCCGCGACCGCGAAAACTCAACTACAAAGCAGGCAAGGTAATCAGAGAAAATGCTTTGTTATAAATCAAACGCCCGCCGGCTCGATTCAGAAAGAAAGCGTTCGGTCGGTTTAATGCCGGACATCTAAGTCGGCTTGCTTCAGCGCCCGGGCGGTGCAAATCAGGCACATCCAGGCCAGTACCGCGGTTGTCGGCAGATACCATGCCTGTCGGACCCCATCCTCGAATGCGCTCCAACGACTCAGCCAGTTCGGAACGTCTCGATCGACCAAGGCGAAAGAGGCGGTGGCTTGCGGCATGAAAAAGATCAGATCCACCATCACGATCAGGATCGGCGGTCCGAACACCAGTAGAAAGAATCCTTGAATGCGCCATTGAACGGCCAGGACCGCGCGTAACGGGCCAGGACGTAACGCACGCATGGCGACTCGCAACGTTTGCGCGCCGTGCGCGCGCTGCAGCCAAGGCGCGGCTGTGAAGGCGAGCAACGCACTTGCGATACAAAATTCGACCAAGGCCAATGCGGGCGCGCTCCATGCGATGAGACCGCCCGCTATTGCGAACCCGGTGGATAAGGCGAAGTACAGTATCGCCATGATGGCGGCAAATCCAACGGGATAGGCCCCGGGCCAAGCCGGTGCCCAGAACCGCGGTGGGGATGGAGCGGCCACGATCTCGCTGCGCCAACAAAGCAGCGGCAATGCTAAAAAACTGCCAACCGCAATCAGCCAACCGATTATTTCGAGGCCTTGGGGCAAGAAAAAAACCAGTGCGATGCCGGCCCCCAGACCTGCGCTCCAAAGTCCCAGCATTGCGATGGAACGCAATCCCCAGCGCACGACCGGCGCAGAGGCGGTTCCGCGATCCAGCCAGCCCAATACGGCTCGCCATGCCGAGGCAGCAACGACCGCGGCGAGGAATACAGCCGTGGTCTGCACGGCCAGTCCTGACAACGCGGTCACGCCCATGCGTTTGGCCAGGGCCATGCCCGCGATGCTCGCGGTTTCCAGCATCTGTGAACGCAGCGGTTCCTCGAGCTGCTGATAGACCGCGTGGGGCAACGCGCTCCAGGCCGCCGACCACAGGCCGGCGGCGAGAATGACGAAAGCGTTGCGAGCGGCTTTCGTCATCGATGCGCTTACTTCAACGTCCGCTCAAACAACTCATAGATACGCCGATACTCGTCGTACCACGCGTCGGCATGCACGAAGCTGTGGCGCTCTAGCGGATACGGGGCGATTTCCCACTTGTCCTTGCGCAGTTCGATCAGCTTCTGGGTCATCATCACCGAGTCCTTGAAGAACACGTTGTCGTCGATCATGCCGTGGGCGATCAGCAGGTTGTCCTTGAGGCCGGCGGCATACTCGATCGGCGAGGACTTCTTGTAAGCCTCCGGGTCGAGCTCAGGCGTGTTGAGGATGTTGGCGGTGTATTCGTGGTTGTACTGCGACCAGTCGGAGACCGGGCGCAGCGCGGCGCCGGCCTTGAACAGGCCCGGGGCGCGGTACAGCGCCATGAAGGTCATGAAACCGCCGTAGGAGCCGCCGTAGATGCCGGCGCGGTCGCGGTCGCCGTGCTTGTTGGCGACCAGCCAGTCCAGGCCGTCCTGGTAATCCTCGAGTTCGGGATGGCCCATCTGCCGGTAGATCGCGGTGCGCCAGTCGCGGCCGTAGCCTTCGGACGCGCGGTAGTCGAGGTCGAGCACCACATAGCCCTTGTCGACCAGCAGGTTGTGGAACATCTGCTCGCGGAAGTAATTCGGGTAGCGCGTGCTGACGTTCTGCAGGTAGCCGGCGCCATGCACGAACATCACGATCGGGTACTTCTTGTTCGGATCGTAGTTCTTCGGGCCGTAGAACTTGCCCCAGACCGTGCCGGCGCCGTGCTTGGACGGCACCTGCACGTACTCGGGCTGGATCCACTCGCGGTTCTTGAACTCGGGCTTGCGCGTGTCGGTGAGCTTGACCGCGTCGCCGCCGCCGGCATCGACCACCGCCAGTTGCGGCGGCAGGTAGCTTTCCGAATAACGCGCCAGCACCTTGCGGCCGTCGGGCGAGAGGGTGAAGTTTTCCACGCCGTCGAGCGCGGTGACTTCGCGCACCGCGCCGCCGTTGCGGTCGACCGCGCAGACTTCGTAATCGCCCGGCCACTTGCGGTTGCACAGGAAGAAGAAGGTCTTGCCGTCGGCGGCGAGTTCGGGTTCGGACACTTCCCACTTGCCCGAGGTCAGCGCGCGCGGCGCGCCGCCGTCCTGGCTGAGGTACAGGTGCGAGTAGCCGCTTTGTTCCGACAATAGCCACAGGTCGCCGGCGCCTTTGCCGGGCAGCCAGCCGAAATCGTTGAAATTCCAGTTGATCCAGGCCTTGTCGGTCAGGCGATGGCGGGTTTCCAGACGGGTCTTGGCCAGGTCGACCGAGGTCAGCCAGCGGTCCTTGTTGTCGATCGCGCGCACCAGCACCGCGGCGTGGCGGCCGTCGTCGCTCCAGCGGATCGATACGCCGCTGCCGTCGCCGTCGGATTCGATCCGCACCGGGCGTTCGCCCTTGAGCGGGTCCTGCTTGGCGGCCTTGCGCAACGCCGCGAGCGGATCGTCGCTGATGCCCGGCAGGCCGTCGAAGCCGAGTTCGGTGACCTTGGCGTTGGCCACGTCGACCAACCACAGCTTCTGCGGCAAGGGGTCGTTGCGACCGACGCGGGTGCGGACTTCCTCGAATTCCTCGTAACCCGATTCGGTCACGTACTTGGGCATCTTGCCGCCGGTGCCGGCGTCGCCCTTCTTTTCCTGGGTCACCACCAGCAGCCAGCGCGCGTCGGGCGACAGGGCGCTGTCGATGATCTCGACCTCGTCGCCGAGGTAGGCCGGCTTGGGCGCGCGGCTGCCGTCGCCGCGACGCCAGGCCTCGTCCTGTTCGCGCGCGGCGTCGCGCTGGGCGCGGTCGTTGCGCAGGGTGTCGATGGTGGCGAGTTGGTAATCGCGCAGCGCGTCGGCCTTGGGCGCCTGCGCCGGGTCTTTCTCGGCGCGGACCTGCGCGGCCTGGCTCAGGCCCTGGCCGGCGCGCCACTGGTACCACTGGTTATCGACCCGGAACACCAGATTGCCGTCGCGGCTGAATTGCGGGCGCGATTCGGTGTCGTTGCTGCGGGTGACCTGGGTCAACGCGCCGCTGCGCAGGTCGCGCACGAACACGTCGCCGTTGCGCACGAACGCCATGCGCGTGCGCTGCGCGTCGAACGCCGGATTGGCTGCGTCGAGTTCGTTGCGCGCGGCGCCGTCCAGGCGCTGCGGCGTGCCGCCGGCGACGCCGGTCTGCCAGGTGTCGCGGATGATCCCGTCGTCGCGTTTGATCTGGTACTGCACGCGCTGGCCGTCCCAGGCCCACCAGGCGCGCTCCACCGGCGGTCCGATCCAGTCGGGATTGGCCATGGTGTCAGCGAGGGTCAGGGGCGCGGTGGCCTGCGCGAACGCAGCGGTGGACAACAGCGCCAGGGGCAGCGCGGCGAGCGTGGCAAAGGAGATGCGCATCGAGCGGGCTCTAGGACAAAAGTGGGCGCAGGTTAGCAGTCCGGGGGCGGGCGCCGGGCCGGCCGTTGGTCATGGGCGTGGTGGTTGGCGGTGCGGTGGATGGCGTGGAGGCGTGGGTTTTGCGGGATCGGTGATTTGGTGGGGTCTGGCTGGACGATTGCGGCGAGTTGCATCAAGCCCCGCTCGCGGGAGAGGGGTTGGGGTGAGGGTGGGGCGCGATGAAAAGCGCCCCCTCATCCGCCCTCCGGGCACCTTCTCCCGCTTGCGGGAGAAGGGAGGTCGAAGGCCTTCTCATGCTTTCTCATGCTTTGCGAGAAAACGCTTTGCCGCCGAGAGGGTGGCCGATCTGCAGCAAGCCCCTCTCCCGCCTGCGGGAGAGGGGCTTGGGGTGAGGGTGGGGCGCGATGAAA
This sequence comes from Lysobacter sp. Soil_N_51, assembly GCF_057655755.1. NCBI lineage: Bacteria > Pseudomonadati > Pseudomonadota > Gammaproteobacteria > Lysobacterales > Lysobacteraceae > Lysobacter > Lysobacter sp. Soil_N_51. Next base: position 10,536 of record NZ_JBDGLR010000009.1, on the reverse strand, counting down.
AGCGACCCTCATCCGCCCTTCGGGCACCTTCTCCCGCTTGCGGGAGAAGGGAGGTCAAAGGCCTTCTCATGCTTTCTCACGCTTTGCGAGAAAACGCTTTGCCGCCGAGAGGGTGGCCGATCTGCAGCAAGCCCCTCTACCGCCTGCGGGAGAGGGGGTGGGGTGAGGGTGGGGCGCGATGAAAAGCGCACCCTCATCCGCCCTTCGGGCACCTTCTCCCGCTTGCGGGAGAAGGGACATCAATGACTCCTTCCACAGGAGGGAGAAGGGAGAACGCCATTGGACAAAACGTCTCAAGGTGAGCGGACGTGAGCGACACGGGCGGTTGGGGCGAGCGCTAAAACGTTTCGTCGGCTTGCCGCGTTTTGTCGCACCGCGCATGCCGCGTCGAGCCACCGAACACGAGGCGATCGTGAGACAGTGACGCCTGCGGTCGCCGTCCAAGTGCTTGTTCCAACATGCCCGCGCGAGGATGCGGCGCCGCAAACGCAGCCGCTACAGGCCCCACCACATCACGCTCACCGCCTTTGCGGTTTATGTGATTCCACCGAGCCGCCGCCGCGCGTGCATGTTGCGGCGCAAAATGAACCCGCTGGCGCGATGTTCCGTGCCATGGAGGCAATGCACGTGGACGCTCTGTTGCTGTCGCGTATCCAGTTCGGCTTCGTGATTTCGTTTCATATCCTGTTCCCGGCCTTCACCATCGGCCTGGCGAGCTGGCTGGCCTTCGTCGAATGGCGCTGGCTGCGCACCCGCGACACGCTCTGGCGCGATCTGTATTTCTTCTGGACCAAGGTCTTCGCCGTCTCGTTCGGCATGGGCGTGGTCTCGGGCATCGTGATGAGTTTCCAGTTCGGCACCAACTGGGCGGTGCTGAGCGAACAGGCCGGCAACATCCTCGGCCCGCTGCTGTCGTACGAGGTGCTGACCGCGTTCTTCCTGGAAGCGACTTTCCTTGGGGTGATGCTGTTCGGCTGGAGCCGGGTCGACGAAAAGATGCATTTCCTCGCGACCTGCATGGTCGCGCTGGGGACGTTGATCTCGACGTTCTGGATCATTTCGGCGAACAGCTGGATGCAGACGCCGACCGGTTACACGATCGTCGACGGCGTGTTCGAACCCGCCGACTGGTGGGCGATCATCTTCAATCCTTCGTTCCCGTACCGGCTTGCCCACATGGTGCTGGCCGCGTTCATCACCACCTGTTTCGTGATCGGCGGCGTCGGCGCGTCGTACCTGCTGCGCGGGGTGCATGTCGAAGCGGGCAAGCGGATGCTGCGCGCCGCGGTGATCTTCGCCGCGATCACCGTGCCGATGCAGGTGTTCGTCGGCGATCTGCACGGTTTGAACGTGCGTGAGCATCAGCCGATCAAAGTCGCGGCGATGGAGGCGCATTGGGAGTCGGGCGAGCCGGGCGAGGGCGTGCCGCTGATCCTGTTCGCGGTGCCCAACGAGAAGGCCGAGCGCAACGATTATGAGGTCGCGATTCCCAAGCTCGGCAGCGTGATCCTCACTCACACCCTCGACGGCGATATCCAGCCGCTCAAGTCGGTCCCGGCCAGCGAGCGGCCGCCGGTCAAGCCGGTGTTCTATGCGTTCCGGGTGATGGTCGGCCTGGGCATGGCGATGCTGGCCTTGGTGCTGGTGTCGCTGTTGCTGCTGTGGCGCAAGCGCCTGTACCAATCGCGCGCGGTGCTGTGGGGCTGGCGGGTGCTGACCATGAGCGGTTTCGTCGCGATCCTGGCCGGTTGGTACGTGGTCGAGATCGGCCGCCAGCCGTATGTGATTTATGGCTTGTTGCGCACCGCCGATGCGGTCAGTCCGATCGCGGCGGCCAGCGTGATGACCTCGCTGATCGTGTTCGCGCTGGTGTATTTCACCGTGTTCGGCGCGGGCTTTCGTTACATCGTCAAATTGATCCGCAAGGGCCCGCATCCGCACGAGCCGCCACCGCGCGCCGGGTTGGGCGACAAGACCCCGGCGCGGCCGCTGTCGGTGCCCGACGAATCCAGCGAGACCGGCGCATGAACCGGCCTGCCCGACGCGCACTCGTAACGATCGCACTCGGCGCGCGCATTCGCGCCGGCGCAAACGCACGCGAGGGTCGCTCGATCGCGGCCTCGCCCAGCAAGACGGAGTAGGACGATGGAATACTGGCTGCCGGTGATCTGGTTCGGCGTGATCGGTTTCGGCGTGTTGATGTACGTGCTGCTCGACGGCTTCGTGCTCGGCCTGGGCATCCTGGCGCCGTTCGCCGAGGACGACGCGCAACTCGACCACATGATGAACACCGCCGCGCCGATCTGGGACGGCAACGAAACCTGGCTGGTGCTCGGCGGCGCGGGCCTGCTCGCGGCGTTTCCCAAGGCGTATGCGCTGGTGCTGTCGGCGCTGTACCTGCCGGTGCTGCTGATGCTGATCGCGCTGGTGTTCCGCGGCGTGGCGTTCGAGTTCCGGTTCAAGGCCAGACGCGCGAAATCGGCCTGGGGCGTGGCGTTTTCGCTAGGCTCGCTGTTGTGCGCGTTCGCTCAGGGCGTGATTCTCGGCGCGATCATGGAAGGCATGCCGCTGCAGGGCGGCAAGTACGTCGGCGGCATCTTCGACTGGTTCAGTCCGTTTTCGATGCTGACCGGCGCGGCGGTGGTGTTCGGTTACGCCTTGCTCGGGTCGACCTGGCTGATCCTCAAGACCGAGGGGCGCATGCAGTTGATCGCGCGGACCCTGGCCCGGCCGCTGGTGTTGGTGGTCGCGGTGTTCATCGGGTTGGTCAGCGCGTGGCTGCCGTTCCTGGACTCGCGGATCATGGCGCGCTGGTTCGAAGGCGGGAATTTCTACTGGCTGTTCCCGGTGCCGCTGCTGGTCGTCGCCAACGCCTGGGCGCTGTGGCGCTCGGTGATGCGCGACGGCCGCGACGGGCATCCGTTCGTGTACGCGCTGCTGTTCTTCGTGCTCGGCTTCGCCGGGCTGGTGCTGGGCATCTGGCCCAACATCGTGCCTGGGCTGACGATCTGGGACGCGGCCTCGCCGCCGTCCTCGCAGGGGTTCGTGCTGGTCGGGCTGGTGGTGCTGCTGCCGGCGATCCTGGGGTACACCTACTGGTCGTACCGGGTGTTCAGCGGAAAAATCGCGGCCGACGTGGGCTACCACTGACCGGCGCGGGCGGGCGACCGCGGGGGCGGGAGGTCAGCGATTCGATCCGGCGACCGTGCCGGCGAATCCTTCGGCGGACCGGCGTCCCCCGATCGCCCCACAGGCCGGCGGGCCTTACCACCCCCGTCCGGGCCTTGCGCTGAACATGAAAGTTCGCGTAGCGCGAGTGGGCAGGTATGCTGTGCATCACATCTGCGACGCAGAAAAACAGTCTCCCCCGGCTGTATCGCCCGCCCCATGCAAGCCTACGTATACAAAAGTCTCCGCAAGGCAGACACCTACGTTTTTCTGAGCGCGCGCGACGACTTCGCGCGCCTGCCCGACTCGCTGCGCGCGCAGTTGGGTTCGCTGCAGTTCGTGCTGGATCTGGAGCTGACGCCGGAGCGCAAACTGGCCCGCGCCGACGCCGCCCAGGTGCGGCAGAACCTGCTCGCCAACGGCTTTCATATCCAGTTGCCGCCGTCGGTGGACGCGCCGTATTTCGCCGAGGCGCCGACGCCCGATGCCTGACGCTCCCATTGCGCGCGGCGGTGCCCGCAACCTGGGCCTGGCCCTGGCCGCCGGTCTGGTGCTGGCGCTGGCGACCGGTTTCGGCGGCAGTCTCGGTGGCGCGGCGATCGCGCTGATCGGCGGCGCCCTGGCGCAACCCGCGTTCGCCCTGGCCGCGCGGTTGTGGCTGCGCCGCGACGCGACGATCGACTGGAAATCCGAACTGGGCGCATTGGCCGCGCTGTGGGGCGGCGCGACCGCGGCCACCGCGGCGCTGGTCGTCTGGCCGCTGAGCGCGCTGCTGCAAAGCGGTTCGTTGCTGGCGGTGATCGGCTTGAGCGTGGTCGCCGGCCTGATCCTGCTCGGCCTGTGGCGGCTGTGGCCGCTGTGGCAGGCGGCCGAGCGCGACGGCGCGGCGCTGGCGCCGCAATGGGCGCGGCTGGCCGATCTCGACGTCGGCGCTTGGCGCGGCCTGGGTGTGGCGGCGATCGTCGCCGGCCTGTCCGGGCTGGTGCTGGTGCTGGCCTGGCCCGGATTGCTGAGCGACGGCGGACGCTGGTCGCTCGCGGCCGTGTTCGCGCTGGCTTCGCCGGCCTTGCACGTAGTGCTGCAGAAAATCGCCCCGGCGCAGGCGCTGCCGGGCGTGGAGTTCGACCCCGATCTCGACACCGTCCACAACGCCGATGAATTGCTCGGCGACGACGACCCGCTGGAGCCGGCGCTGTACGCCGCCGCGCGCACCGGCAAGGTCGAGCGCGCGCTGGAACTGATCGAGCTGGGCGCCGATATCGACGCCGCGCCGATCGGCGACGAACGCGACCGCCGCAGCCTGCCGGTACTGGCCGCGGTGCTGCCGGACCTGCGCCTGCTGCGCGAGTTGATCGCCCGAGGCGTCGATCTCAACGCCGCCACCGCCGGCATGACCCCGCTGCTGGCCGCGACCCGCGACAGCTGGCACGGCCGCCCCGACGCGGTCATGACTCTGCTCGCCAACGGCGCCGACCCGCGCCTGGCCGACCTAGACGGCAATACGCCGCTGCACCATGCCGCGCGCAGCTCCGACCCGGGGGTGGCCGCGCTGCTGCGCGACGCCCAGGCCGATCTGGACCCGCTCAACCACGACGGCCTGTCGCCGCTCGGCGTGGCCTGCGCCAGCGGCAACTGGCGCCTGACCAAGTTCCTGCTCGAGCGCGGCGCCAAGACCGAACAGGCCGACGGCGTGCCGGCGTTGCTGGCCGCGGCCGGCGGCGAGGAGGACGATCCGGCCGGGGCGTTGCTGTTGCTCAAGCACAAGGCGCGGATCGACGCGCGCGACGGTCAGCGTCGCAGTGCGTTGCATGCGGCTTCGTTCGCCGGCCATCTCGATATCGTCACCGCCCTGCTGGCGGCGGGCGCCGACGCCAACGCGATCGACCGCCTGCAGCGCACGCCGCTGCTCGAGGCCGCGCGCGGCGGCCGCGCCGCGGTGCTGGAACGCTTGCTCGAACATCTGCCGCAGGGCGGCGTCGCCGAGGCCAAGGCGCTCGACGCCGACGGCGCCAGCGCGCTGATCCTGGCCTGCCAGGCCGAAACCGCCTCGCCGCCGCTGGTGATGCGCCTGCTCGACCTGGGCATCGACCCGGAACTGCGCGACCGCACCGGCAAGCGCGCGGTCGATCGCGCCGCCGAGGCCGGTCGCTGGTCGCTGGTCGCCGCGCTCGATCGGGCGTATCCGCTGCCGACCGCGGTCAGCGGCGAGGGCGACAGCGATGCGCCCGACGGCGAACGGGTGATCGTCGATCGCATGCCGGCCGCGCTGCTGCGCGACGGCCTGCGCGACGGCCGTGCCTCGGAACTGACCGGGCTGGCCAAGCTGCTGAGCCCGGCCGAACTGGGCGCGCAGTTGTTCGAAGAAGACGGCCACGTGCCGACCGCCGAACGCATCGACTGGCTGCTTGGCCAGGGCGCCGACGCCAATGTCTACGACGGCCACGGCGATACCGTGCTGTTCGCGCTGCTCGGTCAGGCCCCGGCCTCGTTGCCGGCGCTGCAGGCGCTGCTGCGCCACGGCGTGTCGCCGGCCGGTCGCGGCGGCCTGGGCCGGTTCCTGGCGACCTGCTCGGCCGGCGATCAGGCCGCGCGTGGGCTGGAACAATTCGCCCTGGACCTGCTCGAACGCGGCGCCGATGCGTTTTCGCGCACCCCGGCCGGCGATCCGCCGCTGGCGATCGCGGTCCGGCTGGGCTGGTCGCGCCTGCTCGATCGCCTGCTCGCCGCCGGCGTCGACCTCAATACCCGCGACAGCCACGGCATGAGCGCGTTGCACCTGGCCGCCGCGCTCGGCCGCGACGGCATGCTCAAGCGGCTGGTCGCGCACGGCGCCGACCCGAATCTGCTCGCCGCCGACGGTCAGACCCCGCTCGGCGTCGCTCTGGCCTCGGGCCGGCGCGATCTGGCCGACTGGCTGGATTGGCGCGGCTGGGCGTTGCCGCGGCGTCCGCTGCAGGCCGCCGACGTGCCGGCCGCGGCGATCGTCGGCGATGCAGACGCGGTGCGGCGCTTGCTCGATCTGGGCCTGTCGGTCGATTCGCCCGACAGCCAGGGCTGCACCGCGCTGCTGCGCGCCGCCGGTGGCGGTCATCGCGCGGTGGTCGACCTGCTGCTCGCGCGCGGCGCCGACCCGCAGCGCGCGGCCAATTCCGGCGCGACCCCGCTGTCGGCGGCGGTCAGCATGCGTCACGGCGAAATCGTCGACCGGCTGGTGTCGGCCGGCGCTTCGCTGGAGCAGCGCCTGCCCGGCGACCTGACCGTGCTGATGGTTGCGTGCGCGCTCGGCCTCACCGACCTGGCCGCGCGCCTGCTCGCCGCCGGCGCCGACGTGCAGGCGCGCGACGCGCAGGGGCGCATGGCCCTGCATTGCGCGGCGATGTTCGGCTTCACCGCGCGCGAGCGCAGCCGCCTGGTCGCCTTGTTCGACACCTTGCTGCTGGCCGGCGTCGACGCCGACCAATCCGCCGCCGGCGCGACACCGTTGCTGCTGTTGCTCGGCGCGCGCGCCGAACCGGGCACCGCGGCCGACGAGGACGTGCTGATCGCCGGCCTGGAACTGCTGCTCGACCACGAAGCCTCGCTCGACGTGCAGGACCCGCGCGGTTTCGGCCCGCTGCACTTGGCCGCGCTGCATGGCCTGTTGCGCGTGGTGCAGCGCCTGCTGCGCAACGGCGCCAACCCGGATCTGCGCGACGCGCTCAACCGCACCCCGCGCGAGATCGCGGTGATGCGTGGTTTCGTCGATATCGCCGCCGAGTTCGCGCCGAGTACGCCGTCGGGCAATGCCGGCAACGGGGTGTCGATGGCGCGGTTCTTGCGCGGGCCGGGGAATTAAGGCGCCGCGCCGCGGCTGAGTTCGCGGCGGCTGTCGAGGCCTGCGCAGGCGTTTGAAGTTTCGCGGTCGCGGCTCGCGCCGCTCCTACAGGGGCTGCGTGATTGACCGAAGCGACTGTAGGAGCGGCGCGAGCCGCGACCGCGGCAACTGACCGGCCGGCGCAATTCGCAGCAGCTCAACGCATCGATCCGCCAACACGCCAAACCCCACGCCACCCGTCCCTCAATGCCGCGTCGCATTCTCCGGCGCCGGCGTCGCCCGCTTGTCGACCATGTCGGCCAACATGCCCTCGCCGCGATCGGCGTTGAACAACTCCTCCAGCTCCTTGCGCGCATCGCGCGCGGTCTGGATCAGCGCGTCTTCGTCGTCGTGGACCAGGTACTGCGCCTCGAGCATGCGTTCGTCGAGTTCGCGGAACCGCTCGACATGGTCGCGCGCGGTCTCGGCCTCCACGCCCAGCTCGATCAGCACGTCCTCGCCCAGTTTCAGGCTGGAATGGAAGGTCTCGCGCATCGGCTCGGCGCCCAGGTCCATCAAGTCCCAGGCGTGCCGGCGATCGCGCGCGCGGGCGAACACCTTGGCCTTCGGGTACAGGCGCCGGATCGTGCGCACCGTGCGGATGCCGCTGTCGCGGTCGTCGATCGCGATCACGAAGATCTTGACCTGGGCCGCGCCGGCCGAACGCAGCAACTCGGGCCGGGCCGGGTCGCCGTAATAGATCGCATTGCCGAAGCGGCGCATGAAATCGACCTGCTCGGCGCTGTTCTCGATCGCGATGAACGGGGTGCGGTGCGCGACCAGCAGGCGCGCGATGATCTGGCCGAACCGGCCCATGCCGGCGATCAGCACCTGCGGGTGATGATCGGGAATCTCGTCGAACGGCCGCTTGGGCTTGGCCGCGGGCGCGGCGTCGAGCATGCGTTGGGCGCCGATCACCAGCAGCGGGGTCAGCGCCATCGACACGCCGACCGCGGCGATCAGGCGGTCGCGGGTCGGATCGTCGAGCAGGTTGGCCTTGACCGCTTCGTTGAACACGATGAAGGCGAACTCGCCGCCCAGCGACATCACCGTCGCCAACTGAAACGCGCCGCGCTTGTCCAGGCCGCCGGCGCTGATGCCCACGCCGAACAGCAGCAGAAATTTCACCGTCAGCAACGCGGCCACGATCGAACCGATCAGCAGCGGTTCGTTGAGCACGCGCTGCAGGTCGATGCTCATGCCCACGGCCATGAAGAACAGGCCCAGCAGCAGGCCCTTGAACGGCTCGATCTGCGATTCCAGTTCGTGGCGGAATTCCGAATCGGCCAGCAGCACGCCGGCCAGGAACGCGCCCAGGCCGGCCGACAGCCCGGCGGTCTGCAGGATCCACGCCGAACCCAGCACGGTCAGCAGCGCCGCGCCGGTGAACACCTCGGGCATCTGGGTACGCGCGACGATCCGGAACACCTGGCGCAGCAGCACCCGGCCGCCGAACACCACCGCCGCGATCGCGCCGACCGCCTTGGCCACCGCGATCCAGTTCAGGCCCTCGACCGCCGCGGCCTTGCCGAGCAGCGGAATCGCCGCCAGCAGCGGGATCGCCGCGAGATCCTGGAACAGCAGGATCGCGAACGCGAGCCGGCCGTAATCGGCCGCCAGCCCTTTGCGTTCGGACAGCAATTGCAGGCACACCGCGGTCGAGGACAGGGCCAGGCCCAGGCCGACCACGGTCGCCGCCTTCCAGCCCAGGTGGCCGCCGAACATCGCCAGCGCGCCCAGGGCCAGGCCGCTGAGCAGCACCTGCAGGCCGCCGGCGCCGAACACCGGCTTGCGCATCACCCGCAATCGCGCCGGCGACAGCTCCAGGCCGATCACGAACAGCATCATGACCACGCCGATTTCCGAGGCCGCGAGCACCGGTTCGGCGTCGCTGATGACTTTCACCCCGTATGGGCCGAGCACCACGCCCGCGGCCAGATAACCCAGCACCGCGCCGAGCCCGAACTTGCGGAACACCGGCACCGCGATGACCGCGGCGAGCAGAAACAACAATGCGAGTTCTAGACCGCCACCGTGCATGGGCACCTCCTGAGGGGATTATGGCGCGCTGCGCCGAGGCTGAGGTGGCGAAACGGACGCTGTGGATGCAACGCATCGTAACGAGGGCGGATGACGCCGGTGCTTTGCTATGGTTGCCGGGTCGGCGGATTTCAATCGCCGGCGAGGAAATCGCGGCGCCCAGGCGCTGATGGTGCGCACGTGGCTACGGCTCAATCAAGGGACAGAAAAATGATTCATCACAGGATGTGGAATTGGATTGCGATGTGGCTGGTGATGGCGATGGTGTTCGCGCCGCCGGCGTTCGCGGCCGGCAAGGGCCCGGGCGCGGTGCGCAAGCAGGCCGAGATGAGCATGGTGGTGACCGGCCAGGTCCGCATCGCGGCCGACGGCCGGGTCGACGGCGTGCGGATCGATCGCGAAAACGAGATCCCCAAAGCCGTCGCCGACCTGATCCGGCAGAACGTCCCGCAATGGCGGTTCGAGCCGCTCGCGACCACGGATGCCGCGGTCGCGACCGACACGCCGATGAACCTGCGCGTGGTCGCGCGCCGGCTGTACGAGCAGGCCGATGAGGCCTACGAACTGCGCTTGGGCAGCGCCCACTTCGGCCGCGACGAGCCTTCGCACCTGCCCAGCCAGGCGGAGATGCGGCCGCCGACTTATCCGGAATTGGCCGCGCGTTCGAATGTGTCGGGCCTGGTCTACGTGGTGGCGCGGATCGGCCGCGACGGCCGGGTCGAGGATGCCTTCGCCGAACAGGTCAACCTCCACGCGGTCGGCAGCGAAGCCCAGATGAAGCGGTTCCGCGAGTTGCTGGCGCAGTCGACGCTGACCACCGCCAAGCAGTGGCGGTTCGCGCCGCCGACCCAGGGGCCGTATGCCGACGAGGCGCATTGGCTGGTCCGGGTGCCGGTGGCGTACGCACTCAAGCGCGACAAGGCGCCGGCTTACGGGCAATGGGACCTCTACATCCCCGGTCCGCGCCAGCGCGCGCCCTGGATCGAGGCCGACCGCGATGCGACCGCGGGCGTCGATGCCTTCGGCGACGAGCGCATGCAATCGGTCGGACGGGGCCGGCGCCTGATGACGCCGCTCGACGGCAACAGCTGAGGTCGCGCACGCGCGACGCGCAAGCTCGATACGAGCAACGCGCCACGCCGGCAATCGTCTGCTGTTCGCGGGCTGATCCGGATTCGATTCGTTCCGCATGAACCAAGCGCCTCCTTCGGGAGGCGTTTGTTTTTTCGCGACATGAGTCCGGCATCGACTGCACTGACTACCCTCAAGTGCATCACCCGCCTTGAGTCCAATCCGATGGGAACGCAGTACAGCCACTTCAGCCAAGAAGAACGCGGTGTGATCATGATCATGACGAAGCAGGGCCACAGTAGCCGCGCGATCGCGCGTGCGCTGGAGCGCTCGGCCAGCAGCGTGTCGCGCGAATTGGCCCGCAATGGCCATCGCGCCCCGACCGCGACGCCGGCCCTGGGCCG
>NZ_JBDGLR010000008.1:395089-415493 GCF_057655755.1 Lysobacter sp. Soil_N_51 | reverse complement strand
ATCTTACAGCATGTTTTCGACTCGTCAACACTTGTCGAAACCGCCGCTTTCCGCGCGTCCCGCCAACCTACAAACCGATCAGCGGGCCGCGCATCTTACAGCAATGTTTCAGGCCGTCAACACCTGCCGAAACCGCTGCTTTTGCGCGTCCCCGTCAACCAATCAACCGGTCAGCGGGGCCGCGCATTATGCAGATCTGAATAGGGCTTGGGAAGGGGTTTCGCAAAAAATGAACAGGGAATTTTTTGCACCGCATCAAAACCTATGCGGGACGGGGGTCATGGGAGGCTCGAGACCTGGTTGGCCCTCACCCCGTCCCTCTCCCGCAGGCGGGAGAGGGAGACAGGCACGGCTGTCTCTTAAGTGCTGTCGGGGAGTTTTTGCGCTGTATCGGAACCTGTGCGGGGCTAGGTTCGTGGCAGGTTCGCGACTTGGAGGGTCCTCACCCCGGCCCTCTCCCGCAGGCGGGAAAGGGAGACAGAGACGGCTCTCTCTATAAGTGCCGATGAGAGTTTTTGCGCCGCATCAGAACCTCTGCGGGACGGGCTCATGGCGGGATCGCGACGTGGCGGCCCTCACCCCGGCCCTCTCCCGCGGGCGGGAGAGGGAGACAGACACGTCTCTTTGATAAGTGCCTAGGCGGTTTTCAGGTGCGCCTGCGCAGGCGCACCCAGCTTCCCACGAATGAGGCCAGGACTCAGGTGGCGATCAGCCGCACCCGGGCGAAATTGCGCTTGCCCACCGCCAGCACGCCCTCGAAACCGGGGCCGAACACCTGCTGCGGGTCTTCCACGACGTTGCCGTCGACCTTGACCGCTCGCTCCTTGAGCTTGCGGTTGCCTTCGGCGTTGCTGGGGGTCAGGCCCGCGGCCACCAACAAGGCGGCGATCCGCAGCCCCTCGGCCGGCACGGTCACGTCGGTCAGCGGCAATGAAGAGATATCGCCCTCCCCGCGCACCGCCGCATTCCAGCCGGCGACCGCGGTTTCGGCCGCCTGCTCGCCGTGGAAGCGCGCGGCCAGTTCGCGCGCAAGGCGCAGCTTGAGGTCGCGCGGGTTGAGCTGGCCGGCCTCGATCCGGGCCTTGAGGCTCGCCGCCTCGGCGATGCCGATCTCGAAGCTCAGCAGATCGATCCAGCGCCACATCAAGACGTCGTCGATCTTCATGGTCTTGGTGACGATGTCGATCGGCGGCTCGTTGATGCCGATGTAGTTGCCCAGCGACTTGGACATCTTGTTGACGCCGTCCAGGCCTTCCAGCAGCGGCATGGTCAGCACGATCTGCGGCGGCTGGCCGTGGTGTTCCTGCAGCCCGCGGCCCATCAGCAGGTTGAACTTCTGGTCGGTGCCGCCGAGTTCGACGTCGCACTTGAGCGCCACCGAGTCGTAGCCCTGCACCAGCGGATACAGGAATTCGTGGATCGCGATCGACTGCTGGGCGGCGTAGCGCTTGGCGAAATCGTCGCGTTCGAGCATGCGCGCCACCGTGTGCTGGCCGGCCAGGCGGATCATGTCGGCGGCCGACATCTTGCCGAACCACTCGGAATTGAAGCGGACCTCGGTGCGCTCCTTGTCCAGCACCTTGAACACCTGCTCGGCGTAGGTCTCGGCGTTGGCGAGCACGTCCTCGCGGGTCAGCGGCTTGCGGGTGACGTTCTTGCCGCTGGGGTCGCCGATCATTCCGGTGAAGTCGCCGATCAGGAAGATCACCTGATGGCCCAGGTCCTGGAACTGCCGCATCTTGTTCAACAAGACGGTATGGCCGATGTGCAGGTCCGGCGCGGTCGGGTCGAACCCGGCCTTGATCCGCAGCGGGCGGCCGAGCTTGAGCCGGGCTTCGAGCTCCTCGCGCTTGAGGATTTCGTCGGCGCCGCGGGCGATCAGGTCGAGGGCTTCTTGGGTGGTGGGAGGCACGCTGTTCAAAGGCTGGACTCAAGGACGGTCCGCGAGCGACTTTTTGTTAACGCCGTCACGAATTCAGGTTAAGTGGGGGTTAAACGATTTGGTACCCGGCGGTAGTGAAAAACCCTATTCAGCTCAAGGGTTTGACGCGTACTGCTCGCGTGTCTATGGTAACGCCGCTACGCGGCCTTCACACCTCGACACGAGGGATCCATCCATGACAGTACCCGAGCAGGCTTCCAGTGTGGTCGCCGAACGACGCGAACGACTGAAAGCCTTGCGTGAAGCCGCGTTGAAACGCCCGGTGTTGGCGCGGCACATCTCCGATGGATTCAACGGCCGCTGGTCGGGCCGGCAGTGGGTGCAGGCCGGCCTGTTCGCCACCCTCGGCATGATGGTCGCCGCGATCGTTCCCGGTTTCAGCCAGTCCACCGCGTCGGTGCGCGCGCACGAGCCGCGCCAGTCGCTGGCGCTGGCGCTGCCGCCGCTGACCCTGGCGCGTCTGAAGGGCGAAACCGGCGACAGCTGGCAGCTGGTCCGGGTCAACCGCGGCCAGACCCTGGGGTCGGTGTTCAAGGACATGGACATTCCGTCCTCGACCATGCGCCAGATTCTCGAGCAGCCCGGCGCGAAAGAAGCGCTGATACGGATGAAGCCCGGCACCGAGCTGGGTTTCGACATACCGGTCAACGGCGCGCTGCGCACCTTCCGTTACGACAAGGACGACAGCCACCGGATCGAGCTGAGCCTCACCGGCGACAAGATCATCCAGAAGGTGATCGCGCGTCCGACCGAGACCCGCACCGTGGTGCTCAGCGGCAAGGTCGGCAAGTCCTTGTTCCGTTCGGCGCGCAAGGTCGGCCTGACCGCGGCCAACATCAACACCCTGACCGACGACATCTTCAAGTACGACATCGACTTCAACGAGGACGTCGGCGCCGACGATCGTTTCAGCGTCGTGGTCGAGCAGACCTGGCGCGAGGGCGAACTGCTCAGCACCGGTCCGATCCTGGCCGCGACCTTCACCAGCGAAGGCAAGCTGCACACCGGTTTCCGTTTCGATCGCGGCGGCAAGCCCGAGTACTTCACTGGCGACGGCCGGCCGCTGAAGAAGAGCTTCATCCGCATGCCGATCGCGTACGCGCGGCTGACCTCGGGCTTCGGCTCGCGCCGGCATCCGGTGCTCGGCAACATCCGCATGCACAAGGGCGTGGACTACGCCGCCGGCACCGGCACGCCGATCATGGCCGCGGGCGACGCGCGCGTGCAGTTCATCGGCTGGAAGGGCGGCTACGGCCGCGCGGTGATCCTCGATCACGGCCGCGGCTACACCACGCTGTACGGCCACATGTCGAATTTCAGCAAGGTCAAGCCGGGGCAGCGCATCGCCCAGGGCACGGTGATCGGCTACGTCGGCAGCTCGGGCTTGGCGACCGGGCCGCACCTGCATTACGAATTCCGCGTCAACGGCGTGCATCGCAATCCGCTGTCGGTGACCATGCCGCCGCCGGAGCCGCTCAGCGGCGTGGCGCTGGCGCAGTTCCGCAGCCAGACCAGCGTGGCGCTGGCGCGCATCCGCCAGGTCGAGAACGTGATCTACGCCGATGCTGGCCCGGCGCCCGCGCCGGCGCAGCAGGCGACGCCGTCGATCAAGCAGGTGGCGAAGAAGGTGGCCAAGTCGCGCAGGGCGTAAGTCCGGGCGCGTTGGCTGTCGACTGCGAAAGGCCTCTTCGGAGGCCTTTTTGCTTTTTCGGGATTGCGATTGAGTGGGTTGTCCTCTGTAGGAGCGGCGTGAGCCGCGACCGCGACATCGCGCTTGCGTCGAATGCAGGGTGTCGCGGTCGCGGCTTACGCCGCTGCTACAGTTAGTATCCAGCGATTCGTGGCATGCCTTAGGACACTGCGTCGTGGCTGATAACTCTTCGATCCCGGCGGGCACTGGCGTGGGGGAACCTGCTTCAGGCCTTTATCTTGGCCTGATCTCCGGCACCAGCGCCGACGGCATCGATGCCGCGCTCGTGCGGTTCGAACACGGCGCGGCACCGACGCGCTGCGCGCTGGTGCTCGGCCGCACCTATCCGTGGCGGGACGATCTGCGCGAACGCCTGGTCGCGCTCGGCCAGGGCGGCGATGCGCGCTCGCTGGAGGAACTGGGCACGCTCGATATCCAGGTCGCGCAGGCGTTCGCGCAGGCCGCGCTGGCGCTGCTCGACGAGGCCGGGGTCGACCCGCGCGCGGTCGCGGCGATCGGTTCGCACGGGCAAACCGTGCGCCATCGCCCGGCGGGGGCGCGGTTCGACGGCGAGCATCCGTTTACCTGGCAGATCGGCGACGGCGCGGTGATCGCCGAACGCACCGGCATCGCCACGGCCGCCGATTTCCGCCGCCGCGATGTCGCCGCCGGCGGCCACGGCGCGCCGCTGATGCCGGCCTTCCATGCCGCGCTGCTGCATTCGCCGGACGAGGATCGCGCCGCGCTGAACCTCGGCGGCATCGCCAATTTCACCCTGTTGCCTGCGCGCGGCGAAGTGCGCGGGTTCGATACCGGACCGGCCAACTGCCTGATGGACGCCTGGGCGCTGCGTCATCTGGGCCAGGCCTACGACGCCGACGGCGCGTTCGCGGCCCAGGGCGAGGTCGATCCGGCCTTGCTGGCGCGGTTGCTCGACGAGCCCTGGTTCGCCCTGCCGCCGCCCAAGAGCACCGGCCGCGAGCAGTTCCATCTGGACTGGGTCGACGCCCGCCTGAGCGGCGGCGAGCGGCCGCAGGACGTGCAGGCGACGTTGCTCGAACTCAGCGCGATCAGCATCGCCGACGCGCTGCGCGCGCATCAGCCGGCGACCACGCGAGTGCTGGCCTGCGGCGGCGGGGTGCGCAACACCGCGCTGCTGCGGCGGCTGTCGGCGCATCTGCCGGGGGCGACGGTGGAGTCGACCGAGGCGTATGGGCTGGATCCGGATTTCGTCGAGGCCATGGGCTTCGCCTGGCTGGCGCGGCAGACCGTGGCGGGGTTGCCGGGGAATCTGCCCAGCGTGACCGGGGCGCGGGGGTTGCGGGCGTTGGGGACGGTGCATCCGGCGGGTTGAGGCTGCGCGCCAGCAATCGGCGGAAGGCCGCGGTGTTTGTGTCGATGCCGGCGACCGCATTTCGACGTATGCGCGGTTGCGCGGTCGCGGCTCGCGCCGCTCCTACAGGGGGGCGGATCAGGCCGAGTCGGGGGTGCGCGGGCGGAATTCTTCCAGCAACTCCAGGCTGCTCAGATCCGGGCCGGCGCTGCGCGGTTTCGGCGCCTCCTGCGGTTCGGCGCGGCCGATCAGCGAGAAGCCCGGATCGCTGGGGATTTCCTGCAGCGCCGCGATCGCTTCCTGCAGCGCGTCGGCGTCGTGGTCGTTGAAGCGCCCGACCATTTCGGCCTCGACCACGAACAGCCCGCTTTCGATCAGATGCAGGGCGGTGCGTTGCAGACTCCAGCCGCGCGCCTCCGCGACCCGGCGCAGGCGGTCGGCCAGGATGGCATCGAGGTTGTGCAGGATGATATCGGTCACTGTCGGGCAAGTTGCCACCGTTCGCGTGTTGTTAGCAACACGAAGTTGGCCGAATCGCGTTCAGGAACACGACTTTGCTTAAACGCACGGGCACCGACGGGGTGCCCGTGCGCGGCTCACGTCGCCGACGCGATCGCCGGCGGGCGCCGTATCGCCAGCACGATGCACAACAAAAGCGCAGGAATACCGAGCACGGCGGTGCCAACGAAGAACAACGAATACGCCTCAAGCAAGCTGCGGTCGATCGCGAGGTGCTCGACCGCCACGCCCGACAGGCCTTTGAGCACCTTGCCCAGCAAGGCGTAGAACGAGCTGAGCAGCGCGTACTGGGTGGCGGTGTAGCCGATGTTGGTGAGGCTGGACATGTAGCCGACCAGGGCCACGCCGGTGTAGCCGTTGCAGAAGTTGTCGATCACCATCGCCGCGGTGAACACGCCGGTGTCGTTGCCGTGCAGAGCGAGGTAAGCGAAGGCGAGGTTGGAACCCGGGCCGAGCACCGCGCCGGCGATCAACGTCGGGATGAAACCGAACCGGACCGCGCTCAGGCCGGCCGCGGCGACGCCGGCGATGGTGGCGATCAGGCCGAACGAGCCGCGCACCTGGCCGACCAATTCCTTGTCCATGGCCAGATCGGCGTAGAACGGGTTGGCCATCGGCCCCATCAGGAAATCCGGCAGCCGGTACAGGCTGATGGTCAGCAGCATCAGCAAGGCCCAGCGGCCGTGCTCGCGGAAGAACGCCAGGAACGGGCCGACCAGCGCATCGAACAGGCCGCGCGGAGTGAACAGCGCCGGGTGCGGGGTGGCCGCGGCGAGCACGCTGGCGGCCGGTTCGCGCGCTATCAGGGTCGCCAGCACGCCCACGCCCATCAGCGCGGCCATCACGTCGTACGACAGCGCCCAGCCGGCATGCGCGGCGAGGATCAGGATCAGCGAATCGGTGACCAACAGCGCGCCGCGATAGCCCAGGGTCGCGGTCGAGGTCAGCAGCCCCTGCTGCTCGGGACTGTCCGCGCTCTCGATGCGCCAGGCGTCGATCACGATGTCCTGGGTCGACGACGCGAACGCCACCACCAGCGCCAGCGCGCCGAACACCACCAGTTGATCGATCACCAACCCGCCCAGCAGCAACTGGCCCTGACGCGGCTCGATCAGCGCCATGCCGATCAGCGCCGCCGCGGCCACGGCCTGCGACAACAGCATCCAGCCGCGCCGCCGCCCCAGCCAGCGGCCGAGCACCGGCGCGTCGAGCTTGTCGATCAGCGGCGCCCACAGGAATTTCAGCGAGTACGCCAGCCCGACCCAGGACAAAAAACCGATCGTCGACAACTCGATGCCGTTCTCGCGCATCCAGTAACCGAGCGTGTTGCCGACCAGGTAGATCGGGATGCCCGAGCTGAAGCCGAGCAGCAGCATCACCAGCACCTTGGGCTGGCGCAGATTGCTCAACACCCGCCGCCAGCCCGCCGAACGAGGCGGCGCCGGTGCCGGCGAAGGCGCCGACGGATCCGCCGACACCCCGGCCCGGCCGGACTCAGACGTCATAGTCGACGGAGAACGGGGCGTGGTCGGAGAAGCGTGGGTCTTTCAGAATCGAGCAGGCGCGCAGCTTGTCGCGCAGACCCGGGGTGGCGAGCTGGTAATCGATGCGCCAACCCACGTCGTTGGCGCGCGCGGCGCCGCGGTTGCTCCACCAGGTGTAGTCCTGGCGGTCGGGATGCAGCGCGCGGTAGGTGTCGACCCAGCCGCTGTCCTCGGCGCACATGCCGTTGAGCCAGTCGCGCTCGGGCGGCAGGCAGCCGGAGTTCTTCTGGTTGCTGGTCCAGTTCTTGATGTCCAGGCGGCTGCGCACGATGTTCCAGTCGCCGCACAGCACGTACTCGCGGCCGCTGGCCAGCCACTGGTCGAGGATGGGCTTGAGCCAGTCCATGACCTCGAACTTGAAGCCCTGGCGCAGCTCGCCCGAGGACCCGGACGGGATGTAGAACGAGACCACGCTGAGGTTGCCGAAACGCGCCTCGATATAGCGGCCCTCGTCGTCGAACGGCGCCCAGCCCAGCGCGGTGCGGACCTCGTCGGGCTCGCGCTTGGCGTAGATCGCCACGCCGCTGTAGCCCTTCTTGGTGATCGCGTCGCGGAAGTACGCGCGGTAGCCGTCGGGCAGGAACGCCGGGCCGGTGAGCTGATGCTCCTGGGCCTTGGTCTCCTGGATGCACAGCACGTCGGCGTTCTGGGTCTTGAACCAGTCGAAGAAGCCCTTGGTCGCTGCGGAACGCAGGCCGTTGGCGTTGAAACTGATGATGCGCATGCGCGCTCCGGGGCACGAAGTGCGCACGATCATAGCAACGGCCGGGCGCGGGTATCATGCCCGGCATGACCGTGGCGACCGACGTTTCCAGCCCAGCCCTGGCGCGCGTGTGCGTGTGCGTGGTCTCGCCGATGCTGGCGCCGGCGGTGCGCGCGCTGCAGGTCGCGCCCGAGCAACTGCAATACGTCGGTCAGACCGCCTACAACCTCGAACAGACCCGCCTGGACCGCCACAGCGAAGCCATGGCGGTGCTGGCCGGCGAGCGCGTGGTCGGCTTCTACCGGCTGGACTTCAGCGTCACCGCGATCGCCGGCCGCCCGCTCGGCGAACCCAGCGTGGGCCTGCGCGCCTACGTCATCGACCAGCGCGAGCAAGGCCGCGGCTACGGCACCGCGGCCATGCGCGCCTGCGCCGAGGATCTGCGCCGCCGCTATCCCGAGCGCCGCCTGCTGGCGTTGACGGTGAACGTGCGCAACCGCGCTGCCTACGCCGTCTACCTCAAGGCCGGTTTCGCCGACACCGGCGAGCTGTACCACGGCGGATCGGCCGGCCCGCAGCACCTGATGCTGCTGCGGCTGGCGCCCGCCGTCCCTTCTTCCCCCACTGCCCCGACCCCATGACCGACCATCGCACCCGCTTTCTTCAGCTCGCCCTGCAGGCCGACGCCCTGCGCTTCGGCGAATTCACCCTCAAGTCCGGGCGGGTCAGCCCGTACTTCTTCAACGCCGGGCGCTTTGATTCGGGCGCCGCGCTGGCCGGCCTGGCCAGCTGCTATGCCGACGCGATCGAGGCCCATGGCCTCGACTTCGATCTGCTGTTCGGCCCGGCCTACAAGGGCATTCCGCTGGCGACCGCGCTGGGCTGCGAGTACGCGCGCCGCGGCCGCGACCTGCCGCTCGCGTTCAACCGCAAGGAAGCCAAGAGCCACGGCGAGGGCGGGATGCTGATCGGCGCGCCGCTGGCAGGGCGGCGGGTGCTGATCGTCGACGACGTGATCACCGCCGGCACCGCGATCCGCGAAGCGCTGGGGTTGATCGGCGAGGCTGGCGGCACGGTCGCCGGCATCGTCATCGCGCTGGACCGGCAGGAAGCCGTGAACCCTGCACAATCCCGACGCTCGGCGGCAGAAACTGTCGCAATCGAACACGCGCTGCCGGTGATCGCGATCGCCAGCCTCGACGACCTGCTCGGGTTCACCGGCGACAGCGCGCAGTTCTCCGACCAACGCGAGCGCCTGCTCGCCTACCGCGCGGCGTACGGTCGCGGCGACTGATCGCCGCCCAGGCCGGGCCGGCGGGCCGGCACGCGCGTTGGGCGCGACGAATCGTGATGCGGGCCTCGTTCGAAAAGCGGATCATGGCCCGACTCTTGCTTGATGCTTGGTCGACAGATCGCAGCATTCGAAGGCGGAACCGCGACATGAACGCAACCCACTCCCTGATCGCCGGCGCGCTGCTGCTCGCGCTGGCCTCGCCGTTCGCCGCGCTGGCCCAGTCCAACGCGAAGAAGCCCAACGCGCAGGCGCAAGCCTCCAAGAAGCTGTACTGCTGGAACGAAGACGGCCGCAAGGTCTGCGGCGACGCCCTGCCCGCGCACGCGGTCGACAGCGCGCGTACCGAGATCAGCGCCAAGAGCGGCATGGCCACCGCGCGCGTCGACCGGGTCCTGACCGGCGAGGAGCGCGCCGCGGCCGAACAGGCCGCGCGCGAAGCGCGCAGCGCGGCCCTGGCGGTCGAAGCGAGCAAACGCCGCGACCGCGCCATGGCCGAGTCCTATGCCACCGAGCAGGACCTGCGCAATTCGTTCCAGGAGCGCATCGTGTTGCTGGACGAAACCGTCAAGGCCTCGCAATTCGGCATCGCGGGCCGCCGCCAGGCCCTGCTGAGCCTGCTGCGCAAGGCCGGCGAAGCCGAGCTCAGCGGCAAGCCGGTCGGCAAGACCCTGGCCGAGAACATCCGCGGCCAGCACGACGAGCTGCTGCACCAGCAGGAAGTGCTCAAGCAGCAAGTGCTCGAACGCAGCCTGGCCGACCAGGACCTGACCGCGGCGCTGGAGCGCTATCACGCGCTGAAATCGCGGGCGCCGGGCGGCGGTTGATCGCCGATTCCGGACAGGCCGCGACCGGCCTGGACCGCGGGCGCAGCATGCACAACGCCGCGGATTACCGCGGCGTTGTTGTTTCCGGACCGAGCGTGCTCCCGCGCCGTGCCGTAGAGAGGTGCGGGCCTTGGGACGCCGCTCCTGCAGCGACCTATGCCACGGACAAGCCCCTGTAGGAGCGGCATGAGCCGCGACCGCGCAAGCTGCCGATAGCGGCGCGGGTATCGAGGTGTCGCGGTCGCAGCTTGCGCAGCTCCTACCGTCGGGAACTAACTGGCGATGCTTATGCAAGAACGGCGTAGCCACCATCAAGCGCAGCAATGGAGGCCCAATCGCTCGCGAGGCGCGAGCCGCCGGGGACAAGGGCGACGCATGCCTCGGCCAAGCCCCTGTAGGAGCGGCGTAAGCCGCGACCGCGCAAACTGCCGATAGCGGCGCGGGTATCGAGGCGTCGCGGTCGCAGCTTGCGCAGTTCCTACCGTCGGGAACTCACTGGCGACGCTCGTGTAAGAACGGCGTAGCCACCATCAAGCGCAGCACAGTGGAGGCCCAATCGCTCGCGAGGCGCGAGCCGCCGAGGACAAGGGCGACGCATGCCACGGACAAGCCCCTGTAGGAGCGGCGTAAGCCGCGACTGCGCAAGCTGCCGATAGCGGCGCGGGTATCGAGGTGTCGCGGTCGCAGCTAACGCAGCCCCTACAGTCGGGAACTCACTGGCGACGCTCGCGTAAGAACGGCGTAAGTCATCAGCAAACGCAACAGGGGCCGATCGCCGACAAATCGACGGCTTTCCAACCTCAACGCAAAACGCCGCGGCTTGAAGCCGCGGCGTTTTGTTTTTCGCACGATCCGGACCGAACGACGATCCGGCCGCACTCAGAACGGCAGCTTCAGATCCGGCTTGATCGCATGCAACTGGGTGCGGAACGCGTCCTGGATGCGCGCCATCGCTTCGTGGCTGTCGGCGTCGAAGCGCATGACCAGGATCGGGGTGGTGTTGGAGGCGCGCACCAGGCCCCAGCCGTCCGGGTAATCCACGCGCAGGCCGTCGATGGTCGACAGGCGCGCGCCTTCGAACGAGGCCTCGTTGCGGAAGCGCTCGACGAAGCTGTGCGGGTCGCCATCGGGCGCGTCGACCTTGATCTCCGGGGTCGAGATGCCGTTGGGCAGCGCGTTGAGCGTTTCGGTCGCGGTCTGCGGCTGCGCGGCGAGAATCTCGAGCAGACGCGCGGCCGAGTAGATGCCGTCGTCGAAGCCGTACCAGCGCTCCTTGAAGAAGAAGTGGCCGCTCATCTCGCCGGCCAGTTCGGCGTCGGTTTCGCGCATCTTGGCCTTGATCAGCGAATGCCCGGTCTTCCACATCAGCGGGCTGCCGCCGTGGCGCAGGATGTGCCCCGGCAGGCGGCCGGTGCACTTCACGTCGTAGATGATCATCGCGCCCGGATTGCGTTCGAGCACGTCGGCGGCGAACAGCATCAGCAGACGGTCGGGGAAGATGTTCTGGCCGTCTCGGGTGATCACGCCCAGGCGATCGCCGTCGCCGTCGAAGGCCACGCCGAGGTCGGCGTCCAGGCGCGCGACCATCTTGATCAGGTCGACCAGGTTGTGCGGCTCGCTCGGATCGGGGTGATGGTTGGGGAACTCGCCGTCGATTTCGCAATACAGCGGAGTCACCTCGGCGCCGATCGCGGCCAGCACGCGCGGGCCGATGTCGCCGGCCACGCCGTTGCCGGCATCGACCACCACCTTGAGCGGGCGGTCGATCTGGATGTCGGAGGCGATGCGCTGGACGTAGTCCTCGGAGATGTCGCGCTGGGTCAGCGTGCCCGGCTCGGCCGCGGTGTGCAGACGGCCGCCGACGATGCGCTGGAACAGATCGGTGATGGCCGCGCCCGACAGGGTCTCGCCGCCGACCACGACCTTGAAGCCGTTGTAGTCCGGCGGGTTGTGACTGCCGGTGACCGACACGCACGAACCCGCGCGCAGGTGGTACGCGCCGAAGTAGATCACCGGGGTCGGCGCCATGCCGATGTCGATCACGTTGCGGCCGGCCTTGCGCAGGCCGGCGATCAGGCCCTCGATCATGGCCGGACCGGACAGGCGGCCGTCGCGGCCGACCACGATCTCGGTCAGGCCCTGGTCGTGCATGACCGAGCCGATCGAATGGCCGATGAGTTCGGCGATGCCCGGGTCGAGGCTCTGCCCGACCACGCCGCGAATGTCGTAGGCGCGGAAGATGCCGCCGTCGATGGAGACTGCGCGGGGCGCAGCGGTGGAGTTTTCAGTCACGTTTCCTGCCAAAAGATCCAGCGGTGAGGCGCTCATGGTTTCAGCCAGCGTCTGAACCGGGCCTTCATCCTCGACCGGCGCGGCCGCGCGGCCCAGGCGCTGACGCACCCGGATCAGCACGAACGCGAGCAGGGCCAGCACCACCGCGGCGATGAAGCACGGCAACGCGCCCAGGCCGAGCGGGCCGCCGGCGATGTCCGGCACCGCCGCGGCCACGCGCAGGTCGCTGCCGGGAATCTTCGCCGCCATCGCTTCGGCGCCGTTGCCCAGCGCGGTGTCGCCGCGCTCGATCACGCTGAAACCGCCCTGGCGCAGGGCCAGGTAACTGCTGCCGTCGACGTCGGCCTTCTCGATGCCGTCGCTGACGCGCTGCAGCGGCAGTTGCACATAAGCCACCGCGACCAGTTGCTCGCCCACGCGCGCCGGCGCGGCCAGCGCCAGCACCGGCTTGCCGGCGTCACGCACGATCGCCGCCATCGGCTTGTCGGCGACGATCGCCGCTTCCATCGCCCCGAGCCGGCCGTAGCCGCCCTTGGGCAGTTGCGCGTAATCGCTGGCCAGATCGATCGGCAGCACCACCACGGCCTTGGCGCCGGGCCAGTTCTTGGTCAGCGCGGCGGCCGCGGCCGGGTAGTCGCCGGCCTGCAGCGCGGCCTGGGTTTCGGCCGCTTCGAGGCGGTCGCGCAGGCGCTTGTGCTCGACCCCGAGCGCATCGTGCGCGGCGGCGACGGCGTTGTCGCGGACGCGGCTGAGGTCGCTGCGGCGCGAGGAATCCAGATGCTGCTGCACGCCGGCCCAGCCCAGCCACAGCGCCAGCAGCTCGCACAGCACCGCCAGGGGCAACAGCACCGGCTTGAGTTGCGCCGCCGATACCTGCGGCTTTTCTAACTTGATATCCACCATTGCCAAAGCCCCTTCCCCAATTCGATACGTGCGTCGCCGACGCTTGCCATCAAGCCGACCCGATCCGGTTCGACGAAATCCGAGGCGCCCAGTCTGCACTGTAAGACGCCCGCGGTTTCGCCGACTGCGCCTCGCCGCGCGGATTGTGCGTGGCGACTCCACGGCCATGCGCGTGGATTGCGCTGATGACTCGCGCCGACGATTCCCGGTGATTACCTAGCACGATGCGTGCCAGGGTCACCTCGATTCCGCCTTCAACGCAGACCGGTGTGTCCGAAACCACCGTCGCCGCGGTGGCTGGCTTCGAATTCCTCGACCACCTGCAAGCTCGCGCGCACGATCGGCAGCACCACCAGTTGGGCGATGCGGTCGCCGGGCTGGATCGTGAATGCCTCGCGGCCGCGATTCCACAGGCTGATCAACAACGGCCCCTGGTAGTCGGCATCGATCAGGCCGGTGCCGTTGCCGAGCACGATGCCGTGCTTATGGCCCAGGCCCGAGCGCGGCAGGATCACCGCGCACAGGGTCGGGTCGCCGAGATGGATCGCCAGCCCCGACGGCACCAGCGCCGCGTCGCCCGGGTGCAGCGCCAGCGACTGATCCAGCGCCGCGCGCAGGTCCAGCCCGGCGCTGGCTTCGGTGGCGTAAGCCGGCAGCGGCCATTCGCCGCCGTAGCGGCTGTCGAGGAGTTTGAGTTGCAGGCTGTGGTTCATCAGATCGAAGCGTCCGGACGAAAGAAAGAGAAGCGGGCCGGTCGCGAGCGTCCCGCGCGCGATCGTCATCGGCCAATCGCCGCGCCGACTCAGCGCGGCGAGGCGAGGTCCTGCGCGACCACCAATTGCCTGAGTTCGGCTTCGCCGGCGGAAAACCGGTTCATGTCGTACACCAGATAGACCGAGCCGCGGTTCGGCACGCTCTCGAAGCCGATCGCCGGCAGCACCTGGTCGTGCCGGTCGAGCGCGCGCACCAGCCGGTGGCAATAGGTCTTGGCCGGGCCCTTGAGCCCGTGCACCGCGGCGTAGCCGTCGCGCAGGACCGCATGGACCGCGTCGAGCACGTTGTCGGTGGTGCTGAAAATCGTCATGGCCGCCTGCGTTTAGGTGAGTACACGTCGCTCAGGCCGGCCAACGGGTGAGGATCAGATCGAGCAGTTGATCGGCCAGCTGGGTCTTGGGCGCCGGGCCGAGCGCGAGCGCGCCGTCGGCCCAGAACACGGTCAGCGCGTTGTCGTCGCTCTCGAAGCCGCTGCCGGCGACGCCGACGCGGTTGGCGGCGATCATGTCGACCCGCTTCTTTTCCAGTTTGCCGCGCGCGTAGAACTCGACGTCGTGGGTCTCGGCGGCGAAACCGACCACCAGGGTCGGACGCTGCGCATGCACGGCGACTTCGGCCAGGATGTCGGGCGTGCGCACCAGTTCCAGGGTGAGCTGCTCGTCCTTCTTCTTGATCTTGCCCGGCGCGACCTGCGCCGGCGCGTAGTCGGCGACCGCGGCCGCGCCGATGTAGGCATCGGCCGGCAGCGCGGCGATCACCGCCTCGCGCATCTGCCGCGCCGAACGCACGTCGATGCGCTCGAGCCCGGCCGGGGTCGGCAGCGACACCGGGCCGGCGACCAGCACCACCTGCGCGCCGCGGCGCGCCGCGGCTTCGGCGATCGCGAAGCCCATCTTGCCGCTGCTGCGGTTGCCGATGAAACGCACCGGGTCGATGTCTTCGAAGGTCGGGCCGGCGCTGACCACGATCCGGCGGCCGGACAGGCTGGCCGCGCTCATGCCGGCGCTCCGGCGAGCGCGGTCACGATCTCGTGCGGTTCCAGCAGCCGCCCCGGACCGGATTCGGGTTCGGCCATGCGGCCTTCGGCCGGACCGAGAAACTGCACGCCGCGGCTGCGCAGGGTGGCGACATTGGCCTGGGTGGCCGGGTGACCCCACATGCGGTGATTCATCGCCGGAGCGACCGTCACCGGCGCCTCGGAGGCCAGGCACAGGGTGCTGATCAGGTCGTCGGCGAAGCCGTGGGCGAGCTTGGCGATCATGTCGGCGGTGGCCGGCGCGATCACGATCCGCTGCGCCCAGCGCGCCAGTTCGATATGGCCCATCGCCAGCTCGGCCGCGTCGTCCCACAGCGAGGTCCGCACCGGATGGCCGGACAAGGCCTGGAAGGTCGCGGTGCCGACGAAGCGGGTCGCGTTTTCGGTCATCGCCACGCGCACCTGCGCGCCGGCGTCCTGCAGTCGCCGGACCAGATCGGCGGCCTTGTACGCGGCGATGCCGCCGCAGACGCACAGCAGGATGCGCTGGTCGCGCAGCGGCGGGTTGGGATCGTGCGGGATGGGATCGGGCGCCATGGTCGGCCGGTACGTCTCGGGTGCTTGCTCGGGTGCGTGCCTGGTACTTCTCGTCGCGGTCGTTGCAGGATCTGCGCGTTCCGTCGGCACGTTCCGAGGCGGCGCGTGGTGCGCTCGCGACGTCGGCCGGCAAATCCCTACACCCGCTCGGGGCTCTAGCTTACCCGATGGCCCTGTCCGCCCCGATGCCGGCCGCCGCGACCGGGCTTGCACGATGCGGCCATGAGAATCCACGAATGGCCCAGCGCGGAACGGCCGCGCGAAAAACTCCTCGCCCACGGCGCCGGCTCGCTGTCGGATGCCGAACTGCTGGCGCTGATCCTCGGCTCGGGCCTGCGCGGCTTCGACGCGGTCGGCACCGCGCGCCAGTTGCTGAGCGAGCACGGCCCGCTGCGCGACCTGCTGGAGCAGCCGCCGGCCAAGCTGATGCGCATGCGCGGGATCGGCTCGGCCCGCGCCTGCACCCTCAAATCGGCGCTGGAACTGGCCGCGCGCTGCCTGCGCGCCGACCTGGAGCGCGGCAGCGCGCTGACCGACCCCGATTCGGCCGGACGCTACTTCGCCCAGCACCTGCGCGGCCGCCCGCAGGAAGTGTTCGCGGTGCTGTACCTCAACAGCCGCCACAACGTGATCGGCTTCGAGGAGCTGTTCCACGGCACCATCAACGGCGCCGAAGTCCACCCGCGCGAGGTCGCGCGCCGCGCCCTGCAGCGCAACGCCGCGGCGGTGATCGTCGGCCACAACCACCCCAGCGGCAACGCCGAACCCAGCCAGGACGACCGCAACGTGACGATCCGGCTCAAGCAGGCGCTGGCCCTGATCGACATCCGCCTGCTGGATCATTTCGTGGTCGGCGACGGCCCGCCGGTATCGATGGCGGCGCGCGGATGGGTGTGAGGGCCAGGAACGAGTTCAGAGGAGTGAGAAGTGAGTAAAAGCACCAGGGCCGGGCTTTTACTCACTCCTCACTCCTCTGCACTCACTTCTGCTCTAAAATCCCGGGTCCCGTAGCACCCTGCGAATCGCGAAGTCCCCCTGTGAAAGCCACTCTCCATGCGCTCGTCGCGCAGGCCATCGACGCCCTGCGCGCCGCCGGCACCCTGCCGGCCGACCTGTCCACGCCCGATTTCGTGATCGAGCGTCCCAAGAGCCGCGCCCAGGGCGATTTCTCGACCAACGCCGCGATGCTGCTGGCCAAGCCGGCGCGCAGCAACCCGCGCGAGATGGCGCAGAAACTGGTGGATGCGTTGCCGGCCAACACCGACATCGCCCAGGTCGAGATCGCCGGCCCGGGCTTCATCAACTTCCACGTCGACGAAGCCGCCTGGCGCCGCCAGATCGGCGAGGTGTTCGCCCAGGGCGCCAACTACGGCCGCAACACCGGCGGCGCCGGCCATCGCGCCGGAGTCGAGTACGTGTCGGCCAATCCGACCGGCCCGCTGCACGTCGGCCACGGCCGCGCGGCGGTGATCGGCGACTGCATCGCGCGCGTGCTCGACGCCAACGGCTGGGACGTCACGCGCGAGTTCTACTACAACGACGCCGGCGTGCAGATCAACAACCTGGCCATCTCCACCCAGTTGCGCGCGCGCGGCCTCGCGCCGGGCGACGAGGGCTGGCCGGACAACGCCTACAACGGCGACTACATCGGCGACGTCGCCCGCGCCTACCTCGACGGCGCCACGGTCGAATTCGAAAACCACCGCGTCACCGGCAAGGGCGACATCGACGACCTCGACGCGATCCGCCAGTTCGCCGTGGCCTACCTGCGCCGCGAACAGAACGCCGACCTGGCGGCCTATGGCGTCAGCTTCGACGTCTACTTCCTGGAAAGCTCGCTGTACGAGCAGGACAAGGTCGAGGAGACCGTGCGCGAGCTGGTCGCCCACGGCCACACCTACGAAGAAGGCGGCGCGCTGTGGCTGCGCAGCACCGACTTCGGCGACGACAAAGACCGGGTGATGCGCAAGTCCGACGGCACCTACACCTACTTCGTGCCCGACGTCGCCTACCACCTGAGCAAGTGGCAGCGCGGCTACGAACGCGCGATCACCGAGCTGGGTTCGGATCACCACGGCTCGCTCGCGCGCGTGCGCGCCGGCCTGCAGGCGCTCGATGTCGGCATCCCGCAAGGCTGGCCCGAGTACGTGCTGCACCAGATGGTCACGGTGATGCGCGGCGGCGAGGAAGTGAAGCTGTCCAAGCGCGCCGGCAGCTACCTGACCCTGCGCGACCTGATCGACGAAGCCGGCCGCGACGCGGTGCGCTGGTTCCTGGTCGCGCGCAAGCCCGATTCGCAGCTGACCTTCGACATCGACCTGGCGCGTTCGCAGTCGCTCGACAATCCGGTCTACTACGTGCAGGTCTCGCATGCGCGCATGTGCGGCCTGATGCGCCAGCTGGCCGAGCGCGGCCTGTCCTACGACCCGGCCCACGGCCTGGCCCAGCCGCTGGACCTGAACGACGCCGCCGCGCATGAGTTGATCGTGACCCTGCTGCGCTACCCGGACGTGGTGGCGGTGGCCGGGCGTGACCTGGAACCGCACCAGATCGCCGGTTTCCTGCTCGAGTTGGCGCAGACCTTCCAGACGTATTACAACGATCATCAGTTCCTGGTCGACGACGCCAACCAGCGCCACGCGCGCCTGGTGCTGGCGATGGCGACCCGCCAGGTGCTCGCGAACGGTCTGGCGCTATTGGGGATCGACGCCCCGGAGGTGATGTAAGTGGCAGCACGACGCGGCAAATCGCAGGCCAAGCGCAACAACCAGAACAACGACAGCCTGCCCGGTTGGGCCTGGGGCGTGCTCGGCCTGTTGCTGGGCGTGGTGGTGATCCTGGTCGCCCCGAAATTCCTCAAGGCCGACGGCGGCGACGGCTTCTTCCGTCCGCAACCCAATCCCGACGCGCAGCCCGCTGCGGTCACCGCCGACGAAGAATCGGTCGCGCCCGAGGGCAACAGCGCCGCCAGGCCCGCGGCCAAGACCGACGGCAAGAACGGCAAGCCCGACAAGGGCGACAAGGAAGGCCCCGGCTACGACTTCTACACCCTGCTGCCGGGCAAGGAAGTCGAGATGAGCGACGCCGAACTCGCCGCCACCGAGGCCGCCGAGGCACAGCGCCGCGCCGCGCAGCAACGCAAGAATCCGCAGCCGGCCGCCGTGGCCGCCACGCCCGCCGCCAACACGGCCGCGGCGACTCCGGTGGCCACCGCGCCGGCCACCGCCAGCCTGCCCAGGCCGGTCGACACCATCGCCCCGCCGCCGTCGCAACCGACCACGGCGCCGACCCAGGTCGCCAGCGCGACCCCGCCGCCCAGCGTGACCCCGAAGCCGCCGACCGTGGCCGCGACCCAGAGTCCGGCCGCGGCCGCGGCGAACGACAACACCAGTTACGTGCTTCAGGCCGGCGCGTTCCAGGCCTCGGGTCAGGCCGAGGAAATGAAGGCCAAGATCGCGATGCTCGGCCTGGGCGCGCGGGTCGAATCGGCGCAGATCAGCGGCAAGACGGTGTACCGCGTGCGCATGGGGCCATACGGCACCGCCGGCGACCTCGCCGACGCCAAGCGCAAGCTCGCCGACAGCGGTTTGCCGGGCATGGCCGTCAAGGTTCAGTAAGCCGCCCACGCGGCGTCTGGATGTCATCAAAACACCGGGCCACGCGCCCGGCTTTTTGTTACCTGGCGATCGGTGGCGATCGCGACGACGCGATGGTCTCCGGCGCGACCGCGCGCGAAGTTTGCAATCGCGACCAGGTGGCGGTGGCGGTGGCGGCCATCGCCATCGCCATCGCCATCGCCATCGATTTTTCGCCGTGCCAGCGTCCGGCAATGTGCCCGTTCGGCATGCGCATAAATACCGCGCTCCCGCGTTCATCCACCGCATGCGTGCCCAGCAGCGGGCCTTCTCGAAAACCGGCGATTCGAGACCCACGATGGCGGCGCAGAACGCAACCCATACGCCCGATTGAACGCAACCGCGCGTCGGCTCAGCGCTGCCTTCCGGTCGGGTCGGCGGCGACAGCGCGACGCCGGTCACCCTGCGTCGCGCGCGCGGCGAAGTAGACTGCGGCGGCTAATGAAGTCGTTGGGGAACGGATGGACAAGCGCATTCTTCTGGGCTGCCTGAGCGCGGCGGGCATGTTGTTGCTGTTCGGCATCTTCACCAAATACCTCGGTCTGGATTCGCGCCAGGCGGTCCAGACCGGCCTGGGGGCGATCCCCTTGATCGACGTATTCGCCGCCCTGATCGCGATGGGCATCGGCGGCGCGATCGCGCGTCACGCGCATTTCCGCTGGGTCGCGCTGCTGCTGATGGTGGCGATGTGGAGCCTGACCCTGTTCACGATCGTGTCGATGGCGATGCCCGACAGCCCGGTGCCGATGCGCACGATGGGGGGCGCGTTGCGCTACAACGCACTGGCGATCGTGTTGAGCCTGTCGGCGGCATTCGGCGGTGCTTTGCTGGGGGAGCGGATCATGCGGCGGAGTAAGGGGTTCGCTACTCGCTGATCGGCCTTCTGCGGCGGCTTGCACGGAGTGGAATTTCTCGAAGCGCGGCGGATCGGCGCTTCTGGTTCCGTAACCGCCAACCGGCTATTTCGCCTGAAACCATAAGACAGGACTCGGTTGGCCATCGCACCAACGAAATCACCCCTACCTCGCACCCATAGATTCTCACTACCGATCATGCGACCGCGCGCGGTCCGGCCGCAGCCCCTGTAGGAGCGGCGCGAGCCGCGACCGCGCCATTACGTCAATGACGATGCCTGCGTCGCAGTTGCATTCCCGCGGTCGCGGCTCCCGCCGCTCCTACAGGGAGGCGATGCAACTTTTGCTCGGGCTTGAAGCCGCGCAGTTCATCCAGCGCCGCGGCGCTTTTAACTCGCGCTAGCAAAAGCACACCGGCCTACGGCAAGGCGCACTCCATGCGCCCTCGGGACATGGACGGCCCAGGTAACGCAGCCCGCATCTGCTCCGCACGCGCACGCACGCACGCACGCGCGGGCGGCGAG
>NZ_JBDGLR010000008.1:174419-394991 GCF_057655755.1 Lysobacter sp. Soil_N_51 | reverse complement strand
TCAAGCGACAAGCGACAAGCGACAAGCGACAAGCGACAAGCGACAAGCGACAAGCGACAAGCGACAAGCGACAAGCGACAAGCGAAATGATGCGCGCGATTGGCTGTTGCGATGCAAGCGCCACGTTGGCGACAGGGAAGCGACAAACCCAACAGACCGTCATCCCCGCGAAGGCGGGGATCCAGAGCCGGGTCGTTGCAACCCGGCCTCGCAAAAAAGCCGGAGCGCGCAGCGCGCGCCGAACCTCACGCCTGTTCGGCGTCGGACTCCACCGCCGCGCGCGCGCGCTTGAGCGCGATCAGCGCCGAGGTATCCGACTCGCCATGCCCACGCTCGATCAACTCGGCGTAATCCGCCGCGGCCTGATCGATGGTGTTGGTGCGGATGCCGCTGTCGCGCGCGATGCCCTGGACGATGCGCAGGTCCTTGAGCATGTGCTGACACTTGAAGCCCGGCGCGAAGTCGTCGCGCAGCATGGTCGCGCCGCGCTTGTCCAGGAACCAGTTGCTGGCCGCGCCGGCCATCAGCGTCGGCAGCAGGCGCTCGGGCTCCAGGCCGAGCTTTTCGCCCAGCGCCAGACCCTCGCACACCGCTTCGTTGATGCCGGCGACCAGAATCTGGTTGATCGCCTTGGTCGCCTGTCCGGCGCCGGTACCGCCCATGTGGGTGATGCGCGCAGCGTAACTGTCGAGGACTTCGCGCACGCGCTCGAGCTGCGCTTCATCGCCGCCGACCATGATCGACAGCTTGCCGTTGCGCGCGCCCTCGGCGCCGCCGGACACCGGCGCGTCGAGGAAACCGATGTTGTGCGTGGCCAGCATCGCCGCCGAACGGCGCGCGGTTTCCAGCGAGACGGTGGAGTGGTCGACCACGATCGCGCCGGGCTTGAGCACCTCGGCCAGGGCGGCAACGTTTTCGAGCACGTCCGCGTCCAGCGACACGCACAGGATCACCAGGTCGCAATCGGCGAAATTCGCCGGCGAACGCGCCGCGCGCACGTCCAGTTCCGACGCCAGCGCGTCGGCCTTGGATTGCGTGCGGTTGCCCACCGCGGTCAACACGCCCTTGCCGTGCACGTAACGCGCCATCGGCGCGCCCATGGCTCCCAGACCGATCACCCCTACTTTCATTTCAACCTTCTGCCCGTTCGGGCGCTTGATGTTGCAAAAACC
Source organism: Lysobacter sp. Soil_N_51 (assembly GCF_057655755.1). NCBI lineage: Bacteria > Pseudomonadati > Pseudomonadota > Gammaproteobacteria > Lysobacterales > Lysobacteraceae > Lysobacter > Lysobacter sp. Soil_N_51. The sequence continues at coordinate 393,819 of NZ_JBDGLR010000008.1, read as the reverse complement.
GTGATCCGGCACGACCGAGCGCTTAGCCCGGCCATCGTGCCATGCGGCAGCGCCTTGTTGCTGCGACCGATCTCATATGGGTACACGCGAACACCTCCACGTATACGAAACCGCGACCCCTATCTGCCTGAACGCGCGAACATCGGCGCGGTGAAGCCGACGCGACGGCCGTTCAGGTCAGCCATTCGTACACGTCGATCCGCGACGAACCCGTGATGTGCAGCGGGTCGCCGAACGCGAGCACGCGGGCCTCGTCCAGGTCGGCCGCGCGCAGCACATAGGCGCCGCCGCTCTTGTCGGAAAAGCCGCCGGCCAGCTCCAGCCGGCCCTGCTCGCGCAGGCCGTCGAGGAAGTCGCGATGCGGGCCGATCTGCTCGCTGTCGAACTGCGGCAGGCGCATGGCCATGACCAAGTAACGATTCATCGTCTCGTACCCGCTCAAGCCAAGGGTGCATCGCTGAGGTAGGTGTAACCGGTCAAGCCGGTTTCCAGCGCCTCGTCCAACCGCGCGGCTTCGTCGGCCGGCAGATCCGCCGCCGCGACCTTGCTGCGATACGCCTCGCGCAGGTCGGCCAGCTTGTAGCCGACGTAGTCGAGCATGACGTCGGTGGTATCGCCGCGGCGCTGTTGCGCCAGGCGATAGCCATCGCCGTCGACCCGCACTTCTACCGCGTCGGTGTCGCCGAACAGGTTGTGGATGTCGCCGAGGATTTCCTGATACGCGCCGACCAGGAAAAAGCCCAGCCGATAGCTTTCGCCCGGCTTGAGCGCATGCAGCGGCAGCGAGCTGTCCAGGCCTTCGTTCTCGACATAGGTGTCGACCTTGCCGTCCGAATCGCAGGTCAGGTCGGCGATCACGCCGCGCCGGTCCGGCCGTTCGTTCAAGCGCTCGATCGGCGCGATCGGGAACACCTGGTCGATCGCCCACACGTCCGGCATCGATTCGAACACGCTGAAATTGACGAAGTACTTGTCGACCAGGCGCTCGTTGAGTTCGTCGAGCAGATCGCGATGGCTCTTCTCGCCCACGTCCAGGCGCGCGCGCACCGCATGCGCGATGGCGTAGAACAGATCGTCGATGCGCGCGCGGTGGGTCAGGTCGATCTGGCCGAGCGCGTACAGCGACAGGCCTTCGCCGTGATGGTGCTGGGCTTCATGGAACAGCTCCACCGCCGGACGCAGGTCGAGCTCGTCGTGGATCTCGCGCAGATGGCGGATCACCGCCGGCTCGTCGTCGTGCGACGGCGGCACCCGGCCTTCGGGCGCTTCCTCGATTTCCGAGACGTTGGCGACCAACACCGCATGGTGCGCGGTCATCGCACGGCCGCATTCGGTGACGATGCGCGGCGGGGTCAGGCCGTATTCCTGACACGCCTCGGCCAACGGCTGGACGATGTTCGACGCATATTGATTGACGCCGTAGTTGATCGAGCAATAGCTGCGCGAACGGGTGCCTTCGTAATCGATGCCCAGGCCGCCGCCGACGTCCATGTAGCGCACGTTGGCGCCGAGCTTGGACAGTTCGATGAAATAGCGGGTGGCCTCACGCATGCCGTTGGCGATGTCGCGCACATTGGAGATCTGCGAGCCCATGTGGAAATGCAGCAGGCCCAAGCAATCCTGCAGGCCGCTGTCGCGCAACTGCTTCCACAAGTCCAGCACCTGGCGCGGGCTCAGGCCGAACTTGGCCTTGTCGCCGCCGCTGTTCTGCCACTTGCCGGCGCCGAGCGAGGCCAGCCGCATGCGCACGCCCAGGCCCGGCTTCACGCCGAGCGCCTTGGCTTCCTCGAACACCAGCTGCAGTTCGGAGGGCTTCTCGACGACGATGTAGGTTTCCATGCCGAGCTTGCGGCCGATCAGGGCCAGGCGGATGTACTCGCGGTCTTTGTAGCCGTTGCAGACGATCAGCCCGCCCGGCCGACTCAGCGCCAGCACCGCCATCAGCTCGGGCTTGCTGCCCGCTTCCAGGCCGAAGCCTTCGCCGGCGTGCGAGGCCAGGGTGCCGGCCACGCCGTGGTGCTGGTTGACCTTGATCGGATAGACCGCGGTGTAGCCGCCGGCGTAATCCCAGTCGCGCATGGCCTGGTCGAACGCGCCCTGCAGCGCGCCCAGGCGGTCGCCGAGGATGTCGGGGAAGCGCACCAGCATCGGCAGCTTGGCGCCCTGCGCGCGCGCGGCGTCGACGACTTCGGGCAGGGCCACGGTCGGGCCGCGCTCGCCGCGCGGCTTGACCACGATGCGGCCGGCGCCGTCGATGTCGAAGTAACCCTCGGACCAATGCGGGATCGAATAGGTCTTGCGGGCCTGATCGAGCGACCAGTCGGACATCGGCGGGCTTTCCAGAAAACCATGGGGAACACGCATTCTACAGGCCGCGTCCGGCGCGGGGGCCTCCAGCGCGATCCGGGACCGGGCACAGGCGGCCAAGTCGGCAAAATCCACGCCAGGGCGGGCCGTTCGCGACGAACGTTCATGCAGGTTCGCTACAATCCGCGCCCCAAGCCCGGCTCGCGCCGGGCGCCGGCCCGGCGACCGGTCCGACGGCCACCGCCGCGACCCGCCGGGACCTTCGCAATTCCCGCCCCAGCCCAGGAAGCAAGCGCATGACGACCGAACCGACGTGGCATTACGAAAACTTCGAGCCGACAGGCTCGTCCATCGGCTATCGGATCACCCGCAAGCTCGATGAAGTGCAGTCGCCGTTCCAGAAGATCGAGATCTACGAGACGACCGATTGGGGCAACCTGATGCTGATCGACGGCGCGGTCATGCTGACCACCCGCGACAACTTCCTGTATCACGAGATGATGTCGCACCCGGCGCTGTTCACCCATGCCGCGCCGAAGAACGTGGTCATCATCGGCGGCGGCGACTGCGGCACCCTGCGCGAAGTGCTCAAGCACGACGGCGTCGCCGAGGCGGTGCAGTGCGACATCGACGAGCAGGTCACCCGCATGGCCGAGAAGTGGTTCCCGGAGCTGTGCGACCGCAATAACGATCCGCGCGCGCAGTTGCTGTTCGACGACGGCATCGCCTACATGGCCAACCGCCCGGCCGGCAGCGTCGACATCATCATCGTCGACTCGACCGATCCGGTCGGTCCGGCCGAGGGCCTGTTCAACAAGGCCTTCTACGAAAGCTGCTTCCGCGCGCTGCGCGAGGACGGCATCCTGGTCCAGCAGTCCGAGTCGCCGCTGATGCTGCTCAAGCTGATCCAGGAAATGCGTACCGAGATGGGCAAGGCCGGCTTCCAGTCGTTCAAGACCCTGCCGTTCCCGCAGCCGTGCTACCCGACCGGCTGGTGGAGCTGCACCCTGGCGCGCAAGAGCGCCGGCAGTTTCGAATTCCGCGAAGCCGACGCCAAGGCCAAGACCTTCGACAGCAAGTACTACAACGCCGGCATTCACCACGGCGCGCTGTCGACCCCGGCGTTCGTGGCGCAGGCGCTGGGCGAATAAACCCTCCAGCATCCTGGCAACACAAAAAAGCCCCGCACTCGCGGGGCTTTTTCGTAGTACCCCTGCAGGAGCTGCGCAAGCTGCGACCGCGGCACCGCACGCCCGACGCAAGCGTGGTGTCGCGGTCGCAGCTTGCGCAGCTCCTACAGGGAGAATCCGAAATACTTCGCTAACCTGCGGCAAGCGGCCTCGGGGCAATGCCCCTCGGCCGCCGCAACCGCGCCGCCGTCAGCGGAACGCCGCCACCGCCGCCGCGCGCTCGCGCATGACCCGTTCGTTGTCGCGGGTGCTGGTGCCCAGCGGCCGGCTCACGCCGCCGGACACATAGCTTTGGTCGATGGTCGAGAAATAGCCGATGCGCGGCTGCGGATTCGAGTTGACCGCCATGATCGTGCGGAAATTGCCGGTGGTATTGACGTATCCGTGACCGAACGAGAACGGTGTGGTGGTCGGATCGTTGTCGTGACGCGCGCCAAACAGGTGCGCCGCCTCATGCACGAAGGTGAAGGTGCTGCAGGAATGGTTCTGCACGAAGAAACCGTTGGCCGCGGTCGCGCCGATCGAATACGCCTGCCCGCACAGCAGTCCGCCGCTGCTGCTCACCAGTCCGTCGCGCACGACCAGGGTCACCAGATCGGCGCCGGTGCTGTTGCGCTCGGTGGTCGAATAGGCGTCGTACCAGCCGTCGGTGGTGCCGCGGATGCGCGACAGCAGAGTCCCGGAATTGTCGGTCGACTGCGCCTGGGTGGTGAAGCGGACCCCGGCGCTTTCGAACCGCAGCGCCAGGGCGTTGTTGGTGAACGCGGTATTCGACTGGGCGATGAAGAACGCGGCGCGATCGTTCGCCGAATTCTGCCCGCCCAGTTCGGCCACGGCTTCCGGGGTGTAGACCTGCAGGACGCGGACGATCGAGTCGGCGAGCAACGCGCCCGCCGCCGGACGCGCGGCGAGCGCGGGGCCGCGATCGGTCTGCGGCGCCAGATCGACCTGGGCGGGCGTATCGTCCGCGCCCTCCAGGCTCGCCGGATCGCGCTTGACCAGGTATTGCCGCGCGCCGTCCTCCGAGGTCAGGACCTCGTACACCTCGCCGGTCGCGGCGACGATCTGTCCGGTGACGCGCTCGCCGCGCACGACGAACAGCGCCGTCGACGGCGGCTGGCCGCCGAGCTTGAGCTGGCCGCCGGGAAGCAGGCGGTCGGCGCCGGACCAGATCACATCGCCGTTGGCGTTGCGATAGGACTTCGCCAGGCGCATATGCAGACGCGCGCCCTCCGGCATGCTCAGCATCAATTCGCGCTGCCCGCCAACCAGGACCTTGCGGTCGATCGATACCGACGCGGCCCATTGCGCGGTCTTGTCGCGCACCATGTTGCTGACGCTCGCGGGCGCCGCGGCCTTCGACGGCTGCGCCTGAAACAGTTCCGGCACCGCGGCCGATTGCGCGTCGGCGATGTTGACCGCGGCGGCGACCAGACCGGCGATGGATAGTGCCAAGATTGCCTTCTGCATGTGATTCTCCCCGTAAGCGCTGCGACATCAAGAGTGATGGCGGGCGACCGCGGCCGCCCGGTGGCGTTCATCGCCGGTTCGCCGGCCGCCGCGCGCGATGACGCGATCGCGGAAGACTTCGAGCGAAGCTGAAGAACGGACTTGAGCTTGCACGCAAGTGCACGAACGCAGCGGGCCGGGCAAGCGGCGCATTCCCCGTTCAAACGCGATACGAATCACATATCGGCATATCGGTGACGCGATGCGGACGCGACATGCAAGCGGCGGCGGCGGAGCGCAGCCGCATGCGCCGGACGCGATCTCGCCGGCATCGCGGCGTTCGTGGCCGAAGCGCCTGGCACGCAAGAAAAAACCCGGCGATCGGCGGGGTTTTTCGTTATCCGGCGGCAGCAGGGGCGCAAGCTGTGAGTGCGTACTCATAACCATTGCGCGCGGGTTGTGCCGAAGGCACGCGTCGCGCCTTCGGCGATCGCCGCACCTCGCGCAGCTCAGCCGATCGCAGTAAACAATTTCGCCGCACCGACATTGAGCGCATAGCCGCCGATCGTCAGCACACCGAACAGAATCGCCGCCAGCAGCATCGGCTTCGCCCCGGCCTGCTTGATCGCGCCGACATGCGTGCGCAGACCCAACGCGGCCATCGCCATCGCCAGCATCACCGTGTCGATCTGCACGATCGCGGCCTTCCACGCCGCCGGCAACAGATGCAGCGAATTGAACCCGCTGACCACCACGAACAGCAACGCGAACCACGGGATAACGATCTTCGCCTTGCCCGCGGCGCCCTCGCCGCCCGCGCCGATACGCGAGGACAGGATCAGCAGGAACGGCGCCAGCAGCATGACCCGCAGCATTTTCTCGATCACCGCGGCTGAGGCGGCCGACTCGCCGATCGCGCGGCCGGCGACCACGACCTGGGCGACTTCGTGGATGGTCGAGCCGGCATACACGCCATACGCGTGCTCGCTCATTCCCAGATACGGATACAGCCACGGGTACACGAACATCCCGAGCGTCCCGAACACCACCACGGTCGCGACCGCGACCGACACCTTGTGCGCCTGTCCGCGCACCACCGGCTCGGTGGCCATGACCGCGGCCGCGCCGCAGATCGCGCTGCCAGCGCCGATCAGCATCGAGGTTTCGCGGTCGAGCTTGAGCCAGCGCGTGCCGATCCAGGTCGCCAGGCCGAACACCGTCGCCACCATCACCACGTCGATCGCCAGCCCGGCCCAGCCGACCCCGGCGATTTCCTGAAAGGTGACGCGAAAGCCGTACAGGACGATGCCGGCGCGCAGCAGCGTGCTCTTGCAGAAGTCCACGCCAGGACCGGCCTGCGCGGCGACGGCCGGGAACACCGTGTTGCCGACCGCGATGCCGAGCACGATGGCCAGGGTCAACGCGCTCAGGCCAAAGGATTGCAGCGCCGGCAGCGAGGCCAGCCCCATCGCCACGGCGGCGATCGCGGCCGCCAGACCCAGCCCCGGCCAGAACCCGCGCTGCCGGTGGGCACCCTGCGGGGCGGCGGCGGGAACGGTCGAAGTCGGATTCAGGGCGGACACGGCGGTGGACTCGGTGAGGAAGCGGCGCCAAGGTAGGCCCGCCCCCTCGGGGAGTCCAATACATATAATTCAACTATCCATGAGGTGAGCTCATAGCATGAACCTGCACCTGCTGCGCGTGTTCCTGACCGTGGTCGAGCAGCAAGGCTTCTCGCGCGCGGCCGAAAGCCTGTTCGTCAGCCAGTCGGCGGTGTCCAAGGCGGTGCGCGAACTCGAGCTGCAGCTGGACCTGCCGCTGATCGAGCGCACCGGCAGCGACGGCAAGGCCGTGCGCGGCATCCAGCTGACCGACCACGGCCGCGCCGTGTTCGAACATGCGCGCGCGATCTTCGCCCTGGAACGGATCGCGGTCGAGGACGTGCGCGACCGGGTCGAACTGCGCCAAGGCCGGCTGCGCATCGGCGCCAGCACCACCATCGCCGCGTACTGGCTGCCGCAGCAACTGGGCCCGTTCGTGCGCCGCCATCCCACCCTGGCGACCGAACTGGTGGTCGGCAATACCGAACAGATCCGTCATGCGGTGATCGATTGCACGGTCGATATCGGCTTCGTCGAAGGCTCGGTCGACGACCCGCGCATCGAGGCGACGCTGTGGCGCAGCGAACCGCTGCGGCTGATCGCCGCGACCGACAATACAGTGGGCACCAAACGTCGCGCCTCGATCGCCGAACTGAGCCGGCAGACCTGGCTGCTGCGCGAACACGGCTCGGGCACGCGCCAGGTCGCGCAGTCGCTGTTCGCCGCGCGCGGCATCGAACCGGCGCGGGTGATCGAGATCGGCAGCAACGAAGCGATCGCGCGCGCCGTGGTCGCCGGCGCCGGCATCGCCCTGCTGCCGGCGACCGTGGTCGCCGACCTGATCACCATGCAGCGCGTGCGCGCGGTCGCGCTGGGCGACGACGACGGCCTGACCCGGCCGCTGTATCGGTTGGAATTGCGTAATCGGCCGCGCGCGCCGGCGTTGCAGGCGTTCTTGCGGGCTGAAGACTAAGGGCGAGAAACGAGTGGAGAAAAGTGAGGAACGAGTCTAGGAGCGAATATTCGTAACGGTCGGGCGCGACGCCCCCACTCGTTGCTCACTCCTCTGAACTCTTTCCTCGCTCAAAGCGCGCCGCCATCCAGCTCGCCGGTACGAAGCTGCCGGCGACCGTGGTCGCCGACCTGATCACCATGCAGCGCGTGCGTGCGGTCGCGCTGGGCGACGACGACGGCCTGACCCGGCCGCTGTACCGGTTGGAACTGCGCAATCGGCCGCGCGCGCCGGCGTTGCAGGCGTTCTTGCGGGCTGAAGACTAAGGGCGAGAAACGAGTGGAGAGGAGTGAGGAACGAGTCCAGGAGCGAAGCTGCGCAGCGGTCGGGCGTGGCGCCTCGACTCGTTCCTCACTCCTCTGAACTCGTTTCTCGCCTTAACGAGTGGAGAAAAGTGAGGAACGAGTCTAGGAGCGAATATTCGTAACGGTCGGGCGCGACGCCCCCACTCGTTGCTCACTCCTCTGAACTCTTTCCTCGCTCAAAGCGCGTCCCCATCCAACTCGCCGGTACGAATACGCACGGCGCGCTCCAGGTCCCAGACAAAGATCTTGCCGTCGCCGATCTTGCCGGTGCCGGCGGCTTTCATGATCGCTTCGACCACGGTGTCGACCTGATCGTCGGTGATCGCCACTTCCAGCTTGATCTTGGGCAGGAAGTCGACCACGTACTCGGCGCCGCGATACAACTCGGTATGCCCCTTCTGGCGGCCGAAGCCCTTGACCTCGGTGGCGGTGATGCCGGCCACGCCGGCCTCGGCCAGCGCCTCGCGCACATCGTCGAGCTTGAACGGCTTGATCACCGCCATGACCATCTTCATTCGTCTGTCTCCGCGCCACCGATTCGAGTCGCGCGCAGGATAGCGCGCCACCGCCGCCGCGACCTAGCCGGCGACTCAAGCGCGGCGGCCGCCGTACCGTCCGTCCGGTAGCGTTCACACCGCCTGCGCGTCCGGCGTTGGACGATCATGTAACGCCGTCCGAAGACCTGAACGCGTGCAGGCCGCAGTGCTTGCAGCGCCGGTCGAGGGCGTGATGTAGTGACCGCGTCATCCACTTCGGACTTTTCCGACAGCCCGCCACGGCCCCAGCCGACGGCGCGGTCCCGGTCCGGCGGTCAAGCTGACCCCAACACCGGAGGAGCTTCTCTACATGATCGACCTGAACACCATCGACGACCTCGCCCGTCGCCTCAGCTCGCTGGTCCCCTCGGGCCTGCGCGAAGGCCGCGAGGAAATGCAACAGAACTTCAAGTCCGTGTTGCAGACCGGGTTGTCCAAGCTCGACTTGGTCACCCGCGAGGAATTCGAAGTCCAACGCGCCGTGCTGCTGCGCACGCGCGAGAAGCTCGACGAACTGCAACGCGCGGTCGCCGAGCTGGAAGCGCAGCTCGATCGCGCCGACACGCCCCAGCACTGATCCCGCCACCATGAATCTGGCACTCGTGCACAGCCGTGCGCGATCGGGCGTGCGTGCGCCCGCGGTGCGGGTCGAGGTGCATCTGGCGGGAGGTTTGCCGAGCATGTCGATCGTCGGCCTGCCCGAGGCGGCGGTGCGCGAAGCCAAGGACCGGGTGCGCGCGGCGATCCAGTGCGCGCAGTTCGAATTCCCGCAGCGGCGCATCACCGTCAATCTGGCCCCGGCCGATCTGCCGAAGGACGGCGGCCGCTACGACCTGGCGATCGCGCTCGGCATCCTCGCCGCGAGCGGGCAGATTCCGCTCGACGCCTTGAACGGTTGCGAGTTCCTCGGCGAACTCGGCCTCACCGGCGAACTGCGCGCGATCGACGGCGTGTTGCCGGCGGCGCTGGCCGCGGCCGACGCCGGGCACCGGCTCGTAGTGCCGGCCGGCAACGGCGCCGAAGCCGCGCTCGCCGGCCGGGTCGAAGCGCGCACCGGCCGCACCTTGCTGGAAGTGTGCGCGATGCTCAGCGGACAGAAGTCCCTGCCCGAGGCGATTGCCCTGCCGCTGGTGCGTGTCGCCGGGCCGGACATGCTCGACGTGCGCGGTCAGGCGCAGGCGCGGCGCGCGCTCGAAATCGCCGCGGCCGGCGGCCACCATCTGTTGCTGATCGGCCCGCCCGGCTGCGGCAAGACCTTGTTGGCCTCGCGCCTGCCCGGCCTGTTGCCCGAGGCCAGCGAAGCCGAAGCGCTGGAAACCGCGGCGATCGCCTCGGTCAGCGGCGGCGCGCACGGGCGCGGGCTCGATCCGGCGCGCTGGCGCGAGCGCCCGTTCCGATCGCCGCACCACACCGCCAGCGCGGTCGCCCTGGTCGGCGGCGGCGCCGACCCGCGCCCCGGCGAAATTTCCCTGGCTCACCAGGGCGTGCTGTTTCTCGACGAATTGCCCGAGTGGGAACGGCGCGCGCTGGAAGTGCTGCGCGAACCGCTGGAGTCGGGCGTGGTGACGGTGTCGCGTGCGGCGCGCAGCGCCGAATTCCCGGCGCGGTTCCAGTTGGTCGCGGCGATGAACCCCTGCCCCTGCGGTTGGGCCGGCGATAGCAGCGGCCGCTGCCGTTGCGCCGGCGATGCGATCCGCCGCTATCGCGCGCGCATCTCCGGCCCCTTGCTCGATCGCATCGACCTGCACATCGAAGTGCCGCGCCTGCCGCCCTCGCACCTGCGCCCGGATCAGCCCGGCGGCGAATGCTCCGAGGCGATCCGCGCGCGCGTCGTGCTGGCGCGGCAACGGCAGCACGCGCGCAGCGGCCGCATCAACGCCCAGCTCAGTCAGGCCGAGACCACCGCGACCTGTCGCCTGCACGAACGCGATCACGAGCTGCTCGAACGCGCGGTCGAAAGCCTGCAACTGTCGGCGCGCTCGATGCACCGGATCCTGCGCGTGGCCCGCACCATCGCCGACCTCGCCGGCAGCGAAGCGATCGCCACCGCGCATCTAACCGAGGCGATCGGTTATCGGCGCGCCGATCGCAGCACGGCTTCTATACCGTGAGCTATGCAAGTCGTCGCCGATGTCACCGCATCGGGTACCGCTGTCGAATATCCGTTCTCACAACTGAGGCGACGCTGGCCTAGCCGATAAAAACAGCAGGGCTGATGATGCCATTCGGGCAATTCGATTTCACCGACAAATGGCATGGCAACCGATCCAGTGAATTTAGCGCTCGTCGCAACGCCCTCATCATCGACACCGCAGGTCACCGCAACCGCTGTATGGAAGGCTATCTGGGAAAGTGGGGCCTCCCCCCCACAAACGGAAAACATGAATTCGGCCAACCGGGAACGGAACGCATCAGTAAAAAAGCTCTGCGGCGATAAGAAGTTCGGCCTATCGGACGAAAAATCCAAGCAGCTACAACGGACTGGCGCCATGCGCGGCGGCCGACAGGAAGTCCCGCAAGAATAAATAGCAGACACTGCCCGGCTCGGATATAACAGACTCACTGATACACCTAGCAGACGCAGCAATGGCCAAACGATCCGCACAAGTCAAAAAACTACGGATACGACCTCTTCTTTTACTGCTCTTGGCCCTATTTTTTTTGTCGCAAATAGTGGTAATTCCTTATCGCTACCCAGGGCCTTGGAAAAACCGAGCCACGATCGAGCAAGCCGAAAAGGCGGCGCTCGCTCGTTTCGGCGAGAATGCTCCTTTGAAGCTTCACAATATTTCGGTGTTGGAAAGCGGCGGATCGCCGATCGTATGCGGCGAATTGAGCAGCGACGAGCGTGAGTATCGACCCTTCGTCTTTCAGAAAAAAATCATCCTGCCCGAAGACATCGGCGCAGAGCATTTCGATAATTTGCAAAACGTCGCTTGTCAATGAGAACGAGATAGAAGAGCTCGGTCGCCGGTTCCGAAGTCGCGCGGGCCGAGCAACGCCTGTTCCGGTCGCACCCTCCCAAAAGTGCGCGCGATGCTCATATGCCCGCGTCACCGTCGACGTTGACTTCATGCACGGAACCGTCGCCCCATCACAGCGCGCGATCGCTCATCACCACATCATGGAATACGCCATCAGGATCGTACCGCCCGCGCAACAGGCGCAAGCGTGACCAGTTCTCGGCGGAATAGCACCGGTGCGCACTGGCCGATCGCTCCTCCAGATCGAACTCGTTGATGTAACAGCCCGACGCCACCGTCGCCAGTTGGTCGTACAAGGATTTGAGCCAGCCGCGGTTGATTTCGTCGTCCGCGACTTCATTCCATTGGGCATAGGTCGAAAAGAACCAACGGCCCTCGGCCGAATAGGCCGCGTCGGGCCAGGACGAGGCGCCACGCCAGATCAACAGCGGCAACGTGGCCGGCGAGGGCTGCGACGGCAGATGCGCGGCGAGTATCGCGACCGCGTCCGCGCCGCGATCGGTCAGGATGTTGTCGGTGCGGTAGCGCCTGGACACCAGCATCGCATCGCCCTGGCGGTAGATGGATTCGAAATCGCTGGGTTGATCGACCTCGACCGCGCGGATCAATCCGGGGGACAGCCGCTGCGCCAACGAGGCGTGCAGCGCTTGCGCATGCGCCGGGTTGTCGGCGAACGCGATCGTGTTCAACACCACCTGCCGGCCATATTCTCCGGCCGCGCGATCGTCGCTCTGCGGCACGATTGCGAGCATTACCTGCAACGAAGGATCAGGCTGTGCCTGTTCGATCTGCGCCAGCAATTGCGGCAGGGCGCTGAACTTCGCCAGATAATTGTTGCCGGTGATGCAAGCCGGCAGCGGCCAGCAATCCAGATGGAACCGGGTCACCACAAAGAACAGGCCGGGCCCGCCGCCGCGCGCGGCCCACAACAACTCGGGGTTTTCGTGCGCATCGGCATGCAGCACCTCGCCGTCCGCGGTCACCACATCGATCGCGCGGACATTGAACGTGCTCATGCCGCCCCAGGCGCGGAAGTTGATGCCGAGTCCGCCGCCGAGCAGGAACCCGCTCAGGCCGACCTCGCCGCCGTGTCCGGTCGGAAAAGCCAGGCCGTGCCGGGCGAGCGCGGCGCTCAGCTGTCGGCTGCTCACACCAGGCTGGATCTGCGCCAAGCGCCGACCGGGATCGATCTCGATGTCCCGCAAGGCCGACAGATCCAGCAGGACGCCGGTGTTGCGCAGGAAACAGCCGGCGTAGCTGTGGCCGCTGCCGCGCACGCTGACCGGTAGGCCGTGCCGGCGCGCGAAGTCGATGCTGTGCACCACGTCGGCGATCGATTCGGCGCGCACGATGTACTCCGGGTAGCGCTCGAAACCGCGCCCGTTCCAGCTCAGGTCGCGATGCCAGCCCGCGTACTCGGGGTGATGGCGCGAGCGCGCCTTGCCGTCGAGGCTGCGCGGAAAGATGCGGAAGTCATCGGCGCTGAGGGTTTGATAATGCGATTGCACGGGCTGGCTCCAGTCGCACGGGCGATGACGGTGAAGGGAATCAGTGCAACGCGCGCCGCGCCGGATCGGCGGCCGGCAAAGCGCCGCGGCCCGCGTGCGAATCGAGCGCGGCGTGCAGCAGGTCGCGGGCGACCAGCGAATACAGCGGCGTGGGCGTCAGGCCGAGCCGACGCTTGATCCGCTCGTTGAGGCGGCCGCCCTCCAGTCGCTTCAAACCACGCGCGAAGGCGTAGCGGTAAGCGCTGGCGAAGCACAGGGTGTAGGGACTGAAGCTGGAGCGGTCGTAGACGACGCCGGCCGACCACAGATGGATACGCTCGGCCTGCTCAAAACAGATGATGCCGCCGACCAGTTCGCTCCCGCATTCCACCACGACCAGGCGCACCAAGGCGCCGCAGCGTCTTACGAATCGCGCCAGCGGCGCGGGCGGAAAATACTGCGGGGTGCCGTTGCGGGCGGTGGTGCGATAACACAGTTCGGTCAGGCGCTCGAGCACGTCATCGAACGGCGGCGCGATCACTCTCGCCGTCGCGCCGCTCGCTTCGAATTTTCGCAGCTGACGATTCATCTCGCAGCGGCCATCGCTTGGAAGCTGCCGCACCAATTGTTCGAAGTTTTCGAATCGGCGCAGGTCGACATCGTAGCGGTCGACCAGATGGCCAGTGCTGAAGCCCTGCCCGCGCGCTTGTTCGAGCAGCGCCGGGTCGCGCACGCTCAGCAGGCCGGCATGCCGGGCGCCCTGGTCCCGCGCCAGTTGCTTGAACGCCCGCAGCAGCGCGGTACGCGCGTCGGGACGATCGGCTAGCGTGGGGACGGTGCTGTCCCAGCAATGCATGATGTGACTGAACAAGCCCAGGTCGCTGCCGCCATCGCGCACGCCGGCGCTCCGTTCCAGCAGGCCGAGCGGATCGATGGCGGCGACGCGCTGCAGATACGCCGGCAGCACGCCGATCAGCTCATCGCCCTCGCTCGCGCACAGATAAAAGACTTTCTCCACCGGCAGCAACGGCGAATGCTCGGCGGCGTCGAGAAAACGCCGGTCGTAGAACACCGGCGCCGCGCTCGCGGCATGCAGGGCGCGATACGCGTCGTCGTCGATGGATTGCAGGAAACGATGCACGTCGATGGTCAGGGCCATTGCGACTCCGCTGAACTTCGCGCAGCGGTCGCGCGACTGCACGACCGCTCCGCCGAGGGTTGGAACGACGTCGCGAACCTCGCCTGCGGTTGCCGAGATTCGCGCTGCCACGAATGCATCCACATCGTGGCTTCGTGGCAACTGCCGCCATCCAGGCGCATGTCTGTGCTTTGGCGCCGGCCCGGCAGCATCGACGGCAGTCGCCGCCATCTGCGGCGGGATGCGAATGGATTCGCGCGCGCCGCGTCCCGAGCCATCGTTTACGGACACGCGGCGACGCGATATCGCGAGTCAACATCGGACACGCAGTGCCCGGCGCGCTCCGGATAAATCAAAAAACCCACCATCCACCCGGCGCCCGACGACACACCGATGACGAGGAAACGCGACCGCTTGCGCAAGCGACCGTCCGGGAAATAGTTGGTCCGCGCCGATTCGAAAAACGTGATCGACATTGGCGGGTGAGCGAGGGTTATTCCGCGGATTCGTCAACGGTTCACCCGGACACAGACGCTGGATGCCGCGCGTCATGGATTCATGCACGACCGCATTCACCATTCGCCTTGCGACGTCGCATTCATCGCCGTACTCAGGCGTCGCCGCGACGACGATCGCGGCCGTCGAAAACCAGCGCCACGCGAACCGAAGCGCTAAGCTAGCCCGTCGCATCCATCGCCGCGACATCGGCGTCCGGCCTGGCCGTCGCCGTCTACCGCACCCAGCCATCGCAAGGGCATGTCCGAACTCACCGTCCACGCTCTGCTGCAAACCCCGACCGTCACCGTTCGCGACGTGTATTGCACCGGCAGCTGCCGAACGCAGAGCGAGGAGGAATGCGCCGACGCCACCCACCTGGTGTTTCCGTATCGCGGGGTGTACGTGCGCCATGTCGGCGAGGACCTGACCGTGGCCGAGTCCAGCCAGGTCCTGTTCTTCAATGCCGGCGAACGCTATCGGATCAGCCATCCGATCGAGGGCGGCGACGCCAGCCTGGCGGTCTGGGTCGAGGAGGCGATGCTGCGCGAACTGGCGCCCAAGGCCTTGTTGCGCGACGAGGACGCGCTCGCGTTCCGCTTGCCGCGGCTGCGCATCGACGCGCGCGCGCAGGCGCTGGTCGCGATGGTCCGCCACAGCCTGCGCGAAGGCATCGCCGAAGCGCTGGAAGCCGAAAGCCTGACCCTGACCCTGGTCCAGCGCGCGCTCGGCCCGCGCACCGCACATGCAGCCGGGGCCAGCCTCGGCCGGCAGCGCCTGGTCGAACGGACCAAGCTGGTGCTCACCAGCGATTTGTCGCGGCGCTGGAAGCTGGCCGAGATCGCCGCCGAAGTCGGCGTGTCGGCGGTGTACCTGACCCAGGTGTTCCAGCAGGTCGAGGGCCTGCCGCTGTATCGCTATCAGCTGCGCCTGCGGCTGGCGCGGGCGCTGGACCTGCTGGGCCAGTACGAGGACCTCAGCGCGCTGAGCCAGGACCTGGGCTTCTCCAGCCACAGCCACTTCAGCGCCGCGTTCCAGCAGACCTACGGCCGCTCGCCGTCGGAATTCCGCCAGTCCGCGCTGCAGCGCTGAGGCGCCGCCGGGCCGGCCGCTCCGAAGCCTCGGCCACCGATCGCTAAAGATTCTGACAGCGCCGCCCGCGCCGCGATGGCCTACTGTGCTCGCCCGGACGTCGGGCGCATCCCAGAGAAACCGCCATGACCAACAAAACCTGCGCCGCCTGCGATTGCCCGCTGGACGACAGCGCGTACCAGGTCCGCATCGGCGGCAAGGCCGTCGAAGTGTGCTGCGACGATTGCGCGCGCAAATTGAAGGAAGCCTACGACTCGGCGATCACGCCCGGAAACGACTGACATGGACGGCAATGCGCCCACCCTCACCCTGCAGCACGTCGACACGCCGTCGGGCTCGATCGCCTACCGTGAGCAAGGCCGCGGCCCGGTCGCGCTGTTCGTCCACGGCGTGTTGTTGAACGGGCATCTGTGGCGGCATCAGTTGGCCAAGTTGTCCGATCTGCGCCGCTGCATCGCCGTCGACCTGCTGGCGCATGGCGATACCGCGATCGCACCGGATCAGGATGTCTCGGTCACCGCCAATGCCGCGATGCTCGCGCAGTTCCTCGATGCGCTGAGCATCGATCAGGTCGACCTGATCGGCAACGACAGCGGCGGCGGCATCGCCCAGATCTTCGCCGCGCTGCACCCGCGGCGCGTGCGCAGCCTGACCCTGAGCAACTGCGACACCCACGACAACTGGCCGCCGGAAGCGTTCAAACCGTTCCTGGCCATGGCCGCGGGCGGCGGCCTGCACGATGCGCTGAGCGGCATGTTGGCGGACAAGGCCGTATACCGCTCGCCGCAGGCGCTGGGTCCGGCCTACGAACATCCCGAGCGCTTGTCCGACGCCAGCATCGAAGTCTATCTGCGGCCGTTCCTGCGCAGCCCGCAACGCACGCGCGACCTGCAGCGGTTTCTCGGCGAATTCGATCCGCGCCATACCCTCGCGATCGAACCGCAGTTGAAAACACTGCAGGCGCCGACCCTGATTGCCTGGGGCACCGACGATGTCTTTTTCGACACGCGTTGGTCGCACTGGTTGGCCGAAACGATTCCAGGCACCCGCCAACGGGTGGAACTGGAAGGCGCGCGGATCTTCTTCCCGGAAGAACGCTGGGCGCAGTTCAACGAACTGCTGCGCGCGCACTGGCTGGCGAGCGCCTGAGCCTCGCGCGTCGCAGTTGGCTAATTCAGCCCGCGACGATTTACGCCTGACCGCATAGCGGCGGCATCGCAACACGAACCTTCGATCTTCGACGCGGCGGCAACGCGCGGCGATGGCGACGTATTGCCGTCGCGTCGACCCGATCGATCCAAACCGACCCGATTCCACGCCGGCGCAACCGCCTTCTGGAGAATTCGCTCATGAACCGCAGACGTTTCCTGCAATTCGCCGGCGGCAGCCTGGCGACCGGCGCCCTGGCCGCCTGCCTGGCGCCCCGTCCCGACCACCCTT
The DNA here is from genome assembly GCF_057655755.1 of Lysobacter sp. Soil_N_51. NCBI lineage: Bacteria > Pseudomonadati > Pseudomonadota > Gammaproteobacteria > Lysobacterales > Lysobacteraceae > Lysobacter > Lysobacter sp. Soil_N_51. Next base: position 376,783 of record NZ_JBDGLR010000008.1, on the reverse strand, counting down.
CGGCAAAGACGGTGACCGGCGAACTGGAAGCATCGAGCTTCCACGCGAGCCGTCGCTACGCCAAGCTGCGTTCGGGCGAGATCGCCTATGTCGAACGCGGCAGCGGCCCGGCCGCCTTGTTCCTGCACGGCTTCCCGCTCAACAGTTTCCAGTGGCGCGGAGCGCTGACCCGGTTGTCGCCGTACCGCCGCTGCATCGCCGCGGATTTCATGGGCATGGGCTACACCCGCGTCGCCGCGAATCAGGACGTCGGGCCGAAGGCGCAGGTCGCGATGCTGATCGAATTGCTCGACCACCTGGGCATCCACGACGTCGACGTGATCGCCAACGACAGCGGCTGCACCGTCGCGCAACTGTTGCTGGTCAATCACCCGCAGCGCGTGCGGACTCTATTGCTGACCAATGGCGACACCGAACACGACAGCCCGCCGCCCGCGTTGCAACCGGTGATCGACCTGGCGCGACAAGGCCGCTTCGTCGATGAATGGCTGGCGCCGTGGTGGCAGGACCCGCAACTCGCGCGCTCGGCCGCGGGCATCGGCGGCATGTGCTTCGCCGATCCCACCCAGCCGACCGACGAAGCCATCGACACCTATTTCGGCCCGCTGCTGTCGAGCGCGCATCGCAAGGCGATGGCGCACGCCTACGCGGTCGGACTGGAACCGAACGTGCTGCTCGGCATCGAAGCCGAACTCAAGCGCAGCCAGACGCCGACGCGGATCGTGTGGGGCATGGCCGACACGATCTTTTCCAAGCAGAGCCCCGATTACTGGGCCAACACCTTCGGCGGCTCGCGTGGCGTACGCAAACTCGAAAGCAGCAAGCTGTTCTGGCCGGAAGAGCGGCCGGACGTGATCGCCGAGGAAGCGCGGCGTCTTTGGAATGCATGGGCGGCGCAGGACGCCGATTGGCGTTGAGGCTCGATGCGAACGCAGTGAACCGCGTTCGCTCATCGCGTATCGACGCATCGGCGCCAATGCATCACGGCGAACGCATGCGACCGCTCAACCGGCGCGAGCACCGATCAACGCCAACGCCTCCCGCGCCAAGGCACGCGTCAACTCGTAAGTCGACAACTCGCGTCGATAACGCGCCTGCCCCGACCACAGCGGCATGAAATCGGCCGAGCCCGCGGCTTCGGCCTTCGCGCGCAACGGCGCAAGCGCGCCGCCGGCGAGCGGAAACGCGGGCGCGAGCGGCGACAGCGGCCCGGCGTCGCGCATCAAACGGTTGACGATGCCGCGCGCCGGCCGGCCGGTAAAGACGTTGGTCAATGCGGTCTCGTCCTCGCGCGCATCAAACAAGGCGCGGCGATGCAGCGGCGAAATCTTCGCTTCCGGGCAGAACAGATAGGCGGTACCGATCTGCACCCCCGCCGCGCCGAGCGCGAATGCCGCGGCGATGCCGCGCGCGTCGCCGATCGCGCCGGCGGCGATCACTGGCACATCGACCGCGTCGACGATCTGCGGCAACAGCGCGAACAGGCCGACCTGGGTGGATACGTCGTCGCTCAGGAACACGCCGCGATGGCCGCCGGCCTCGGCGCCCTGGGCGATGATCGCGTCGCAGCCGTGCTGTTCCAGCCAGCGCGCCTCGGTCACCGTGGTCGCCGATGAAATGACGCGCGCGCCGGTAGCGCGCACTCGCTGCAGCAGATCGGCGTCGGGCAGGCCGAAGTGGAAACTCACCACCTGCGGCCGCTGCTGTTCGACCAGTTCGCACCACTGCGCGTCGAACGGCGCGCGGTTCGACGGCGACACCGGCATCGCCGGGTCGAGGCCGAACTCGCGGTAATACGGCGCGAGCCGTTCGCGCCACGCCGCTTCGCGCGCCGGATCGGGCGCGGGCGGTCGGTGGCAGAAGAAATTCAGATTGAGCGGCCGGTCGGTGGCCTCGCGGATCAGACGGCATTGCTCATGCGCCTGCTCCAGGCTCAGCAGCGCGCAAGGCAGCGATCCCAGGGCGCCGGCGCTAGCCGCGCCGATCACCATCTCGGCCAAGGTCGGCCCCGCCATCGGCGCCTGCACGATCGGCAGTTCGATGCCGAACAATTCCTGGATACGACGATCGGGCCACATGCGGGTCGACCTCACTCGGGATATGCCGCGAGGATGGCATTAGCGCGGCGGCGCTGTCCTGGTCCGGGTTGGCATGCTGTGTTGCGGATGCGGGTTGGATTTCGCGAAGGTTTGGCGTTTGTTGCGGCACAGAAAAATCGAGCGCGGTGGTGTCTGTCTCGTCATTGTTTTTCGGGCGCTGGGGCCCGGACTTCTTTGAAGATCTGGAGTGCTGTCGCAGCGGAGAGGAACACAGCGCGGTTGGGCCTGTCTCGTCTCATTGTTTTTCGGGCGTTGGGGTCCAGACCTCTTCGTTTGGATCAAACTCCGTGGTTTCCATGCGCTGCGCGCGCCAACCGAAGCCGCACACCGCCAACGGGCCCTCGACCAGCGGGTCCAGACCGAAACCGCGTTCGATATCGATCTCGTTGATCGCCGACGTCACGAACGCGGCCAGGCCGAGCTCGGTCGCGCTCAAGTACAGCGTCTGCGACAGGTGGCCGCTGTCGAGCACCAGCGCGCGATACGCCTTGGGATGATTGCGGTATTTCCAGAAGCAGCGCGCATAGCGCGGCGCCAGCACCGCCAGCACCGGCGCGTTGGAGAACCAGTGTTGGCCCGCGAGTGCGCGGCGGGCGAAGGTTTCCAGCGGTTCGTCGGGCGCGGGCAAGGGCTGCAGCGCATGATCGGCGGCGTGGTAGTGGTACAGGCCCGGCGCGACACCGTCGACGCGCTGCACGATCAGATAGGCCTCGGTCGGATGCAGGCCGCCGCCGGACGGCGTGTGTTTCTTCAGGAACACGGTGTCGTCGTCGATCCGCACCTGCGCCTGCGCGGCGAACACGCGTTGCAGCATGTGCGCGAACAATGCGAACGGCAGCGAACGTTCGCCATCGAAATTGCGGCAGGTCGCGCGTCGCGCCAGCAACGTGTCGAAGTCGTTGCCGTCGATGCGCGGCAACGTCACCCGGCCATGCGCATCGCCGCGTTGCGGCGCATGCACCGGCGGCGACCCGAGCTTGCGCCGCAGTTCGGCGGCGGTGGTCATTTCGTTGGCTTCCATGGCGCTGACGCTGTCGAGCCCCTGCCAGCGCGCGAGCCGGTGCGCCATCGCCGCCGCCGGCCACCAGTGGCCGGCGCGCAGGGTCTCGTCGCGTTCGCGATGGCCGGCGTGGCGCTCGTCCTCGGCCACGATCAGGCCTTGTTCGAGCAGCCGCGGCAACGACGGCGCGAAACGCGGGTCCAGGGTCGCGCTGTCGATCCAGAAACCGGGACTGAGCGCGCCGAGCAATTCGCGCTCGTCGCCGTCGACCTCGACCTCCGCCTCCAGATGCGCGGCCAGGGCCAGCCAGCGCAGTTCGCGGCGCAGGCCGGCGCCGCCGCCGAGCAGCGAATTAAGATCGAAGCCGATCTGTTCGCGCGGCTCGAAGAAGAGCACGGCGCAGCGGCGTATGCGCATGAAGCGGTCCTGTGTCGTAGACGAAGCCGGAGGTGCGAGCCAGACCCGCCCAGTGCCGGCCGGGACAGGACGTTATCACGCGATCCGGACCGTCAGCGCCGACGCCGCGGACTCGCGCAACGCCGGCCATGCCATCGCCAGCGTGCCTGCGCCGCAAGCTGAATTGGCATAACGAAACAGCTCACGCCACGCTGCGGTCACACCAACCGGTTAGAAATCGGCGTCATCGAGTGCATGCAAGGCGTGCGAGCAGGCATGGTTGACCTGTTCGCGCGGGTTGTCGCGTTGTCCCTACGGGGTTAGATTCGGCGCTCAGTACGCCCTAAATGGGCATCATTAGTGGGGGAAATGGGGAATTATGGCTATCAGAAAACCACCCGGCGGCGGGCACACGCCGTTCGACCCGGCCGTCGCCGACAAGCTGCTGGAACTGCTCAGCACCGATAACGACTTCCGCGATCTGTTCGCGAAAGATCCTGAGGCGGCGGTACGCAAAGTCGGTCACGAGATCCCCGAGGACGCCTTGATGGCGTGCATGGCCACGGTCCAGATCGCGCCCAAGGAAGAGATCGCCCAGGCCCGCGCCTTGATCAAGGACTTCCTGACCTCGGCCGCGGCCTACAACAACCCTCACTGTTTCGAAGCGGGCAGGATCGTCTCGACTCTCGAGAAGAAGTAAGCCGGCAGCCACTTGGGAGGGCAGGCGGCCAAGAACGCCTGCGCCTCCTTGCGCGCCTCTTCGGTGCGGCCGAGTTGATTCAGGAACTCGGCCGCGCGCAGTTGGGCCAGGCGCGAATCGGCGACGTTCAACGGCTGCAGCGACTGCGCGCCGACCGGTTCGATATAGGCCAGGCCACGATGGCTGGCCAACCAGCGTGCCTGGATCAGCGCCTGCTCGGGCTGGTCGGCGGCGGCATAGGCCTCCATCAGCGCGGCGCGGCTTTGATACAGCTCGTGCCCGGTCAACAGGGTACGCAGGCGGCGGATCGCCGCTTCGGGCTTGCCGGACAAGCGCTCCTGGCCGGCCAGTACGATTTCGCGCAGTTCCGAAAGTTTCGGCGTCGCCCACAGCTGCGGGCGGTCCTTGAGCGCGTCGAGCACCGACTGGGCCAGGCTCGCATCACCCTGGCGCTGGACCACGTAGGCCGAGGCCAGGGCGAAATACACGTAATCGACTTCGTCGTAGGCCGCATCGGCCGCGGCCGCGTCGAGCGCGCGCTTGGCCAACGCGCCCAGGCGCTCGCGCGCACGCACGCGGTCGCCGTTGAGCGAGGTCACGCTGCCAGCGGCGACGCCGAGCACCTGCTGCAGCAGTTCGTTGCCCTCCACCGGCAGGCGCGCGGCCGCGTCGATGTAGCGTTCGGCCTCGGCCCAGCGGCCCTGGTCGAGCAGGACCGAGGTCTTGTCCAGGTCCTGCACCCGCGCATAGCCCTGCTTGCCGCCGTCGGACTTGCTCTCCAGCCGGCGCATCGCGTCGGCATAGCCTCCCTGCGCCGCCGAGACATTGGCGCGGCGGCGCGAGGCGTCGGAAATATTGAGCTTGAGCGCCTGGTCGAAGGCGTTGCGCGCGGCGGCGAAATCCTCCTGGCCCAGTTCGCTGCGACCAAGCTGATCGTAGCCGTGGCCGCGCAGCGGGTTCTGCGGCAGGGTGGTGCGCTCGGCGTAGGCCTGCGCTTCCTTGTAGCGGTTTTCCTGCATCAGGTTGAAGGCGTAGTTGGCCGCGCCGGCGAAGTAATCCGGGTACAGGTCGGCCAGCAGCTTCCACTTGCTCGCGGCCTGATGGCCGGTGACGAACTCGGCCGACCAGGCGTCGAGGTACAGCGCGTCGCGCGGCGGCAGGCGGTCGCGGTGTTCGATCGCGCGGGCCAGGAACGGCTTGGCATGGGTCGCGTTGACCGAAGCCACGCCGGTGCGCACGCTGCCCAGATAGGCCAGGGCGAAGTTCGGATCCAGCGCGGTCGCGCGCTGGTAGAAATTGGCCGCGTCGTCGTAGCGGCCGGCGCCGAAGGCCTTCTGGCCGAGCGCGTAGGAACGCAGCGCGTCGAGGTTCTTGGTCGCGACTTTCGGCAGCGGCTCGGAATCGCGTTCGATCGACTTCATCGCCTCGCCGAGCTTCTCGCGCAGCCCGGCGGTGACCGTGTCGATCGAACCCAGCGCCGAGTCGGCGCCGGCGCCGTCGGCCGATTGCGCATAGACGGTGGTCTGGGTATGCGGGTCGATGACTTCGGCGCTGATCCGCACCCGCCCGCCGACTTCGGCCACGGTCGGCAGGATCACCGCGCGCGCGCCGTCGCGCAGCGCGATCTCGGAGGCGACCGCGCGATCGAGCGTGGTGTCGGGCTTGCGCTGCATGCGTTCGAGGGTGTCGCGCGCCTTCAGGTCGGACAGCACGTTGACGTAACGCGACTGCTCCAGGCTGATGCGGAAAGCCTGTTCGAGCGAGTCGTCGAGCACGCTCTGGCCGGTCAGGTTGCGCAGGTCGCCGACCACCACCCAGTCGCGCTGGTTGAACGCGATCGCCGGCTGCGGCCGGGTCGCGAACCACACGCCGGTGCCGATCACCGCCAGCACCGCGATCTCGGCGGCGAGCGCGGCCGGACGCCGCCACAGCGGGATGTCGCGCCAGGCCTTGGGGCCGTTCGGCGGCGCGCGCAGCGGCGCGATGCCGGGTTCGCCGACTTCGTAGATTTCCTGCGGCTCGGGCACGCCCTTGAAGCGCCAGCGACCGTGCGATTTCCACAGCAGTTGCTGGCCGCGCTCGCCGAGTTCGCGCGCGGCGCGATGGGCCAGCGGCTCGGCCACCGCCGACAACAGGATCTGGCCCGGACGCGCGGTCGCCATCAAGCGGCCGGCCATCGGCTTGGCCAGGCCCTCGACTTCGACCGGCTTGGCCCCGACTTGCACCGCCTCGTCGCTGTTGCGCCAAGTCAGCACTTCGCCGACATGCAGGCCGGCGCGCGCCTTCAGTTCCAGCTTGCGCGCCGCGCCGAGCTCGCGCAGGCCGCGCGCGTAATCCAGGGCAAACCCCAGGCCGTCGATCGGGCGCTCGAACAACAGCAGCAGGCCGTCGGAGCGGTCGATCAGGCGGCCGCGCCAGCGTTGCTGCAAGGCCAGCACCAGACGGTCGTGAGCGCGGAACAGCTCCGCCGCCGGACCGTCGCCGAGGCGCTCGACCAGGGTGGTCGAATCGCACAGGTCGGTCAGCAGCAAGGTACGCAGTTGCGGACCTTCGGCCAGCGGGCGGTGGGCATCGTTCATCGCGGCATCCTTGTCGGCGGAACTCACGCCGGCGTCAGTTCGGCGTCCTGCCAATGCACGCGATTGCCGCCCAGGCGCTTGGCCTGATAGAGCGCGGTATCGGCGTGTGCGTACCAGTCGTTCCACTCGTGCTTGGCGCTGACCAGGCAGGCGCCGACGCTGACCGGACAGATGGTCGGCGGCGACTGCGGGATCAGCAGCAGGCCATGCACGGTGTGAACGATGAAGTCGGCGAAGCGCATCACGTCCTGGCGGGTGCGCGCGGCGACCAACAGACAGAACTCATCGCCGCCCAGACGGCAGGCGATGTCCTCGGGCCCGGCGACCGAGCGCAGGATGTTGGCCACGCTCTGCAGCACGCGGTCGCCGGCCAGATGGCCGTGATCGTCGTTGACCTGCTTGAAGCGATCGCAATCGATCAGCACCAGGCCCATGGTCTCGGCGATCCCGGCCGCGCGCGCGTCCTGCAGGTGCAAGGTCAGGCCGCGGCGGTTGTACAGGCCGGTGAGGTCGTCGGTGCGGATCAGCTCTTCAGTCTGGTTGAGCTGATGGGTGGTCGCGTACAGGCTGTCGAGCGCGGCTTCCAGATCCTGATTTCGCCGGCGCAGGCGCCGGATCAGGCTTTGTTCGTTGAGCACCACGCGCATGATCGCGCGGCGCAGGAAATACGAAACGAGCGAGGGATCGCGATCGACCAACCGCTGAAATTCTTCGTGGCGCAGTTCCACCAGCAGGCCGTCGGTGGCCGCGATCGCATCCGCGCTGCGCGCGTGATCGCCGATCAGCAAACCGAGCTCGCCGAAGAATTCGCGCACGCCCAGGCGCTTGGTGACCAGGTCGTCGCCGAAGTCGAGAGTGATCGCGCCGCGCGCGATCACGAACATGGTGGTGCCCAGTTCGCCGCGGCGGAACAGCACCTGGCCGGCTTCGATCCGGCGCGGCCGACCGATCTCGGCGAACAGTTCGAATTCGCCCGGGGTAAGCACCGCCATCGCCACATCCGTCGGCGCCGCGGTCGCAGTCGAATTGTCGGTCTCGCGGCCCAACGAGGGCGCCGCCGTGTCGCGATTCATCCCGATCTCCCGGCGCTCCACGTCCTGTGGAGCCTTGGCGGCAGGATAGCACCTGGTCTGAACTGCTAACGCCGCAAGACGGCCGAAACGGCCAGTCAGGTAGGCGATGCTACAGGCCACAGCGTGCGCTGACGACGTGCGTTTCGTCACTGCAACAGCACGCTCGGACCGCATCGCGTCGCGCTGAATGCGAGGCCGGCATCGCCGTCCGGTCCGACGCCTCTATCGCCGCCGCGCTCAGGCTGTTCATACTCGACCCGCCATCCCGTACCGCCGCGTCGTCCCGTCTTTCACCGGAGTCCGTCATGTCGCCACGATCCCTCGCCCCCCTCGCCGCCGCCGTGCTCGTCGGCTTGTGCAGCAGCCCCGCCTTCGCCGTGCGCCCGGCGGTCGACGGCGAACTGATTCCGCGCGCGGCGCTGTTCGGCAATCCCGATCGGATCAACGCGCAGATCAGCCCGGACGGCCGTTACCTGGGCTGGCTCGCGCCGCTCGACGGGGTGATGAACGTGTGGATCGCGCCGATCGACCAGCCCACCAAGGCGCGCGCGGTCACCGACGACAAGGCGCGCGGCATCCGTCAGTTCGTCTGGAGCTATCGCGACAGCACCTTGCTGTATCTGCGCGACAGCGGCGGCGACGAAAACTTCCATCTGTACGCGGTCGACCTGTCCAAACCCGGCCCGGCGCGCGACCTGACCCCTTACCCCAAGACCCGCGCCAGCCTGGTGCGGTTGGCCCACCGCCATCGCGACAGCGTGCTGGTCGCGATGAACGACCGCGACGGCAAATGGCACGACCTGTACCGGGTCGACCTGGCCAGCGGCGAACGCACCCTGGTGCATCGCAACGAAGAACGCATCGCCTCGTATTACGCCGACGGCGATCTGAAGGTCGGCCGGGTCAGCCGCGCGCGCGACGACGGCGGCATCGAACTGCTCGCGCCCGACGGCGACAAGGGCTGGAAGGTGGTCGACACGATCCCGTTCGAGGACACCCAGACCAGCGCGATCGAAGGCTACAGCGACGACGGCAAGACCCTGTACGCGACCGACTCGCGCGGCCGCGACACCTCGGCGCTGTACGCGATCGACGGCGACGGCCACAAGACCTTGTTGTCGGACGACCCGCGCGCCGACATCGGCGAACTGCTGACCGATCCGGTCAGCGACGAACCGCAGGCGGTCTCGGTGAACTACCTGCGCCGGCAATGGCGGCCGCTGGACCCGGCGATCGCGGCCGAACTCGCGCGCCTGGAATCGAAACTGGGCAAGGGCGAATACACCATCACCTCGCGCACCCTCGACGACAAGACCTGGATCGTCGACTACAGCTCGGCCGAACAACCCTCGACCATCTACCGCTACGACGGCGGCGGCAGCGGCACCCTGACCAAGCTGTTCTCCTCGCGCCCGGCCCTGGACGGCGCCGCGCTGGTACCGATGTGGCCGCGGGAAATTCCCGCGCGCGACGGCAAGACCCTGGTCAGCTACCTGACCCTGCCGGCCGGCGCCGAACGCGACGGCACGATCCAGCGCCCGGTGCCGCTGATCCTGACCGTGCACGGCGGGCCGTGGTCGCGCGACGTCTACGGCTACAACGCCACCGCGCAATGGCTGGCCAACCGCGGCTACGCCTCGCTCAAGGTCAACTACCGCGGTTCGACCGGCTTCGGCAAGAACTTCATCAACGCCGCCGATGGCGAGTGGGCCGGCAAGATGCACGACGACCTGATCGACGCGGTCGACTGGGCGGTCAAGCAGGGCATCACCACGCCCGACCAGGTCGCGATCATGGGCGGCAGCTACGGCGGCTACGCCACCCTGGTCGGCATGACCTTCACCCCGGACACCTTCAAATGCGGCGTCGACATCGTCGGCCCGTCCAACCTGGAAACCCTGCTCAAGACGATCCCGCCGTACTGGGCCAGCATCTTCGAACAGTTCGCCCGGCGCATGGGCGACCCGCGCACCGAGGCGGGCCGCAAACTGCTGGCCGAGCGTTCGCCGATCACCCGAGTCGACAAGATCAGCAAGCCCTTGTTGATCGGCCAGGGCGCTAACGACCCGCGGGTGAATCAGGCCGAGAGCGACCAGATCGTCGAGGCGATGCGGGCCAAGAAGATCCCGGTGACTTACGTGTTGTTCCCGGACGAGGGCCATGGCTTCGCGCGGCCGGAGAATTCGATGGCGTTCAACGCGGTGGCCGAGGGGTTTCTGTCGCAATGCCTGGGTGGTCGGGCGCAGGCGATCGGCGAGGATCTCAAGGGCTCCAGCATTACGGTGCCGGCGGGCGCGGATGGGGTTAAGGGGTTGGCGGATGCGTTGAAGGTGCATACGCAGGAAGTGAAGAAGTAGGTCGAGATGCGCTGCACGCGCGGATGAACGCACATGCCCGCATACGCGCGGACAGGTCCGCGCGTATGCGCCCCACGTCGTCGCGTCGTCATTACGCATTACGCATTACTCATTACTCATTACGCCGAAGCCTAGCTCCTTGTAGCGCCCCTCATTGCCCCCTTTGACAAAGGGGGCACGCGCCCCGCGAATTCCGAAGTCTCTACTGCGCTCCAGCGCGGGGGATTTGCTGTTGCTGTTGCTAACGCGAGTGCGTGGCCTCGCAGCGCTGGGTGAACTGCGCGGCTTCAAGCGCAAGCAAAAGCTACATGGGATTCCTGTAGGAGCGGCGTAAGCCGCGACCGCGAAAACCCAACCACGGTGCAAATCCCGAGGTTGCCGCAATGGCGCGGTCGCGGCTTACGCCGCTCCTACAGGAAGGAGATGGCGCCACGTCGGAACTGGGAACTCGAGACAGCGGTTGAAAATCACAGACCGGGCCATCGCACCCGACACAAACAACGAAGGGCCCCTCGCGGAGCCCTTCGTCTTACCCTCAAAAACCGCGATATCAAATCACGCCGCAGCCTTCTTCGAATCGTGGAACTGCTCCTCCTCCGTCGAGCCCTTCAGCGCGACCGTGGACGACTGCCCGCCCTGGATCGTCTGCGTCACCGCATCGAAATACCCGGTACCGACCTCGCGCTGATGCTTGACCGCGGTGAATCCCTTCTCCGCCGCGGCGAACTCGGCCTCCTGCAACTCCACGAACGCGCTCATCTGACGGCGCGCGTAACCGTGCGCCAGATTGAACATGCCGTAGTTGAGGCTGTGGAACCCGGCCAGGGTGATGAACTGGAACTTGTAACCGTAGGTCGCGATTTCCTTCTGGAACTTGGCGATGGTCGCGTCGTCCAGGTTCTTCTTCCAGTTGAAGCTCGGCGAGCAGTTGTAGGCCAGCAGCTTGCCCGGGAACTTGGCGTGGATCGCCTCGGCGAACTTGCGCGCGAATTCCAGGTCCGGCTTGCCGGTTTCGCACCACACCAGATCGGCGTACGGCGCGTAGGCCAGGCCGCGGCTGATGGCCTGATCCAGACCGTTGCGGGTCTTGTAGAAACCTTCGTTGGTGCGCTCGCCGGTGGTGAAGGGCTGATCGTTCGGATCGATGTCGGCGGTCAGCAGGTCGGCGGCTTCGGCGTCGGTGCGCGCGACGATCAGGGTCGGCACGCCCATCACGTCGGCGGCCAGACGCGCGGCGACCAGCTTCTCAACCGCTTCGCGCGTGGGCACCAGCACCTTGCCGCCCATGTGGCCGCACTTCTTGACCGAGGCGAGCTGGTCTTCGAAATGCACGCCCGAGGCGCCGGCTTCGATCATGCCCTTCATCAGTTCGAAGGCGTTGAGCACGCCGCCGAAACCGGCTTCGGCGTCGGCCACGATCGGCTGCAGGAAGTCGATGTCGCCGGTGCCTTCGGCGCACTGGATCTGATCGGCGCGCAGCAAAGTGTTGTTGATGCGGCGCACGACCTGCGGCACCGAATTGGCCGGGTACAGCGACTGGTCGGGGTACATCTCGCCGGCGATGTTGGCATCGGCCGCGACCTGCCAGCCCGACAGGTAGATCGCCTTGAGCCCGGCCTTGACCTGCTGCATGGCTTGGTTGCCGGTCAGCGCGCCGAGCGCGTTGACGAAGTCTTCCGTGTGCAGCGAGGCCCACAACTTGTTGGCGCCGAGCTTGGCGATGGTGTGTTCGACCGGCACCGTGCCGCGCAGGCGCACCACGTCTTCGGCCGAATACGGACGGGTGATGCCGTCCCAGCGCGGGTTGCTGGCCCAATCCTGGCGGAGTTGATCGGCGGTCGGCAGCGTGTGGCTCATGACTTCGATTCCTTGCGTTTGGGTCGTTGTGACGTGGGATTCGTGGGATTGGGGTAGGAGCGGCGTGAGCCGCGACCGCGAAGCCGCGGTTGCGTCGTCGGCGCGAGGTCCGTGTCGCGGCTCACGCCGCTCCTACCCCCGTTGATGCGGTGAATCAGTCGATGCGTTCGTAGGCCGGCAGGGTGAGGAATTCGGCCAAGGTGTCGGCGTGGGTCAGTTCGTCGAGCAGCGCGATCGCTTCATCGAGCTTGGCGCTGCCCGGCAACTTCGCATCGCCGGCGAGCTTGCTCGGCAGGCCGATCAGGGCGCGTTCGAGCAGGGCGAAATCGACCGGCGTGCCGTCGTCGAGGAACAGCGACGGCGCGTGCAGCCACTGCCACAACTGGGTGCGCGCGATCTCGGCGGTGGCCGCGTCTTCCATCAGCCAATGGATCGGCACGCAGCCGTTGCCTTCCAGCCACGCGGCGAGATAACGCACGCAGACTTCGACGTTGCCCTCGAAACCGGCGCGGGTGATGGTGCCGAACGAAGGCTTGATCAGATCGTCGCGGATGATCAGCACGTCCTCGCGCAGCACGTGCTGCTGGTGCGGGGTCGGCATGCGTTCGTCGAAGATGCGCATCGCCAGCGGGATCAGCGCCGGATGCGCGACCCAGGTGCCGTCGTGGCCGGCGGTGACTTCGCGCAGCTTGTCGGCGCGGACCTTGGCCAGCGCGGCCTCGTTGGCGGCTTCGTCGCCGCTGATCGGAATCTGCGCGGCCATGCCGCCCATCGCATGCGCGCCGCGCTTGTGGCAGGTCTGGATCAACAGTTCCGAATAGGCGCGCAGGAACGGCTGAGTCATGGTGACCTGACCGCGCTCGGGCAGCACCTTGTCGCGGTGCGCGCGGAAGGTCTTGATGTAGGAGAACACGTAGTCCCAGCGACCGCAGTTGAGGCCGGCGATGCGGCTGCGCAGCGCGTGCAGGATTTCGTCCATCTCGAACACGGCCGGCAGTGTCTCGATCAGCACGGTGACCTTCATCTGCCCGCGCTCCAGGCCCAGTTCGTTCTCGACGTGGTCGAGCACTTCGTTCCACAGCGCCGCCTCTTCCATCGACTGCAGCTTGGGCAGGTAGAAGTACGGGCCGCGGTCCAGCGCGGCGAGCGCCTTGGCGTTGTGGAAGGCGAACAGGCCCAGGTCGAACAGGCTGCCCGAGATCGCCGCGCCGTCGATGCGCAGGTGCTTCTCGTCGAGGTGCCAGCCGCGCGGGCGCACCATCAGCACCGCCTGCTCTTCGAACGGCTTGAGCGCGTAATGCTTGCCGCTGTCGGGCGCGGTCCAGTCCAGGCGGCCGGCGACGGCGTCGCGCAGCGCGCGCTGGCCGGTCAGCAGGTTGGCCCAGGTCGGCGCGGTGCTGTCCTCGAAGTCGGCCATGTACACCTTCGCGCCGGAGTTCAGCGCGTTGATGACCATCTTCGGGTCGGTCGGGCCGGTGATCTCGACCCGGCGGTCGAGCAGCGCGGTCGGCAGCGGCGCGACGCGCCAGGTGGAATTACGGATCGCGGCGGTGTCGTCGCGGAAATCGGGCAGGCCGCCGGCGTCGAAGAACGCCTGACGCTCGCGGCGCGCGGCCAGCCGGGCCTGGCGGGTGGGTTCGAAACGGCGGTGCAGGCCAGTGAGGAAGCTCAGGGCGGCCGGGGTCAGCAACGGCTCCTGTCCGGCCACGGCGGCCGTGAGCTCGATGCCGTCACCCGGCGGACGTTGCGGCTCGGGTTGCGGGTCCTGCCATTGCTTGATCACTGCCGACATGCTGCGACTCCTGTGGGGATGGGGCGGCCGCTACGAGCGCGTCCCTTGCCCCAGACCATGCGGCGCCGTCTTGTATTTGACAATCAAGTTTTTTCAATGCATATCATTTGGAAAACTTATATATGGCTTTCACGTGACATCCACGCGTGTGCTAAGTCCCCGATTTGCTTACAAAGGCGACCGCCTGAAGCCGCTGCGGGCGTTCTGCCAGACCGCCCGTTTGGGCTCTGTCTCACGTGCGGCTGAGGCGCTGTACCTGAGCCAGCCGGCGGTAACGCTTCAGCTTCAGGCCCTGGAGCGCGAAATGGGGGTGCGTCTGTTAGAGCGCAGCGGCCGCCGCCTGAGCCTGACCCGCGAGGGCCAGGAGCTGTACGAACTGGCCCGGCCGCTGGTCGAGGGCCTGGACGGGCTGGACGGCGCCTTTCGCGAACGCATCCGCGGCCTGGACGCGGGCGACCTCAACGTCGCCGCCGGCAGCTCGACCATCCTGTATCTGCTGCCCAAGATCGTCGAAGCCTTCCGCGCGGCCCATCCGGAGGTGCGGCTGACCCTGCACAACGTCACCGGCGCCGGCGGCCTGGACCTGCTGCGCTCGGACGGGGTGGACCTGGCGGTCGGGTCGATGCTGGATGTGCCCGGCGACCTGAGCTACGCGCCGGTGTATCGGTTCGAGCCGATGTTGATCACGCCGAAGGATCACCCGTTGGCGAAGCTAGAAAAGTTGACGCTGCAGGATCTGAGTCCCTTCGGTCTTATCTTGCCGCCGCAGCGACTTACGACTTACCGCATGGTTGACTTGGTGTTCCAGCAGAACCGGGTGCCGTACACGGTCGCGCTGGAAGTCGGCGGCTGGGAGGTGATCAAGCAATACGTGGCGATGGGGCTGGGCATCAGCATCGTCACCGCGATCTGCCTGACCGATGCCGATCGCGCGCGGCTGTCGGCGCGTTCGCTGGCCGACTACTTCCCCTCGCGCAGTTACGGCGTGGTGGTGCGCAAGGGCAAGTACCTGTCGCCGCAGGCGCGCGCTTTCACCGAGTTGATCCAGCCGGATCTGTTCGTGCGTGGCGACTATTACGCGACCGGGCAATCCGATCGCTGACGATTTCGTCCGTAGCCCCTGTAGGAGCGGCGCGAGCCGCGACCGCGATACCGCAGGTACGACGCCTGCGTCGCAGTGGCGTCATCTTCACCCGCGGCCCTATCGGCTTTACCGAGGTGGCGTGGTATCTGCGGTGTCGCGGTCGCGGCTCACGCCGCTCCTACAGGTAGACAATGAACCTTCGATGCTGTGCGAAAGCCCCTCTCCCGCTTGCGGGGTGAGGGGCCGTGCTTGCGAGCCACCGGCTCGCACGGCACCGAACGCCCGAACGCTATGCGTTCGGGCTGGGGCGGGGTTGGGGTGAGGGCCGATCAATACCGCGCAGTCACCCGCACACCACTGAACGCACTCACGCCATACAAGCTGACGTACACATACCCGGCCTGCGGCTGCGAGACCGTCACCGACTCGCCGTTGCCCGCATTGGTCGAACGGTACTGGTACGACTCACGCGTCGCCCAGTTGCGCGTGCTCGCATACATGTCGGCATTGCCGCTGCCGCCGCTGCTGGCGAAACTCAGCTGGCTGGTGCCGGCCGGCAGGTACAGATAGAAGTAGGCGTAGTTGCCCGCGCTCGCCGCGACATTGCTGCGCGCGCAGTTCTTGCCGAGCACCCGCACATCGTTGCCCACGCATTCGGGCAGGCCCGGCGCGCTGACCGCGACGGTCTTGCTGACGCTGTGGCTGGCGCCGCGATCGTCGGTGACGGTCAGCTGCACGGTGTAGCTTCCGGCGGCGGCGTAGGTCTTGCTCGGGTTGGTGGCCGTGGAGCTGCTGCCGTCGCCGAAGTTCCAGCTGCGCGAAACGATGCGGCCGTCGGCGTCGCTGGAGCTGTCGCTGAAGTTCACGGTCAAACCGGTGATCGCGAAACCGAAGCCCGCTTGCGGCGGTTGGTTCGGCGTAGTGCCGCAGTTCGGCGAATCCGGCTGCGCCACGCACGGCAGCCAGGCGCGGAACGCCGCGTCGTTGCTGCTGCCCAGGCTGGCCATGTAGCTGGCGTAGCCGGTGTAGTTGCCGGGACGGAAGTAACCCAGGATCGCGTTCACCTGATCGTGGCGCTGCTCGAACATGAAACGCACCGCCAGATAACCCCAGCGATAGACCAGGGTCTGGCCGCTGTTGTAGTCGTTCTGGTAGACCTTGCTGAGCGCATAAGTCGCGCGCGCGGCCTCGTCCCGCGCGCCGTCGTTGGCCACGCCGCGGTAGCTGTACGACAGGTACTCGGCGAAACCTTCGATCCACCACACCGTCTTTTGCGCGATCGCGTCCTCGAAGTCGCCCCACATGTTGAAGCGGCCGTCGAGGTAATGGACGTACTCGTGGGTGAGGTTCCAGATCTCGAAGGTCTGCGGACGCAGCCACTCGGCTTCATAGGCGATGAAGCGCGCCTGGTTGCCGGGCAGCGACGGATCGCCTTCCAGGTACATGCCGCCGTTGTTGGTGTCGATGCCGTAGATCGCGCCGGCGTAGATGCCGTAATCGTCGCTGCTGTCGAACACGGTCATTTCCAGGCTCGCGTTGCCGTCGCCGTTGACCGGCGCGCCGCTGGTGGCGAGCGCGTTGTGGAAATAGGTTTCCTGCCCGGCCACGGTGGCGCAGGTCGAGGCCAGTTCCGCCGCGCTCATCGATTGCGCGCGCAGCCGCAGGGTCGGGCTGCAGGTGTGGCGGATCGGCAATGCCGCCGCTTCGACCCGGGCGACGAAACCGCACAGGCCGTAGTAGGCGCAATTGGCCTGGTCGTAGTAATCGACCATCTCGCCGACGCCGACCCACAGCCGCGCAGTCGGGCCGGTCACCGCCGAGCGATCGATCAGCGCTTTCACCCGCGCCCGCGTCAGGGTCTTCAAGGCGCCGTCGTATTGCAGAAAGCGACCGAGCTCGCGACCGGCGTTGGCGACCAAGTACGCGTTGTCGCCGCCGAGCAGGCCGAAGTTGCGGTCGGCGAATCCGTACAAGGTCTCGACGATGGAACTGTCCGACTGCACCAACGCGCGGAACGCCGCGTCCTGATGGCCGCGGAAGGTGATCGTGTAAGCGTTGTTGACCGCCACCTTCATCCAGTAGAACGCGTTGTAACTGGCGTTGTAACCGTCGAGCAGACGCTTGACCACGGACAGATAACGCGCGTTCTCGGCCGAGCTGTCGATCAGGGTGACAAACTCGGCCAGCACTTCGCCGTGCACATCGTTGACCAGGCCGAAGCGGGCGTTGCCGGCGAACGCGTCCAGCGCTGAACGGATCGCGTTGCGCAGCGGAGCGCCGTACGCGCCGACGCTGGTGTCGTAGTACTGCACGTAGTAACCCGCGCGCAGGAACAGCACCAGTTGCAAGGTGCTGTCGGCATTGGTGCCGCCGTAGCCGCGCGCCGAGGTGGCGAAGGCATTGGCGATGCTGACCATCTGCGCTTCGCGGAAGGTGGCGTAGGCATTGGGCCCGCTGACGTTGAACAACTGGTTGACGCAGTCGGCGCTGGCGGTCTTGACCGCGCTGACCAGCGCAGTGCCGCTGAGCGCGCCGAACGCATTGGGGTCGCAAGCCGCCGCCTTCGCGCGTGCCGAGGCATGCGCGAACGATGGACGGCGCAGCAGATCGCGGCGCGTTTGCGCGCCGTCGTAGGCGCTGTCGGCGCGATCGACCAGGGACGGTTGCTGCGGCGCGCGGCGCGACGGTGCGAGCGCGCGATCTTGCTGATGTTCGCCGAACAACTGGCGTTCGGTGGCGGGTTGTCGCGGCAGGCCGATGATTGCCGTGGCGCGCGGTTGCGCCATTGGTGCTTGCGAATTCACGGCAACGATGAGGCCATGCGAATCCGCGCTCGGCTGCGCTTGCGACGACGCCGGCGCGACCACGCGCGCCTGCACCGATTCGAGCATGGACGCCCACGGCAAGGCATAACTGAAACAACTCACGACACTGACGGCCAGACCAAGCATGAGCGCTTGGCGCGTCCGCGGTTTGGGTGCGAAGGACATCGACGATCTCCTTGAAGGTAAGACCACGCGCAGGCGACGCCCGCGCGGATGCGCGGCGTGGCGGCCCGGGGTCGCGGTGATGGGTGCTGCGACTGCAAGTGGTGCGGATGCTGCGCGGTGCGGTCGGACGGTTGGATGGCGAGCGGCTCTCCGGCGTCGGAACGGGCGCGTGCGGCGTGCGGCGCGGGAACGCGCAGCCGGCATGACGATGCAGGGCATCGGGGTCCGGTTCCGCGATCGGTGGCACACGACCCATTGCGCCGGCTGCGGGCATGCGCCGACCCGGCCGTCGAGCGGCCGCGCGTGCGTATCCCGGTCACCGCGACTGCCCCCTCAGGCATGAGTCGCCCGATTGCCGCGGCCTTCCCCCTGCGTGTCATACGGCGGACACGGAAAGCTGCATATCGGTATAACGTATACGTTATATGCCTTGTTCATGCCGCTTCCGTGATCTCGGTCGTGGCTTGGTGTGCCAGTACCAGCCCGTGGCGGCACGCCGACGAACGGTCGGGGCTGGATCGTCTCGCCCGCCACCGAAAGCATCGAGGTCTGTTGTGGGAGGGGCTTCAGGCCCGACACTTTTCGATCCGCCTCGACTTGACTTCCAAGCGACCTGAGACAAGAGCGTCGGGCCTGAAGGCCCTCCCACAAAGGACTTCGGCTTCTGCGCAAATTGCCGAGGATGCAGAGCCAGATCCCGAGGCCGGTAAAACCTGCAAGTTCGCAAAACCCGACGCCTGCAAGCCCGCAAACTCCGAGGTCTATGTCGGTGGGGCTCCACCCCGACGCTTCTGTGCGCCCAAGCCGAACCCGACCGGCGAGCCGACCCCGACTTCAAACCACCCGGACTCGCGCACTGAAGCCCCAGCCCGCATTCGCGAGCGCGCGGCGGTTGGTTAGACTGACCGAATGAGCATCGTCCCCCGTTCGTTGTCCGACCAAGCCTTCGAAGTGGTCCGCGAACGGATCCTGTCGACCCAGATTCCGCCGCTGGCGCCGATCCGTCAGGAATTGCTGGCCGAGGAACTCGGCATCAGCAAGATTCCGCTGCGCGAGGCGCTGGGCCGGCTCGAACAGCAGGGCCTGCTGTCGTCGCACCCCAACCGGGGCTTCTTCGTGCCGGCGCTGACCTCGGCCGAGGCCGAAGAAGTGTTCGCGCTGCGGCTGAAGATCGAACCCGAGGCCGCCGCCGACGCCAGCCTGTGCGCCGACGAAGGCGAACGCGCGGCCGCGCGCGCGGCGCTGACCGCGCTGGAAAACGCCGGCACCGCCGACGCCCACGCCACGGTCCGCTTCAACCGTAGCTTTCACCTCGCGTTGGTGCGGCCGGGCGGCAAGCACATCACCGCGCAACTGGTCGAACGCCTGCAGGTGCTGGCCGAGCGCTACGTGCGCAAGCATCTGGAACCGGCCGGGCGCGAAGCGCGCGCGGCCAGCGAACATCGCGCCATCCTCGAGGCCTGGCTCGCGCGCGACGCCGCGCTGGTGAGCCGGCTGTTGTCCGGACACATCGTCACCACCCTGCACGACCTGCGCGAGCAACTGGAACAGATCGGCCCCGACGAGCCGATCAAGCCCGCGCGTCGGCGGCGGCGCACGGTGGATTGACCGGGAGGCCGGGCTTTTCCCTCTTCATTGCCACGAGCGCGGGCTTCGGTCTGTTTCGACGCAACCGAATATCCAGCGACTTCGAACGTTCCGGCGCGAAAGCCGTGGATGCACGACGGCGCCGAGCTGAAGCACGGCCCGCGTTCGCGGGAGTGACGAGCAGGTTTGGCGCAACCTCGCGCGGCCCTCAAACCGTGCCGTGGTGCTTACCCTGCCAGGGCTTGTACCAGTCGCGGATGCGGCGCATGTCGGCGTCCATGTCCTCGCCGAGGTGGAACATCTCGCCGATCCCGATGATCTTGTCGGGGTAGTGGAAATACGCCGGCACCACCGGCACGTCGGCGGCCTTGGCGATCTTCCAGAACCCGGCCTTCCAGCGTTCCACCGCCTTGCGCGTACCCTCCGGCGCGATCCCCAGCCAGAAACGCTCGGCGCCGCGGATCATCGCCACGGCCTGCTCGATCACCCCGTGCGCGGCGTTGCGGTTGATCGGAATCACCCCGAGCCGGCGCAGCAGCATGCCCAGCAGCGGCACCCGGAACAGCGATTCCTTGGCGATGATCTTCACGTCCAGGCCCATCGCCGCCTTGGCCGCGAAGCCCCAAACGCCGTCCCAGTTGGACGAATGCGGCGCGCCGATCAGCACCGCGCGCGGGATGTCGGGAAACGCGCCGACCATGCGCCAGCCGCCCAGCCGCAGGATGCTGCGGCCGATCCAGCGGGTCAGGCGGTTGCGCCGCACCTGCGGCACCTTCGGCGGCAACGGCAGCACGACGGGCAATTGATCGTCGTTCGAATCGTTGTTTCGATCGCTAGACATGCACGCTCCGTCGTCAGTCCCAATCGCGTTGCGCGCGGTTGCGCTTGGTCGCGCCGCGCTCTTTCTTGGCCCCGATCCGGCGCTCCTTGGCGGCGCGGCTGGGTTTGGTGGCGATGCGCGGCTTGGGCACATGCAGGCCGCTTTCGACGAACGCGGCCAGGCGCACGCGCGCGTCCTCGCGGTTGCGTTCCTGGGTGCGAAAGCGCTGCGCGCTGATCACCAGCACGCCTTCCAGGGTCACCCGCCGGTCGCGCTTGGTCAGCAGACGTTCGCGCACGGCCTCGGGCAGCGAAGGCGACTGCGCGATATCGAAGCGCAGTTCCACCGCTGTCGCGACCTTGTTGACGTTCTGCCCGCCCGGGCCGGTCGAACGCACGAAGCGCTCGACCAACTCCTGTTCGGGGATGGTGATTTCCGGTTCCGCCATGCTCTCCTCCGGGGCCGATTGTAGACCGGCGCGCGTTCACGTCCATGACGCGGCCTAGACCGGGCCCGGCGTTTGCGACCCGCGTCGTTGACGCGACCGGCCCCCGGGGCGACCATGCCAGACCGGTCCATGGAGGAACCCCCGCATGCTGCGTCCATCCCGCCCGCTTCTCGCGTCCTTGTTCGCCGCTTGCCTGCTGGCCGTGCCGGCGCTGGCCTGCGCGCAAGGCTACGACCCCGCGCGCGTGCAGTCGATCAGCGACCCGCGCTTCCAGAACCAGATCATGCAGTCCAGCCAGGCCGTGGCCGAGGCGCTGGTCGGCCGCCGCGCGAACGCGACCGATCAGGAAATCCTGCGCAAGTTCGCCGGCCAGCAGAGCAGCTTCCTGCGGACCTTGGAGAACGCCGCGCGGGCGATGCCGCAGAACGGCTACGACGGCTACGACAACCGTTACGACAGCGGCAACGGCTACGACGGCCGCGGCATGAGCTCGGGCGACCTGCAGGCGATCGCCGAGCTGTCACGCACGCCCGAAGGCCGGCGTGTGCTTGAGCAGCTGACCAACCAGCGCTACAACAACGGTAACTCGGGTTACGACTCGGGCTACAACGGCTACCAGCAGGGCGGCTATCCGCAGAACAACCAGCAAAAGCCCGCGCAGGTATTGCGCGATGCGCTGCTGCAGGATCTGACCAACGCCGCGTCGAATGCGGCGTATGGGCAGCCGGTGTATCGCGGCAACGGCGTGCATCCCTGAGCTATGCGGATGCGTCGGAGCGGATCGTTCGCTCCACACACGGCCTAAGGCCACGAGGGCTGAGCCCTTCTCCCGCACGGAGTTGAGTCCTTCTCCCGCTCAGCGGGAGAAGGTGCCCGAAGGGCGGATGAGGGCGCTCGCAATCTGAGTGACGACGGCAAATGTCAGCCCGCGCGCCCTCACCCCAACCCTCTCCCGTAAACGGGAGAGGGAGCAGATCGTCGCGCCGCGCCGACCGCAGCGCATTGACGACACACGCCCGCGCGCCCGACCATGCGGCTCCACGCATGGAGCACCCCGCATGAAATCCGTTTACCGTCTGCCCGCCATCCTGCTGTCGACCAGCGCCCTGTCGCTGGCCTTGCTCGCCGCGCCGGCCCAGGCCGCGCCGCCGACCGACGCCCAGGTCGACAAGCTCATGCAGACGATGAATTACGAGCGCATGAAGCGCGAGATCGTCCAGCAGATGAACGCGTCCACCCAGGGCATGGCCGAGGCGATGGCCGGCACCAAGCTCAGCCCGGCCCAGCGCCAGTCGCTGCAGCGTTCGATGGACAAGATGATGGCCCGCGCCGACCAGCTGCTGGCCTGGGAGAACGTCGCCCCGATCTACCGCAAGGTCTACCGCGACACCTTCCAGGCCAACGAAGTGCAGGCCATGATCGATTTCTACGGCACGCCCGAAGGCCGCAGCATCCTGGAGAAGATGCCCAAGGCGATGGGCCAGACCATGCAGGAAATGCAGCCGCTGATGAAGAAGATGTTCGAACAGATCCAGCAGGACCTGCAGAAGGACATCCGCCAGATCACCGACGAAGCGCCGCCCGCGCCGCCGGCACCGCCCATCCCGGTCACGGTCCCGGAACCGCCGCCGGTGATCGTCAACCAGGGTCAGTAACCGGGTTATCGGCTCACGCCGCCGGTTCGAACAAGGCCAGCGCCTTGGCGAACTGCGCATCCACCGGCGCGACCACCTGCATCCGCTCGCCGCTGCGCGGATGCAGGAACGCCAGCCGCTGCGCGTGCAGCAGCATGCGGTGGATCCCCATCATGCGGAAACTGCGGTTGTGGCGGCCGTCGCCGTGGCTGGTGTCGCCGATCAGGTGATGCGACAGATGCTTGAGATGGCGACGGATCTGGCGGAACCGCCCGGTCAGCGGCTGCGCGCGCAGCAGCGCGTAACGCGAGGTCTCGAAGCCCGACGACGGCAGCGCCAGCTCAGTCCGGCCCAGCACCGCGAACCGGGTCTGCGCCGGCTTCTTGAGCGGTTTGCCGGGGCCGCCGTCGAGATCGTGATCGACCTCGAACACGTCCTGCGCCGGCCAGCCGCGGCACACCGCGAGGTAATCCTTCTCGACCTCGCGCGACATCAGCACCTTGCCCAGGTCCGAGGCGGTCTGCCGATCGAACGCCAGCAGCAGGCAGCCGCTGGTGGCGCGGTCGAGCCGGTGGACCAGGAAGATCGGCCGGCCGAACTGGTCGCGCAAACGGTCGGCGGCGAAGTCGGTCTCGCCGCGCGCCAGCGCGCTGTCGTGAACCATCAGCCCCGCCGGCTTGTCGATAACCGCCAGAACCTCGTCGGCGTACAGCACCGGCAGTTCGGCCGGGACGGCGACGGATGCATCGTCGCCGTCGAAGGCGTCGTCGGCGCAAGTCAGTTCGTGGTTCATGCGGCCGTGGGTCCGAAACGAAGGATCGACGGCCATTTTCGTCTATTTGCCGCGTCTCCACCCAGACTCGCCGCGCTGCTACCTTGATCGCTTCGCGCTTCATCGTTCATCGCCGCCCGCAACTCAGGACCGTTCATGCCTTTACGCCGCTCTTCCGCCCTCTCCGCCTCGCTCAGCCTCGCTCTGGCGATCGCGCTGGGCAACGCCCACGCCGCCACTTCGCCGCCGCCCGCCGGCGTCAGCACCGGGCCCTGCGTGGAAGGCATCTGCGAATACCGGCTGGGCAATGGCCTGCGCGTGCTGCTGTTTCCCGACGCGACCCAGCCCACGGTGACCGTCAACCTGATCTACAACGTCGGCTCGCTGCAGGAGAACTACGGCGAAACCGGCATGGCCCACCTGCTCGAACACATGCTGTTCAAGGGCACGCCGAGCCATCGCGAGATCCCGGCCGAGATGAAGAAGCGCGGCATCAACTACAACGCGCAGACCTCGCAGGACCGCACCAACTACTTCGCCTCGTTCCCGGCCAACGACGCCACGCTGGACTGGCTGCTGGCGCTGGAAGCCGACCGCATGGTCCATTCCGACATCGCCCGCAAGGACCTCGACAGCGAGATGACCGTGGTCCGCAACGAGATGGAAAGCGGCGAAAACAGCCCGGTGTCGGCGCTGATCGAACGCGTGCGTTCGACCGCGTACCTGTGGCATCACTACGGCAACGACACCATCGGCGCGCGCAGCGACGTCGAGCAGGTGCCGATCGAACGCCTGCAGGCCTATTACCGCGCCTGGTACCGGCCCGACAACGCGACCCTGGTGCTGGCCGGACGGATCGATCCGGACAAGACCCTGGCCGCGGTCGCGCAACGCTTCGGCGCGCTGGTCAAGCCCAGCGAGCCGATGCGCGCGTTCTACACCCGCGAGCCCGCGCAGGACGGCGAACGCGAGGTCACCGTGCGCCGGGTCGGCGACGTGCGCGTGCTGATGAGCGCGTACCACATCCCCGCCGGCACCCATCCCGACGCCGCGCCGCTCGGCGTGCTCGACGACATCCTCGGCCACGTGCCCGGCGGCCGCCTGCACAAGGCGCTGGTCGAATCCGGCCTGGCCGCGAGCATCGGCGCCGGCAGCGAACAGCGTCGCGATCCGGGCCTGATGACCGCGCTGGCCGCGCTGCCGAAGGACGCCGACGCGGCCAAGGCCGAGCAGGTGCTGATCGATCAGCTCGAACAGATCCAGCGCCAGCCGATCACCGCCGAGGAAGTCGCCAGCGCCAAGCAGCGCATCGCCAACGGCTTCGAACTGGCCTACACCAACGTTTCCGGCGTGGCGATGGGCCTGTCGGACGCGGTCGCGGCCGGCGATTGGCGTTTGTACTTCCACTACCGCGACGCGCTGGAGAAAGTCAGCGCCGACGACGTCAACCGGGTCGCGCGCACCTACCTGCAATCGAGCAACCGCACCTTCGGCCGCTTCGAACCGACCCAGGCGCCCAAGCGCGTCGACATCGCCCCGGCGCCGAGCGCGGCGAGCGTGTTGCAGGGCTACACCGGCAAGACCGCGTTGCAGGCCGGCGAACACTTCGACCCGACCCCGGCCAACATCGACGCGCGCACCCAGACCTTCACCCTCGACACCGGCGCTGGCGGCGGCTTGAAGATCGCGCTGCTGCCGAAGAAGACCCGCGGCGGCACGGTAAACGTCGCGGCCTCGTTCAATTTCGCCGACGCCGATGCGCTGAAGGGCCATGACGTCGCCGGCAACGTCGCCGGCGCGCTGCTGATGCGCGGCAGCAAGGCGCTGAGCCGCGAACAGATCGACGCGCGTTTCGACACGCTGAAAACCGCCGCGCGCATCGGTGGCGGCCTGCAATCGGCGCGCATCGACCTGAGCACCCGCCGCGAGCAACTCGCCGACGCGCTCGCGCTAGCCGCGCAGGTGCTGCGCACGCCGAGTTTCCCGGACAAGGAATTCGAGCAGTATCGCCTGCAGGCGATCACCGGCCTGGAAGCCTCGCGCCAGGAACCGGGCAGCATCGCCGGCATCGCGATGAGCAAGCATTTCGATCCGTGGCCGGCCGGCCATCCGCTGCATGCATTGGATCTGGACGAATCCTTGGCCGCGATCAAGGCGCTCAAGATCGAGGACGTGCGCGCCTTCCATCGCGATTTCTACGGCACCGCCGAAGGCCAGATCAGCGTGGTCGGCGATTTCGATCCGGTCGCGGTCAAGCAGCAGTTGCAGCGGTTGTTCGCCGATTGGCGTTCGCCGAAGCCGTACGCGCCGATCTCCACCCGCTACACCGCGGTGGCGCCGCAACAGCAGCGCTTCGAAACCCCGGACAAGGCCAACGGCGTGCTGCTGGCGCGCGCGAACATTTCGCTCAAGGACACCGATGCGGATTTCCCGGCGCTGATCGCGGCCAACTACATCCTCGGCGGCGGTTCGATCAAATCGCGCCTGGCCGATCGCATCCGCCAGAAGGACGGCCTGAGCTACGGCGTGGGCAGCGATATCGACGCCGACAGCAGCCGCGACGGCCGCGACGATGCCGGCAACTGGTCGATGCAAGCGATCGCCGCGCCGCAGAACCTCGGCAAGGTCGAGACCGCGATGCGCGAGGAACTCGCGCGGCTGATCAAGGACGGCGTCGCCGCCGACGAATTGCGCGACGCGGTGTCGGGCCTGTTGACCCAGCGCGAACAGGCGCGCGCGTCCGACCCGGCGATCGCCGGCGGCCTGGTCAGCAACTTGTTCTATGGCCGCACCATGCAGTTCTCGGCCGACCTGGACGCGAAGTTCAAGGCCTTGACGGTGGAGTCGGTGAATGCGGCGATCCGCAAGCACCTCAAGCCGGAGCAACTGAGCGTGTACACCGCCGGTGACTTTGCCGCGGCTGCGAAAAAATCCGGCGTGAACTGAGTCGCCGGGGCCGCTGGAGCCACCGAAGCGTCCGAAGCCACCAGCCTCACCGATCCCACCTAACGGGTTCCCCCCTTTGCAAAAGGGGGGCCAGGAGGGATTTGCTTTTTGCTTTTGCTCTTCACCGCAAGCAAAAGCAAAAGCAAATCCCCCACGTCCGCTTCGCGGCCGTTCGCCCCCTTTGTCAAAGGGGGCAAAAGCAAGGGCGCATGCGAATGATCGGGGTGGTGTCGGACGGTTCCGGATCGTCCAGATCGAGTCACGGGAATCCGATCCGATCCGACCCGGAGCGATCGGAGTGGTCGAATCGAATCGAATCGAATCGAATCGAATAAATCAGATCACATCAAACCGACCTAACGCGATTCGCGCTTGCCCCGCGGCCACGCCGCCAGCAACGCCCACAAACCGCCCAGCCCGGCGATCCACGACGACGCCGGAATCGACCACAAACGCGGCCCGCCCGCTTCCAGCCCGAACAGCACCGCCGCCACGATCAACAGACCAGTGCCGAGAATCGCCGCCACAGTGCGGCGCACCGCGTCGCGGATGCTGCGGTTGAGATCGGTGATGTCGGTCGAACGCATCTTCAGTTCGTGCTGGCCCGACACCTGCTGGCTCAGCCATGCATGCAGCAGGCGCGGCATTTCCGGCGCGCGGGTCACGAACTCGGGCAGGCGCTTGCGGAACTCGGTCGCCAGCCGCTGCGGGCTGTAGCGCTCCAGCAAGATGCGTTGCAGCACCGGCCGCGCCACCGCCCAGATATCGAGCTTGGGATCGAGCAGGCGGCCCACGCCTTCGATATTGAGCAAGGTTTTCTGCAGCAGGATCAGTTGCGGCTGCAAGGTCAGTTCGTAGCGCTGCGCGGTGCGGAACAGCTTGACCAGCACCTCGGCCAGCGAGATCTCGCTCAGCGGCCGGGTGAAGTACGGCTCGCACACCGCGCGCGTGGCCGCTTCGAGTTCGTCGATGCGGATGTGCGCGGGAATCCAGCCGGCCTGCACGTGCAGCTCGGCGATGCGGCGGTAGTCGCGGTTGAAGATCGCCATGAAGTTTTCGGCGAGGTAATACTGATCCTCGTCCGACAACTGGCCCATGATGCCGAAGTCGAGCGCGATGAAGCGCGGATTGCGCCGGCGCGACGGGTCGCTGTCGACCCAGATGTTGCCGGCGTGCGCATCGGCGTGAAAGAAATTGTCGCGGAACACCTGGGTGTAGAACACCCGCACGCCCTTGGCCGCGAGCGCGCTGCGGTCGATGCCGGCGGCATCCAGTGCGGCGATGTCGTCGGAGGGAATGCCGTAGACGCGCTCCAGGGTCAATGCGCGTTCGCTGGTATGCGACCAGATCACCTCGGGCACGTACATGTCGTCGCTGTCGGCCCAGAACCGGCGCAGCACGCTGGCGTTGGCGCCTTCGCGCTGCAGGTCGAGTTCGGCGGCCAGCGTGCTTTCGATTTCGGCGACGATCGCGCGCGGGCGGATCTTGTCGGCGGCCGGATGGGCCCGATCGACCAGCGCGGCCAGCGCGTTCAACAGCGCGATATCGCCGGCGATCTTGCCCTCGATATCCGGACGCAGCACCTTGACCACCACCTCGCGCGCCGGCTTGCCGTTTTCCGGCGCCAGCCGCGCGGCGTGCACCTGGGCGATCGAGGCCGAGGCCAGCGGTTCGATATCGAAGGATTCGAACGCGTCCTCGATGCTGCGCTCGAGCGTGCCCTCGACGATGCGGCGCGCGGTCTCGCCGTCGAACGGCGCGACCCGGTCTTGCAGCAAGGCCAGTTCGATCGCGATGTCCGGCGGCACCAGGTCGCGGCGGGTCGACAGGATCTGCCCGAACTTGACGAAGATCGGCCCGAGTTCCTGCAACACCAGACGCAAACGCGCGCCGCGCGACATCGCCGCGATTTCGGCCGAGGCGCGCGGCACGAACGGGCGCGCGAGCTTCAGCCAGCGCTCGGCCGGGGTGCCGTCGAGCAGGTCGTCGAGGCGATAGCGCAGCAGCACGCGGCCGATGCGCCAGGCGCGGATGGCCGACCTCATGCGCCGCGCCTCGCGCGATCGCGCGCACGCGCCACGCGCGCGGCCGCGCGCTCGACATCGTCGCGCAGCACATCGACATCGTCGTGGAAGGCATTGAGTTCGTCGCGCGGGACCACGTCGCGCGATTCCTCGGTCACGTATTCGGCGACATTGCTGGCCAGCGCGCCGGCGGCGTCGCGAGCATGGCGCAGGGCGCCGGACACCGCGTGCGCGATCTGCACGCCGGCGACTTCGCCGAACACGGTGGTGAAGGGTTGTTGCCAATCCGGATCGAAACGTTCGGCCAGACGCTGCAGGCGGCGGGCCAGATCGGCGTCGCCTTCGATCCGCATCTTGCCGACCGGCGCGGCCTGCTCATTGCGCGCGGCGCCGAGCAGGTTGGGCAGTTGCGAGAAGATCGCGCCGAGGGTGCTGCGCACCGACAGATCGGGTTCGTCGCTGTCGCGCACCGGCCCGACTTCGAGCCGCTCACCGGCGACCAGGATGCGCAGCGCCAGCGGCGGCGAGGCCAGATGCAGGGCGACGCTGCGGCCATCGAGCGCACGCAGGCTGTCGCGGGTATCGGGGTCGAGCGCCAGCGCGCGGTTGAGCGCGGCTTCCAGCGCGCGTCCGGCCAATGGCTTGAGCGAGGACAGGAACGAGGGATCTGAGGCGGTCATGCGGCCATTGTAGCCCTCAGGCCGAGTCCATCCATGCATCGATGCCGGCGACGGCGAGCGAAATGGAACGGGCGAAATAGAGCGGGCGAAATACAGACGGTCCGGCCGAACGCACGCCGGCCCGCGCGATGCGCGGGCCGGCGGCGGAACGCTCGAGCGTCGGAGCGGGCGTCAGGCGACCTTGCGGCCGCGGAACAGCGAGATGATCGCCAGGATCACGAACACGACGAACAGGATCCAGGCGATGTTGCTGGCGGCGCCGGCGATGCCGGTGAAGCCCAGGACCGCGGCGATGATCGCGATGACGAAGAAGACGGCGGCGTAGTGAAGCATGGGGGAACCTCCTGGCATGAGAGAAAGCCACCACCGGGCTAGGTTTCCCGATGGCACGGTCCGATCCTGTGCCAGCGAAGGTTGTCAGCCGGTGACGATGGGCGCCTGCGTGCAGGCGGCCTTCAGCCGGGTGAGTCCTTCGTGAAAACTGACCTTCGGCACGTAACCGAAATCGCGCGTCGCCGGGGCCATGTCGTACCAATGCGTGGTCGACAACTGCTCGGCGAGAAACCGGGTCATCGGCGGCTCGCCCTTGAGCGGCAACGCATGCCACAGCACCTCGCACACCGCGCCGATGGCGTAGGCGGCGCCGAACGGCAAGGTCTTGTCGACCTGCGGCGCGCCGACCGCGCCGAGCAGGCCGTTGAGGGTTTCGCGCAAGGTCTTGGGCTCGCCGTTGCTGATGAAGTAGGCGCGGCCGGCGCAGGCGGCGCCAGGTGCGAGATGATCGAACGCATCGAAATGCGCCTGCGCGGCGTTGTCGATGTAGGTCGTGTCGATGCGGTTGTTGCCGTCGCCGACGAAGCGCAGGCGGCCGGCGTTGGCGCGCTGGACCAGTCGCGGCAGCAGTTGATTGTCGCCCACGCCCCAGATCAGGCGCGGACGCAGCGCGACGGTGGCGAGCTGCGCATCGTTGGCGGCGAGCACGGCTTTTTCGGCGATGGTCTTGGTGGTCGCGTACGCGGCCTTGAAGCCTTCGCCGTAGGGCACGGTGTCGGCGGTGCCGCCTTCGACCGGATGGGTCGCGCGGTGAGTCACGCTGGGCGTGGAGGTGTAGACGAGTTTGCCGATCCGGTGCTCGCGGCAGGCCGCGAGAACATTCTCGGTGCCGACCACGTTGGCCTGGTGGTAGCTGTCGTAGCTGCCCCAAGCGCCGGCCTTGGCGGCGTTGTGGAAGATCGCCTCGCAGCCTTGCGCGGCGGCGATCACCGCGGCGCGATCGGCGAGGTCGCCTTGCACCTGGGTCACGCCGAGCGCATCGAGCGCGGGGTAGTGACCGCGGTTGAAACTGACGACGTCGTGGCCGCGCGCGACCAGGCCGCGGCATAGCGCCTGGCCGAGGAATCCGCCGCCGCCGGTGACCAAAATCTTCATAGCATCAGTCCCGAAGTCATAGAGATAAAAGTGATCATGCTAAGTCGCACAAAGCCCGATCGATGCATCGCCACGATCCCCGACTGGATGTCCGACTGTAGGAGCGGCGTGAGCCGCGACCTCACCGTTGCGACGCATGTGTGATGTCGCGGTCGCGGCTCACGCCGCTCCTACAGGGGGCTTACCGACTTTCGGTGGCCTGGGCTTGCAGGGTGAGTTTTTCGCGACCGATCTTCGCGTTATGCCGAATATCCACCGGAAACCCCGGATGGAAACGGAACCGCTCGATCCCGGCGGTATGCGCATGCGCCGCGCCTATCGCGCGCAACTCCTCGACGATGCGTTCGCGCTCGGTATTACCGATGCGCGGCTTGTGCAGTTCCACCCACAGCAGCGGCAGCTGCGCGCCTTTCGCGCCGGTGCCGACCAGCGCGGTGCGGCGCACCTTGGGATGGGTGTTGAACACCGGTTCGACCTGCTCGGTGTACAGCGGGCCGTTCGTGGTCTCGACCCGGTGGGTCTTGCGTCCGCAGAACCACAGCCGGCCTTGTTCGTCGAGATAGCCCACATCGCCCATGCGATGGACGATGCGCTCGGCGCCATCGGCATGTTCGCGAATCTTCGCCAACTTGGTCATCGCGTCGCGATTGAAATAACTGTCGGTGGCGGTCGGCCCGGCGACGGTGATTTCGCCGACCACGCCGGCCTCTACCAGCAAGTCGTCGGACCAATGTTCGATCGGCGCATCGTCGATGCGGATGATGCGTACGTCGTTGCGCGCCACCGCGCGGCCGACGCAGGTGCCGGCGCCGGCTTCGGTAGCGGCGCGGGTGGATTGCAGTTCGCGGCCTTCGATCACCGCGACCGGCAGGCATTCAGTGGCGCCGTACGGGGTCCAGAACTGGGCGTCGTCGGGCAGCAGTTCGCGCAGACGCGCAACCGTGTCCGGCGGCACCGGCGCGCCGGCCGAGGTGACCCGCTTGATCGTCGGCATCGGCTGGCCGTGCCGCGCCAGCACCGCCATCAGCGCCGGCGAACCGAACAGCTGATCGCAGCCGAAGCGGTTGATCGAATCGAGCAGCTTGAGCGGATCGGCCTGCGCCGGCCGGGTCGGGTCCATGTCGGGAATGACCGAGGTCAGCCCCAGCGCCGGATCGAACAGGGCGAACGGCGGGAACGTCGGCAGATCGACGCCGCCGGGCACGATGCCGAAGGCCTCGCCCATCATTTCGATCTGGGCGACGAAGTGGCGATGGCGGAACACCACGCCCTTGGGCACCCCGGTCGAGCCGCTGGTGAACACGATCGCGGCGACTTCATCGGGTTTGGTGTCGGCCAGTTGCGAACCCACCCCCGCACCGGCGCGTTCGACCCGCTCGAGCGTGTCGTCGGCCAGGAAGGCGCGCTTGCCGGTGGTGATGCGGATGCGCGCGGATTTCGCCCAGCCCAGCACCACCCGCGCGACATGCGCCAGCGGAATGCCGATGAAGGCTTCCGGCGCGGCCTCGTCCAGGCATTGGCGCAGCGCGCGCTTGTCGATGCCCGGGTCGATCAGCACCGGCACCGCGCCGGCCTTGAACAGGGCGAACATCAGCAGGAAGAACTCCGGCGACGGCCGCACCATGATCGCCGCGCGAGTGCCGCGCACGATCCCGCGCTTCGCCAGGCCGGCGGCGATCGCATCGCTGCGGCGGTCGAGTTCGCCGTAGGTCAGCTCGACGTCGTAACTGGCCAGGCCGTCGGCGCGGCGCGTGCCGGGGCAGCGCATCGCCACGCGCTGCGGCGATTGCGCGGCCAACCGCGGCAAGGCGGCGGCAATGTTGCAGGTGGCGTGGTCGGGTGCGGCGTCCATGCGGACCTCAGCTCAGCGGGTGGCGGTCGAGGAAGGCGCGGATCTCCGGCACGAGCAGCTCGGCCTTGTCTTCCAGCACGTAATGCCCCGCGTCCTTGAACGCATGCACCTGCGCCTGCGGCAGCGCGTCGGTGAAGCCTTTGAGGAAATGATGGTCGAACACGAAATCGGCCAGGCCCCAGCCGATGAAGGCCGGGCGGTCGGCGTACTCGGGCAGCTTGCGACCCATCGCCTGCACCAGCGGCCAGGCCTTGTCGCCGTCGCCCAGTGGAATGTCCTGGACGAAACGCGAGGTGGCGATGCGGTTGGCCCAGCTGTCGTACGGCGCGACATAGGCGCGGCGCACCTGCGCCGGCATCGCCTTGACCACGCCCAGGCGCGAGGCGCCACCGGCGAAGGCGTTGAAGCCGCGGATCAGGCCGGTGCCGATCGACGAATCGCGGCCCAGGCGCAGGCGCTTGGGCAGCGGCTTGGCCGCCGGCAACGGGAACGCGCCGGTGTTGGTGATCACCAGTCGCTTGATCTGATCGGAATGCTTGAGCCCCCAGCCGAAGCCGATGCCGCCGCCCCAGTCGTGCACGGCCAGGGTCATCGGACCGGTGATGCCGAGGTGGCGCAGCAGCGTTTCGACGTCGTCGACGCGCGATTGCAGGGTGTATTCGTAGCCGGCGTCGTCGGGCTTGTCGGACAGGCCCATGCCGACGTGGTCGGGGACGATGCAGCGGTAGCGATCGCTCAGCCCGCGGACCAGCTTGCGCCAGTAAAAGCTCCACGACGGGTTGCCGTGCAGCATCACCACGACTTCGCCGTCGCGCGGGCCCTCGTCGAGATAGCTCATGCCGATGCCCGGGCGGACCTCGAAACGCCGCGGCTGGAAGGGATAGTCGGGGAAGCGGGAGCTGGAGCTGGACGTCATCGGCGACTCGGTAAGCGGCGCGCGCGGGGGGCGGGCCTGGCGGACAGGGCGACATTATCGGCTGTTTGGGGCCGGGAATCGGGAATTGGGAATGGGGAATCGGCCGTGACGATCCGTAACTCGAACGCTGCCGCCGTCGAATGAGGCCACGCGGCTTCGGGTCTCGGCGCTGAAGCTTCCTCTCACGGAGCCATCGTGCCCACCCGATCGCCGCACCCCGCTCTTCCGATTCCCGACTCCCCATTCCCGACTCCCCGTTCCCGATTCCCCATTCCCCATTCCCGATTCCCGATTCCCCCGCCCCACTCAATACAAAACCTATCGTTTGAACATGCGACCCCTGTGCGATTGCCACTGTTTGCTTGACGCACACTCCGGGGCCATGAGTGATCTCGATCCGCCGCGGTGGCCGTATGCGTAGCAAGCTGTTCGTGCCCGGGGTACGGCCGGAGCTGTTCGACAAGGCCCTGGCCGGCGACGCCGACGCGCTGTCGCTGGATCTGGAAGACGCCGTCGCCGAGGAGCGCAAGGCCGCCGCGCGCATCGCGGTCGCCGCGTTCGTCGGCTCCGAGGCGGTCGCCGCATCGCGCAAAGCCATCATCGTGCGGGTCAACGATCCGACCTCGGCGCATTTCGCCGCCGACCTCGCCGCGGTCGCGCGCGATGGCGTGGCCCTGATCAATCTGCCCAAGATCGAATCGGCCGCCGCGCTGCACGAAGCGGTCGCCGCGATCGAACGCGCCGAGGCGCTCAATGGCGTAAGCCAGCCGATCGGGCTGCTGGTCAATATCGAAACCCCGCGCGCGCTGCTGTACGCGGCCGACATCGCCGCCGCGCATCCGCGTGTGGCCGGTTTGCAGCTCGGCCTGGCCGATCTGTTCGAACACGCCGGCATCGAACGCTACGACCTGGCCAACGTGCATTCGGCGATGTTCGCCGTGCGCATGGCCGCGGCCGCGGCCGAGGTGTTCGCGCTCGACAGCGCCTACGCCGATCTGCACGACGAAGCCGGTTACGTGGCCGAAGCGCGCGCGGCGCGCCGGCTCGGGTTTCTCGGCAAGACCTGCCTGCACCCGCGTCAGGTCGCGCTGGCCAACAGCGCGTTCGCCGCGACCCCGGCCGAACTCGAAGCGGCGCGGCGCATCGTCGACGCGGCCGCGGCCGCGCCCGACGGCGGCCGCGGCGTGTTCGTGGTCGACGGGCGCATGATCGACCTGCCGTTCCTCAAGCGCGCGCAGGCGCTGCTGGCCTCGGCGCGGCGGACGTGAGCCGCACCGAAGCGCGCGGCCTCCAGATAGACATGGCAACACCGCGGGCCGGACCTTCCGGTGCGCGTCGATGATGGGACGTAATTCGATGTCGCAATTTTTCTTCGCGTTCGCCCGTGCTCGCCGCAGCGCGCGCGCCAAAGCAGTCGCGCTGGGCTTGTTCGCCAGTCTGGCCCTGGCCACGCCGCTGCAGGCCGAACCGCTGACGCCGCTGCTCGCCGGGACCTTGCCGACGCTGGAGACCGCCACGCCGCTGGTCGGCATGGCCAACCTCGACGGCCGCAGCGTCGCGCTGACCCGCGATCAGGCCTGGCGCCTGGACGGCGAGCGCAAGCAATGGGTCCCGCTGCAATGGACCGGCGCGGCGCAGGCCGGCGCGGTGATCGGCGATGGAACCCGCGCCTACCTGCTGCCCGCCGATGCGCAGGCGAGCGCTGCGCTTTCCGAAGCCTTGCCCTCTGAAGCATTGCCTTCTGAAGCCGGCCCTTCGAAAGCCGCCGACCGCAACACCGAACCGTCCAGCGCCGTCGCAATCGCCCCGGTCATCGCGCGCCTGGACGCCAGCGACACCCGCCTCGACCTGAAACCGTTGCCGCCGCTGCCGATCGCGCTGTCCTCGCTGCGCGCGAGCTTGTCGGGCGACAGCCTGTACGTCGCCGGCCTCGCCAGCGACGGCAGTGCGCATCTGCTGCAGCGGCCGCTCGCCGATGAAGCTGCGACCTGGACCTCGCTGCCGGGCTGGCCCGGCGCCGCCGCGCCGCGTTCGCTGGTCGCGCAGACCCGCGCTGTGTTCGTGATCGTCGCCGATCCGCAGGGCGGCGCCGACCGCATGCTGCGCCGCTCGCCGGAAAACCAGTGGAGCGAAGTCAGCCGCGTCCCCGGCCAGGTCCTGCCCGGCGCCGGCCGCGCGACCGGTCAGGCGCACGTGCTGTACCCGATCGTCGACCCGGCCAACGCCCAGGCCGCGGCGAAACTGATGATCTACCAGACCATCACCGGTTCCTGGGCGACGCTGCCCGGCGCCCAGGTCGCCGCCGGCGCAGGCGCGACCGCGAGCTGGCCCGACGGCCTGCTATGGGCGCGCGCCTCCGCCGACGGTCACCGCGTCGAATTCGCCACCGCCCAGGTGCAGGCGCGCAAGCTCGGTCTGCACTGGCTGGACTGGGTGGTGATCGTGGTCTACCTCGGCGGCATGATCGGCATCGGCCTGTTCTTCTACCTGCGCGAAAAGCGCGGCTCGACCAGCAGCTTCTTCGTCGGCGGCCGCAGCATTCCGTTCTGGGCCGCGGGCGTGAGCCTGTACGCGGCCAACACCAGCTCGATCAGTTTCATCGCGATTCCGGCCAAGGCCTTCGAAACCAACTGGCAGTACCTGGCCAACAACGTCATCGGCGTGCTCGGGCTGATGTTCGTGGCGGTGTGGATCGTGCCGCTGCTGCGCCGGCTCGACCTGATGTCGGTGTTCTCGTACCTGGAAACGCGCTTCCATCCGGCGATCCGCATGCTCGCCAGCGCGCTGTGCATCGTGGTCCAGATCGGCAGCCGCATGAGCGTGATCCTGTTCCTGCCCGCGCTCGGCATCGCCACCATCACCGGCATCAGCGTGTTCTGGAGCGTGATCCTGATGGGCGGCTTCACCATCGTCTACACCGCGATGGGCGGGATGAAGGCGGTGATCTGGACCGACTTCGTCCAGGTCATCGTCAAGATGGGCGGCGCGCTGTTCGCGATCGGCTTCATGATCTGGCACCTGCCGGGCGGCTTCGACCAGTACTGGTCGACCGCGATGTCGCTGGACAAGATGCACACCTTCGACTTCAGCTTCGACATGACCAAGGCCACGGTCTGGGGCTTTTTGTTCCTGGTGGTGTTCGAAGTGGTGCTGACGTTCCCGAAGGATCAGGTGCTGATGCAGCGCACCTTGTCGACCAAGTCCGACAAGGAAGCCGGGCGTTCGATCTGGGCCTTCGCCGCGATCACCATCCCCGGCGGCATCATCTTCTACACCATCGGCACCTCGCTGTTCGTCTATTACAAGAACAACCCGGAGCGGATGAACCCGTTGCTGCCGATCGATGCGACCTTCCCGATGTTCATCGCCGCCGAACTGCCGGTCGGGGTGACCGGGCTGATCATCGCCGGCATCTTCGCCGCGGCCATGGCCACCTTGTCGGGGATCATGAATTCGGTGGCCACGCTGATTTCGGTGGACTTCTACGACAAGCTGGCGAAGAACCGCACGCCGAAGCAGAGCGTGTTCTTCGCCGAGATCATGACCGTGGTGGTCGGCCTGATCGGCATCGGCACGGCGCTGCTGCTGTCGAAGTTCGACATCCACTCGTTGTTCGATCTGTCGATCGAACTGGCCGGCTTGCTCGGCGGCGGCTTCGCCGGCGCCTATACGCTGGGCATGTTCACTCGCCGCGCCAACTGGCAGGGCGTGGCGATCGGCATCGCCGCGAGCATCGCGTTGACCCTGGGCATATGGACCTTGCAGATGGTGCACCCGTACTACTACCTGGCGATCTCGATCCTGCTGTGCATCGTGATCGGCTATGTCGCCAGCCTGTTCTTCCCGGCGCCGCGGCAGTCGTTGAATGGGTTGACGATTTATCGCGATGCTGTTTGAAGCGGGAATCGGGAATAGGGAATAGGGAATAGGGAATCGGAACGGCAAAAGCCGACGCGGCTGGCACTGCGCCCAAGGTTGATGTATTGAGTTGAACCAGGTAGTCGGCGAAGCATCAATCGCCGGCGCAAGTGCTTTACCGATTCCCGATTCCCCATTCCCGATTCCCGCCCCATCGGTGCCCCGTGGAAACCCAGTTCCTCAATACCTTCGTGACCGTGGTCGACCAGGGCTCGATGGCCGCCGCCGCGCGCGTGCTCAACATCACCCCGGCCGCGGTCGCGCAGCAGATCCGCACGCTCGAACGCGAGATCGGCGCGCCGCTGATCGCGCGCGTGGGTCGCACCGTCAGCGTCACCGAGGAAGGCGCGCGGATCCTGCCGCGCACGCGCGAGCTGCTGCGCAACGTCGCCGACCTGCGCAGCGTCGCCAACGACAGCGAAATTTCCGGCGAGCTGCGCCTGGGCGCCTGCCCGACCGCGCTGGCCGGCATGCTGCCGGACGTGCTCGCGCGCATGGTCGAATCGTTTCCGGGCATCAACGTGTTCATCCAGCCGGGCTATTCGGCCGATCTGTACCATTGCGTCGAAAAGGGCGACATCGATGCCGCGGTGGTGCTGCAGGCGCCGTTCCCGCTGCCGAAGACCTGCGAGTGGCAGTTGCTGCGCGAAGAACCGCTGATCGTGCTGGCGCCGCGCAGCATGGCCGGACGCGATCCGCGCGAACTGCTGTCGACCCAGCCGCTGATCCGCTACGACCGTCACCACTGGGGCGGGCGCCAGGCCGACGAATACCTGCGCGCGGCCAACATCGTGCCGCGCGAGCGCTTCGAACTGAACGCGCTCAACGCGATCGCGGTGATGGTCGATCGCGGCCTGGGCGTATCGCTGGTACCCGACTGGGCGCCGCCGTGGCCCGAGGGCCTGCAACTGGCGCGCATCCCGCTGACCGATTCGACCGCGAAACGCTGCATCGGCATCGTCTGGTCGCGCTCCAGCGTGCGCGTGCGCCTGGTCACCGCGTTCCTGCGCGAGAGCCGCAAGGCGATGACCACGCAAGCACGTTGAGCGGACGTTGAGCAGCAGCGTTGAGCATCGCAGGTGACGTCTCGCCACCTTGACGATTGATCCAAGTGCAGACGCCAGCGCAATGCGATCACGCCGACAAATAACGTTGCGCACATGCAACTAAAACCTTGGTCTTATTCGCGCAGTTCCGGGTTCCAACCCGGCGATGCGGCGGTTAGGCTGCTCGCGAACGCAGCCCACGACGCACTCGCATCGCCAGGTTTCGCTCGGTAACACTCAATCCTCGGACCTCCCCAAAGACCGCCGCCGGCAGGACGCCTGCGGCGGTCTTGTCGTTTTTACCGCGACGTCGCGCTCGCGCGCACCGATGCTGCAATGCGACAAAACTTTTGCTATCGATCCGCGTCGCTTAAGACAACAAAACCTAGGCTGTGAACATACTCCGCGTCGGTTCCAACTGTGACAGCGAGCGCATAGGCTCGCCTCGAACCTGCACAGACGTCGGCGCGACAGGGAGAGGTCGCGACAGCGACAGCGCCGCCGCCCTGGGCACGCCACCACGGGCACGCGTCCCCCTCACGCGCAGGCTCGATCACCGGCACTCAACGAGACCGACATGCTCAAGCCACTTACCGCCGCGATCAGCAGCGTCCTGCTGCTCTCCACCTTCGCGGGCACCAGCCACGCGCAAGACGCCGACCCCGCCGCCACGCCCGCCAGCGACAAGGCGGCCGTCGACCTCGACAACGTCGTCGTCACCGGCACCCGCAGCCCCAAGGCGGTCGACAAGATCCCCGGCGCGATCACCCTGGTGTCCAAGGCCGAACTCGCACGCAGCCTGGTGCTGACCGAGGACGCGACCGCGGTGCTCGCGCGCACCGTGCCCGGCTACGCCGAGTCCTCGCAGGCGATGAGCAACACCGGCGAAAACCTGCGCGGCCGCGTCGCCCTGCGCCTGTTCGACGGCGTGCCGCAGGGTTCGCCGCTGCGCGAAGGCACCCGCAACGGCACCTTCACCGACATGGGCATCGTCGGCCGGATCGAGGTCATCAACGGCCCGTCGGCCTCCGAGGGCATCGGCGCGGCCGGCGGCATCATCAACTACCTGTCCGCGGCGCCGACCAAGGAAGGCAACGAGTTCACCATCACCTCGCGCTATACCACCCAGTTCAAGGACGACAGCGCCGGCTGGAAACTCGGCGCGACCTTCGCGCGCAAGGCCGGCAACTTCGACATGATCGCCGCCGCCTCGTTCCTCGACCGCGGCATCACCTACGACGGCAACGGCCGCCGCATCGGCATGAACACCAGCGGCTCGTTGTCGGACACCGAAGCGCGCAACCTGTTCATCAAGGCCGGCTACAACTTCGGCGAAGACGGCGTGCAGCGCATCGAAGGCTCGGTCAGCCACTTCAACATCGAAGGCAAGGCCAATTACATCCAGGTGCTGGGCTGCCGTCCCGACGAAGCCGCGCTGTGTGGCGCGACCCGCACCAACACCTCCGAGCGCGGTTCGATCTTCGGTTCGAAGGCCGCGATCAACGACTTCAAGCAATACCAGCTCAGCTACATCCATTCGGATTTCTTCGGCGGCACCCTGACCATCAACGGCTACAAGGCCGATCAGGAAATGCGCTATCTGCCGGAGAACACGATCGACAAGCAGGACCCGTTGATCGCGCCGATGGACACGATCTACGACCAATCCGAAATCGTCACCAACAAGAAAGGCTTGCGCACGTCGTGGGCGCGGCCGTCGCTGTTCTCGGTCAGCGGACTGGAACTGCGGGTCGGCCTGGACCTGGTCAAGGACACCGCGCAGCAACGTCTGGCGCTGACCAACCGACTGTGGGTGCCGCCGATGGAATACACCAGCAAGGCGCCGTGGGCGCAGCTGTCGTGGGACATCGGCCCGGTCACCCTGTCCGGCGGCCTGCGCCGCGAAGACGGCGAACTGCACGTCGACAGCTACACCACCACCTGGTTCCGCGACCGTCGCCACGTCGACGGCGGCACGCTCGACTATCAGGAAACCTTGAAGAACTTCGGCGCGGTCTGGCGCATCGACGAGGCCTGGTCGGTGTTCGGTTCCTACGGCGAAGGCTTCACCCTGGCCAACGTCGGCATCCCGCTGCGCAACATCCAGTGTTCGAACGATCCGGGCGACACCCAGCCCGACGGCTGCCCGAACGATCCGCGCATCGGCGTGGGCGATCTGCTCGACCTCAACGCGATCGTGGTCAAGAACACCGAGTTCGGCTTCAACTGGCGCGGCGAGCGCGGCGCGTTGAGCGCTTCGCATTACGACTCCAAGTCCGACTACGGCCAATCGCTGGCGATCGATCCGGCCACCAACGACTTCG
Source organism: Lysobacter sp. Soil_N_51 (assembly GCF_057655755.1). Classification (NCBI taxonomy): domain Bacteria; kingdom Pseudomonadati; phylum Pseudomonadota; class Gammaproteobacteria; order Lysobacterales; family Lysobacteraceae; genus Lysobacter; species Lysobacter sp. Soil_N_51. The sequence continues at coordinate 336,461 of NZ_JBDGLR010000008.1, read as the reverse complement.
TGCTGCTGCGCGCGCCGGTGCGGATCAAGGGCTACGAATTGTCCGGCGACTGGCGCTTCAACGAAGACTGGCGGATCAGCGCGGTGTATTCGCACACGCGTGGCAAGACCTCGTTCTGGTCGGCCGACGCGGCCGGACGCTACCCCGCCGGCGGCACCAACAAGCCGATGGGCGTGCTCGACATCAACCCCGACAAGTTCGCCTGGACCCTGACCTGGAACTTCCTGCCGAACGCCGACGTGAGCCTGGGCGCGACCACGCTGTTCTCACGCAATCTGTCGGGCAGCGAGGTGCGCGCCTTCGACAGCCAGCGCTTCAGCTTCAAGGAAAGCACCCACGGCTACACCCTGTTCGACCTGGGCATGAACTTCGAGACCGAGCGTTACGGCAAGTTCTCGCTCGGCATCGAGAACCTGTTCGACAAGCAGTACATCCTGAGCTGGTCGCAGCCGCCGGGCGGCTTCCAGAACTACTGGGCCGGGCGCGGCCGTACCGTGTCGCTCACCCATACCTTCAAGTTCTGATCGACCGCCCAGCCGCTGCCTCACCGACACCGCCGCCGAGCCCGATCGCTCGCGGCGGTCGCTTTCGCCACGCAGGACCGCATGCCTTGCCCGTCTCCGCCGCCCTTCGCTGTTGCCTGCTGATCCTGGGTGTGGGCTGCGCGGGGTTGGCTTGTTGTGCTCAACGCGTTGCGAACGATGCCCATGCGGTCCAGGCCACGGCCCAGCCCGACTTCAGCGCGCTGCACCGCTTCATGCGCGACGCGACCGATGCCGACGGCTACCTCGGCGCCGTCGTGCTTATCACGCGCGAAGGCCGCATCGTCGACTTCAATGCGTACGGCTATCAGGACCTCGCCCGCCGCATACCGATGCGCAAGGACGCGATCTTCCGCATCTATTCGATGAGCAAGACCATCGCTTCGGCCGCTGTAATGCTGCTGGTCGAACAGGGCCGCATCGGCCTGGACGATCCGGTCTCGCGCTACTTGCCCGAACTCGGCCATCGCCAGGTGCTGAGCGGTGGCACCATCGACGCGCCGCGGCTGCGCCCGGCCGCCAGCGAGATCACCATTCGCGAACTGCTGACCCACACCGCAGGATTCGCAGCGGGCCTCAACGGCGATGAAGCCGCGACCGAGCTGATGGAACGCAACGAACCGCACGCGGCCGGCGACCTGCATGGCTTCGTCGAACGCTTGAGCCGCGCGCCGCTCGCGGCCGATCCCGGCACCCGCTTCGGCTACGACGGCGCCGCGATCGAAGTGCTGAGCCGGGTGGTCGAAGTAGTCGCACGGCAACCGTTCGATGCGTTCCTGCGCGAGCGCATCTTCGTTCCGCTCGGCATGCGCGACACGGGCTTCAGCGTGCCGGCGTCGCAGCGCGGACGCGTGGTCGACATCACCACGATGGGCGACGATGGCTGGCTGCGGATCGCCGACGGGCCGAGCGCGCGTGAGCCGGGCGCGGCGTTGAATGCCTATCCCAGCGGCGCGGGCGGGTTGTATTCGACGGCTTGCGACTATGCGCGGTTTGCGCGGATGTTGTTGGATGGTGGGCTGATTGCGTACGGTGGTTTTGATTCGTCTTGTTCGAATTCAGACGCCACCGCTAAGCACCCGCACACTCACAATTCGTCATTCCCGCGAACGCGGGAATGACGGTAGGAAAGGTCTGCGCGATGCGAAAGCCGCGTCTGACAAAACCTCACGCCTCCCCGAACCCGCACGTCTGCTAAAACCCGAAACAGTCGCCCTGATGCTGCACAACCAACTCACCATGCTCGATCCCCCCGTGCATCAGTTCAACCCCGGCGAAGGCTTCGGTTTCGGCGGCTCGGTCGTCATCGATCCCATCAAGCGCGGCCAGCCCGGTGCGATTGGCCGCTTCGGTTGGCCCGGCGCGGCCTCGACCACCTACGCGATCGATCCGGCGAAGCAATGGATCGCAATCGCCTTGCTGCAGCATCTGCCACGCAGCGACATGCCACGGGATCTGCCGCGGATCAGCAAGGACTTCTATCGCTTGGTCGATGCAGCCATGGAAGACACAAGCAAAGACGACACTCGCAACACCACGAACCCGGAAACGACGAAATGAGCGGATCGAACAACCTGTCCGTCTTGATCGCCGGCTCCGCCAACCTCGATTTCGTCGTCCGCGCCAGCCACGTGCCCGCGCCCGGCGAAACCGTGCTCGGCCGCGAACTGGCGACGTTTCCCGGCGGCAAGGGCGCCAACCAGGCGATTGCCTGCGCGCGCGCCGGCGGCGCGACCACGCGCATGCTGCTCGCGCTCGGCGACGACGCCCATGCCGCGCCGATCGAAGCCTCGCTGCGCGAGGCCGGAGTCGAACTGCACCTGATCCGCTGCCCGGATCGCGCCACCGGCACCGCTTTCATCTGCGTGTCCGACGACGGCGAGAACGCGATCACCGTCGCGCCCGGCGCCAACGCCGCCTTGCGCGGCGACGATCTGCCCGCGCTCGACGGCGTCGGCCATCTGCTGCTGCAACTCGAAACACCCTTGCCCGCGATCGAAGCCTGGGCGCGACGCGCGCGCGCGGCCGGCGTCGCGGTCGTGCTCAACGCCGCGCCCGCGCGCGCGCTGCCGGCCTCGCTGCTGGACTGCGTCGATCTGTTGATCGTCAACGAAGGCGAACTGGCCGCGCTCAGCGGCATCGCCGACGATATCGACGCGGCGCTGGCACGCATTCCCACCGCCCAGGTCGTGGTCACGCTCGGCGCGCGCGGTTGCCGCGCACGCGTCGACGGCCGCTTTCTGACCCAGGCCGCGTTTCCGGTTCAACCGCTCGACACCACCGCCGCCGGCGACACATTCTGCGGCACACTGGTCGCGGCGCTCGCCCAGGGCGACGATTTCGCCGCAGCCTTGCGCCGCGCCAGCGCCGCTTCGGCCCTGGCCTGCACGCGCGCGGGCGCGCAGACCAGCGTGCCGACGCGCGATGAAGTCAAACGACTGCTCGCCGCAACGCCCTGATCGCCGGCCCTCCCTTCCCCGCCTCGCTCCCCACCGACGCCCCCAATGACCAGCCCTTACCGACCCGCCGCCGACGATGACGCTGCCAACGAAGACGAACGTCATGCCGTGCGCACCGAATACAAGTTCTCGCACGTCACCACCCAGCGTTATCTGCCGCTGCCGGGCAAGGCGCCGGGCTGGCCGTTCGCCGAGATCGGTCACTGGAAGGTCGATGTCGACGCGACCGTCGACGACTGGATCGCCGAGCTGATCGACTGGCGCCGCGAACACCTGATCCGCATCGGCTACGACGACGCGCATTACCGCCGCCCCGAACTGCAATGGGCGCAGCGCAATTTCGTCCACGCGCAGATGATGGCCGAGGATCGCTATTTCTACGATCCGGTCGCCGGGCGCTACACCGTCGATCGTTACCTCGACGATCTCGAACGCCGCTACGGCGGTATCGACAGCGTGCTGATCTGGCATGTGTATCCGAACATCGGCGTCGACGACCGCAACCAGTTCGATCTGGCCGGCGATCTGCCCGGCGGACTCGACGGCCTGCGCGGCGCGATCGAGGATTTCCATCGTCGCGGCGTGCGCGTGTTCCTGCCGACCATGCCGTGGGACCACGGCACCCGCGACAGCGGGGTCAAGGATTGGGAGGCAGTAGCCACACTGGTCAAGGCAGTCGGCGCCGACGGCGTCAACGGCGACACCTACAACGGCGTGCCACGCGCGTTCTTCGACGCCTGCGACGCGCTCGGTCATCCGGTGGTGCTGCAACCCGAGTCGACCATCAGCGCCGAGGAGGCGCTGATCTGGAACGTGCAGAGTTGGGGCAAGAAAGCGCCGAACGAATTGATCCCGCCGGTGGCCAAGTTCAAGTGGTTGGAACCGCGCCACATGATCAACTACGAGAACCGCTGGGGCCGCGATCGCAACCACGACCTGCAATACATCTTCTTCAACGGTGTCGGCTACAACGCCTGGGAGAACATCTGGGGCCTGTGGAACCAACTGACCGACCGTGACGCCGAAACCCTGCGCCGCATCGCCACGATCGAACGCGAGTTCGCCGCGTGCATGACCAGCGCCGACTGGCGGCCGTACGTGCATACCCGCCAGGCCGGCGTGTTCGCCAGCCGCTTCCCGCACGCGGGCACGACTGTGTGGCATCTGGTCAATCGCAACGAATACGAGATCGACGGCGAACAGATCGCGGTCGCGCATGAAGCCGGCACCCGCTATTTCGATGCCTGGAACGGGGTCGCGCTGGAGCCGCGCATCGACGGCGAGCAGGCGGTGTTTGAATTCGCCATGGAAGGCCGTGGTTTCGGCGCACTGTTGGCGTTGGCGCCGGGTGTCGAACATGCCGGCCTGGACACCTTCCTCGACGGCATGCGCCAGTTGTCGGACATTCCGCTGCACCGCTATTCCAAGCAATGGCGATCCTTGCAGCAACGCTTGGTGCCGATCGCGCCGACGGCCTTGGTCGCGACCGCGCCCGACGGCATGGTCGAGATTCCGGCCGGCGAATTCGACTTCGTCGTCGGAGGGATCGAGATCGAAGGCCAGACCTGGGAAGGCGTCGACGTGCAGTACCCGTGGGAAGACAGCGCGCGGCGCAATCACCGCAAGCGCATGTCGATGCAGCGCTTCTTCATCGATCGCACCCCGGTCACCAACGCGCAGTACCAAAGCTTCGTCCAGGCCAGCGGTTACGCGCCGCGCGATGCGCACAACTATCTGCGCGACTGGGTCGACGGCGCGCCGCGCCCGGGCTGGGAGAATCGCCCGGTGACCTGGATCGCGATCGAGGACGCGCGCGCCTACGCGCACTGGGCCGGCAAGCGCCTGCCGCGCGAATGGGAATGGCAGTACGCCGCGCAAGGCGGCGACGGTCGCCGTTATCCCTGGGGCAACGATTGGCGCGAGGACGCGGTGCCCGCGCCGAATCGCGGCCGGCGCCTGCGCGCGCCCGACGAGGTCGACGCACATCCATCCGGCGCCAGCGTGTTCGGCGTGCTCGATCTGGTCGGCAACGTCTGGCAATGGACCGACGAATACCACGACGAACATACCCGCGGCGCGGTGCTGCGCGGCGGCAGTTCGTACCAGCCGCAGACCTCGCACTGGTATTTTCCGCAGGCCTACCGGCTCGATCAGCACGGCAAGTACCTGTTGATGGCGCCGAGCAAGGACCGCTCGGGCTGCATCGGTTTCCGCTGCGTGGTCGATGCGAGCGCATGAGCCGCGAACCTGAGCCTTCAATCCACGCCATGAATCCAACAAGCGACTACACCGCCAAAGCCGCGCGCGTCGAGGTCCGTCTCGACGGCCTGCTCGGCGACGCGCTCGAGGCCAATCGCCGCGGCCGTCTGTCGCATTTCATCGTCGACGAAACCAGCCCGGCCATCGCGATCTTCGCCCCGGCCCATCGCCAGCAGAATGTCGAAGGCGACTGGTATGGCGAACATGCGGGCAAGTGGCTGGTCGCCGCGGCCAAGGCTGCCGCGCGCAGCGGAGACGAAGACTTGCTGGCGCGCGTGCGCCGGGTCGCCGATTTCCTGGTCGCGCATCAGGAAGCCGACGGTTACATGGGCACCTACGCGCCCGAGCATCGCTTCATGCGTAAGCAGGCGCCGAAACCCGGCACCTGGGACGGCGCGCCGAGCGTGCGCACCTGGGACATCTGGACCCACGCGTATCTGATCCTGGGCTTGCTGGAAATCCACAAGCATTTTCCCGAATCGCGCTATCTCGACGCCGCGCGCAGGATCGGCGCGCTATGCCTCGACACGCTGACACGCGGCGCTATCGACATCACCGAACTCGGCAATCACCACGGCATGTCGGCCACGGTGCTGCTGGACCCGGCGGTCGAGTTGTACTTCGCCACTGGCGAGCCCGCGTTTCTCGATCTGGCATTGACCGTGCTCGGCCAGGCCGACGCTAATCCCGACCTCGCCCTGCTCACCCGCGCGCTGGCCGGCGTGGACGCCGCGCACATCGCCACCGGCAAGGCTTATCAACTCGCGTGGAACCTCGTTGGCCTGGCGAAGCTGCATCGCGCCACCGGCCTCGCTGAGTACCTGCGCGCGGTCGAATCGCTATGGCGCAGCATCCGCGATCATCATCTGAGCCTCGGCGGCGGCCCCTGGGGCGGCGTCGCCCATCGTTCGCGCGAAGTGTTCAATCCGGCCGGCGTGTTCAGTCCGCAGGGCTATGTCGAAACCTGTTCGACCCTGGCCTGGATCCAGCTCAATCGCGAACTGCTGAGCATCACCGGCCAGGCGTGTTACGCCGAGGAGATCGAACGCTCGGCCTACAACGATCTGCTCGGCGCGCAGGCGCCCAACGGCGAAGACTGGTGCTACTACGTGTTTCCCAACGGGCGGCGCGTGCATACGACCTATTGGCGCTGCTGCAAATCAAGCGGTGCGATGGCGATCGAGGAGTTGCCGGCCATCGCCTACACGCGCGGCGACGACGATGCGCTGGCGGTCAATCTCTACGGACCGGGCACGGCGCGGGTCGAACTGACGCGGGCGGGCACGGTGCGGATCGAGCAGGACACGGCTTATCCGTTCGATGGCCACATCGGCTTGCGCGTGAGCCCCGAACGCGCGGCGCGATTCGCGCTGAAACTGCGAATTCCTTCGTGGGCTAACGGCGCGTCGGTATCGATCAACGGCGAACCGATATCGGCCGCGATCGTGCCTGGCGATTACCTCGTGCTCGATCGCGAGTGGAATGACGACGACCGCATCGCCATCGACTTCCCGATGACCCCGCACCTGCACACCGCGGTCAATCGCAACGTGCAGGAATCGCGCGCGCCCGACGGCAGCCCGGTCGCGCAGGAAGTGCTGCACAACGAATATCTGGCGGTGACCTGCGGCCCGCTGGTGTATGCGACCGGCCTGATCGACGGTTTCAAGACCGAGGAAACGCTCAAGCCACCGGCCGCACCGACGTCGCAGTGGCTGCACTGGCATGCCGCCGACGCACAGCACCCGACCCCGCGGATCGAACTGGACCCGGGCTATCGCGCGCCGCTGGTGTTTCAGCCGTATTACTGCGCAGGCGGCCGGGTCGACGGCGCGTGGCGGCTGACCTGGCTGTCGTTGCCGCCGGTGTCTCCACAGTGAACGGTGCGTGTACGGCGTGCGGAAACGCCCAAGTAATAATTTGTGCTCGCAGAACATACCTAACTCGCCTTTTTATCGGCCCGACCCCGGCGCAGAGTGGGTCGAGCCTCACGCATCGTCCGGACCGCACGGCATGACCCCCACTTCCATCGATCCGATCGCAGATCGCACCGCTGCGCCCGTCGCGGCGTCCGGCCCTCTGGCCGGCGTGCGGGTGCTCGATCTGAGCGCTTACATCGCCGGGCCCTACGGTTGCAGCCTGCTCGCCGATCAGGGCGCGGACGTGATCAAGATCGAGCCGCCCGACGGCGACAATCTGCGTCAATACCCATCGACGCTCGCCAGCGAAAGCCGTGCGTTTCTCGGGGTCAACCGCAGCAAGCGCGGCATCGTGCTCGACCTCAAGCGCGCCGACGACCACGCGGTACTGCTGCGGCTGGTGCGCGAAGCCGACGTGCTGGTGCATAACTTCCGCCCGAGCGTGCCCAAGCGCCTGGGCATCGATTTCGAACAACTGCAGTTGATCAACCCGCGGCTGATCTATTGCGCGGTCACCGGTTACGGTGAAACCGGGCCGATGAAGGACAAGGCCGGTTACGACCAGGTGCTGCAGACCATGACCGGCATGTGCAATCTGCAAGGCCGCCGCGGCGGACCGCCGGAAATTATCTACGGCTCGGTGGTCGACTATTACGCCGCCGCGCTGCTCGCGGCCGGCGTGTCCTCGGCGCTGTTCGAGCGCGAACGCAGCGGGCTGGGCCAGTTCGTCGGCGTGTCGCTGTTGCGCAGCGCGCTGACCATGCAGTCGGCGCGGATGATCTGGGCCGACGGCGAGGGCCTGGACATCGGCCGCGACATGCGCTCGGGCGGCGTCACCGGCATCCATCCGACCCGCGACGGATACATCTACATTTCCGCCAATACCGCGCGTTTCTGGAAGGCGTTGTGCGAGAAAACCGGCTTGCGGGAACTGGCCGACGACCCGCGCTACGACAGCGTGCGCAAGCGCGCGCAGGCGGTGGCCGAGATCGTGCCGCGCCTGCAGCAGGCGCTCGCCGCGCGCAGCGCGATGGAGTGGGAGACGATCTTCGGCGACGAAGTGCCGTGCGCGGCCGCGCGCCGGATCGAAGACATGTTCGATCATCCGCAGGTGTTGGCCGAAGGCATCGTCGATGCGATCGACCACCCGCAGGTCGGCCGCTACCGCGGCGTCGCCCAGTCGATCAAGTTCGGCCGCACCCCGGGCCCGGCCGCATTCGCGGCGCCGATGCTGGGGCAGGATACGCAGGCGGTGAAGGCGGAGTTGGGGGAGACGGGGGCGGTGGGGCGTAAACGGCGGGGGTGAGGGTTTCGGATCACGAGCTTCGCTGCGCGATCGCGCTGAGTTTGCATAAGTTTGAATCGCAGCGCTGACAGTTTTAGCGCCCTCTCAAGAACGTCATTCCCGCGAACGCGGGCTCCGTTTTACTTCGGTGTAGCCGAACATCCAGTGCCTTTTACGCTACTTGCACGAAAGTCACTGGATTCCCGCGTTCGCGGGAATGACGGTTATGAGAGTTACGCGCACTGTGCGTGTAACGACGCACTTTCGTAGCCACCTACGGCGTCGCGAACCGGATCGAATCGAATACCCAAGAACGTCATCCCCGCGAAAGCGGGGATCCAGGGCTCCACCCGACACAACTCTGAAGTCTCTGGCTCCCAGCCTTCACGGGGATGACGGTGACGAGAGTCGCGCGCTCAATACCGCGCCGCATCCATCCCCGGCAAAAACTTCGCCCACAACTCCTCGAACTGCCCCGCGAAACACCGCACCAGATTCGCATCGTCGGTCACCACCAGGTTCTCCTCATTGCTGGTGGTCGCGCTGCGCGTCCAATTGAAGCTGCCGTTGGCCAATACGCGGCCGTCGAACAACGAGAACTTGTGGTGCATGTGGAAGGGGCTGTCGTCGATCCGCACCGGCACGCCGAGTTCGCGCAGGCGCAGCACGTCGCTGCCTTCGTCGAATTTCTTGTCGTTGTCGCTGATCAGCCGCACCGCGATGCCGCGCTTGTGGCAGGCCAGGATCTCCTCGGTCAGGCGATCGTCGGAAATCGTGTACACGCAGATATCGACGCTGCGCTTGGCGCCTCGACACAGCTCGCGCAACTTGCGCAGGCAGGCATCGCCCGGGGCGAAGTAGGCGCTCGACACCACCGCCGGCGCGGCGGCGACCACGTCCAGGGTCTTGACCACCTGCTCCAGCCAACGCAAGGCGTCCAGCGTGCGCGGCGGCTCGGCCAGCATCAATTCGCGGGTCATGTCGAAGGCGCGATTGCGCAGATAGCGCACGCGGTCGGCGCCGACGCTGCCGCCGAGTTCGCGCAGTTCGAACTTTTCCTCGTTGTCCAGCGCGTAGTCGGCGATGCTCTCGCGCAGGGTCTGGTCGAGTCGTGCGAAATCCATGGCGTTGCCTTCCTTAGCGTTGCACGCGACCGTTGAGCCGGTCGGCGAAATCGTTGAGCGCGCGCTGCAGCTCGCGCTGTTGTTCGGTCATCTCCGCCCGGGTCGGCGCGTCCTGCACGTCGCGTTCGCCCAGTTGCCTGAAGATCTCCACCAGCGCTTCGTTGATCCGGGTCTGGCGCTCACCGCTGTCGTGCAGACGACCGACCAGCGGGTCGAGTGCGTGTTGCAAGGACGGACCCAATTGCTCCAGTAATGCGTCGTAATCGGGCGCCGGCGCAGCTGGTGCGAGCGGCGGCGGCGCGGACTGCGCCGCGGCGACGCGTTCGAGCAGGCCGAGGATTTCTACCCACGGCGCGGGATTCTCCGGCGCCACGGGCACGGGCGCCGCGGCCGCCTTGCTCGCGGACGAATCCAGCGAGCGCACGCTTTCGACCAGATCGTTGAGCTGCGCCACCACCCGGCCGCCGACATCGGCTTCGCCCGCGCCCATGGCCTTGTTGCGCTGGAAATCGCGCTTGATCTGAGCCCATCGCGCGGCCTGTTCCGGGGTCAGCACGCCGCGCAATTCGGCGAGCTTGAGCAGGTTCTCTTCAGCGCCGGAGGTCAGCAACTGCGCTTCGCCCTGGTAGTGATCGCCGATCAACTGCTGCAACTCGGCCTGGTTCATCACCGGCGAAATCTTTTCGGCCAGCTTGTTCATGTTGCGATAGCTGCCTTGCAGCTTGAACGGCGGCTCGGTGCGATAGGTCTCGGCCTGCGCGGCGCTGGCGATGTATTGCTGATTGACCTTGTAGACCACCTCGCGCACCTGGATCAGGCGCTCCAGGGTCGCGACGATCTCGTTGATCTCCGCGCCGCTGTAGGCATGGCTGAGTTCGTTCGCGGAGAACGGCTTGCCCTCGGCCTTGGCGACGAAGCGGTACAGGTCGGCCATCTCGCGGGTGGCCAGCGGCGCCAGCACCGGGTTCGAGGTCAGGCTGTTTTCGATGTAGCTCAGCACGAACGAGGCTTCCATGCCGCCGAGCACGTCGCCGAGGTTGTAGATGTCGGCGCGGTTGGCGAGCATGTCCGGAATCTTGAACACCTCGCCGGACTCGGTGTACGGGTTGCCGGCCATCACCACGCAGAACTTCTTGCCGCGCATGTCGTAGGTGCGGGTGCGCCCCTTCCACACGCCTTCTATGCGGCGGGTGCCGTCGCACAAGGAGATGAATTTCTGCAGGAACTCGGGATGGGTGTGCTGGATGTCGTCGACGTACAGCATCACGTTGTTGCCCATCTCCAGGGCGAGATTGAGCTTTTCCAGCTCCTGGCGCGAGGTCGCGTCCGGGGCCTGCTCCGGATCGAGCGAACGCACTTCGTGACCCAACGCCGGGCCATTGATCTTCATGAAGATCAGGCCGAGCCGGTGCGCCACGTACTCCATCAGCGTGGTTTTGCCGTAACCCGGCGGCGAGATCATCATCAGCAGACCCATCAAGTCGCTGCGCTTGCTCTCGCCGACCGTGCCCATCTGCTTGGCGAGGTTGTCGCCGATCACCGACAGGTATACGTCGTTGATCAGCTTGTTACGCACGAACGAACTCAGCGGACGCGGCTTGAATTCGTCCAGGCGCAGCGCATGGCGTTCGCGCCCCAAGATCTCATGGCGCAAGGCCTGATAACGCTGGAAACCGGGCACGAAACTTTCGCGATGATGACGCAGGCGCGCCGACCAATCGTCGATCGCCAAGCTCATGCGGCCGTCCTTCACCCGCGGATGCTCGCCAAGCAAACCCTGCACCGACGCGCTCAGGTCGGTCTCGGTGATTTTCTTCGGGAAACGCTGATCGAGCAGCAACAAGGTCGCCGCTTCGGCGGCGTAACCGGCCAGCGGCGCCAGTTCCGGCGCGCGCGCCAGCGCTTCGATCCAGTTCATCGCCAGCGCCCAGCGCGCCGCGACCCGATCGCCGAGGCCGTCGAGCGCCGCGGCGAAGCCGTCCCACATCCGCGCCGCGCTCAACTTCTCGCGCAGCGCCTGCAGCAGTTGTTGCGCGTATTTGCTGAATACGAATTGCGGGCGTTCGTCGGACAACTCCTGCACCAGGTATTCGGCGGCGCGCGGAGTCAGGGCCGGATCGATCGCCAGCGTCTGCTGCTGCGCGTAGGCGCTCATCGCCTCGGCGATCTCGCCGCGCAAGGCGTCCAGACCCGAGGCGCTGCCGAACAGGCGCTGGATATCGGCCGCGGTGCGCGCGCGTTCCGGCCACTGCTTCTGCGGCTCGTGCTGAGCGACTTGCGACCAATACAAGGCCGCCCACGCGCGCGCCGCCGGTTCGAACGCGAGACGGCCCGCGCTCGCGCGCAGCGGCAGCAGCGCCTGCAGGATCAAGGTCGCGTCGTGATCGTGGATGCCCTTCTCGTAGCCTTCGCGATAACGCGGGGCGGCGAAGTCGCGGACCGTGCGGCCCAGCAGCTCGGGTTGCGCGAGCTGCTGATGCAGCAGGTCCAGGCTCAGGCCTTCGCGATTGCCGGCCGCGGCTTCGATCACCAGTCCGGCCAGGTATTCGCCGCGGGACAGCTGCGGCGATTCGGAATCCATCGACACGCCCCAGTAGGCGCGCGCCGCGTCCAGATCCGGGTTGTTCAGGGGCTCGAAGAAATCGGTGCCGGTCAGATGCAGGTTCAACACGTCGCCGCGCGGCAACAGGGTCAGGTCGAGTTCCTGGGTGTTGACACTGAAACGGTGACGCGGCCCGAGCTTGATGACGTTGCCGCCTTCCTCGAACAGCTCGCTGCGATCGCGCAGCGCGCGCACGGCCTGGTCGCGCGCGCTCTTCATGCGCGCTTCGACGTCGTCGGCCTTGACGCTGTCCTTGAGCGCGCGCAGGCGCTCGGCCAGTTCGCGCAGCTTGAGGATCAGCGCATCGCCGGCGAAGAACGCGTTGAGTTCGTCGGCCGTGGCGAAGCGCGCGGTGCGCCGGCCGAGGCCGTCGAGAATGCGCGTGGCCGCATCCATCACCGCCTGCGCCTTGCGCTGGCGGTCGTCCATCAAGGTCTGCTTGTGCGCCTCGAAGGTTTCCAGCAATTCCTCGCGCTTGGTGAGGATGTCGCCTAGGAAAGCTTCGTGTTCGCCGAACTGGCTTTCCAGTTCTTCCAGTTGCACCATCAGCCGCGACAATTGTTCGTCGGCTTTTTCCGGGTCCTGCGCCAGCGACAACGCACTGGCGATGCTCTGCCCGAACAGGCTGAACTGGGCGCCGAACTGCGCCACCGATTCGGCCGAACCCAAACCCTTGCGACGCTGATCGGCGCGCGCCTTGGCCTGGTTGAGCCTGGAATAGATTTCCGAGATCGCCTCGACGATGCGGGTGCGCTGGGTCGCGTCGTCGACTTTCAGCGTAGCCATCAGCGCCGACAGCATGTCCAGGTCGCCGGACATCGCGCGCATCTGCTCCAGCGGTTCGACCAGCTGCGCGACCGTGGTCGCCTGCTGCGCCTGCGCGTCGAGCGCGGCCAGGCGTTCGGCCAGCGGCGCCAGCGCCTTGTCGCCGGCCAGGAACTGGCCGGTCGCGGCACCGATGCGTTCGTGCTCGGCGACCAGCGCCTGCTCCATCGCATCGATCGCGGCCACATCGATATAGCGGTATTCGCGGATCGTCAGCAGATGCCCGCGCTGCGCGGTCAGGCCGTTGAGCGCATCGACGAACTCCTGGACCTTCTCCCAGTTCTCCGGCTGCAGGCTGTCGAGCAAGGCTTTGTGCTTGCTCTGCGCCTCGCGCATCGCCCGGTCGGACTGATTGCGGATGCCTTCGACTTTCTCGTATTCGTCCAGTACCGACTCGGCGGTCGCGGCGATCTCGCGCAGCAGCGGCGCGGTCTCGCCGCAGTTCGGGTCCGACAGCCAGTGGTGGGCGTCGAACAGACGCCGGGTGTTCTGCGCGAGCAGGCCGTAACGCTTGGCCGAGACCTCGGTGGCCTCGATCTCGCGCGACAGGCTCATCAGCTCGGACACGCCGCGGACCAGCTCGGCGTTGCCGATCTTGCCCATGAAGCTGTTGCCGGCCGGCTGCTTGGCCGCGTATTCGTCGCTGTAGTACGGGGTCTGCCAGACCTGCATCGGATGCACGCGGGTCGGCTCGTCGCTTTCGGTGGCGAAGATCACCATGCGCCCGTCTTCCAGGCGCGCATAGCCGTGACCGAAGATCGGTGTCTGCAGGCGCCGTTCGATCATGTTGTAGGTGAACATCGCGGTGCGGCCCTGTTCGGGCTCGTAGAACAGATACAGCACGTCCTCGCCGTTCGGCGAACGGATGCTGCGCTTGTAGCGCATGCCGTCCATCGACTGGTCGAAGCTCTTGTGCTCGCCGTTCTGCAGGTAATACCCGCCCGGGAAGATGATGCCGTGGTCTTCGGGCAACTGGATGCAGGCCAGGCCGATCGCGTCCTGGCGCAGCACCTTGCGGGTCAGGGTGTTGAACACGAGGTAGCGCCACTGCTCCTCGCGGTAGGGCAGGATCTTGAGCAGGATCAGGCTGCCGACCTTGGCGAAATCGACCTGGGCGTCGTCCAGCGACTGGGTCTTGTCGTCGACCGATTCGCGGTAGATGCCCTTGCCGTCCTCGGTGTTGTTCTCGACCTTGATGGTGAGATCGCCGTTGACGGTCTCGACGAATACGCTGTCGAGGATGTTCAGATGCGGATGGCGGCCGTTGACCAGCATCTCGCGGGTCGCGCGGGTCCATTCGAAATCGAACGGCGCCGGCAGCGCGATGTCGCGCTCGCCGCGGTTGTCGATGTAACGCACTTCGCCGCTGGGCGAGACCGACCAGCGGAACACGCGCAGGTCGGTGATGCGCTCGCCGATCTGGAACGCGGCCAGCAGCTTGCCGTCGCGCATGATCAACTGGATCAGGCGGGTGTGCTTGTAGTACGCGTACAGCTCGCGGAAATCCTGGGCGAAACTGTCGATGCCGAGGAAGCTGCCCTTGAGCTCGACCGGGGTGACGTCGTAGCCTTCCGGCCCCTGCACCAGCTTGTACAGCGAGAACACGTCGGCGACGACGGTCTCTTTCTTCAAACCCATGAACACGTTGTAGCCGAACAGCAACAGATCGCCGACCTGGACGATGTCGCGCGCGACGCAGTTGTTCTCGGTGCGGATGCGGAACCGCCCGACCACCTCCATCTGACTGCTGCCGAACTCGCTCAGGCGCTGCTGGTTAAGCCCCTGGGCGATGCCGCGCAAACGCAGCCCCTGTTCGCTCAGCCGCTTGCTCAGCACTTCGTACGCGCCGCCCTGGGCGACCGCCTGATCGACCGCCGCGTGGGCGGCCGCCTTCGCGCTGTCGTTGGAAATGTCGCCGGTGGCGGTGTTCGCCGCGGAAGCGGTCGGCTTGGTATCGGCCATCAGTGGTTCGTCCTACCGGTCCTGCCCGCGGCGCGAAACGCTTGCGTCGCGGACGTCAATCCGATGCGCCGCCGCGAGCGGCGGCGCATTCCCTGGGTCAGGCGCGCGCTCAGGAATCCAGCGCGGTCTCGCCGGCGGGCTTGCCGTCGACCTTGCCTTCGAGCTTGGCGACGCTCTTGTCGTCGCCCTTGTTGAGCAGGCGCTGCAGCACGTCCTGCACGATCGGGCTCTTGCCGGCCACGCCTTCGATCGCCTTGCCGACCGACAGCGCCTTGGCGAAGGAATCGAAGAACGCGCCTTCGCCGCCGACGATGTCGATGTTGGCCTTGCTGAGCGCGGCGGCCAGCACGTCGGCCTGTTCCTTCGCCACTTCCTTGTTGGCGTCGATGCCGGCGATGGCCTGCTCGAAGTTCTTCTCCAGCTGCATGCGGAATTCCTCATGCGCGCGCGACTGGTCGCTGAGCGAATCGAGCGCGCCGAACTTCTGCGACAGGCCCTCGGCTTCGGACTTGAGCTTCTGCAGCAGCACGTCGGCTTCCGACATGCCCAGGTCGCGATTGGCCTTGGCCTTGGCCGAACCCAGCTGCTCTTCGCCGCGCGCCTGCGCGAACAGGTTTTCTTCCAGCACCTTGGCGTCGGACAAGCCGAGCTTCTGCTTGGCGTCGGCCTGCGCTTCCATCACCCGCGCCTGGGCCATGCCCTTTTCCTGCTCGCCCTTGGCTTCCGCGCCCATGGTCTCGGCGACCACGCGGGCCTTGGCCATGCCTTCCTTCTCGATCGCCGCGGCGGTGATCTCGCGCACCCGCGCATCGGCCAGACCCGGCGCCGCGCGCTCGGCCTCGATGCCTTCGGCCATCTTCTTCTTGGCTTCGGACTGCTTGCCGGCCGATTCCAGCTCGGCCTGCGCCAAGGTGGTGATCTCCACCGCCTTGTGCTTGGACGCGGTCTCGTCGGCCTCGGCCTGCTTGACCTGACGCACCATCTCTTCCTCGGCCTTGGCCTGCGCGTGCAGCACCATGACCTGCTTGGCGCGATCGGCCTCGGAGACCTGGCGCACTTCCTTGATCCGCTCTTCTTCCTGGGCCACGGTCTTCTCGACCGCGATCCGGTCGCGGATCACGTTGGCGATTTCCTTGCGCTGTTCCTCCAGCGCCTTTTCCTTCTCGATCCGGTTGAGCTCGACCTCGCGTTCGCGCGCGACGATTTCCAGATCCTTCGCGCGGGTGACCTTCTCGACCTCGATCACCACCGCGCGCTGGCGGTTCTGCTGCGCCACTTCGACTTCGCGCTGACGGTTCTCCTCACGGATGTCGAGCTGCTCCTGCACCGAGATGCGCGCGTTCTCCGACTTGAGCCGCTCTTCTTCCTGGACCTTGGCGGTCTCGGCCTGTTCGCGCGCCTGGATGGTCTGGATCTCGCGCTTCTGCCGCGCCTCGGCGTCGGCCTGCTGGCGTTCGAGCGCGAGCATGGCTTCGCGGGTCTCGACGTTCTTCTTGGTGATCGCCAGCTGCTCGTTGCGCTCGAGCTCGTTGGTGATGACGTTCTGCGCCGCGGTCAGCTCGGTGATCTTGCGGATGCCTTCGGCGTCGAGGATGTTGGTCGGATCCAGCGAGGACTTGGGCGTCTGCTCGAGGTAATCGATCGCGACGTCTTCGAGGATGTAGCCGTTGAGGTCGTTGCCGATCACCTCGATGATGCGGTCGCGGAATTCCTGGCGGTTCTCGAACAGCTTGACGAAGTCGATCTGCTTGCCGACGGTCTTGAGCGCCTCGGAGAACTTGGCGTTGAACAATTCATTGACCGCGGTGCGGTCGGATGCGCGGTCCACGCCGATCGCCTTGGCGACCTTGAGCACGTCCTGCTGGGTCTCGTTGACGCGCAGATAGAACGCGACGGTGATGTCGGCGCGCATGTTGTCCTTGCAGATCAATCCGTCCTTGGCCCGCCGGTCGACTTCCAGGGTGATCAAGGAGATCTTCATGAACTCCTTCTTGTAGATCACCGGGTACACCAGCGCGCCGGTGAAATGCACCTTGGGCGTGGACGACATGTCGTTGACGATGAGCGCGGTGCCCTGCGGGACCTTGATGTAGAACGCCTTGAACATCATCAGCAGGACGAACACGATCAGGACGCCCAACCCGACCAGGGTGAGGATCGTAAAAGCACTCGAAGGCAAGCTCATTGTTGCATCTCCCTATGACTCAACGTTGCGGACGCGTCGACCTGAGCGGCGTCGGAACTACGGTTGCGGATACGGCTCAGGCGCCGCGAAATTCGTCTTCGCTCACCACCCGGTAAGCGTTTTGTTCGGCGATGTATTCGATCAGCACGACCCGGTCGCCGCGCTGGTAGCCCGGCCCCTTGTCGTCGCGGATCTGCAGGATCAGGCCGGCGCCGCCGTCTTCGAGCGCGGCGGTGCCGGTGACCCGGTTGACCGGGCTGCGCACGGTCGCGGTCTGGCCCAGCAACGGACGCGGCGGCTCGGGCTGCATCTTGCGCAGCAGCTTGCGCACCGGGCGCAGGGCGAGCGCGGCGACCGGAATGGAAACGATGAAGGCGACGATGATCACGCCGACGCTGGCGACGGTGCGCAGCGGCCCTTCGGGCAGCAGGCGCAGCAACAGCAGGTCGGCGAAGAAGCTCAGCGCCCAGCCGCTGGCGATCAGGGCGCTGAGCACCACGGTCACCGGAATGCCGCCCAGGCCCAGGCGCATCAGCGGGTCGAACACGCTTTGATGATGGTGCGCGGCATCGCCGTGGCCGTGGCCGTGAGCGACGTCGCCGAGCGCATGGCCATGACCATGCCCCAGGCCGTGCCCGTGACCATGCCCGAGCCCGTGGCCGTCGCCGCCGAAGTGACCGTGGCCATGACCGCCGCCGAACAAACCGTCGGCCGCGTCCATGCCGACCAGCCCCAGCGCCGACAACAGCCAATAGCCGATCACCACCCCCAGCAGCACGGTGTAGAACGCCGTCGGAAACGCAAACACGATCTGCAGAAATTCGATCATCGCACCCCTCCCTTCCCCGCTCGCCGCCGTCCGGGCGGCGCCGCCATCGCGCCGGTCAATCCGGCAGTTTTTGTCGCAATCGGCTCAGCACCGCATCGGTTCCGGCGTCGTCGGCCATGATCCCGGCGTCGCGCAGTTTGCGTTCCAGCGCGTCGCCGCGATCGGTGCGCGCCAGTTGCTCGGCCGCTTCCACCCGCGCGCCGCGCTCGGCTTGTTTTTGCTTGATCCGCGCCAGCGAGTCGATCGCGGTCGGCATCTTGTGCGCCCCGGCATAGCGCTGGGCGACCGCGGCCTGCGCGCGCTGCACGCTCTGAGTCGCCTTGACCGTGTCGAGCTGTTGTTTCAAGCGGCGGATATTGCCTTCGGCCATCGCCACGGTCTTGCGCAGCTCGGCCACGCTGGCGGCGAGCTGCTGCAGGTGGCGTTGGTCGTCGCCGCGCCCCGCTTCGAGCTGCACGATCTTATCGGCGACTTCGCGCGCCAGCGCTTGCTCGCCCGAGGCCAGGGACTTGATCGCGTAGGTTTCGTATTCGGCGATCTTCTCGCCCGATTCGCTCAGCGCGCGCTCGGCCAGGGTGTGGCGGGCGAGCAGGTGCGCGAGCGATTCGCGCGACTGACGCAGTTCGATGTCGCAGTCGCGGATTTCCTGATCGAGGATGCGCAGCGCGCGGCTGTCGACCCAGTCTTCGCCGAGCTCGTGCGCGCCCTCGCGCAACGAGCCGAGCAGCTTGCTCCAGATATTGCCGCCATCGGACTTGGGCATGTCAGGCCGCCTCCAGCAGCTGCTGCTCGTAGGCTTCGGTGGCCTTGATCACGTTGTCGGCCAGGGTCTCGATCTCGTACAGCACGTTCGACAGCGAGGACGCGGCGCTGAGCGAGCCGAACATCATGTACACCGACTCGCCGTCGGCCAGGGTCTCGATGCCGATGGTCGACAGCGGGAAGATCACCTTGTGGGTGCGCAGCACTTCTTCGTTGAACGCGGCCGGGTCGCGCACATGCGAGACCGGCCACAGCAGCGCCTCGACCACGATCTGGTCGCCGACCACGGCCAGGAACAACGGCAGGTCGCCGTAGTCGCCCATCACCAGATGCAGGCTGGCCTGCGCGCCGTCGATCAGCTCGATATGCGATTCGCCGTAGACGAATTCGTCGGCCTGCGCCAATGCGTCGAACAGCCCTTCGGCCGTCCATACCTTTCCGTCGCTCATCGCCCTCTCCACGCGTCCACGCCCCGGCGCCGCACCGCGCGGCTGCCGCATCCGCTTCTCCACCACCAGCAGTTCGTCCGCGAACTCGGGCAGCACCCACAGCTCTTTCTTGACCAGCCCCTTGTCGCGAAGACGTTCGCGATGGCGGCGCTGGTAATAGGCGGAGGATCGGCGTTCCATGGCGGTCACGTTAGTTCATCACATGTGACATTGGCAAGGCATGACATGTAAGAGCCGACGAACGGTGATGTTGGCCACGGAATACGGTCGGCGGGTCAATGAATTCAAGGGCTTGGGGAAACGAGGGGATGAAGCTGGCGTCGTTGGCGGGGTTGCGTGGTCGCGGCTTGCGCCGCTCCTACATGGGCCATCTGTAAGAGCGGCGCGAGCCGCGACCGCGTCGCCTCGACCACGACGAAACCCGACCGGCGACCGCGAAGGCCGCCGGCCACGCATCAGGCCGGGATGTCGTGCAGCTTGCGCGCTTCCTCGATGCGCCGCTTCACTTCGGCATCGAGCTCGCCGAGCTCGGCCTGCTTGAAGATGTTGCCGAGCACGCGCTTTTCGTCTTCGTCGACCAGTTTGTCGCGCAGGGCGAGGTCGAGCAGTTTCTGCAGTTCGGCGACGTCGAGCGTGCCGTCGTTGGTGAACACCGGGATCGAG
Source organism: Lysobacter sp. Soil_N_51 (assembly GCF_057655755.1). Classification (NCBI taxonomy): domain Bacteria; kingdom Pseudomonadati; phylum Pseudomonadota; class Gammaproteobacteria; order Lysobacterales; family Lysobacteraceae; genus Lysobacter; species Lysobacter sp. Soil_N_51. The sequence continues at coordinate 316,596 of NZ_JBDGLR010000008.1, read as the reverse complement.
GCCAGGGCGATCTCGAGGTGGCTCTTGGGCTGGGCCATGTCGGCAACTCCGTTGCGGGTGAGGAATCGGTCCTTGGCGCGGCGGCGAAGACGACGCGCGCGCGGAAGGCCTCGACTATAGCAAGCGTGAGCGCGTGCACGTATCGCGACGATGCGCCGATGTTTTCGGCCGCCGCGTTTGCAGTGTGGCGCTTGAGCACCGCGGTTATCCGTAGGTACGGCTTGCGTCCTGACGCTTTGCGCTGCGATCGTCGCGATCTTCCACGGCGTAAGTGCCAACAGCGTTTATCGAAAGGCGTCGTTGGCTGAAACCGCTCCACCGAAACAACGCACTTGCGCAAACGAACGAACCCGTTCGATCAGCGCGCGCATGCGCCAGCATCCGAACACACACTGGTCCGCAAAAACAAACAGGCCCGATGCTTTCGCACCGGGCCCGTCGTTGTTTCGATCGCCGTTCGCCGCGCCGGCATCAACGCCGCGCGGATCGTGCGAAGTTGTTACCAGACCACTTCCGCCATCGAGCAGTTCAGGCCCGAGCCGATGCCCAGCAGGGCGACGCGGCTGCCCTTCTTCAGGCGGCCCATCTCGCGCAGCTTGCTCAGCACGATCGGCACCGAGGCCGGACCGATGTTGCCGTGCTCGCCGAAGATGGTCATGACCTTCTTCGGGTCGATGCCGAAGGCCTTGAGGAAGGCCTGGGTGTGGGCGCGGCTGACCTGATGGATCACGAACTCGTCGAGCTCCTCGACCGCCCAGCCCAGCGCGGCCTTGGCCGCGGCGAAGGTCTTGTGGCCGAGCTTGAGCCCTTCGATCATCAGCATGCGGCCGTCGGCCACCATGCGGTCGTGGTGCAGATCGCCCACGCACAGATGGTTCCACTCGGTCGCCGAACGGGTCACGCCGCCGCGGTACTTCGGCGCGCCGGGCACCAGTTCCGAACGCGCCAGCACCATCGCCGCCGCGCCGCAGCCCAGGGTCAGGGTCGCCATCTCGTCGCGCAACTGCGCTTCGGTGACTTCGGCATGGCTCAGGCGTTCGAGGGTCTTCTCGTACGCGAGGTTGGCGGTTTCGCCGTCGACGATCAGGGCGTAGTCGATCTCGCCGCGCTCGATCATGCGACCGGCGATGTCCATGCCGTTGATGAAGGCCAGACAGGCGTTGGCGACGTCGAAGTTCTGGCAGTTCTCGCCCAGGCGCAGATTGCCCGAGACGATGCTGGCCGTGGACGGCTCCAGGTAGTCGCGGCTGACCGAGGTGTTGACCAGCAGACCGATGCGGTCGGCGTCGATGCCGGCATCGGCCAGCGCCTTGACGCCGGCCAGGGTGGCGGCGTCGGAAGGCTTCATATCGCCGTCCCAAAGACGGCGTTCGCGCACACCGGCGACGTCCTGCAGTACATCCACTTTGATGCCGAGGCGGTCGAGCGTCGGCTTGAGCCGGGCGTTGATCTCATCGGACGTCAGCTTTCGCGGCGCATCGACATGAGCGAGGCCGGCGATGGCGACATGTTGGAACAGCATGGGCGTTAAACCCTTGGGGCAGAAAAGTGCGACAGCGTAGCGTCTTCCCGCCCCCCGCGCATTAGCTCCGGTCACACCGCGACCGGGGTACCGGCCGGCATTGGCGGCCTAAAACCCTTGCCAAACAATCAATTACCGACGTTACCGGCACGTAAAAAACCCGTACGCGGCCGTTTGGAAGCCCGCTCAGCCACCCACCGGGTAGGTCTGGGCGCCGCCGGAAGCCGGTTTTTGCGCAGCCGGGGCCGCGCCGGGGCCGCAGCGGTAGGCGGCGAAACGCTGCGAACCCTGCGACGGATCGGCCAGCGGCTGGATGGTATCGGCCTGCAGGCCGGGGGCCTCGTTGCGGGCCAGGGTTTCCAGTTCCTCGCGCACGCGCAGCGCGTTGCGCTCGTAGAAGGCGACGTTGTGCTTGACCGACACCACGACTTCGCCGCGCTTCTCGCAGCCCGGCGCCGCGCCCGCGGACAACACCCGCACCGCCTGCGCGCCCGGCGCCATGTTGACCCAGGTGCAGGCCGACGCGCTCAACGCCAGAACGATGGCTGACAGGGACAGCAGTGCCGGTGCGCGCATGAGGACCTCGGGTAGGGATTGGACCGGGCGCATTGTGGCTGGAATCGGCTGAGTGGGGTAGGAATGTTTGGGAGTTGGCGTTGGCGTTGGGAATCGGGAATCGGGAATCGGGAATCGGGAATCGGGAATCGGGAATCGGGAATCGGGAATCGGGAAGAGCGTAGCGTTCTATCGCTGCCGGTTACGCAAGCTATCCGAAGCAACGTACTTACACGTCCAACGTACTTACCTACCGTCATTCCCGCGAAGGCGGGCTCCGCCTTACTTCGGCGAAGCCGAATATCCAGGGCCTTTCGTGCGAGAACGCCTGAAGTCACTGGATTCCCGCCTTCGCGGGAATGACGGATAGGAGAGATGACGCTGAAGCCTCTGGATGTTCGGCTTCGCCCAAGTACGGCAGAACCCGCCTTCGCGGGAATGACGGCCTGGAGAGTTCTGGAGTTGTCGGTGCATGCCGCAAACCGATAAAGCACAACGGGCCGCATCGACGATGCGGCCCGCTGCATGCAACTCAACTCACTTCACTTCATGGCCACCGCGACACAGCGACCGCGACCAACCCACCCCGCGATCGCACAACCACCCTCACCGCACCGGCTTGCCATCGTTGTCGATCACCTGCACCTGACCGATCTTCAAGTCGCGGATCGGCTGCTCGATTTTGGACAGGTCGCCGACCACCACCCAGGTCAACGCGTCCGGGTCCAGCGCCTTGGCCGCGGCCTGGGTCAGCGCCGGGGTCATGGCGTCGTTGCGCGCCTTGTACTGCAGGATGTAATCGGCCGGGCGGCCGTAACGCTGGTCGGAACTGACCTGCAGCATCACCGCGCTATTGGTTTCGTAAGCGCCGGGCAGGCTCAGGGTGTTGGCGGCGCGGACCTTGGCGACTTCGGTCGCGGTCACCGGGGTGGCGCCGCTGGCGAAGGCGCCGATCTCGCGCTTGAGTTCTCCCAGCGATTCGACCGTCTTGTCCGACTGCACCGCGGCCTGGGCGATCCACGGACGCTGGCCCTTGGCGTTGCCCGCGCCGCTGTAGGAACCATAGGCCCAGTGCTTGTCCTCGCGCAGATTCATGTTGAGGCGCGAGCTGAATTCGCCGCCCAGCACGCCGTTGGCGAAATCGAAATCGATCGTGCCCGCATCGCCGGTCGGCGCGATCAGTTCGCCGACATAGAGGTTGGACTGGATCGCGCCGGGCTGGTCGACCAGGAACACCCGCGGCGCCTTCGGCCGCGCGACCTCGGCCAGGTCCGGCAAGGCCGGGGCGCCGGCCTTGGCCTTCCAGTCGCCGAAACGGCGTTCGAGCAGCGGCACGATCTGCTTGAGCGTGGTGTCGCCGGCCACGATCACCCGCACCCGGTCGGGCTGCAGCCAGTCGTTGTGGAACGCGACCAGATCCTCGCGCGTCAGCGAAGCGATCGAGGCCTCGGTACCGGTGCCGGTGAACGGAATCGCATACGGGTGATCGGCCCCGTACAGCAGCGGCGGCAGCACCCGCAGCGCGGCGGTCTGCGGACGCGCTTTTTCCTGCTTGATCCCGGCCAGCCACTGCGCGCGCACGCGCTCGATCTCGGCGGCGTCGAAGCGCGGACGCAGGACCACGTCGGCGAGCAGGTCGAGCGAGGGCTCGAGCTTGTCGGTCAACGCCGACAAGGACACGCTGGCGGTGTCGAGGCTGGCGTCGCTGCCCAGTTGGGCGCCCAGCGCCTCCTTGCGTCCGGACAATTGCAGCGCGCCGTACTCGCCGGCGCCTTCGTCGAGCATGGCCATGGCGAAGCTGGCGGTGCCGAGCTTGCGGCCCTGGTCGGCGCTGAAACCGCCGGGGAATTCCATCGACAACTGCACCACCGGGGTTTCGTGGCGTTCGACCAGCACCACCTGCATGCCGTTGCTCAGGCGCGCGGTCTGCGGCGTGGGGAAATGCAGTTCGGGGAAGCTCGCGGTGACGGGCACGCCGGTGCTGCGGTCGAGGTCGGAGGCAACGGTCTTGAAGCGCGGGTCGGCGTCCGGGATCGCCGCCGGCTTGGTCGCCGGCGCGGCGCGCACGGTTTCCGGGATCGACGAGGCCGGCTTGTCGCCGGGCTGCACCAGCAGCGTGTGCGAACCCACCCCGAGCCACGTGCGCCCGGCCGCCTGCACGCTGGCGACGCTGGCCTTATCCAGATCCTTGAGTTCGTCGCGATAGCAATCGGGCTTGCCGAGCAGCACCGCGCAACGGGCGAGCACGTCGGACTTGCCGCCGAAGCCGCCGATGCGTTCGATGCCGCGGACGAATTCGGCGCGGGTCGAGGTCTTGGCCTGTTCGAGTTCTTCGGCAGTCGGACCGTCCGCGATCAAGCGCTTGACCTCCTCGTCGATCGCCGCGCGCACCTTGGCCGGGTCCACGCCCTGCTTAACCGTGGCCATGATCACCAGGGTGCCGCTGATCTCGGCGTCGTTGATCGACACGCTGGCGCCGTCGGCGAGGCGGTCCTTGTGCACCAGCCGCGCGTCCAGGCGCGAAGCCGCGCTGCCGCCGAGCACCTGCGCGAACAGTTGCAGGTCGATGCCGTCGGCGGCGCCGAACTGGGCGACCGGCCAGGCGCGGTAGATGCGCGCCTGCGGTACCCGGTCGGGAATGACTTCCTCGGTGTCGCGCTCGCGCTTGGGAATGCGCGTGGCCATGTCGGCCAGGGTCGCGCTGGCCGGGATGTCGCCGAAGTAACGCAGCGCCTTTTGCTTGGCGGTGGCCAGGTCGATGTCGCCGGCCAGCACCAGCACCGCGTTGTTCGGGCCGTACCAGCTGCGGAACCAGGTCTTCACGTCGTCCAGCGACGCGGCGTCGAGGTCGGCCATCGAGCCGATGGTCTGCCAGCTGTAGGGATGATCGGCCGGGTACAGCGCTTCGTACAGCTTGGCGCTGATGCGGCGGCCGTAAGGCTGGTTTTCGCCCTGGCGCTTTTCGTTCTGGACCACGCCGCGCTGTTCGTCGAGGGTCTTCTGGTCAATCGCGCCGAGCAGATGTCCCATGCGGTCGGATTCCATCCACAGCGCCATGTCGAGCGCGGTCGTCGGCACGTTCTGGAAATAATTGGTGCGGTCGACGTTGGTGGTGCCGTTCTGGTCGGTCACGCCGACCAGTTCGAACGGGGTGAAGAACTCGCCCTTGTAGTTTTCCGAACCCTGGAACATCAGATGCTCGAACAGATGGGCGAAGCCGGTGCGCCCGGGCTGCTCGTTCTTGCTGCCGACGTGATACCAGACATTGACCGCGACGATCGGCGCCTTGCGGTCGGTGTGGACGATCACCCGCAGGCCGTTGGGCAGGGTGAACTCCTGATAGGGAATCGAGACCTCGGCCTTGGACGCGGCCAGCGCGGGCGCGGCGACGCCTCCGGCCAGGGCGAGGCCCAGCGCCAGGGCGAGCGCGCCGGTGCGCGGACGAAGGGACAGCGAGCGGGACGAGGGCATGGAAACTCCTTGGAAAAGCAAACGTCCGCGGGCGGACCAAGGCCCCCATCCTAGGCGGGCGGGGTGCCGCCGGCATAGGTCGCCGGTCACAGGGGGTGGAGCCGCGCTTTTGCGTTCGCCGGAGGATGTGCCTTTTACGTTGACGCCGAACCGGGCGGCATAATGCGCGCATGTTCGACGTCATCCTCTACCAGCCCGAAATCCCGCCCAACACCGGCAACGTGATCCGCCTGTGCGCGAACACCGGCGCGCGCCTGCACCTGATCGCGCCGCTGGGCTTCACCCTGGAAGACAAGCAACTGCGCCGGGCCGGGCTGGACTACCACGAGTACGCCAGCCTGCGCGTGCACGACAGCCTCGACGCCGCGCTGGCGGCGATCACCGAAGCGCAGTCCGCCATGCCGCGATTGTTCGCCCTGAGCACCCGCGGCCGCACCCGTCACGACAGCCCGCAGTACCGCGCCGGCGACGCCTTCCTGTTCGGCCCGGAGACCCGCGGCCTGCCGCAGGACGTGCTCGAGGCGGTGCCGGAACAACAGCGCCTGCGTTTGCCGATGCGGCCGGAGAATCGCAGCTTGAACCTGTCGAACTCGGTCGCGGTGGTGGTGTTCGAGGCGTGGCGGCAGTCGGGGTTCGTGGGCGGGGAGTAACGATCGGCCGACGTAGTTTCGTCGCGGCGAACGACGAATCCCCCGACCCTTGCGTGGAGTCGAGGGATTCGTTTTCCGTCAGACGTCCCCGACCGCTCAGCGATTACGGAACCGATACAGGTAGTAAGGCGGCTTCCCCTGATCGGCGCCGCCGGTGAAACTCGGCGTGGTGTCGAGCTGATTGGCCGATACGTAGATCCAGCCGTCCGGTCCGAAGCTGATGTTGTCCGGCCATTGCAGGCGCGGATCGCGAATCAGCGGCTGCAGGCGGCCGTCGCGCTCCTGGCGGACGATCGCATGCGCCTGCAGATCGGTGAAGTAATGCCGGCCGGCCGCGTCGGTCAACGCGCCGTCGCTGATCGGCTTGTTGCCGGCCGGCTGGATCGCCGCGGCGATGGTGGCGTCGTCGGCGCCTTCGCGCAGCAGCCGCGTCGGCAACCGGTACCAGGCGGTTGCGTTCATTGCGCCGAAGTACAGGGTGTCGCGGTCCGCCGACAAGGTGATCGGATCGATCGCCACCCGCGCCGGCTTGCCATTGAAGTGAATCACCCGGCCGTCGATGACCATGTCGATGTTCTCGGCCTGCAGCGAGGCGTGACCGCCGAACCGGCGCGCTGCTCCGGTTTTGAGGTTCAAGGCGATGATGCCCGGATCGGCGATGTCGGCCAGATACGCCCAGCCGCGGCGCTCGTCGATGACGAAGTCCTGCACGAAACTTCCTTTCGGCGCGACCTCGGACGGCAACTCGATCTTCTCGATCACCGCGTTCTTGCGCAGGTCGAACGCCCACAGCCGGGTCTTGCCGAGTTGCAGGCCCATGTCGATCACCCACAGGCGATCGCGCCGGTCGACGCTGAGCCCCAGCATGCTGTCGAAGGTCGCGTCCGAGGGCGCGGCGCCGTTCTTTTGCAAGGCCAGATTCGGATACGGGACGATGCGCCCGTCCTTGACCTCGCCGAGCTGGACCTTCGGATCACCGAGCGCGTGGAAGGTGGCGAACACGCGACCCTTGGCCGAGACGGCGACATTGCCCGGACGCACGTCGGACGCGGCGACTACTTCCAACTGCGGTCCGAGATTCGCGTCGGCCGAGGCTTCGGCGGCTTTGACGGCGGCAGCGGCACTCGACCACGCCAAGGCGGCGGCCAACAGGGAAACGATCGGAGCTTTCATGAGAACACTTCCTGAGCGATGAGGGAAACGGCGCGAGCCATAGGCTGAGCGCTTGCCCGCCCGGGAAAAACCCGGCATAAGCCGGTTCTGTTTCGTCCGGATGTTGAAAATGAAAGCCTTCGCCGACCTCGCCGTGTTCGTGCGCGCCGCCGACGCCGGCAGCCTGTCGGCGGCGGCGCGCGCGCTCGACATCAGCCCGGCCGCGGCCAGCGCCACGCTCAAGCGGCTGGAAGCGGAACTGCACACGCAATTGTTCGTGCGCTCCACCCGCAGTCTGCGGCTGACCCTGGAGGGCGAACGCTTCCTGTCGCACGCGCGTGAAGCGCTGCGCGCGATCGAGGACGCCGAGCAGGCGCTGCGCGGCGATCAGGCGACGCTGCGCGGCAATCTGCAATTGTCGATGCCGTCGGACCTGGGCCGCAGCCTGGTCCTGCCGTGGCTGGACCGCTTCATCGCCGAGCATCCGCATGTGCAGTTGCGCGCGAGCCTTTCCGATCATCTGGCCGACGTCTATCGACAGCCGGTCGACGTGGCGCTGCGTTACGGGCCGCCGCCCGATTCGAGCCTGATCGCGCTGCCGTTGAGCCCCGACAACCGCCGCGTGCTGTGCGCCTCGCCGGACTACCTCGCGCGCCGCGGTGCGCCGGAGCATCCAGAGCAACTCGCCGAACACAATTGCCTGCGTCAGATGATCCGCGGCGAAATCCACGAACGCTGGCGCCTGCAGCGCGGCGACGGGGACTGCACCGTCCGCGTGCAAGGCGACCGCGTCGCCGACGACGGCCACGCGGTCAAGCAATGGGCGCTGGCGGGGCACGGCATCGTCTATAAATCCTGGCTCGACGTATCGCGCGAGGTGCTCGACGGACGCTTGCAGGTGCTGTGCCGCGACTGGCGCGGCGAAAGCGCGCCGTTGAACCTGATCTGCCCGGATCGGCGACTGCTGAGCCCGCTGGTGCAGGCGTTGCGCGAGTTCCTCACGCAATGTTGCGATGCCACGCCTGCTATACCGGTTTGAACGCCGCCCGGCGCGCGCGGCGCTGGACTTTATATCGCTGAATCCATGATTGATCGGCGCAAAAAAAAGCCCTCTCCCTACCGGAGTTCAGGAGAGGGCAACTGAGGCGAGGGGAAGCGAATCAGCCGGCGGCGGCGGTCACCCCGGCGTCCGCCCGTATACGTGTCGCCCGATGCAGGCCGGCGGCGCTGAACAGACCGACCGCGCAGAACACCATCCACGGTAACCACGGCCAGTGCTTCATCGCCGCCAGATCGACCATCCAGCCGCCGGCGACATTGCCGATGCCGCCGCCGACCGCGAGGCTGAGCGAACTCACGCCGAGGAAGGTGCCCAGCGCGCGCGGATCGGCGAGGCCGGCGATCAAGGTCTGCTGGGTCGGCCGGGTCATCAACGCGCCGATCGAGAACGCACCCACGCACACCAGCAGACCGGCGAAGTCGCGCACCAGGCCGATCGCGCCGGCTGCGAGCGACATCACCACCACCCCGGCCACCAGCACCTGCGCGCTGCTCCAGCGTCGTTCCAGCCAGCGCACCAGCCCGTATTGCAACGCCACGGTCAGCCCGGCACTGAGCGCGAACATCACCCCGACGCTGTCGACCGTGCCGGTCAGGCGCTGCGCCAGCAACGGAAAGCTGATGTTGATCTGCACCGCGACGAACCAGTACAGCATCATCAAGCCGACCAGCACGATGAAGGCGCGGTTGCCGCGCACCAGATCCAATCCATGCCGCAACGGCGGCGGCTGTTCGGGCATGCGCACCTGCGGCAAGCGCAGCGCGACCAGGAAGTTCAACGCGAAGCAGGCCGCCGCCGCCAGACACACCACGCGGAAGTCGTAATGCAACAGGGCCACGCCCAGCAGCGGGCCCAATGTGGTCGCCACGCCGCTGATCCAGTTGCTGATCGCGTAATAGCGCGGCCGGGTGTTTTCGTCGGTCAGCGCGGCGATCGAGGCCTGATACGGCGCTTCGAACATGGCCCCGCCCAGGGCCGACAGCACCATCGCGCACAGCAGCATCGGCAGCGCATCGGCGAAGGCGAGGCTGGCGAAACCCGCGGCGCGCAGCAGCACGCCCAGGCAGATCATCCGCCGCGCGCCGTAGCGATCCGACAACACGCCGCCGACCAGGGCCAGCCCTTGCTGGGTCAGTTGCCGCACCGCCAGCGCCAGCCCCACCGCCGCGGCCGCCATGCCCAGGTCGTTGACGAAATGCACCGCGACCAGCGGCATCAGCATGGCGAAGCCGGTCACCATGAGAAAGGTGTAAACCAGCAAGCCATGCAGCCCGCGACGCCGCGCGGCTTCGCTCAGCGTCGCGCCCTCATCGATCGTCACCGACGTCGCCTCCACTTCGCGCCCTCAGGCCGCCACGCGCGCATCGCCGGCGACGAAGCCTTCGGCGCGGTACAGATGGATCGGGGTGGGATCGGCGCTGAACTGCGAGAACGGAAACGGTTCGGCCGACACCGCGGCCACGCCGTCGCCGAGGAAACGCGGCACGATCGCGCTGCCGGTCTGGGCGTAGACGATCAGCGGGATAGTGCGCAAACGCGTGGTCGCGAGGATCTCGTCGAACGAACCGTTGCTCAGGGTCATGCCGGTGGCGATGACTAGGTCCGCCTGCGCCAAAACAAGCGCCATGTCTTTAACTACTTCAGTACCGTCGGCCGTCCGCTCCATATTGAAGTCGCAAGGCAAACAGATCCCGCCATGCGCGCGGATCGCATCGACCAGCGGATTGACCACGCCGATCAAGCCCACCCGCATGCCAGGCTCGATCCGCAGCAGGCTGGCGATCGCCTGATCGCGCGCCTTCGCGCGTTGCAGCGGCGTGCCGTGCGGCAGCATGAACACCTGCGCCTGCGCGGCCTCGCGGTGCGGCCGCACCAGCGACAGATAGGCATCGAGCGCGGCGATCCGCACCGGCGTGCGCTCATCGCGCAGCAGCTCGGCGACGCTGCGGCCGGACAGTTCTTCTGCGATCACCGAATCGAGCTGATCGCGTTCGACGCAACAACCGCCGAAACCCGATTCCACCCGCAGCACCAGGTAGTAGTTGCGGTACTTGGTATCGGTGCCGGGGAACTGGGTGCTCTGGCGGACCCAGAACGCGCCCACCGCATGCAGCTGCGCCGGGTCGTCGCCGTAGTCACCACGCAGGACGGCGGCGGTGAGGTCTGCGACGCAGGTGTGGGAGAGGGGTTTGATGGCGGTGAGCATGATGGGTCTCGGAGTGGGCGGACGGTGTGTGACGAGCGAAAAAGAGCGCTGGAGAGCCACGGATACGGCGGCTATGTTTTCGCTTCTGTAATTGCTGATGCTGTTGCTGTTGCTTTCCCCCCTTTGCAAAAGGGGGGCAGGGGGGATTTGCTGTTGCTGTGGCTGTTGCTGTGGCTTTTAGAGCAGGAGCAAAAGCGAATCCCCCCTGCCCCCTTTTGCAAAGGGGGGAAAAGCGGTGTGCGGGGGGCTTGGCGATCACTGGAAACGCATCACGCCGCGGCAGCTTCCGCGTAATGCAACACCACCCGCCCCAACGCCCGCTCGGCGTACGCGCGCGCTTCCAAGCCATCGGCATCGACCGCGACCACATGCCCGAGATAGCAAGCGTTATCGATCGGCGCGGCGACCTCGCTGCCCGCGATCGGCGACAGGCTCCATCGCTGCACCGCCGGATCGGCGTCCAACGAAGCCACTCCGTCGACCGTGGCGACATGACCCCCGCGCGGCGGCACCAGGAACTTGATCGCGGCGCTCGCCACGCCGGTAGGCTTGCGCACCAGATCCGGCTCGCGCCCCAGCGCCAGTTCGATCTGCGCATCGAGCAGGTCGATGCCGGTCACCCGCTGGATCAGTTCGGCGATGTAGTTGCCGCCCGGGCGCGGATTGATCTCGACGATGCGCGGCCCGCCCGCGGTGAGTTTCACTTCGGTATGGCTGATGCCGTGGTCGTGCCCGACCGCTTCCAGCACGCCGCACACCAGCGCTTCGATCGCCGCCGCCTGGGCCGGATCGAGCTTGGCCGGGAACATATGCCCGTCCTCGATGAAATAAGGAAATCCGGTCACGCTCTTGTCGGTGATGCCGATGACCGTGGTGCGGCCACGATAAGTGCAGGCTTCCACGCTGACCTCTTCGCCGAGCATGTACTCCTCCAGCAACAGCAGCGGCACCCGCGCCTGATCGCGGAAATTTCGCGGGAACTGTTCCAATGCATCGAAGGATTGACGCAACTCGCCTTCGTCGTGGATCAAGCGCACGAACGCGCTCGAGGCCAGATCGGTCGGCTTGACGATCAAGGGATAGCCGATCCGCTGCGCTTCGCGCTGGGTCTGCTCCCACGACTGAGTCACCGCGAACTTCGGATTCGGCAGACCCGCGCGTTCGATCGCCTCGCGCACCCGGTCCTTGCGCCGCTCCATCACCACATTGGCCGAGAACGCCTGCGGCAGGCCGAGCGCCTGCGCGACCTGGGCCACGGTGTCGATGTAGTAGTCGCAGATCGTCACCACGCCGTCGAACTTCAGGATCGCATGCTGCGCGCGCAGGAATTCGATCAGCGCCGGCACGTTGTTGGTTTCGGTGGTCAGCACGTGATCGGCGTGTTCGATCACCGGATGGATCTCGCGCGAACGCGCATCGAGATAGTGACCGCGATTGCGGGTCACGAAGGTGTAGCGATGGCCGAGCCGGCCGATCGCGGGCGGAAAGATCCGGCCGGTGCCGCCGACCCAGCTTTCGATCATCAACAAATGCGCCATGGCGAGAATGCTCCAGGAAAAATCAGGTGGCGGCGGCAAACGCCGGCGCCGGAACGGGAAGGACTTGCGGCGCGGGCGCCTGATCGTCGAAATCGGCGCGCCGCCACGCCATCGCCGACCACGGCAGCACCAGCCGATCGAGCGAATCGATGCGCGTGGGTTGCAGATCGGCCAGCGCCAGCGCCTGCTCGTGCTGAGCGAACACCCCGTCGACATAACGATGGCCGGTATCGGCGGCGAGAAAAACGATGTTGCGTTCGGGCCGCAGCGCGGCCTCGCGTTGCGCGACCAGATAGCAGCAGCCGGTCGACAGGCCGGCGAACACCGCGTGCTCGCGCAGCAACGCGATCGAGCCCGAAAGTCCGTAGTCGAACGACACCCAGTGGATTTCGTCGTACAGCCCATGGCGCACGTTGCGGAACGGAATCGAACTGCCGATGCCAGCGATGATGATGCCGGGGTCTTCGATGTGCTGGCAGCCGAAGGTCATGCTGCCGAACGGCTGCACGCCGATCAGTTCGACCGCGGGATCGTGCGCGCGCAACGCGCGCGCCAGCCCACCGGTCGAACAACCCGAACCCACCCCGCCGATCACGCTCAACGCCGCGCCGCCGATCGAGTCGAGCAGCAGTTCGGCCACGGGTTCATAACCGTCATAGTGGATATCGTCGTGGTACTGCTGCATCCAGTGCACCGACGGATCAGCGTCGAGCAGTTGGCGGATGCGCGCGACCCGCAGGCTCTGGTCCATCTTCAAGGTCGCCTGCGGCTCGACCTGCTCGATGGTCGCGCCGAGGATGCGCAGTTGCAGCATCAAGGTCTTGTCGACGGTCTTGGAGCCGACGATGTGGCACTTGAGGCCGAACTTGTGACAGGCCAGCGCCAGCGCGTAGGCATAGATGCCGCTGGAACTGTCCATCAAGGTCGCGCCGGGCTGGATGCGGCCTTGCGCGAGCAGGCGTTCGACCGCGACCAGGGTGGAATACACCTTCATGGTTTCGAACCGGGCCACGTACAGGTTCGGTCCGAGCCGCACCAGATCGGGCACCTTGATCGCATCGGCGATATGCGCATGCACGCTCATCAGAACCCCGTCTCGGCGAAGCGGCACTGGTGACCCAGGCCGCGGAAGAACGACGACAGCTCGCCCATGCGCGCCGGATCGGGGCGGGCGATGAACAGATAGCCGAGCAGGCTGCCGGTGTGGGCGACGACGATGCCGTCGGCGGCGAAATCGCGTTGGCGTTCGAGCAACACCGCGAGATGGCGCTTGGCGATCACGCCCTGCGCCAGTTCCGCGCTGCGCGTGGAGCACTCGCAGATGCGGCGCAGGTCGTGGCGCGCGAACGCGTCGATCGCGCGATCGAGGTTGTGCCGATACGCCGGCAGGTTGCGCTGGTAGTGAGCGAGCAAGGGATGGGCGACCTTCTCGGTCTCGACCATGCCGCCCTCGTCGATGTAGCACGCGTGCAGCCGCACCGGCGCATCGAACGCGCGCACGACTTCCTGGCGGCCGCTGAGGTACAGCGCATGGGTATCGAGAAACACGCTGTCGGAACGCTCGATCTCGCGCAGCAATGCGGCGATCACCGGCGCCGGCGAATGCAGGCCGAAGATCCGGTCCAGGCAGCGGATCGTCGCGACCAAGTCGGCGGTGGAACTGGCCATGCCCTTGCCGAGCAGTAATTCGGAGTCATGACTCCAACGGCCGATCGGCAGTCGCTTGCCGTAATGCCGCAGATACAACTCGATCGCGCGCCGGCACTTTTCCTTGCCGGCCAGCTCGACCTCGATGTCGCCCGCCTCGCCCGGAGTGAAATGCACCCAGCTGTATTTGCGCACCGGCAGCGAGATCAGGCCGATATGCAGTTCGCCGTCGTGTTCGTATGGCCCCTGCAGCAATTCGCCCAGGGTGCCGTGGCACACACCGCTGCAAATCGCGGGCGATGCATACCGCGACGCCGCGGCCGCCGATTCGGCGTAAGCCGCCTCGCCGCTTGCCGAACCCGCGCATGTCCCCTCCGGCGTCGCCGGCATGCCGCGTTGAAAGCCACCGATGTGTTGCTGCCGCAGCATCGCCACGTCTCCCCGTTGTGGATCGATCCGTCTTGGATTTGTCCGTCTTGGATCGGTCAGCCGTCGAAATCCACCGCCAGCTGCGCCACGTAGCGCCGCCCGTCGGTCAGGCCGAAACTGTTGTTGCCGTAGATGGTCCAGGTGTAGGTGTCGCCCGCGTTGGCGACCAGCAGGCGCAAGGTCGCCGGCGCCGAACCTAGCTTGAAGCGATAGCGCGCGCCGACATCGACCAGGGTGTAGGCCGGCACCCGGTTGAACCCGTCGCGCGAGGCGACGCGTTCGCCGTAGTGGCTCATCGCCAGATCGAACGACCAGCCCGGCAATGTCGGCGGGCGGTATTCCAGATCGCTGCGCAGCACCCGTTCGGTCTGGCCGATCGGACGATCGCCGACGCGCCCCAGCCGCACCGCTTCGCCGCTCACGCGCGGACGCATCAGCACCGCGCCGGCGACCAGACTCAGGCTGTCGACCGGCCGTCCGCTCAGGCTCAGCTCGAGCCCGCGATGGCGCACCTCGCCGATCGCGCCATAGACGTTGTTCTCGTCGGTGGTGAAGTACGGCTTGCGCACGTCGAACGCGCCGGCCACCAGTTTCATGCTGTCGGCGAAGGCCCAGCGCAGGCCGGCGTCGGTCTGGCGGGTGCGGATCGCGGCCAAGGCCTGATTGCGGTTGGCCGCATCGTCCGGCGCGATCCCGCTTTCTTCCAGACCACGGGTGTGCCCGGCGTACAACGCCAGCGATTTATTGACGTAGACCGACGCGGTCGCATTCGGCAACCACGGATCGTCGCGCGACGAGGTGCGCGGCAGACCGGGCTGATCGACGCTCTTGCGATAGCGGCTGCGCTGCACCCCCAGGCTCAACTCGCCGACATCGCGCCAACGGCCTTCGTAAGCCAATCCACCGGTCCATTGTTCGACGTGGTCGCGGGTACGCGGGCCGAATTCGAAACTATCGGGTTCCGGCATCGGCCGCGGTTCGCCGAGCCGGCGCCAGCCGTAATCGATCGCATCGGCCGAACCGCCGTAGTCGCTGTCGAGACTGCGCCCGCGCAGCGCCAGATGCAGCACATGCAGTCGCGGGCCTTCGCTGAAGCTGCGGCTCAGACGCAACTCGCCGCTGGTCGAGGCGTAGCGCTGGCGCGGATCGGCGATGACTTTCTCGCGGGTCATGCCGTCGGCCGTGGTGTCGACGAACAGTTCGGCGAAACCGCTGGGCTGGTTGTTGATCGAACGGAACACGCCGCCGGCCAGCGCCCAATTGTTGCCGAAGCGCGCCTTGCCGAGCACGCCGTAGTTGCGGCTGTCGTACTCGTTGTCCGACCAGGTCTGGCCGAAATGCCGACGCCGCGCGATCTTCGGCGGCAGATGATTGCCCGAGGTGATGATGGTCGGCGCGACCTCTTCGTCGCGGCCGCGCGAGATGCTCCAGAACGGCAGGATCTCGATGTTCTCGGTCGGCCGCCAGCGCGGCACCAGACCGGCGCGCAGATAGCGCGCGTCGGCGCCGTCGTAATACTCCTCGCGCGCGAACGAGATATTGCCGGCCAGACCGAAGCGTTGATCGACGATCGGCAACTTCGCATCCAGTTCCAGCGCCGGCGCGCCGTAAGCATTGAGCGCGGCGAGCACGCTGATCACGCGTTCGTCGCCGGCCTTCTTCAGCCGATAGTCGACGATGCCGGTCGGCGCCGGGAACGGATAGTTCAATGCCGACAGGCCGACCCGGATGGTCGAGCCTTCGACCAGGGCCGGCGGCACCGTGCCCTGGCGATCGAAGTAAACCCCGTCCATGCGCACGTTGCCGGCATCCACCGGCGAGAACCCGCGCACCTGCTTGCTGCTGTACAGGCCGATGGTTTCGTTGCCGAGGGTCGCGCCGAACGCGTCCTCGGCCGCGGTCACCGCATTGTCGCCGGCGCGTTGCGCGTGCGCGCTGCCGGCCAGGGCCAGCGCGCCGCTCAGACTCCAGATCCATCCATGACGTTGTTTCATCGCTTAAAGCTCCGTCGGCCAGCGCCGCAAACGCCGCAACGCCACGCCGGTCAGCAGCGCGGCCAATAGCAACAGCCAGGCCGCGAACGGCAAGGTCGCGGCGACCCGCGCCGAGGCCGGCAGCTCGGCGCCGAGGTAAACCGGGATCGCCTCAAACTCGGCGAAGTTCATCCGCCCGTAGCTGTTGGGCGGACGCGGCGTCGGCGTGGCGATCTCGCGCTGGATGCGCGGATAGAACCAATCGCGCAAGCGCAGTTGGTAGGCGCGCGTCTGCGCCTCGAAACGCCGATGGCGATCGCTATCGGTACCGGCGAGCACCGACAGCGCCTGTTCCAGACCGAGCGAGGGCGACACATAACCAGCCCAGTCCGACACGCGTTCGCGCGCGGCCCGCGCCGCCAGTTGACGTTCGCGCAACGGCGCCAGCCGTCGCTCCAACTCGAGCGCCAGGAAGGTCATGCGCGTCGCGTAATCGATCTTCGCGACGCGATCGGTCGCCCCGGCCAGATCGGCGCGCGCGCGGAACATCGCGGTCACGATCGCGTCGCGCTCGTCGCCGATCGCATCGTTGGCGCGGCGCTGCGCATCGACATAGGCCACCGGCGTGGGCGCATCGCCCAGGCGATCGGCCCAGGCGCTGCCGAGCAACGGCAGGCCGATCACCAGCGCCGCCCACAACGCGCCCATCAGGCTGATCGCGCCGGCGGCGCTGGGCCACGCCGACACCACGACGAATCCCAGCGCGGCCCAGAACGACAGGTAGGCCACCACCAGTGCCGCCGACGCGAACAGTTCCGGCATCGCCGCGGTCGCGTCGACCCCGGCGAACAACAGACTCACCACGAACAACAGCAGCGTCGCCGGCGCCAGCCAGGCGAAGATCGCGGCGACGCGGGCGCCGAGCCACGCCCGCGGCCCAACCCGCTGCGCGGCGATCAGCCGCAACATGCCGTGGTCGCGCTCGAACGTGGACAACAGACCGATCAACAGGATCGTCGCCACCGGCAACAGATAAATCAGCACGAAGCCCAGATCGAACCGGCCCAACCCGAGCCCGCGCGGGTTTTCGAAGTCGTACGCGGGTTCGGCGCCGAACGGCGTTTCCAGCTTGACCGGCAAGCGGCTGGGCATCAGGTCGCTGACCCCGACCGCGAGCGGCGACAGCGGCAGGTGCGGCTTGTCGCTCTGCGCGCGCAGGAAGTAACGGCTGAAACCGGCCACGTCGGTCGGGTCCTGCCAGTACGGCACCGGGCTCTCGGCCGGCTCGGCGTAACGGCGCGCGCGTTCGCGGATCTGCGCGCTCCAGGCCGCATCGGCGGCGTAGCTGCGCGCGATCGCCGCGGTCTGCGCGCGATGCAGGCTCGCGCCGCTGTACGCGCCCCACAGCATCGCCAGACCGAGCAAGGCCACCACCATCCACAGCAGGCGCTGGCGGCCGATATGGCGCAGCTCCCAGGCGAGCAGCGTGGCGAAACCCACCGTCACCGGCGCGGTATCGGCCGCGCGCACGCGCCCGGCCTCGTGTGCGATCGCGCTCATGGCTTCATCCTCCGCGCCGTCCACAGCAAGCCGGCCAGCGCGAGCAAGCTCCAGCCCAGCAATGCGAACAACGCCGCGGCGGCGTTACCCCACGCCGCGCCCAGGCGTGGCGGTTGATGACGGAATTCGGGAATCTGCGCCCACAGCGATTCGCCGGCGGTGTGACGCGCCTGTTCGCCGTTGAGCGGATGCGCCATCACGTCCTGGTTCATGCGATTGACCAGGGCGCGGCGGTAGCGCTCGGCGCCGTCGATGAAACCGCGGTGATGGACGAAATCGCTGCCGGCCAGCAGCGGCGACAGGCTCTGCATCGCCGCCATCGGCGACAACCAGCCCATCGCGGCGTAGGCGCGGTCCTGCGCTTCGACCCGGTCGTAGAAACCGCCGAGCACGCGATCGAACACTTCGTGCGAATGGCGTTCGCTCAGGTCCAGCTCGGCGCCGCGCAGATCCACGCTCAAGTCCTGCTTGCTGCGCGCGCCGTACTTGGCCAGCAAGGCGGCCTGATGTTTCTTCGCATCCTCGGCGGTCCAGAACGACGGCGCCTGATCGATCAACTGCTGCTTGACCGCCTGCGACGACGGCAACGGCTGCGCGCGTTCGACCGCGCTGTTGGCCCAGCGCGGCAAGGCCAAGCCGAACACGATCCACAGCCCGAACAGCAACGCGAGTGCACCGCGCACGCTGCCGGTCAGCATCGACACCGTCACCCCGACCGCGGTCAGCACCGCGAGATACAGCGACATCGCGCCGGCCCACAACAACAGCCGCAGCGCGATATCGCCGTCGAACGCATCCAGCGCCGCCGACGCGATCGTCGCCGCCAGCGTCACCGGCGCGACCAAGGTCGCCACCAATGCGAGCCAGATCGCCAGCGCCTTGCTCGCCACGATCGCGCGCGGCCGCAATGCCGCGCCGAGCGCCAACCGCAAGGTGCCGCGTTCGCGGTCCATCGCCACCGCGGTGAACGCGAGCAGGAACGCGACCAGCGGCGCGAAGCCGATCAGCAACCCGGCCGGGCTGGTCAGACCGGCGCGCTGCAAGGCCGAGGCATCGCCTTGCGGCCGATACAGCATGTCGTTCTGCACATGCGCTTCCAGCCACACGGTCTGGCCGACGAAGGGCTCCACGCCCAGATCGAGCGCGGCCAGCACCGGCGTGGGCTTGAACGCGAAGATGCTGTAGTGCGCGGCCGAATGCGGGTCTTTTTCGCCCTGACCGAGCCAGCGCGCGCGTTCGGCATGGGCGACCTCGGCCTTGGCGGCGTTGGCGGCGGCGATCGTCGACAGATCGACCGCGAACGCGATCAGCACCAGCGCGCCCAGGCACAGCAGCGCCCACCATGCGCGCCGGTCGCGGCGCAGCAAGGTCCACTCGTAGCGGGTCAGCGAAGCGCTCATGCGGCCTGCCCGTCCACCGCGAGCAATTCCAGATACAACGCCTCGATCTGCGCGGCCGACAACTCGGCGGTGTGGCGCTCGGTCAGCAATCGTCCGGCGCGCAGAATGCCGAGCCGGTGCGCGACGTCCTTGACCCGATACAGATCGTGGGTCGCCATCAGCACCGCGATGCCGCGCCGCGACGCCGCGCGCACGCCCTGCGACAGATCGTTGGCCGCGCTCGCATCCAGACCCGAGGTCGGTTCGTCCAACAAAAGCAACTGCGCGTTCTTGGCCAGCGCGATCGCCAGCCCGACTTTCTGCCGCATGCCCTTGGAGAAACCGGCGGCGCGCCGCGCATGTGCTTCGTCCTGCAAGCCCGCTTCGCTGAGCAGGGCGCGCGCCTGCGCCTCGTCGAGCCGGCGTCCGCCGAGCAGGGCGAAGTAGCTCAGGTTCTCGATCGCGCTCAAGGTCGGGTGCAGCATCACCGTTTCCGGCAAGTATGCGATCTTGGCCCGCGCGCCCAGCGGATCGCGGTCCACGCGCACGTCGGCGACTTCGATATGCCCCGACTCGGGCGTCAGGAAACCGAGAATCAAATTGAGCGTGGTGGTCTTGCCGGCGCCGTTCGGGCCGAGCAAGGCATACACCTCGCCCGGCGCGATCGTCATCGACAAGGCGTCCAACGCATGCCGTTCACCGAAGTCCTTGCGTACCGCGTGGATCTGCAAGGTCGGGGGTTGCCGCGGACTGGGCGGCGCTTGCAACAGGCTCATAGGTTCACCTTGAAAGTCAGCTCGACGCTGCGCGGCGCGCCGATCACGATCTGGTCGGCCGCGCCGCCCGACCAGTCGGCGTAGAACGCGTCGGTCAAATTGCGTCCGAACAGCGCGACCTCGCCGAACGGCAAGCGGTACGCGACCGACGCGTCCCACACCGTGTGCGCGGCGACGCGGATGCTGTTGGCGTTGTTGGTGTAGAACGCGCCGACATGGCGCGCGCCGCCGCCGAGGGTGATCGGCACGCGTTCGAAGCGGTAACTCGCGAACAGGTTGGCGACGCGTTCGGGCACGTTCGGCGGAACATTGCCGGCGCGATCCACGCCGCCCGCTTCGCGCAGCTCATCGAAGCGCGCATCCAGCAACGCCACGCTCGCGTCCACATGCAGCGCGCGGGTCAGCGCGGCCGAGGCCGACAGTTCGATGCCGCGCGAGGATTGCCGGCCGCCCTGGATCGACACATTGGCGTTGGCCGGATCGCGGGTGACGATATCGTCCTGTTCGATCCAGTAGCCGCCCGCGCTCAGCTCGACGCGGTCCTGCCAGAACGAACTCTTGATCCCGACATCGACCGCGCGGCCGTGGGTCAGCTCGAACTTCGAATTCGCCAGCGACAGCAGCGGCAGGCTGCCGACCGGCGCGACCGCTTCGCTGTACTGAGCGAACAGCTGGGTCTTGGAGGTCAGATCGAACACCGTGCCCAGTCGCCACGACAACGGCTCGTAGCGACGTTCGAAACGGCTCACGCTGCCGGTGTTGAAATCGCGGATGCTGCGTTCGAGTTCGATCCGGTCGTAACGCAGTCCGGCCAGCAGCAGCCAGCGCGGGGTCAGGTTGAGCGCGTCTTCGAGGAACAACGACGCCACCCGCGTGTTCGAATCGAAGTCGACCCTATTGCCGGCGCCCGGGAAATTGATCGCGTTGTCGTCGAACGAAACCCGGCCGCGCACCGGCGCGAACGGATCGACCGCGGTGGTGGTGCCGAAGCGGCGCATCACCGCGAAGTCGCCGTCGGTGAATTCGACGCCACCCGAAGCCCGGTTGCGCCGTCCCCCGATCATCCCATCCAGAAACAGCGTCGCCCGCTCATTCCAGAACTGATGATCGTGCTCGATCCGGGTGATGCCGCGATCGAGCAAGCCGCTGCGACGGTTGTAGGTATACGTCTCCGAATTCAACCAGCGCCGGTGCGCGTCGTAATAGCTGAACTCGTTAGTGAAACGCAGGCCGTCGCCGAGCTGCCAGGCAACCCGCGTGCGCAACCAGTCGCTGCGCGAATCCTGTACGCCGTTGCCGACGTTGTAGTTGCGATCACGAATGGCCTTGTCCAGCACCAAGCCGTTGCCGGTGCGAACCAGGCCGCTGGGATCGCGCGCGATCGCCGCCGGGATCAGCGGTGTGCCCCAGTACGCGGTGTCGTAATCGTCCTCGAAGTGATCCAGGGCGATGTCGATATCGAGCGTGTCGCTCGGCCGCCAGCGCGCGGCCAGGGTGGCCGAGGTCGAATCGCTGGCGGTGCCGTCGACATAGCCGTCGCCGCTGCGATGGCTGACGATCGCGCGCAGGGCCAGGTCATCGCCGACCGGCAGGTTCGCGTCGAGCGCGTAACGCTGGCTGCCGAAACTGCCCCAGCCGGCCAGCGCGGAAAACGCCTGGCCGTCGAAGTTCGGCCGCTTGGGCACCAGATTAATCGCGCCGGCCAGCGCGCCTTCGCCGTACAGCACCGAGGCCGGACCCTTGAGCACTTCGATGCGTTCGAAGCTCCAGCTGTCGAAGTCGCGGGTGATCAGCGGTGCCGCGGTCTGGCGCACACCGTCGATCAGCAGCGCGATCGCGCCGCCGCTGAAGCCGCGCATCGAGGTCATGCCCGGCGACGACGGCAGTTGCCCGGCCAGCACCCCGGGCGCGGCGTTGAGCGCTTCCACGCTGCCGCGCAGGCCGCGCGCCTGGATCTGGTCCTGGGTCAGGACCTCGACCATGGCCGGGGTTTCGCGCGCGCTCAGGCCCAGCCGCGAACCGGTGCTGTTGGGGCTGTCCAGCGAGGCCGCCGGGGTGGCGACGCCTTCGACCGTGATCCGGTCCAGCAGCTTGGGCGAGGCGCCGCCGGCCGATTCGGTGGCCGCGCTATCGGCTACTGCATCGGCCGGATGACCCGGTGTCGCGAGGTCCCGCGCATAGGCCGGCAAGGCCGCCACGACCGCGCACGCGAGCATCGCCCGCGCTATGTAGACCGCCCCTGGGCGGTCGCCCTGACTGCATTTGCTCACTGTGATCCGCGCCCCGAAGAAAGTGTGAATTGAAACGTTATATTATTTCAATTCGACCGCAATGTAAGTCGCGGTGCAGGGCACGTCAATACGCATCGCCTAGATTTCGTCTGGCGAATCGGATGGCGGCACACGCCGAGGCGCCCACGCTCTCGCGAGCACAGGCAATCAGGAGGGAGATCGGCGGCAGCCACAGGCCAAGCCGCGCGCGGCCGAACGGGCGAGCGCGGCGAGCGAACGGCTGGCGAACGCAGCGAGGAACGATGACGCCTGCCGCCGCGTCGGACGGCTCAGCCGAGCCGGATGAAATCGTTCGAGGCGCAGCGACGGGTGCGCTTGGCCACCTCGAAACCGTTGGCCGAACCCTTGTGGTCGGTGTTGCCTTCGATACTCAAGAAGCTTTCGCCATCGCCGTCGAAGGCGAAGCCGGTGTGGACCCAGTCGCTCGCGGTCTTGCGCACCAGAAAGATGCCGCATGCGCCGAGCGCGGCGAAGCCCGGATTGCCGCTGACCACCGACTTGCCCGCGACGAAGCGGCCGGCGTCCTTGGCCTGGCGCGCGAGTTCGTCGCAGCCGAAGCTGCCGGCGATCGGCGCGCTGCGCCCGGCCTTGTCGGCCGCCTGCTGCAGCACGGTGCTGACGAAGCCCGCGCACCAAAGCATGGCGTCGCCCTCGCTGCCCTTCATGTACAGACGCACCCACGGGCCGCGATTGGCGCCGCCGAGTTCGACCGGATGCGCGGCCAGATGCTGCTCGGCGAACCAGCGCACCAGTTGCGGATAGGGCTTGTTCGGCGCGCTCGCCGGCAAGGCCACCACGCGCGCCATCGGTTCGACCAGCGCGTTCCACACTGGCTGATTCAAGCTGCCGGCGTAAGCCAGTTGCTTGCGCGCGGCGAAGGCTTCAATCGCGCGATTGGTCGCCGGGCCGAACTTGCCGTCGATCGGCGTGCCATTGCCATGAAAGCCCAGCCATTCCTGGATGCGCCGGGTTCCCGCGCCGCTGGCGCCGTTGGTCAATGCGCCGGGGAACTCCAGCTCGCGACGCACATAAGTCTGATCCTGCAAAGGCATGGCCTTACTCCCTGTTGGCTGTTACGTCCATGAACACGACGAACCGACGGCTTGCGCGCGCCACACGGGCACGCGTCGCGCATCGGCGCTCGTCGCGGTGTTCGCGGTGTTCGCGGTGGCACCGCGCTTGCGCGGGCCGCGACCTCATAGCCAACGCCACGGGCCGGCGCGGACGGTCAACGCGGAAGTGTTCGGATTTGCATCATTTGGCGCACGACGGCCAATGCATCGAACGCGGCGCGCGCCCGCGCAGCTCAGGTCGCGTCGTGGAAGATCACCCCGAGGGTATACCGCTCGCCCGCGCGCAGCCGGCTCACGCCATGCCGCATCGCCACCCGGTAATAGCCGCGCGCGCCGCGTACCGGCCGCTGATTGACCGCGAACACGACGGCGTCGCCCTGGCGCAACGGCACGACCTCGACCCGCGATTGCATGCGCGGCCGTTGTTCGGTCAACACGAACTCGCCGCCTTCGAAATCGCGTCCGGGCTCGGACAGCAGGATCGCAAGCTGCAGCGGGAACACATGCTCGCCGTACAGATCCTGATGCAGGCAGTTGTAATCGTCGGCGCGGTAGCGCAACAGCAGCGGCGTCGGCCGGGTCTGTCCCGCGGCGTGGCAGCGATCGAGGAAGCCTTGCAGCGTCGGCGGATACTCCAGGTCCTGACCGAGCTTTTCGTTCCAAGCCTGGGCGATGCGCGCCAGGTGCGGATAGAACGCTTCGCGCAGCTCTTGCACTTGCGACGGCAAGGGATAACGGAAGTATCGGTATTCGCCGCGACCGAACCCGTGCCGCGCCATTACCACCCGACTGCGATACAGCGTCTCCTCGTCGTAGCCGCGCGCCAGCGCTTCGCATTGCGCCGGACTCAACACGCCGCGCAACAGCGCATGTCCGCTGGCATCGAGCGACGCGGCCAACGCGATCCAGTCGCGCCGATCGGCCTGAAGCATCGATGCGTCGCTTCGCTGCGGCGATGCTGCGTCGGCCTGGATTTGGTCGGCGTTCATACGGCTCTCATGCATGACGAATGTCATTGATGATTTACGCATTCGCGCGCGCCGGATATCCGCTGCTTGCGCAGTGGCGCGGGTTTCATCGCCGACCTTGCCGAATGTGCTGTGTGGATATTCAGCCGCGAGCAAGAATGCCGCGCCGAATTTCGGCAAACGATTTCGAAACCCGAAAAAATCCATGACCAATGGGCTACGAAAACGTCCAAGTACCGTAATCAGAACGTTTAGTTCCTGTAAAAAACACGGAAAAATTCAGCTTCGATTGAAGCGCGATGACGATACTGCGCACACCGAATCCATTGGATGCCTCGCACGAGGCGCGAGATTCGGAATAAAACCAATAAAGAGGCTATGACCTTTATGAAGCGCGCATTGCTTGCCCTCACCCTCACCCTCGCCGCCGCCGTTCCGTTCGCCGCTTCGGCAGCCGAAGGCGTTTCCTACAACTACGTCGAAGCCGGTTACGCCAAGACCGACGCCAAGTCGAGCTTCGCCGACTCCGACGGCTGGGCCGTGAACGGCTCCTACGCGTTCGCTCCGAACTTCCATGTGTTCGGCGGTTACAGCAAGCAGGAAACCGATGCGAAGAACATCGTCTTCGGCAACGGCGTGTTCCGCACCCCGAGCATCGATGTCGACAACTGGAACGTGGGCGTGGGTTACAACCACGAACTGACCAAGCGCGTCGACCTGCTGACCCGCATCGCTTACCAGCAGAGCAAGGCCGACGTGAACGGCCTGAGCATCAGCGACAAGATCAAGGGCGGCAGCGTCGAAGCCGGCGTTCGCGGCACCCTGACCCCGAATTGGGAAGGCTACGCACTGGCCGGTTACCAGGACTACGACAAGGGCTACGACGGCAAGTTCTACGGCCGCGTCGGCACCTTGGTGAAGTTCAACCAGAGCTGGGGCATCACCGCCGACGCCAAGTTCCTCGACGGCGGCGAAAAAGAGTTCTTCGTCGGGCCGCGCTTCAGCTTCTAAGAAAGCGCTACCGACCAGCACTCCGCACCAATCGCGATTCTTCTCTCTCTCTCCCCCCTGAATCGTCGCGATCGAGCCCGGCTGAAAAGCCGGGCTCTTTTTTTGCGTCGCGAAATCGCGACCGGCGATCGCATCGACTCGCCGCCGCGCACGGCGGCACGGATCGACGCGTTCGCACGCGCGCGAACGCGACGCGGCGAAGGCCGCGATCGATCGGAGTGGTTGTTCCGGCGCGCGTCGGCCGGCTGACATCAACGCCGCAAGCGACGGCTCAACCGAACAGGTCGGCCGGGTACTCGGGCTTCTGTTCGCGCGACAGCAGCTTGCGCAAACCGTCGGTAGGGGTGATTTCGCCGTGCAGCACCGCGCGCACCGCGTTGGAGATCGGCAGTTCGATGCCGTGACGTTCGGCCTGGCGCATGACCTCGTCGGCGGTCTGCACCGATTCGACCACCTGGCCGATCTCGCGCACCGCGTCTTCGATCGACTGGCCGCGGCCGAGGGCCAGGCCCAGGCGGCGGTTGCGCGACAGATCGCCGGTGCAGGTCAGGACCAGATCGCCGAGACCGGCCAAGCCCATCAGGGTTTCGGGCTGGCCGCCAATCGCCTGATTCAGGCGCAGCATTTCGTTGAGGCCGCGGGTGATCAGGCCGGCGCGGGCGTTGAGACCGAGTTGCATGCCGTCGGCGACGCCGGTGGCGACCGCGAGCACGTTCTTCATCGCGCCGCCGAGCTCGGCGCCGAGCATGTCGTCGCCGGTGTAGGCGCGGAACGCCGGGCCGTGCAGCGCGTCGGCCACCGACTGGGCAAACGCCGCATCGTCGGAATGCACGGTCAGCGCGGTCGGCAGGCCTTGCGCGACTTCCTTGGCGAACGAGGGGCCGGTGACCACCGCCAGCGGCACGTCCGCGCCGAGCACTTCGCCGGCGACTTCATGCAGAAAGCGGCCGCTGCCGGGTTCGAAGCCCTTGGTCGCCCAGGCCACGCCGGCGTGCGGCGGCCGGTGCGGCGCCAGTTGGCGCAGGGTTTCGGCGAAGGCGTGCGAGGGCACGACCACCAGTACGAGGTCGGCGTCCTTGAGCGCGGCCGCCAGGTCGGTGGTCGCGCGCAAGGATTCGGGCAGGGCGATGCCCGGCAGGTAACGCGGGTTTTCGTGTTGCGTGTCGATGGCCGCGGCGCCGTCGGCGTCGCGGCCCCACAGCACGGTCGGGTGACCGTGACGGGCGATCAGGGCCGCGAGCGCGGTGCCCCAGGAACCGGCACCGAGCACCGCGATGCGCGGTTTCGGAGCCGTGGTGGCCGAGGCGGGTGAATTCATGCGCGCGGGCAGACCCTGAAAGTGATCGGACTCAGGCGTTGCCGGCGGTTTCCGCGTCGGCGAGGTTGTCGCCGCCCTGGGCCCGCTGGCGCATGCCTTCGGCGTACAGCGCGTCGAAGTTGATCGGCTGCAGGAAGAACGGCGGGAAGCCGCCGGCCTGGATCAGGTCGCTGACCAGCTGGCGCGCGTACGGGTACAGCACGTTCGGGCAGTGGGTGCCGAGCATCGCGTCGAGGGTCTGGGCGTCGAAGCCGACCAGGCCGAACACGCCGGCCTGCTTCACTTCGGCCAGGTACATCGACTTGTCGTTGGCGGTGCAGGTCAGGGTCACGCCGAGCACGACTTCGTAGGCGTTCTCGCCGACGCGCTGGACGTTCTGCGACAGGTTCAGCTGCAGCTGCGGCTGCGCGGTCTCGGCGAACACCGCCGGGGCATTGGGCACCTCGAAGGACACGTCCTTGACGTAGATCTTCTCGACGGTGAACGCGGGGCCGGTTGCGGCTTCGGCCGGCGCGACTGCGCCGTTGACGTTTTCTTCGGACATCGGGTGACTCCCCCAGCGGAATTGAAATCGGAAAAGAGGTCGATTATGCCCGCTCGCGCGGACCGGGACCAAACGCCCGGCCGGGTTCGCCCCTGCGGCCCGTCATCGACGACGAATCGAGTGAATTGAGGCGGGCCCGGCGCCAATCAAGGGCAAGGGCGGCAATCGCTCACGGATTGAGCCAGTGTGGGCGCGGCGCGTGGCGTATTCGCGACACGCGGCCGGTTCTCGCGACGGCGGGGCGGTGTGACAGCGGGCCGGTCAAGGCACGCCGGTTCAGCCGCGGCCCTTGATCAGCGGCAGGTCGGCCTGCTGCCAGGCCTGGACGCCGCCGTCGAGCCAATAGACCTGTTCGAACCCGGCCTTCTTGAGCCGCTTGGCGGCGTCGGCCGAGGCCTGACCGGTGCGGCACACCGCGACCACCGGCAGCGCCTTGGCGTTGGCCAACAGCTTGCTTTCCGGGTCGAACTGGCTGACCTGGACCGAACGGCTGCCGGCGATATGGCCTTTTTCGAACTCGCCGCTCGCCGACAGATCGATCACCAGGGCGTTGTCGCGGTTGATCAGCGCGGTCAGTTCGGCCGGGCGCAGGGCCTTGTAGCCGCGGAACAGGCGCGCGATCTCGGTGTAGACGATGGCGACGGTCAGACCGACGAAGCCCAGCGACAGGTACATGTGGCGGCCGGCGAATGCCAGCAGTTCATC
This sequence comes from Lysobacter sp. Soil_N_51, assembly GCF_057655755.1. Classification (NCBI taxonomy): domain Bacteria; kingdom Pseudomonadati; phylum Pseudomonadota; class Gammaproteobacteria; order Lysobacterales; family Lysobacteraceae; genus Lysobacter; species Lysobacter sp. Soil_N_51. The sequence goes on along the minus strand of NZ_JBDGLR010000008.1, from coordinate 288,768 downwards.
AAAGCTCACGGAAGGCGGACTCACGCACGGGGCGAATCGGGGCGGGGGCCGGCACGGCCCTCGCGGGGCGGCGATTGTCGCCCAGGGCGGGCTGGCAAGCAAAACGGGGCGGGGTCGAGGCGGTCTGCGAAGTGCGCAAACCAATCCAAGGTGTTACTTGGCCCCTCTCCCGCGCGCGGGAGAGGGGTTGGGGTGAGGGCGGCAGACCTCGCGCCCTCATCCGCCCTGTCGGGCACCTTCTCCCGCGAGCGGGAGAAGGATTCGAGCAATGCAGAAGGACTGAGGCTTACTGCCCTTCCCAGAAATCCGGCAGGCCGCTGATCAGCCACCAGGTCTTGATTTCCGGGTCCCATTCCCAGGCCTCGGTGTAGCGCACGTTGCGCTCGGCCAGGGTGTGGCGGTTGATCACGCCGATGTTGACCAGGCGCACCGCGGTGCCCTTTTCCTTGTCCGCGCTGCTGCCGACGTCGTTGTAACCGGAAATCTGGATCTGCTTGTAACGCTCCAGCTGCAGCGGCGTCGGCGCCATCTTGGCGCGCAGCTCGGGCTTCATCAGATTGACCGCGCCCTCGAAATCGCCCCAGCGGATCGCCGCCGAGTAGTTGTACTGCATCTCGGTGAGCTTGTTGTTCTGGGTGCCGGTGGTCTGGCAGGCGGTCAGCGCGAAAGCGAACAGGCAGGACAGCAGCACGAATTTCAGCAAGCGCATCGCGGACTCCGGCGGAGGGGACGTTCGGCGTGCATCCTACCTGCGCCGTCAGGGCTTAGCGATGGCCACGTAGCGCGCGGTGAACTCGGTCGCGATGCCGCCCTCGGGCAGCAGCGCGCGCGCGATCAGCGAGGTGCGGGCGCGGCGGCGCTCGCGCAGGGTCGTCAGGAAACTGTTCCAGTCGGCCTCCGGCGCCAGCTCGGCATGCACTTCCAGATCGGCGAACAGCGGCGCCAGGTAGCGGATCTGGCTGTCGGCGACGAACACCTCGGCCTGCAGCCCGGCGCGTTCCAGCCCCAGCGACACCAGGCCCCACGAGGCCAGGGTCATCATCGACGCCAGACTGCCGCCGAAGGCGCAGCCCTTGTCGTTGAGGTGATGCGCCAGCGGCGCGCGCAGGCGCAGGCGCGTACCGTCGTAGCCGGCGACGGAAACCTGCATGGCCGCGACCGGCGGCATGGACTGGTAGTGCTGTTGCAGACGTTGCTGAGCGGCATCTAAGGGCATCGGGACTGGCTACGTTGGGGAAAGTGATGAGGCAGAACGAAAGCGGCGACCTGGAGCGAACACATGACGATTTCATGTCGACCCATGCGCTGTGCGCGATGCGTCGACGCGCGCGATCGCGACGACCCGCGACCGTCGGCGACTGCACGCGATGCGGACACTGTGCGAAGCTGATCGCATGAGCCGCACGCCGCGACAAACGACGCAACAAACGACGCGATGGTACGTGATCTCGTTGCGCCCGAGCGACGAGCATGAAGCATTGCGCGCGATAGCAAAACGATACGGCGGCGCATTGATCGAACTGTCACCTTGGTCGGTGCATACGCATAACAACGCTACGACGCGACGCGCGCTCGCGGATGCACTCGAGGCGACGCATATCGTCGTCACCAGCCCGAATGCAGCGCAGGCGCTGCACGATCTGCATGCGGCCGATCAACGCAGCGATGCGCCGTCGATGCGTTCCACACTGCGGCGCATGGATCAACATTGGTATGCGGTCGGCGCAAGCACGGCAGCGCGATTGCACGCGATCGGCATCGATGAAGTCGCATCGCCCGAACGCATGACCAGCGAAGGCCTGCTCGATCTGCCGTCGTTGCGACAACTGCACGGCAGCAGCGTCGGCTTGATCACCGCGCCGGGCGGACGCGGCGTGCTCGCGCCGGCGTTCGAGGCACGCGGCGCGCGCGTGTTGCGCGCCGACATTTATCGACGCGAGCCTTCGACCTTGTCGCGCTTCGCGATCGCGCAGGTGATCGGGCTCGACGCGCCGGCGGTGCTCGCCTTGTCCAGCGGCGAGGCCTTGCAGCAGGTGCTCGCGCAACTGCCCGACGACGCGGCGGCGCGACTGCGCGACGCGCATGTCAGCGCGGCCAGCGAACGCCTCGCTGAGCTGGCGCGGAGTCTTGGCTTCGCCGCGGTCACCCTGGCGGCCGGACCGCGTCCGCAGGACTTGCTCGATCCCGCCGTGCTGACGCGGCTACCCGGGGTGACGCTCAGCGAGCCGGAGCCGAAGGCGTCGACCGGGGACGATTGAGGTCGCGCGCCCGCGCACGGGCGATGCGAGCCGGCGCCGACCCGGCCGACCGCGCGCCAGCCCCGCCGCCCGCCGGCCATTTGCGCCGTCAAGGCGGTCTTGATGCGCTCATCCGGTAGCATGGCCGGGTCATGAACGTCCCCCTCGATACCGTGTCCTCGACTCCCTCCGCTTCCGCGCCGCCGCGGCGTGGCTCCAATGGCTGGCTGTGGCTGCTGATCGTGCTGCTGATCCTCGGCGGCGGCGGTTGGTACGGCTGGCGCGAATGGCAGCACCGGCAGGCGCGCGAACTCGCCGCAGAAGCCGATGCCGACCAGCGGCTGGACGCGCTGGACCAGCGCCTGAGTACCTTGCGCACCAATCAGGACGCGCAGAACCGCCGCATCGTCCAGGCCGACAGCACCAACCGGGTGCTGCGTGACGAGCTGCACGGGATCGGCCAGCGCGCCGCGCTCATCGAGGACAGCGTGTCCAAGCTCGCCGACCCGGACCGCCACGGCGCCCAGGCGATGCGCCTGGACGAAACCGAGTTGCTGCTCAGCCTGGGCCAGCAACGGCTGCTGATCGCCGGCGACCTGGAGGGCGCGCGCCGCGCCTACGCCCTGGCCGGCGGCGTGCTCGACGGCATCGACGATCCGGCCTACCTCAGCCTGCGCCAGACCCTGCTGCAGGAAACCGCCGCGCTCAAGGAACTGGGAATCGAACCGCGGGTGCAGGCCATGGCCAAGCTCGACGCGCTCGCCCAAGGCCTGAGCCTGCCGCCCGACACCGCGACCGCCGCCGCGCCGGTGCTGGCGCCGTGGTGGCAGCGCGCGTTCGGCACATTGATCGAAAGCCAGCCGGTTGATCGCACCGTTGCCGCGCACCCGACCGACCGCGCCGCCGCGCTGGCCGGCCTGCAGTTGGAGATTTCGCTGGCCCGCGCCGCCGCCGAACGTCGCGACGCGCCGGGTCTGCGCACCGCGCTGAGCCGCGCGGAGTATTGGGTGCAGCGCCTGTCGGCCGCCTCGCCCGTGCAACAGCGACAGCTCGCGCAGCTGCGCGAAATCGCCGCGCTGCCGCTTTCACTCTCGGTTCCTACCCTGGGCACCACACTGCAGCAATTGCGCCAGTTGCGTACGGCCCACTGATCCGGCCGCAACCCACGCCCGCGTCGTCGCATAGGCATCAACGCGCGCGCCTGGACGATTCCCGGCGCGCGAGTCAGAGCAAGGAGCCACCGCAATGAATCTGTTCCGCAATCTGCTGTTCTGGATCGTGCTCGCGCTGGTCGGCGCGTTGGCCGCGCAACTGCTGGTGCAGGATCCGGGCAAGGTCGTCGTCACCTACGGCGGCATGAACTACTTCACCAACGTGCCCAAGGCACTGCTGATACTGATCGGCGGATTGCTGGCGCTGTGGCTGGTGTGGAAGGTGCTCAGCCTGCCGTTCACCGCGGTGCGCCGGCATCGCAAGAAGCAGGCGCGCGCGCGTCTGATCGATGGCCTGGATGCGCTTCATCAGGGCCATTGGACCCGCGCCGAGAAATCGCTGGCGCAGGCCGCGCGCAACCGCGACGTGGCCGCGATCGCCGGCGTCGCCGCCGCGCGTGCCGCCGCCGCGCGCGGCGATGCGGCGGCGAAGGTGCAATACCTCGATGCCCTGGCCGCCGACCATCCGGTCGCGCGCGCCCTGGCCACCGCCGATCTGGCCTTGGCCGAAGACCGTCCCGGCGACGCGCTGGCCGCGCTCGACATGCCCACCGCGCAACCGCTGCCGCCGCGCGGCCTGGCCCTGCGTGCGCAAGCGCTGGCCGCGCTCGGCCGCGCCGGCGAGGCCTACGGCCTGCTCGGCGCATTGCGTCAGCACAACGTCTGGCCGGCCGAACGCCTGAGCCAGTACGAAGCCGCCTGGGCCGAAGCCGCGCTGCGGGAAGCCGCCGACGCGAACGTGCTCGCCGATCATTGGGAAACCCTGCCCAAGCCGCTCAAGACCGAACCGGCCGCGGTCGCCGCCTACGCCGAACGCGCCGCCGCGCTGCGTTGGGAGGAAGCCGCCGCCAAGAGCCTGGAACAGGCTCTGGACACGCGCTGGGACGAATCGCTGGCCGCGCTGTACGGCCGTCTGCCGATCGGTCGCCTCGACGCGCGCCGCGCCAACGCCGAACGCTGGCTGCAGGCCCATCCCGGCAGCCCCGGCCTGCTGGTGAGCCTGGCCCGCCTCGCCCGCGCGCAGGGACAGTGGCCGCAGGCCGAAGCCTATCTGCACCGCGCCCTGGCCCAGGGCGCCAACAGCGAAGCCTGGGAAGAACTCGGCCACGGCTTCGCCCAGGCCGGCGACGAAAACCGCGCGCGCCTGAGCTACGTCAACGCCCTGCGCGCCGGCCGCGGCGAGGCGATCACCGAATTGCCGGGGCGCGATCTGCGCCAGAAGTTGTTCGATGAGGCGGTGATCGAGGAACGCGATGAGTTCGGGATGCCGCGGTTGCGCGGTTGAGGCGCGTCGTTATTCGTCCGCCGGAACGGCCGCCTTCGGGGCGGCCGTTTTGTTTTGGGGATGTGCGTTACGCGGATGCAGGTGGCGGTTATTGCGTCGGGATCGAGGTCGGCGCGGCGCGAGCGTCGTTTGGGGCTGCTCGGCGCGGATATGGTTTTCGATGTTGTCGTGGTGACGCGCGTCGCGGCTTGCGCCGCTCCTACAGGGAGGCCATGTGGCTTTCATCTGAAGTCAGGTTTCTTCTCCAGCGCTGCGCGACTTCAAGCTCGAGTAAAAGCTGCACGGCCTCCCTGTAGGAGCGGCGCAAGCCGCGACCGCGAAATTACGATCACGACGCCATCGCAGTGACATGGCGACATCTCGTCGCTCGAAATCTTGCTCAAACCACATCTCTACGGCACCACGCGCCTAACCCCCACCACCATCGAAACACCTGTCCCGTCTCACGCCACCAAAACGAAAACGGCGCATCGAAGCGCCGTCTCGTTTGTCACGCCATCGCGAAATTCAGCGCAACGCCACCGTCAACGTCGAAGGATCCGACGCCGGCGAACTGAAACTCACGCTGCCGCCGATCGTGCTCGCGCTGGTGTAGCGCGGGTCCTGGGTGTCGACCACCAACACCAGCCTGCGGCCGGCCGGGATGTCCCAGCTGGTCGCCTCCAGGCGCAGGTCGATGGTCTGCGCCACGCCCGGACGCGCGCCGCGCAGCGAGTACGGCTTGTGGCTGAGCAAGGTGCCGTTGCCGAGCAGGTCGACGCTGTAGAGATAGGCGAACAGGCTCACCTCGGACTGGCTCGGGGTCACCGTGAGGTGCAGCTTCGGCATGCCGCTGAGCTGCTGCGGCAACCAGTTCATCGGCGTCTGCCACACGCCCGCGCCAGCGCGCAGGACCAGCGGAATCGATGCCTGCGGCGCGACCTGCACCGATTGCAGGAAACCGCTGACAAAGGCGATGCCGGAATCGGCGACGGTCGGCAGGCCGGTCAGGATCGAATGGGTCCAACCGGTGCTCGGCGCGCTGCGCAGCTCACCGGTCGGCGCGATCAGCCCGCTCGGCCGGCTCAGCGCGAGCACGGTCGAACCGGTCTGCACCGCATTCCAGTCGGCATAACCGCGCCAGTCGCCGTCCTGCGATTTCAGCCGCACCGCCGGTTCGCGCTCGACCCCGTTGTCGATGCCCTTGAGGTGATGGTCGAACCAGCGCACCGCGCCGGTGTAGACCTCGTTGGGCAGGCCGAACGCGCCGGCGACCTCGACCGTGGCGTGATCGCCGTGGGCGAACAGCAATTGCTTGGGTCCGCTCAGGCCGGTGTAGAAGTCGATGTACTGGCCCGGCGGGAACAGGCTGTCGTTGAAGGCGTTGGCGAGGAACACCGCGGTGCCGTTGCGGTTCAACGCGGCCGCGTCGGTGATCGGGCTGCGCTGCGGCACCACCGGCAACAGACCCTTGACCGCGCCGTCGAAGTCGCCGAGCGCGATGCGCGCGGTGGCGCCGGCCAGTTCCGGCCCGGGCCGTCCGGTCAGCGAACCGGCCAGCACCAACAGCGCCGCGCCTTGCTGGCTGACGGTGCGGTTGGCGTACAGCGACGCCTCCAGGTCGGCCCAGCCGCTCAGGGCCGCGACCGCCTTGATCCGCGGATCGCGCTCGGCCGCGAGCAGGCTGATGCCGGCGCCATAGGAAATGCCGCTGGCGCCGATCTTGGCCGGGTTGGACGGGGTATGCGCCAGGGCCCAGTCGATCACCGCGCTGACGTCCTCGACCGTGCCCGGCCCGGCGATGTCGATCTGCCCGGCCGAATCGTAGAACCCGCGCGAGGTGTAGCTGATCACCACATAGCCCTGGCCGGCGAGCACCGCGCCGCGGCCGACGTATTCCAGGTTCGGCGCGCCCCAGCTGGCCGGCATCACCAGCAGCGGAAACGGCCCCGGGCCCTGGTCCTTGGGCACCATCACGAAGGCGCTCATCTCCGCGCCGTCCCAACCGGGAATGCGCTGATAGCTGCCATTGAAACCACCCGCCATCGCCGGAGCGGCGAACACGGCAAGGACCAGACACAACGCGAACCACGACCCGAGCTTGCGCATGAGGCTGTCCCCTCCCAGAGACTGTTCAGCACATTAAGATACGTTTGCGTATGGTTTGTTGCCGATCGACCGTACCACCGCGAATGGAGACACAACAACCGTGCCAGCGGAGCAGCTTGGTGAACCGGCGCGACTGCGATCACGGATCGGGGTTCGGGTGGGTAGTCGCCTGGCCGGCATCGCCGATGGATGCCGCGACCTGGGGCAACTAACCACGACCCGTGGCCTCGACGATCGGCGTATCGCCGCCTTCCTTTACCCCTCCAGCAGCCGCACCTAGACTGGCCCGCTGTGCGAACCCCACCCGTACATCCGCACCGCATCAATGGAGGATGCCCATGACGACCTCGGCCCGGACTTGCCGCAGCTTCGTCCTCGCCGCCAGCCTCGCGCTGGCGGCCTGCACATCGTCGGCGCTGCCCTCCAGCCCAGCCCAGGAGCCTCATGCCATGACGGACGCCGCCGTCGCCTCGCCCTATACCGACAAACCGGTGCACGCCAAGCTCGGCCCGCACCGCTTCGAGATTCCCGCGAATTATTTCGACACCCAGCTCGGCCCGGATTTCCAGGGCAACATGCGGCTGATCGTGCAGTGGCCCGACCTGCAGCCGCTGGCGCCGGGCGAGCGCTACTTCGAAGGCGGCGAACAGCGTTTCGCCCGCAATATCGACATCGCTCCGACCTACATCGACCGCGTGCCGCTGCAGACCAGTCTGGACCGAGCGCTGATCTCCAATGTGGACTCCGAGCAAAAGCGTCGCGAAGACCCCACGCTCAACCCCGACCTGCGCCTTCGTGGCGAACCGGTGTTCGGCCTGACGCCTTACTACACCGATTTCGCCAAGCTCGATGCGTACAACCTCAAGACCCACGGCGACAAGATCGGCCGCGCCGGCGATCGAGACTCGCTGTTCAACAACGACTGGTTCGTGGCCCGCGACGCGAACGGCACGCTGACCACGGTCATCAAATGCACTTCGCGCGAAATGCCGGACGGCGCCGAGATACAGGGCACCACGTTACGCCTGCTCGGTACGCCCAAGCTGTCGATGTGTTCGCACGATTTCACCATCGCCCGCTACGACGCGCGCATCAACGTCAGTTATCTGCGCGTGTTCATGCAAGACTGGCAGAAAATCGAACGTCGCATCCGCGACCTTTTCGACCAGTACCACATCAACGACGCGCGCTAAGGCGACGATTTCAAGGAGGACATCATGAGCGGCATGAACCAGCAGGACATGGAAATCCTGAGCCACTACGCGCGCGCGGGCAATCGCGAGCTGTACTGGAATTATCTGGCCCAGCACACCGGCAACGACGGCTACGGCCTGCTGGCGCTGGGCGTGGTGCGCAACGACAACGCCCCCGGTCAGGTCGCCAATCTGTATGCGGACAACCGGGCGCGCAGCGATGGCCGCAATCTGAGCGAACGCGACTGGGAAAATTTCGGCGTCGACCTGATCCGCAGGGACCTCGCCCTGCGTCAGCAACACTTCGCCGACGGCCGGCCCGAGCGGGCGCTGAACCTGCCCGCCCAGGACGTACAGCGCGCGCACGACCAGGCATTCACTCACGCGCGCATCGATCCCAACGCCTGGACCCCGCGAGTATTGCTGGAAGGCGCCCGTCGCACGCATGGCGAAGGCGAGGTCGAGCAAGTGTGGTCGCACATGCTTAACAACGGCGGCCTCGGCCTCGAGCGCGGCGGCAGCACGCTGGCCGACATCGCTCGCAACCTGCCACCGATGGAAGCCGCGGGATACACCGCGCGGCTGGGGCTGACCCGGATGGGCGCGGCCGCGGGCAGCCACCCCACGACCGATCCGAACACCATCGGCGGGCCGCCTCTCACGTTTCATTACGATCAGCGCGACCGCAGTTGGACGTCGATCAGCGGCGGCGGTGCGGGCGGGATGCCCTACATCCGTGAAGTGCGCGATCCCGCGCAACTCGCCCAACTCAACGACGCGCGCGCGGTGCGCCTGCATCGACAGGAAATGCGCGACGACTTCCATGAAGCCGACCCCAATCGCGGCCGGCCGATCGCCACCAGCCCGTGGACGCTCGCCGACAACACGCAGCCGGGCCTCACTGCGCCTGGGCGCGAAACGGCCGTGCAATTGGCCAGCGCCGCGCCGTTCGACCCGCGCCGCGAAGACCATCCGCAGCACTCGCTGTACTGCCAATGCCGCGAGGGCGTGCAGCGCCTGGATGCGGCGCACGGCCGCAGCTACGACGACGGCAGCGAGCGCCTGACCGCGCGCCTGACCCAGCTCGCCGGCGACAACCGCTTCGATCGGGTCGATGCGGTCGTGCTCAGCCGCGGCACCGATCGGCTCGGCGCCGGCGAGAACGTGTTCGTGGTGCGCGGCGATCCGTCCGACCCGGCCGCCCAGCGCGCGCATGTCAACACCCGCGAGGCGATGGAGACCAAGGTCGAGCAGTCGTTCCAGGCGCTGGCGATGAATCAGCCGCAGGCGACTCAGCAGCAGGCGGCGCTGCAGCAAGAGCAGCAGGCCGAACAGCAACGCAGTCCGGCGCGCAGCATGGCGTGAGCGCTGTGATTCGTGCCGGCGCTTTGGCTTCGGCGCGAGTCTTGATCGCCGCATGCGTTGGGCGATCAAACAACAACCGGATCGCGCCGCGCTCACCCGCGGCGCGATCCCGCCGCAACCGAACTTCGATCAAAAATCGACGATCGTGCCGTCCTCGTCCAACCGCGCATGCGCCACGCTGCGCGCACGGATCAACTGCAACTGCGCGTCGAGCACCTTGCGCATGTAGACCGCGGTTTCCGCTTCCTGCTTGCCCGGGAACGCACGGTCGCGGCGCAGCGCCTCGAAGGTCGCCTGGGCCTGATCGAAACGCCCGAGGCGACGCTGCAATTCGCCGATCAGCATGCGCGTGTGGTAGACGCGATCGCTGCCGGCTTCGCCCGCGGCGCGTTGCTGCATCGCCTTCAACGCCTCGGCGGCGTAGCGCGGATAACGTTGGCTGCCAGCCTCCCAGGTCGCCTGCAGCAATACACCGGCGATGCGCTCGGGCGATTCGCCCGACCAGGCCATCTGCTTGGCCAAGCGGTAATACGGCGTGTCGTTCGCGACCCAACCGCGGTACTCGTCCGACGCCACGAACGCGCGCAGCTTGACCAGTTCGGCGTCGCTGTAGCTGCGGTTCTCGTCGATCACGATGAAACCGTTGCCCGGGCACACCGGCAGCGGCGCCGGCGAGGCGATCGCGCCGAAGCGCTGGGTATCGAAATACGAGCCGAACGAGGTGCCCGAACTCATCAGCCGCGTCGAGAAGGTCTGGCCGTCGATCGGGCAGACGAACGATTGCGCGGTCAACCTCATCGCCGCTGACGACAACGGCAGCAGCGAGAAGGCCAGCAGGGCGAGAACGGTGGAAGTGGAACGGCGCATGACAGCTCCTTGTCGTGACGGTGCGCACATATTGCCCGAGCGCACGGCGCCTGTATGCGCCCGGCCGACGCGCGGCGGTCACGGCCGTCCTGCCGGCGCCGTTACCCGCGTTTGAGCTTGCATCCCACGGAGCGACCGACATGGCCCTGAGCGATCTGTTCTCGAACGGCAACCGACCCAACCTGCTGCTGATCATTACCGACCAGGAACGCAGCCTGCTGCAATGGCCGGCGTCCTACCAACCCACCCTCGCCGCGGCCATGCCGGCGATGCGCCAGCTCGCTGCCAACGGCATCGATTTCCAGGCCGCGTTCACCGGCGCGTGCATGTGTTCGCCGAGCCGCGCCACGTTTCTGACCAGCCAGTACCCGGCGGTCACCGGCTGCACCCACACCGGCGGCGCGCCGCTGCCTCCGCCCTCGCAGTTTCCCAATCTCGCCAGCGTGCTCAAGGCCGCGGGCTATGGTTGCTACTGGATCGGCAAGTGGCATCTGCTCGGCAACAACGAACCGGGCACGCAGGACGATGAGCTCGCTCAGTGGGGTTTTTCGACCTGGGACCCGAACGACGCCGGCATCAGCTTGAACGCGACCTTCCTCGGTGGCGGCACCTTGAGCACGGGGCCGGTCACGCCCGGCGCGCCTAACCAGAACGATCAGCGCTACCTCGCCGATGCGCTGAGCTTCCTCGCCGCGCCGCCGGCCGCGCCGTATTGCCTGGTGGTTTCGCTGGTCAATCCGCACGACGTGCATCTGGGTTATCTCAATCAGGCCGCGAGCTATTACGACCAAGCGACCTATCGCGCCACCGCCGCGCCGATCCCGCTCAATGCCGACGAAAATCTTTCGAGCAAGCCGCGCGCGCAATCGAGTTACACCTTCGCCCAGATGAGCGGCAACGACGGCGCCAGCGAGCAGGACTTCGTCGACTTCTATGCGTATCTGGTCGGTTATGTAGATTCGCAGATCCAGCAGATCCTCGATGCGATGAGCAGCGAACAGATCGACCAGACCTTGATCGTGCGTTTCGCCGATCACGGCGAACTGGGCTTGTCGCACGGCATGGTCGAAAAATTCGTCAACGCCTACGACGAAGCCATCCACGTGCCGCTGCTGTTCTCCAATCCCATCGCATGGCCGCAGCCGCAAAGCACGCAGGCGCTGGCCAGTTCGGTCGATCTGTTGCCGACCTTGGCCAGCCTGCTCGGCGTGAGTTCGCAATTCCCCGGCTTGGCCGGCACCGACCTGAGCCCGCTGCTCGAAGGCAGCCGCGGCTCGGTGCAGGACTATGTGCATTACACCTACGACGACATCGGCGGCAACGGTCCGAGCGTGATCCGCGCGATCCGTTCGGCGCAGTGGACCTATGCGGTGTATGCGCCGGCCGCGGGCGCGCAGAGCCAGGGCGGCGATTGGGAGCTGTACGACCTGTCCGCCGACCCGCAGCAGAACACCAATCTGGCCGGCAATCCCGCTTACGCCGATCAACAGATAGCGCTGGAAGCGGAGTTGGCGATACAGATGAAGGAGAAGGGGACGACGCCGGTGGGGTGGCCGCCGCTGTACATCGCGGGGACGAGTCGGGGTGGGCCTGCTTGAGGCTGAGCTATTGCGATAGCGGCGCTATATCAATTTCGCGCATACCTGCTCCCTCTCCCGCTTGCGGGGTGAGTGGGCGCCGCTTGCGAGCCATTGGCTCGCGCGCCCGCGAACGCCCAAACGCTATGCGTTTGGGCCGGGGTGCGGTTGGGGTGAAGGTGTGCGAAGCCAGACGTTGGCTGCGCAACCGTTATGCATTACGCGCCCTCATCCGCCCTTCGGGCACCTTCTCAGCTCTGCACTCCCTTCGGTCGCCGCGCGCGGGAGAAGGAAACAGCGAAGCTCAACGCTCCAAAATCGCCACCACACCCATACCACCCGCGGTACAGATCGAAATCAAACACCGCCCACCGCCACGCTGCTTCAATTCCTTGGCCGCGGTCGCGACGATGCGCGCACCGGTCGCGGCGAACGGATGACCGGCCGCCAGCGAAGAACCATTCGGATTGATCTTGGCCGGATCGATCCGCCCCAGCGGCGCGTCCAGGCCGAGACGGTTCTTGCAGTAGTCCTCGCTCTCCCACGCGCGCAGCGTGCACAGCACCTGCGCGGCGAAGGCTTCGTGGATTTCGTAGATGTCGAAATCCTGCAAGGTCAGGCCGTTGCGCTTGAGCATCTCCGGCACCGCCACGGTCGGCGCCATCAGCAGGCCCTCGCCGTGGACGAAATCGACCGCCGCGACCTGCGCGTCGCGCAGGTAGCACAGCACTTCGTGGTTGTGCGCCTGCGCCCATTCCTCCGATGCCAGCAGGCAGGCCGACGCGCCATCGGTCAGCGGGGTGGAATTCGCCGCGGTCAGGGTGCCGCGCCCGGAGGTCTTGTCGAACGCCGGCTTCAAGGTCGCGAGCTTTTCCAGGGTGCTGTCGGCGCGCAGGTTGTTGTCGCGCGACACGCCGCGGAAACTCACCACCAGATCGTCGAAGAACCCGCGCTCGTAGGCCGCGGCCAGCTTGAGGTGCGACGACAGCGCCCATTCGTCCTGCGAATCGCGCGAGATGTTCCACTGCTTGGCCATGTCCTCGCAGTGCTCGCCCATGCTCTTGCCGGTGCGCGGCTCGGCCACGCCGGGGAACTCGGGCTTGAGCTCGCGCAGGTGGAAGCCCTTGAACGCGGCGAGCTTGTCCTTGGTGCTGCGCCCGCGCGCGGCTTCCAGCAGACGCCGGCGCAGGCTCTTGCCGTACACGATCGGCACGTCGGAGGTCGTGTCCGAACCGCCGCCGATGCCCGCTTCGATCTGGCCGACCGCGATCTTGTTGGCGATGGTGATGATCGAGTCGAGCGAGGTGCCGCAGGCGCGCTGCAGGGTGATGCCCGGGGTCAGCGGCGACAGGCCCGACGACAGCGCGGCCTCGCGGCCGAGGTTCCAGTCGCTGCTGTGCTTGATCACCGCGCCCATCGCCACTTCGCCGAGCTGCTGGCCGTGCAGGCCGAACTTCTCGACCAACGCGCCCAGGGTGCGCACCGACATGCCCAGGTTGCCGACATCCGCATACGCGGTGTTTTGGCGGCAGAACGGAATACGCACGCCACCGAGCACGGCGACGGGACGGTTTTGGCGCATCGGCACACCTCGCAAGGAGTTCTCACAGGGCCCGTCGCGGCGGACCGGGCATAATGGGTCCCAGTGTAGCGCCGCACACGCGCTCTACCAAACGCCAGCGTATCTTCGGTGACCATGAGCTCAGCCAGCCCTCCCGCCAGCGGCCCGTCCGCGCCCCTGCACGTCCTCGGCGCCCTCGCGCTGGAGCTCAAGGGCGACGCCGCGGTCAGCCGCAGCGTCCTGCCCCGCCACGACGCGGGCGCCCTGTCGGAAAAGATCGCCCGCGACCTGGCCGGCTTCGCCGCCGAGACCGCGGCGCTGGACCTGGTCACCGTCGGCGCCCACTACGACCCGGTCGAACTGCTGCGCCCGGGCTGGCCGCTGCACCGCGAACTCGACGAGCTGTCGGCCAACGCCCCGCGCGAGCGCGGCGCCGACAGCGCCGGCCGGGTGATCGCATTCGGCGCCCACGATCAGCAACTGCCCGGCGCGCTGGCGCCCTCGCCCGATTACGCCGGCGGCCCGCTGCGGCTGGTGCCGTTCGTGCTCAGCGGCGACCCGGACCGGGTCGCGCGGGTCGGCGAACTGCTCGAATCCAGCCTGCTCGAACGCGGCATGGCCGGCGCCGACACCGCCCTGGCCGCGCAGGAAGCCTTCGGCCTGCAGGTCGAACACGCGCGCTATCTGACCGTCCACGACCTCGCCGCGATGATGGCCATGCAGTACGACCACGCCGGCCTCGGCCCGCTATGGCCGCTGCTGGAAACCGCGCTGCTGCAGCCCGACGGCGAGGAATGGCTGGACGCCCCGCCCGAGCCGCTGATCCACTACAGCGAAGGCGAAGCCCGCATCGCCCTGTTCTCGCCGAACGCCTGGCACCAGCGCTACGCGCCCGAGGCGCCGTGCGACACCGACGAATGCCGCGAGAAGCTCAACCGCCGCTATCAGCACTTCGAAGCGCGGCTCAAGCAGATCGCCGCGGTGCTGGGCGCGCACGGGGTGGCGGTGACGTTTGTGCATTGCGACGACGGCGAGGCCCGCTCCGCGCTGTAACGACAGCGGTACTCACAGCGTGACCGGGGTGTGCGTCAGCCCGAGCTCGTGGCAAGCATCGAAAAGCGTCTGTCGGGTCCAAACCTCGCGCAGCGGGGCCTGCATGCAGTGCAGCAAGGTGTACAGCTTGAACGAATCTCCGGCGAAGCAGGCGAACTTAGCGTAGGTCTGCAGATTCTTCTGATCCGGGTAGCGTTGCACGAGATCCTCGAAGCCGGCCTTCATTTCCGTCCACCTCACCTTCGACATGGCGAACAGGCTTTCTTGATCCATCAGATTATTTTCAGCGTAATCGCCATAGATCCGCGCGTACAGCACGCGGCCCTCGCTCGCAGGGTTACGAAGCACGGCCTGACGTGCCAGTCTCTCAACGCCGTCTTCGTCCAAGGGTATAGCGCGCCCCCCGAGCCTGAGCGAGTACAACGGATAGTAGTCGGGAAATTTCGCCATCGCCTGATCGAACGTGCGCTCGAGTTTCGCGCCGTCATTGTGCAGCAAAGCGATCCGCATCCGGGTCGCGTAATACTCGGGGTCGCGCGAAGCCACCGCCGTCTCGGCCTCCAGATAGGCGTCAGCCTGACGTAACAACAAGTCGCGTTCGGGTTGCCGCTTGGCCTGGGTAAGGCTTACGAGGTCGTCATCATACGCGGTCGCATGAATCGCCTGCCGGACCAGGATGCCTGCGTACAGCACCCTGGCTAGCGCCGAGTTCGGCGCCGATTCCGCCCATTTGAGTGTGAGTGACCTTGGAACGCTCCAGTCGATTTTTTCGCTTCTTGCGCCGAGCTCGGCCAATCGGGTCAGCGCATCATCGGCCAGTATTTCGCTCTTCCAGCGGCCGTCCGAAGTCTTGCTACGCTGCGCCAGATACCGACCGTATGCGCCTTCGATCTGATCGAGCGCACTGGACTCCATGAAATTCGGTAATTTCGGCTCGGCATCCACGCTGACTTCAGAATCGATCAGCCTGGACACTGCTGCGTGCAGCGGCGCGCTGCAAATCTGGGGTTCCGCGTAAGCCACGGCAGGTATCGCGATCAGCCCCAGCAACACAACGCCCTTGATCGATGCGGCGCTTCGTTGCTTCAGACGTCTCTCGCAGCTGCGAATTGCGCTCATGCCCTGCCTTCCCTGGTCAGAATTCTCGCTCGAGGATCGAGTAACCGGCGTCGTGCATGCCTTGCGCGGCGTAGGTGTGGTGTGCGGGAGTATTAGCGCGCTCGACGTACAACCGCAAGCCGACCACGCCCGGCGTCGCCCGCGCCAAGTCCGCCACATGGCGGTGCAATGCGTTGTAGACGCCCTGCCTGCGATGCTCCGGCGCGACGTACACGCTCTGGATCCACCACCAGTCGCCGTTGCGCCAGTCGCTCCACTCGTGGGTGAACATCAAGGTGCCGGCCGGGACAGCGATGGTTTCGTTGCCGGCGACTTCGGCCTCGCGCATGGCGATGAAGTAGCGCGCCTTCGCCGCATCGGCCAGGCCGCCGGCGACGCCGGCGCGCACGGTGTCGGGGTCGAGCCGCTTGTGCTCGGTTTCCCAGGCCATCGCGATCATCCAGTCGGCGATCAAGTCACGGTCGGCGGGAACGGCGTCGCGGATGCGCAAGTGGGTCATGGCGAGGGTCGCTGCGTGGGATGCGCTCAGGATAAGGCGATGCGCGGCCAAGGGGTTGCCCTGATGTTTCGAGGTTCGTTGTGGGAGGGCCTTCAGGCCCGACGCTTTGCGCTCAGATCGCCGCGCAGCGATCGGCGAAGTCCCACGCGCCCGTCGGCCGGGAACTCGAATTCATCCTCGATCGGAACGAAGAGC
The DNA here is from genome assembly GCF_057655755.1 of Lysobacter sp. Soil_N_51. Lineage (NCBI taxonomy): Bacteria > Pseudomonadati > Pseudomonadota > Gammaproteobacteria > Lysobacterales > Lysobacteraceae > Lysobacter > Lysobacter sp. Soil_N_51. The sequence goes on along the minus strand of NZ_JBDGLR010000008.1, from coordinate 272,518 downwards.
GTCGGGCCTGAAGGGCCCTCCCACAAAAGATTCCGCTGCCTTCAGCGCAGACCCACGATCACTGCACGACCTTGATCACGCCGCAGGCCACGCGCGCACCGGCGTTGCCGGCGGGCTGGCTTTTGTAGTCGTCCTGCACGGCATGCACGATCACCGCGCGACCGGCGACATCGTTGATCGCGCCGCCGCCGAGGGTCACGCCGCTGGCGTGCGCGTCGACCTTGGCCACGCCTTCGGCATCGGCGTTGAGATTGTCCATGTCGCCGGCGTGATGCGCGCCGTGACCGACCTGACCGTGCGGCTGGCCGGCCGGGTTGAAATGACCGCCGGCGCTGCTCGCGTCGGCCGCGCTGCAATCGCCCTTCTCGTGGATATGGATCGCGTGCACGCTGTTGGGCGTGAGGCCGCCGATCTCGCCGGTGAGATGCACACCGTCGCCCATCGGACGCAGGGTCAGCTTGCCGCTGACCAGGCTGCCGGAGGCCGAGGCGAGCACCACCGTCGCCGATTGCGCGGTCGACACCGGCTTGGGCGGCGCGGGCGGCGGCGTGGGCTTGGTGGCTTGTCCACCGCAGGCCGCCAACGCGCCGACGAATGAGGCGATCGTGATCGTGCGAAGCAGGTGATTCATGCAGGACTCCTGTGCGTCGGCGCCCTGACGCGGCGCCGGATGGGACGGTGGCCCGACGCTAGCCCCGCGCGGGTTCAGTGCGGGTGAAACGGCGGTGAGAAGATGGCTGGCATGCGGCTGGCCGCTCGATTATGGCGGTCGCGACGGCAGCACGGTACGAGCCCTGCGATTCCGCCAAGTGCCGCATCACCGCGATGCGTGCAGGCCGAGCCATCGCGGACAACGCTGTTCGCACTGCCGCCGTGATGCCACGAGGTCTTTTGTGGGAGGGCCTTCAGGCCCGACGCTTTCGGCTCGGATCGCCGTGCAATGCCGGTGAAATACGATGCGTCTGCTGACCCAGACCTCCACTCGAACCTCGACCGGAACGAACAGCGTCGGGCCTGAAGGCCCTCCCACAAACGATTCCGCAGCGTCCGCCCGGTCGGGCGGTCATCGCCAGCCCAGGAATATTGAAGACCGATCTTTCATCGAACGCCTAACTGCGCTTACGCCCCGGCCCCAACTTGCGCGTCAAGGTATTGCGCCCCAGACCCAACCGCGTCGCCGCCTCGGTGCGCCGCCCGCCGGTGTGCTCCAGCGCCGCTTCCAGCAAGGCGCGGTCGAAGCGCTCGCGCGCATCGGCATGCAGGTTCGCGCGGCCATCGGCGAGTTGCGCGCGCGCCCACGACGACAGCTGCGCCTCCCATTCGGCCGCGTCGCTCGGCTTGCGCACCGAGACCCCAAGCACCTCGTCCATGTCCTCGCGGGTGATCGTATCGCCCGGCGCCAGCGCGGCCAGGCGCCAGCACACGTTCTCGAGTTCGCGCACGTTGCCCGGCCAATCGTGCGCGCGCAGCCGCTCCAGCGCCGGCTTGGACAGGCGCTTGGCCGGTGCGGCGAAACGGATCGCGGCCGAAGCGAGAAAACGTTCGGCCAGTTGCGGCACGTCGGCGCGCCGCTCGCGCAACGGCGGCAGGCGCAAGCGCACCACGTCCAGGCGATGCAGCAGGTCGGCGCGGAACTGGCCTTGCGCGACCAGGGTTTCGAGATCCTGATGAGTCGCCGCGATCACCCGCACATCGACCCGGATCAGTTCGCGTCCGCCGACGCGGAAGAACTCGCCTTCGGCCAGCACCCGCAGCAAGCGGGTCTGCAACGGCAACGGCATGTCGCCGATTTCATCCAGAAACAGGCTGCCGCCGTCGGCCTGTTCGAACCGCCCGACATGGCGTCGCTGCGCACCGGTAAAGGCGCCGGCCTCGTGGCCGAACAATTCGCTTTCCAGCAGTTCCGACGGGATCGCCGCGGTGTTCAAGGCCACGAACGGCCGCGCCGCGCGCGGCGATTCGCGATGCAGCGCGCGCGCGACCAGTTCCTTGCCGGTGCCGGTTTCGCCGGTGATCAACACCGACAGCGGTGCCTGCGCCAGGCGTCCGATCGCGCGGAACAGGGTCAGCATCGCCGGGGTGTCGCCGATCAAGGTATCGGCGGCGGCTTGCGGCGTTTCAACGACGTCGTGCTGCGTTTCGTTCGCCGCGAGCGTGCGCGCGGCCAGGGCAACCGCATCGTCCAGATCGAAGGGCTTGGACAGGAATTCCTGCGCGCCGCCGCGAAACGCACCGGCGGTGCTCGCCACATCGGTGTAAGCGCTCATCACCACCACCGGCAACGACGGCGCGCGCGCCTTGAGTTTTTCCAGCAGCACCAGCCCGCCATCACCGGGCATGCGCACGTCGGTGAACAACAGGTCCGGCGCGCCGCGCTGGTCCAACGCGTCCAGCGCATCGGCCGCGTTTTCGAACGCATCGACGTTGTAACCGGCCTCGCGCAACGCCGTCGCCAGCACGAAGCGCACCGAACGATCGTCGTCGACCACCCATACCCGCGCCGCGCTCATGCCGCGTCTCCTTCGCTTTCGATATGCATCGGCAACAGCAGGGTGAACACGGTGTGGCCCGGCCGCGAGCGATACGCCAGCGAGCCACGATGCTCGCGCGAGACCTGCTGCGCCAACGCCAACCCGAGCCCGCTGCCCTCGGCGCGACCGGACACCAGCGGCAGGAACAACTGCTCGGCCAGTTCGTCGGGCACGCCGCGGCCGTCGTCGATGATGTCAAGGCGCAGCGCGATCGGATGCGAGGTATCGGCGATGCGCACGCCGTGTTCGATGCGCGTGCGCAGATTGACGTGGGTCGCGCCGGCCTCGATCGCATTGCGCACCAGGTTCCACACCGCCTGCATCAGGCGATCGGCGTCGCCGTCGAATTCGGGCAGGCTCGGGTCGTAGTCGCGCACCAGCCGCACCGCCCAACCCGCGTCGGCCTCGGCCAGGCGCAGCACGCGTTCGAGCACGGCATGGATGTTCAACGGCGCGTGCGGCCGCGGCGGCGCCGGCGTCAGCAGACGATCGACCAGGCCGGTCAGGCGCTCGACCTCGCTGTCGATCAAACCGATCAACTCACGCGAATCGGCATCGTCGACCCGCCGCGCCAACAATTGCGACGCGCCCTTGAGCCCGGCCAACGGATTGCGCAACTCGTGCGCGAGCCCCTTCAACGACGCCGATAACGCCGACGGCAGCAGCAAGGCCGGATCGTCGCCGGGAAACTCATCGACCGGGTGCGCTTCCAGCAGCCAACCGCCGCCCTCGCGCCGGCTCAGCCACAGATCGGCGAAACGCTCCTCGCCATCGGCGTAGCGCAGCCGCATCCGCCGCATCCGCAGCGGCGCCTCGTCGCCGCCTTCGCGCGACAAGGCCAGCGCCAGACGGCCGTCGCCCGCGTCCAGGCCGGCCAGCGGCCACCCGAGCAAGCGCCGCGCGCCGATCCCGAACCAGCGCGAGAACGCGGTATTGCAGCCGCTCAAGGTCCCGCCCGCATCGCTCCAGGCGAGCGGCGTGGTCAGGCTGTCGAGGCTGAGGTCGAGGGCGGGCTGGGGGTCGGCGGGCATTGCACCATCTTAGTGCAAAGCTTCGAGGCGGATCGAACGGCAGCCGCGGTGCATGGCACCGGTGTTTGCGACGTTTCGGGTGCACGGCGCTTGCCCTGGCTTAGCGGGATATCCGTCAGCCGGTGGTCAGCCGCGCGGCCGACCCTGCGCATGTCGATCGCGCGGATCAATCGCGCGAAATCGCGATAGATGGCCCATATGCATTTGCGGAAACGATGACGATCCGCCGCCATCTCGTGACTTCAAGCGAAGGCTCGAAGGCTCGAAGGCTCGAACAACAATGATTGCATCGTGATGTCCTCGCCATTCGCGCATCGACTTGACGATCGGCACATTAAGAACACCGCCGATCCATCTTTCTATCAAGGAGCACAGGGCATGCGCGCTTAACTGTGTAACGTCGCTTTAACTTCGCCGGCTTCTTGCGCAGTTTTCTCTGAGAACGACCGCGCCGGACAATCGACAGAAAACACCTGGAAATCCAGCGATTATCGATGTCATCGCCAGGACAGATCGCACCTTCCGGAGATCGACGATCGTCATCGGAACCGCAACCGCTCGCCTGAGTACGCAGCCGCGTATCGGTTGTTCAACCCAACCCTTTACGCTGCATTGACGAGGGGCGCCGGATAACATCGGCCCAACATCCCACGCAGTACCATCGACGCGTAGCAAAGTCGTTTACTAAGGAGAGTAGGCATGAAGAAGTGGTATGTGATCGCCCTGATGGGTGTCGCTTTCGGCATGAGCCACAACGCGTTCGCGGAAGTGGTCAATCTGACCAACAGCGCGTCCGGCGCGACTCGCGACAGCGCCATCGCCTCGGTGAAGGAGAAATTGACCGCGGCCTGCACCGAGCGCGGCGGCAAGCCCGATCCGGATTCGTTCAAGCTCGACGGCGAGCAGAAGAGCCCCAACCCCGACGTGCCCAAGCCGTTTCATATCGATGCGCGGATGAAGTGCGATCTTCCGGAAGGTTGATCGCGGCGCCGGCAGCCGCTCGGTTAGCCGAAACATGATCCAGCAAGAGCCTCGCTTCGGCGGGGCTCTTGTTTTTGGCGCGCAGGTCGATCAAAAACGACCCGACGCGGGGCTTGGCTTGCGTAAACGCCGCCGATCCGGCGAACTGGGCGCGACGCCACGCAGTTCCGATTGACGCCCTCCCGTGGTCCCGTCGAGAATCCGGGCATTCCCCCTTTGGGGGTCGATCGCAACCAGGATGGTCGTCATGACGATGCGCAAGGCGCGACTGCTCGTGATGTTGGTAGGGATACTGCTGCCGTATGCGGCGCGTCTGCCGCACGGCATCGGCTGGCTTCAGCAATACACGGACAACGGCATCGGCGCCTGGCTGTTCATGGGGGCGTTCAACGCCATCGCCTGGGGCGCCATCATCGCCGTCAGCTTCCTCTACAAGCGTCCGTCGTCCTTATGGGCGCCCGCGCTGCTGGGCTTCGGCTTTCTCGCATTCGCCCATTACTCGCTGGACCTGGCGGCGGACGCGCAAGCGGCGATCGCCTTGGTGTTCATCCCGATCTATGCGTTGGTGCCGATCGCGATTGGCGCGATCGTTGGGTACTTCATGGATCGGGCGGCTCGGGTGTCTCGTGCTGCGTAGCGGCTGAAGCGACTGGGCCGCGGCCGTTGTCATCGCGCCGAGCCAGACGCCAGCAGCCATGTGGGCGTGGATTTCGCACTCGTAGCTGTCGGCGTGCTTGATCACTGATCGCTCGCGCCCGATACCGGCACTCACCAGCGCGTTTCTCCCGCTGAAACTCGACGTGCCCATCGCACTGCCTACCGCCTGACTTGTGATGCTGCCCGCGACGCCGCCGGCAAAGGCCGCGACACCCGCGCCGAGTGCGGTCAAGCCGATGCTGAGCCAGCGGGCCCGTAAGCATATTGAGCTGGGTCAAGATCGTAGGCTATCTACGCAAGCTGCCGCTGGTCGGCTTAGAGAAAGTTCGCGCCTCTGCGACCTAGAATTTCGCTGCGTACAACCTGATTCGGTTCGGAGATATTGGCCGATGGTAGACGCCGGCACCGACCTTAGCGGATGGTCGGTGTGGCGAGGCTATCGTTGGACATTATCGGTTTTTGGCTGCTGATCCATGCGTCGAACCTACCGTGCGATGGCTGGCGTTGGGTTTCTCAACAGCCTGTTAGAACTCTGCGTACGGACGTATTGCCTTCGAGTTCTTCGCGAATTTTTTCAGATGCCTGCAAACACACGATCAGTTCCTGAAAGAGAGAACTTGAGGCAAATCTCTCCGACGCCCACTGCCACTCGTTGCAACGCTTTTCAGGAAATGAAGCCCTCCCTTCTGTAGTGCTCGATGATCAACGGCGCCACCATCGAAGCTTCCGAAACTACGCAATTATCGACTAACTGCCCTCGCGGCAATCTGACCAAGCACCCCTCGCTCGAGAAGCGCACAGAAAATCCTCGAGAAAATAGCTTAATTCCATGCGCATCCCTGACTACCGTCCCTCCATTGATAATTAGCGGATCGGATGAGGAGATCTCTGCATGGATAGAAGCCAACTTCAGCTCTGCAATGATCAAGTCAATATTCACCTTCATCTCAACGGTCCGCCCAAACGGAAGCGACCTGAAGCTGTCGAATTGAATATTGCTGTTCCATGGGTGTCGCATCCTATCAGTGAGTTAGATGAATCAAATCCATCAACAATCACCCAATGCCCATCCCGCGGGAGATGCGAACGTCCACGCTGATCAGCAGGCCGTTGCGATTCTCCATCTGTCTATACATTGGCTAGATAGCCCAGGCGAGCTTGATGGCCCGAACTCTTGCGAACCTGCCGCGCACCCGGATCGCTGATGGAGGCGTGGGTATGGTTGCTGCGCCCTTGTCCACGAAAATCACCGCAGTCTCCATCGTGGTCGCCGTCCTTGCGGCGAAAGCTCTTATGCGAAGCCCACGCTTCCAGCAAGGTGCCATCGACAGAAAAGTGTTCGCTGCTCACCAATTCCTGGAAACACGCCAGCAAGACCGTGCTCTCGAAGAATCGTTGCGCGATGCGCTCATCGAACAATCGCTCGCGATTGAACGAGTAGGTCGAGTGATCTCACGCCCGATCGTCCACATTCAACCCCACGAACCAACGGAACAGCAGGTTGTAGTTCAACTACTCCATCAACAGGCGCTCGCTACGCGCGCTATAGACCACTTGCAACAGGCTGGCACGCAACAGATGCTCCGGTGGAATCGACGGACGGCCCACGTTCGAATAGCGACGCGCCAGTTCGTCGTTCATTTCGAGCAACAACGCATCCACCAGCACGCGCAGGGTTCGAATCGGATGAGTCGCGAGCACCCGCTCTTCCACTGACACGTACGAGAACAGGCCGGATTGCTGGGTGTCGGGGCTGCGCATCGGGAATCGTGCGATTGAAGAGGGTTATTATTTTCGTGGATTTTTCGGATTTCTCAACGGCCAGACAAGCCTTTTCATATGCGTCACAAGAAACCACCAGCCAATTCATTACCTAATAACTCTACCAGGGGGCTCTGGCGCATCTTTAGTCCAGTTCCAGCCTGTTTTTTCAATAATTACATCCTCAAAATCACAAGACGCCATCACAAACCGCCCCCCATCTCGGAGATTAGACACAAGTCTCGCCACCCCATATTGAAAATCCAGGATCTGCCCTGAAACTTCCCGCACAACACCAACGTCCACGTAATATTGTGAGCATTCAATAAAATCATAAGGAACCAACTTTCTAGAGGTCGCCTTAAAATCCTCATTTCGGTATGCGAGAACTTCCACTGGAACAGCGTTAAATATATTGAACTTCGATTTATTCAGCCCATCCAGAAATTCGTCAATTTGCTCATCCGTATCTATATATAGCTTGCAAAAATATGGGTCTGACATATACACCTCTAGAACCCGAAGGAAAGCGGCGTTTGGGGCCCATTGTCAAAAACCCCGCCATCCTGAACGATAGAAATCTGAACTTTTTCAGGAGGCAGTCTGAGTGTCTCAGCAAATATATGGCTGGGCCGGTGGCAACATCCATCGCGACCAGACCGTACTTTAATACTGGTGCCCTCTCTATCGCACGGCCCATACCAATCACGACGGGGCGGCCGTAGCTGTATTGGCACAGCACGCGACCGTCGGCATCGTACTCGTAGGGTTCGGCGTGCTTGATCCAGCCGGCGACCGGGATGTCCTTGCGCTGGTCATCGGCGTCGTAATACTCCAGGCGCTGGCTCAACCGGCCCAGGGCGTCGTAGACGTAGCGCTCCTTCAACGCGACCGGCGCGCTGCCGCCCAGCGGTTGCGCCATGGACACCAGTTGGCGCTGGCCGCGTTGATCGTAGCGGGTGGTTTCCTGCATGGCCTGCTGGCCTTGCAGAAAACGGCGATGCACCGCGCGACCGGCGCCGTCGTAGGCCAGGCCGTAACTCACGTCGGGATTGCCGAGCACGATCTGGCCGTTGACCAGCTTGCCGTGCGCGACGGTGACGCGGTTCTCGGCGTCGTAGTCGTACCAGTAGGTCTTGACCGCTTCGGGGGCGTTGTAGCGCGGGCTCTGGCTCGGCGTGCCCGGCGTGTCTTCGTCGCGCACGTACTGCCAGGCGAAGCGATCCATCACGATCGCCGAGCTGCCGTTGGTGTAGGCCACGCCGCCGATCGCCATCGTCACCGCGCCGGGCGGCACCTGCACCGGACCGAGCTCGGATTCCTGCCAGCCCGAACCGCTTTCGATCATCGTGCCGCGCGCGACGCTAACGCCATTGCCGTTGGCGTCGAGGAAATGGATGAATACCCCTCCGCCGGAGTCGCTACTGTTGTGCTGGACCATCGCGCTGGCGCTGACCCATTGGCCGGGACGCAACACCGGACGCGCATCGCTTTTGCCATTCAAAATGACGAGCGGAATAAAGGTCGTTCGCACAACGGACAGTACAGTGACCCGACTAGTGGGAGCAATCCCTTCTCTAGCGCTGTTTGCGACTATCGTCGGTTAAACTCAGCCATTATCTCATCCAGCTCAGCGTCTGTCATTAAATTAAAAATCAAATCGACGCCGATCAAAGCACGCAAGCCGCTGAGGTTGATGAATACATCTTTAGGGCCGTAAAGCAAGAACCTCCGACTCGAGACCGGAACTCGATCAAATTGTCCAGGAAGCAAGCTTAGGACGGTGTATTTTTCATGCTCTCGCCAAGCGTTATTTAGCGCATCGAAGGCGTCGTTCGCCGCGGCGATTGCAGTCAAATCAACCTCAATTCGCCCCCACTTTGCACCCGACATCCGTGTGTCTGAAGTGAACCCCTCGGCAGAATAAGCAAATCCGCAAGATGGGCAAACGCCACTTTCCGCAGTCAATCCTGTCCCGCACATTTCACACGTGCGCATAATCAGTCACCGCTCATGCAATAATAACGCAAGACTTAATAGAGATTTTTTTAAAAAATGATAATTCAAATATATTTTAGAATATCATCTTGATCAAGATATTTTTTATACCGCTCGACACGCCCGTTTTTTTCATGATCAACAAGAGCCCCAGAGAGGCGAAGCGGCTCACCCTTATCTAAGAAAAACTTGAACGTTCGATCTTTACTTAAAATAATATCGTAGGTGAGTTGCCGAACACCCAGCTCATTCATAACCGCGACACCGACGTCCTGCGCAATAATTATGCCTTCAACACCGAGATCGAGATCCTGCTTAATTAATTTCCCTAGAATTGTTTTCTTTACATAGAACGCAACGTAATTCGACACCATATCATCCGCGTCACCGACAATTTCAAAATTTACAAAACACCTAACCCAGCCAAAAGGAGCATCGGCCGTAATTTGGTCGATCAAAATTTTCCAATCAACGCTAGTGTGTGACATTTCCGTCGCCGCCCATGAAAATATTTCTGAAAGAGTCTTTGCTGCTCCACTCTCCACCGTTCATCCGGATCTGCGTCTCGATGATATTCGGTCGTCGCGACGAATTTCCAGACAAATACCTCGGGACGATTCTTGCCTCAACACTAGTTCCGGGGGTTTTGGCCAGATCCATAACTCTCTTCTCAAATCTCGCCCATTGGCTGTTATTAAGGTTTTTAATACCTCCAGGCAGCGGCTTACCGTTGCCCGGGATCACATTAAGCATGTTGACCAGACCGCCATCATCCGCGGGCCAGAGGTGGAAGCCAACATCCGTCCCCGGCCCGTTACAGCCGATCATCCTTTGTAGATCTTTATCCGGTGCAGCGGGCACGTGCCGAAATCTTCCTTTTTTGCGCCAAATACGCAAGCCCCACAAATACGGGCAATTCAAATCTTGGAAAACAGACTACTGACATGCATATAACGTAAGTATCTTTCTATCTTCTGAACCTCAGCGGCAGCGGCCAAAGACGAAGACAATCTCAACGGCTTTTCGAAATCCAGATAAATTGAAGGCTCTCGTTTTCTATCTATTATTATATCCATAGTCATATAACGACTGCCTTCGCGCTCCATGAACGCCCTGCCAATCTTGTGGATTAATATATTGTCTTCAACCGAAAGCTCAAAATTTTTTCGCTCAATTTTCCCAAAAATGCTGCTTGATATGCAGAACGAAACATCACTCGACTCCATATCATCTGAAAAAGATTTCATCTCATAATTAATGAATATCAATTTCCAATGAAAAGGCATTCGTGCCGCAATTTGATCAACAAGTTTCTTTTGATCTTCCACGAAAGCACCTTAACTTAATGAATGTTTGTGAACCGGCGCGGGCGTCGAAGTATTCCAGGCGCTGGCTCAAACGGCCCAGAGCGTCGTAGACGTAGCGCTCCTTCAGCGCGATCGGCGCGTCACCGCCCGGCGGTTGCGCCATGAACACTAGTTGGCGCTGGCCGCGCTGGTCGTACTGGGTCAACTCCTGCATCACCTGCTGGCCTTGCAGGAAGCGGCGGTACACCGCGCGGCCGGCGCCGTCGTAGGCCAGGCCTAACTTACCTCGGGGTTGCCAAGCACGATCTGGCCGTTCTTCATCACGACCGCGTAGCCAATACACGACCGCCCGATCCAGGGGAAAAGCGGAGGCGGCGAAAATCACACTGAGCATGAGCCGCACGCGCGTGCCTTACGACAATACCGTCGCCGAAAGCCTCTTCGCGACCCGTCAAGTTGGAACTGATGGAAGGTGTGAAATACGTCAGCCGCGAGGACGTTAAGCAAGCCGTATCCGAATATGTCGAGGTCTTCTACGACCGCGTGCGCTTACACTCATCGCTCGGCTATCGTACGCCGTTGCAAGCAGGGCTTGATTATCTGAAACTAAATCTGCTTCCTTACCACCTGTCTGTGGAAGCCGGGGCGCTCTAGTCTGACACCTGCGTTCCTGCCTGCTTTCTTAGTTCAATTTCAACGCCAGCAGTCTAGCCGACCGTCCGTTTTTAGCTGCATCAACAAATCATCGGATATATCTTTCGTTTCTTCGCCGAAGTCATTGATGGAATCAACGACCAAGCTGAAATCCTCAGATGGAAAATCACTAAAATCATCTCCGGGAGCGGGAACTCCGAGCAACACAAAAACAACCTCCTCACGTATAGCAATATAAGCCGAATATTCTTCATATCTTCCGGTCGAATCTTCGGAAAAAACCAAGCCGGCCAGCGCCTCACCAAGGATGCGTGCAGTTTCTGCGAGGGTTTCCGACGACTTGATATTGATATCTGCTACAACCATTGAATTAGCGCCCATCAGGAGCCACGAAGAATATTTGAGAGTCGTTATCGCGTTCCATTTGCCTCTGAATCTCCGCCTGAGTGAGTACGCGAAGTGAATTTGTTCTTTGTTCGCAACCCACCCATGCCGGGGCTTTGGCGCAACTCAGCATCGATTTTCTTCTGTATCTGACATGCGTCCCCCGTCGCGTAACCCTCGCGTTGGGTGCCGGGAACCTTTTGGTGTCGGATCGCAACAATTCTAATGGCTGCTGATACCCCCTGAGTTTTTCACTTCTGATCAAATTCCGTTAGAAGCGAATCACTCGATAGATCCGATCCGATATGTTTTCTGGCGCCGCGTATTTGATGAATTTTTGCTTGCGATGAGACGCTATGACATAGCGCAATCCGTTGCGCGTAATAACATCTTCTACAGATGCTCCTGCCAAATTCAGCGCCTCAATACGGGAGTCAGCTAACACTTGCCTTTGCACCCATTGCCTCTCTATCTGCACCTCGTACAGACGCACAGTCCACCATGTCCCGCTTCCGTTCTTTGCGTTAGCTACAAGACCCTCGTGATGCTCTCGCTCTGCAGGCAACATCCTTTCCAGACGCCATCCACCCGCAAGCTCCTTCGTGACTCGCTGCAACGTATCGCCGACCGCATCGTTCTCATACCGCCGCAGCGCCGCCGAGACATCCGCCTCTTTCATTCCCACCGGGACGTTCATCCACATTCCCTTGTAAACGATTTGCGCATTGTCGGTGTCATGTCCGACTGCTTTCGCAAGATCCGCGCCCAGCACCGATGCCAGCGACCGCTCGGATGGCCTTGCTCCATTAGGGACCTCAGCCGAATCGCGCTCCGCGGAATAATCCGTAGCCAACGTCGCTTGAAGCGGCGCAAGCAACATTAGACAAAGAAGACTCGCTTCCGTTTGGATGAGCATATCGCATCTCTGACAGTCTATTGAAACACTACCTTGCTCAGTTGGAATCGCCAGTGCTTCACAATAAATATCTGTATCACCCGACAATTTCTTTATCGACCTGAATATCCTCCGGCGTCAATGACCTTCGAACTGAAGGCGACGATCCAAACTAATTTGATGCGAATCGCTCTTCCAGCCTTACAAACCCGATATCACATACGCGCGGTTCAGCTCAAAGAAGGTACGCAGCTCTTCGATTGGAATTTTGTCTTCTTTCGCAAGGGTAGCCGCATCAATAATAACAACACAATCACCAGCCGGATGCTGATCGAACACGCCCATCAATCGGCGCCAAGCCCGCTCATTAACTACTGAAATTTCGGGCGCGACGAACACTCCACCTGCTTTAACCACAACTGTCGGCCAACCTGAATATCTATTGCTGCTGAAATCGCCATTAAAATGACGGCACAAATGCAATTTCGCATCCGTTAAATCACACTTTTCCAATGCGCCTGCGTCGACAGGATAGCTAAAATTATCTTCCAATCCACCAAAATCGACGCCTTTAAACCTCCCTCTCACCTTGACACCTTCAAAACGCACGCGATCGAATTTCTTTTCACTAAGAGGCACTCGCTGCCAAAAAATTCCGCCTTTCATGATGGAATCTACGAAGCCAAAAGCTCGCGATGACGCGGTCGACTCTATCGTGCAATCGATCAACTCACACATCCATATGGAACTGCGCAACTCGGCCTTGCCATCGATAAACAAGGTCTGACCTTCCATGGTCTGATGCTTCAGATCCAGATTTTGTCTTTCCATATTCATGGCTTTTTTGAACCGAAGGAGATCATACGGAAAATTATGTCCGACATGCCTTGCCGTGTTGCATGGGTGACAAAATTACTTTCCGTTCCCGACATGATGTCATAGCGCAGTCCGCCATGCGTGATATCCACACCAACCGACTTGCCGACGAGGCCAAGAGCTTTGACACGCGAATCATTCATTACCATGTCCTCATCCCACGCCCCTTTTCTCTGCATCTCAAAACGATGCACTTTCCACCATGGCACACTGCCACTTTTCGCACCGTCAATTAAATCCTTGTGATGAAGCTTTGCACGAGCGGACATCTGATTCAAACTCCAACCGCTTGCAACTTCACTCGTCACCTCCTGCAACATATCCCCGACCGGATCGTTCTCATACTGCCGCAGTGCCTTCGAAATATCTGCGCTGTCCATTCCGACGGGAATGTTCAATCGCATTCCCTTGTGCAGCGTCGCTTTGTAGATCACCTGCACATTGCCAGTGTTGTGCGCAATCGCTTTAGCCAAGTTACTGCCCAGCATCTCCGTCAGTGAACGCTTCAAGGTGCCGGCTTCGCGAAGCAGGGCCAACGACCCTTGCTTCCTGGTGGCCATCGCGTCAGTGCTTTCCAGCGCCAATTCGACACCGTCGGCAATCGGTCGACCGCCACCGACCTTATTGATACCGAACGCCAACAACAGACGGCGCGGGATGTCGGCCTCGTTGCTACGCGCCATCGCCGATATCGCCGCGGCTTCGGTGCGCGACATCAAGCCGAGCTTCGAAAACTGGGTCGCCATCTGGCGATCCCGCATCAGATCTTTCGACTGAAAGCCACCGGAGACGACCGCGATCGGCAAGGTGATTCGGCCCTGCGCGGAGCTGACTCCCATGTCGGCCACGAAGCCGGTCTGGCCCAGGTCGGCGATGTCGCCCGCACTCATGTTGACGAACTGATAAGCGATTTCCGATTGGCGACTGCCGGTCGTCGCCGCCAACCGGGTCTGCGCGGTGAAGCGCAGGCCGTTATTCAACGTGGAGGTCAAACCATTGGCCAAGGCCTGGCGAAGCTGGGGTTCGCTCAAGCCGCGCACGTCGATGGCACGCAGTTGCGAGGCGATCAGCACGGCGTTGCTGTCGTCGTTGGCAGCCGCGGCTGTTCTGACACCGGCCAGCAGGTCATCGCCGCCGCCCAAAGCGATTTGCTCATGCGCCGCCAACACCAGCCCCAGATGATTGACGAGGTCGTTGTGGTTCGACATGCGGTTTCGATAATCGCCGCTCGTATCCAACAAGCGCGAGCCGAGCGCGTCAGCTAATGCTTCGATCTTTTCGACTTCACGGCGATATCGATACTCCGCTCCGTCCGGATGCCCCGTACTGGGCAAGTCGGTTTCACGCATTTCGCCGAGTTCGGCCAAGCGTGCGTAGTCGTCCCATTCGTAGCTACGCTCGCCTTCTGTTGTATCCATGAAGTTCATCTGCAACATCGCCGATCGCTGATCGGCAGACAGACTTTCTATCCATTCGACGGCGCTCTGTCGCTCGCTCTGATATTGAACAAGATCGTTGACTGTATTACCCAGCGCATTCCCAAACGCATCCGCCGCCATCGCTCCATAGTCAATGCGATCCTTGAACCCGAAAGCCCGCCGCGTGTGCAGGCTCACTACCCCACCCACCAAGCCACCGACGGTGTCGTTTATCAATCCGTTGCTGATCCCCGGACCATCCAGCACAGTACCCATCGTCTGATTGATCTTGCCGCCGATCACGGCGCTGACAGCACCGGCCGCTATGCTGCGCCAGCTGAAACTGGTCTCGATGCCGGCGATTCTATTCGCCGCGTAACCGCCTGCAGCGGAGGCCGCGCCGGCCACTGCCACCTTGCCCCATTGCCCTTCGCTGATGAGCCGGCCCATGCCGCCAACCCCGCCCAAGGCCGCGCCAACGCCCGCTGATATGCCACCGGTTACACCTGAAGCGACTGCGCTACGCAGGCTGAAATGATCCACTACGCCCATCGCCTTGCCGACCGCCTGGCTGGCGACGCTGCCGACGAAGCCACCGGCGGCACCGGCCGCGAAGGCAAATCCTGCACCACCGGCACCGGCCAATGTGGCCGCACCCGCCCCCATGATGGAGCTCAGGCCCGCACCCATGCCAACCGTCGCAACGCCCGCGGTGAAGACCGTCGCAACCACGGCCACCGCGACCATGATGATCATCGCCAGGGCATTGCAGCTGTTCTTCGGCGGCGGCTCGATAAACGGCAGATTCGGCGTAGTGCTGCCGATCGCCTCGCTCGGGTCGAACGGCTTGAACGTGTTCGCGTCGTTCGCGGTGACCTTTACGTCCGGCACCTTGATCGTGGTGCCCGCGGTCAGTTCGGTGTCGGCGCCCAGCGCGTTGGCTTCGGCCAGCACGTACCACAGGTTTTCGTTGCCGTAGACGCGGCCGGCGATGCGGCGCAGGGTGTCGCCGGCTTGCACGGCGACGCGGATGACGCCGACTTCGCTGCTCTGGTAGGCGGTCATGCGGCCGAGCAGGTCGACGTCGCCGTTGAACTTGCCCGAGGCGATGTGTTGACCCGTCAGGTACGCGTAGGTCTGGGTCTGCAGCGACTCGTCGGCGTACTGCAGGAACCGACCGTCTTTGAAGTGGCCTTCGCGGCGGCGCAGGATGTTGCCGTCGCCGTCGAAGCTGAAGTAACGCAGTTTGTCGTCGACGCTGGATTCACCGGGAGTGCGTTCGTGCACGGCGGCGCGGCGGCCCCAGGCATCGTATTGGCTGTAGGTGGTGGTCGCCTTGAAGTTGGTATTGCTGCTGGTGCCATGCACGGCGGCTTCCAGGTAGCTTTCGCGTGCGTCGTATTCGTAGCTGTAGTACTGGGTGTAGCCGACCGGCGTGGTGGGCAGCGCGCCGGTGCTGTCTTCCAGCGCATGACTGACGAAGGCATAGCCGCGTTGACGGCCGACGTCGTCATAGCCGTAGCGGGCGTAGTCGACTTCGGAGATCAGGCTCAGCGCTTCGCGTTCGTGGCGTGTCCATTGCGAAGCGTTGGGATCGGGCGTCCATTGCAAGGGGCGGCCGTAGCTGTACTGGCGCAGCACACGGCCGTCGGCGTCGTACTCGTAGGTTTCGGCGTGTTTGATCCAGCCGGCGACCGGGATGTCCTTGCGCTGGTCGTCGGCGTCGTAATACTCCAGGCGCTGGCTCAACCGGCCCAGGGCCTTGAGGAAGCGGCGGCTGTTGCGCTTGATCAATGTGCTAGCGCTGATCCGCTGTTGCTCCGCGCATTCAGTGCAATCCTTAGATCCGCGCAATTACTTTCTGTCGATATTACCGCTTTCATTACACTTATCTTTAATGCCTTCAAATCCAGGAACCATCACTCTGGCAAATTCTATTTTATTCTCCATGCCTGCCGGAAGATCCAACATCACCTCACACCCCTCCCCCCCACCAAAGCACATCACGGGGACGTCCCTGTAATACACACCCGGATATTCAACAACAAAAACCGCGTCTTCTCCGACGAAATATTCAACACCCTTCGGCGCCCGAAATGATTTGTCCCGATATCCCGGCAACATGAAACTTGAATACTTCATCTTCGAGAAGAAGATAAAGTACTCCTCGCCCACGCGCATTTTTGCCGAAGATATGAATCTAATTTTTTTTGGGTTGGCATCACTGGATGTGGCAGAGTATTCCGCAGCAACGCAGTCATTATCAACGCAGTAACTTTTAGCCAAGCTTACTTTGTACTTACCGGAAAACTCCGCCCCTTTGTTCAATCTGCATATTTTGCCATAGGTCTTTTCATACGCATCGCAGCAAACAGAAATAGAATAAAATATAAAAAAAAATGACAGCTTTATGATTAGGTTAGGCATCAGTTTCTCCCATAATAGCCCACAAGATTACTCGCCCATCTACGCGCTTCGCCCTCGCCGTTTCTGGAAGTTACCTTAACGTTGGAACTAGGCAGCTTTTCATATCCGTCAGACCAAGTTCCAGGGGGGCCAGGTAACTTGACATTCTGATACAGTGTATTGACAAACATCGTGTGACGAAATTCGTGAGCTACGACAAATAATTGATGCCGCGCTGGGTCGTCGAACCATGCATCGTTGAAGAGCATTGCTCCCCCTATTTTTTTGGAGTTGTTATCAGTGGAGAAATTATAGCCCGCCTGGGCGCCATAGCCGCTAGGAGCACCCAACTCGATTCCAACAGCCCCTAGATTGTTCCATGCCTGAATGTCTTCGGCACGCCCCCTGGCCTTTATAAGCAGCCTAACCTTATTTACATTCGAAACTAATGTGTCAATTTGCCATTTCGGTATTTTTTTCATCTCCACCAGATATTCTTCACTGCCTGTGGCAATCATGACCGTGTCGTATCTGGCGATTCCGCCGCTAGTTTTTCTCTCAACATGCCTGAATATTGAAATTTCATCCCGAGTAAACTCATCATCGATACTTTTAAATAGCTTCGGAACATCCCTCGGACCAATAGCCGCTGCGACCTCAGGATAATTATTTTGCTCTTGGTACTTCCTCGCAGCCTCGGCAATCACATAGCTCGGGTCATCAAAATCCTCGCGGAACGCAATCTCTTCCTCTGTTACTGACACTTTTTCTATCAGATTTTCATCGCTATCGGCCGAGTCACTAGCGTCATAACCGTATGAACTCCCGACATCCCTTGATTCACCGACCTGGCTAGACGGCCAGAGGTTTATCCGCTTGCCTATATCTTCCGCTGAGAATGGATTGATGGCTGCCAATTCATTCAGTTCCTGCTCCAATTGCGCCTGCCGAGCCTTCCTATAATCCAACCCACCCTCTATGGCGTTGCCCAGCGTATTACCGAATGCGTCCGCCGCCACATCACGCCAGTTCCAGCTCGCGTCTTCCACACCAAAGACTTTCTCTGTGGCGAACTGAATTCCACCTCGGATCAGGTTCTGGCCGAAATCTTTCGTGAACTGTACGGCCGCTGCGGCCCAACTGAAGGCTTGATCGCCTTGCGTGACAGGCGCACGGGCGCTTGCAGCCGCATCGCCTCGTGCTTCGACTTCCCCTCCGCCAAAGATCGCTTGACCCGCGAATGCGGAACCGATGTTCGCCCCCAGTTGCCGATTGCTCCAACTGACGTCGTAGCCTGCCCACTTGCTGAATTGGTAATTTGAGGCGTAGCTGGTTGCGGCTTGGAGTGCCAAGGTCGTATAGGTGCCGGCGCCGACATACCGCGCGAAGTCGCCCATGCCCTGCGTGGCATACGCGGACGCACCAGAGATGGCGATGCTCTTGTAGTCAATCATGCCCGGCGCACCATGCGATCCCGGGTCGTAGACCGAACGCGCAAGATCTTCCCGGTTGCCGCCGAATGGATTCAACCCCAGACGCAGCGCCCGACCCCAGTCGTAGTCACCGTTGAGCATGATCTGGCTCATCTGGCCGGCATAGTTGCCCGCCATCGCGCCGAGCTCCCGACTGCCTGTGAAGTACGTAACAAGCACATTGACAACGATCGAAATAACTTTCGCCAATCCGGAACAATGGTTCTTGGGCGGCGGTTGGATAAACGGCAGATTCGGCGTAGTGCTGCCGATCGCCTCGCTCGGGTCGAACGGCTTGAATGTGTTCGCGTCGTTCGCGGTGACCTTTACGTCGGGCACCTTGATCGTGGTGCCCGCGGTCAGTTCGGTGTCGGCGCCCAGCGCGTTGGCTTCGGCCAGCACGTACCACAGGTTTTCGTTGCCGTAGACGCGGCCGGCGATGCGGCGCAGGGTGTCGCCGGCTTGCACGGCGACGCGGATGACGCCGACTTCGCTGCTTTGGTAAGCGGTCATGCGGCCGAGCAGGTCGACGTCGCCGTTGAACTTGCCCGAGGCGATGTGTTGACCCGTCAGGTACGCGTAGGTCTGGGTCTGCAGCGACTCGTCGGCGTACTGCAGGAACCGACCGTCTTTGAAGTGGCCTTCGCGGCGGCGCAGGATGTTGCCGTCGCCGTCGAAGCTGAAGTAACGCAGTTTGTCGTCGACGCTGGATTCACCGGGAGTGCGTTCGCGCACGGCGGCGCGGCGGCCCCAGGCATCGTATTGGCTGTAGGTGGTGGTCGCCTTGAAGTTGGTGTTGCTGCTGGTGCCATGCACGGCGGCTTCCAGGTAGCTTTCGCGTGCGTCGTATTCGTAGCTGTAGTACTGGGTGTAGCCGACCGGCGTGGTGGGCAGCGCGCCGGTGCTGTCTTCCAGCGCATGACTCACGAAGGCATAGCCGCGTTGACGGCCGACGTCGTCATAGCCGTAGCGGGCGTAGTCGACTTCGGAGATCAGGCTCAGCGCTTCGCGTTCGGTGCGTGTCCATTGCGATGCGTTGGGGTCGGGCGTCCATTGCAAGGGGCGGCCATAGCTGTACTGGCGCAGCACGCGGCCGTCGGCGTCGTACTCGTAGGTTTCGGCGTGCTTGATCCAGCCGGCGACCGGGATGTTCTTGCGCTGGTCGTCGGCGTCGTAATACTCCAGGCGCTGGCTCAACCGACCCAGAGCGTCGTAGACGTAGCGCTCCTTCAACGCGACCGGCGCGCCGCCGCCGAGCGGTTGCGCCATGAACACCAACTCGCGCTGACCGCGTTGATCGTAGCGGGTGGTTTCCTGCATGACCTGCTGGCCTTGCAGGAAACGGCGATGCACGGCGCGACCGGCGCCGTCGTAGGCCAGGCCGTAACTCACATCGGGATTGCCGAGCACGATCTGGCCGTTGACCAGCTTGCCGTGGGCGACGGTGACGCGGTTCTCGGCGTCGTAGTCGTACCAGTAGGTCTTGACCGCTTCGGGGGCGTTGTAGCGCGGGCTCTGGCTCGGCGTGCCCGGCGTGTCTTCGTCGCGCGCGTATTGCCAGGTGAAGCTATCCATCACGATCGCCGAGCTGCCGTTGGTGTAGGCCACGCCGCCGATCGCCATCGTCACCGCGCCGACAGGTACCTGCACCGGATCGAGCGTGGATTCATGCCAGCCCGAACCGCGTTCGATCATGGTTCCGCGCGCGACGCTGACGGTGTTGCCGTTGGCGTCGAGGAAATGAATGAACACCCCGCCGCCGGAGTCGCTGCTGTTGCGCTGAACCATCGCGCTGGCGCTGACCCATTGGCCGGGACGCAACACCGGACGCGCATCGCTGTAGATGCGGCCGGCGGTCGAGCCATAGAAGGCGGCGCTGAAGTCGGGATTCGGCGGGCCGTTGGGCACGATCCGCCAGCCGTCCTCCTTGACGCTCCAGCCGGTGTCGCCTTCGATGAAGTCGCCGTTGGGCACCGAGAACGACCAGCGGAAGTCGTCCATCCACAGCGGATCGTTGCCCGTGGTGCGATACGCCACGCCACCGATCTTCATGTAGGCCGCGTTGGGCGGCGCCAATGCGCTCAAGGTGGACAGGTGCCACGCGCCGCCTGAGCCATCGGTGACCATGTTGCCGCGCACGACGCTTTCTGGGATCGGATCGCCGTTGGCGTCGAGAAAGTAGAGGAACACACCGCCGCCGGCCTTGCCCGAATCCGATGCGCCCTGTTGCACCGCCGCGCTCAAGGTGACGCGCTCGCCGCCTCGGACCGGGATCGGCTCCTTGTAGGTGATGCGCCCGCCTTCGCCGGTCAGGTTGAACTGGGCACTGAACCCGCTGCCCTTGTAACCCTTGCCCGGGTCGTTGCTGACGATGCTCCAGCCGTTCTCCTTCTCCCATGCGGTGTCGCCGTGTTCGAAGCCGCCGTTGAACAGGCCACCTTCGTCCATTTGCGCCAGATTCGGATCGCCATAGTCGGTGGCGGCTTCGACCTTGCGCCGGTTGCCGACCGCGTCGTAGCCGTAGCTCACGTCGAGCAGGCGCTTGTTGCCGACTTCGTCCTGGGTGACCCGCGCGATACGGTTGTGTGCGTCGTACTCGGCGCGGACCAGCAAGTGGATGCGCTGACCGGCGCCGTCGCGGGTGAAGGATTCTTCGCTGGTGCGGTTGCCGGCGGCGTCGTAGGTGTAGCGGAACCAGTTATCGCCTTCGCGCAGCTCCTTCACCTGGCCGTTGGCGTAGTAGACCGTTTCGCGCGTACCCGAGCCGACCACGATCGGCGGCAGTTCGAGCGAGGGCGCTTGCTGGCCCTCGCGCCAGCGCCGCCATTCCTCCCAGGTCATTCCTTCGCGCGGGCCTTCGCCGGATGCGGCGACCTGCTGCGTTTGCGCGCGCCAGTGGCTGGTCTGTCGCTGCAACTGGCCGGTGAGCGGGTCGTACTCGTAGCCGTAGTCGGCGCCGCTGAGGTCGTTGTGGTCGATCAGGCGGCCGAAGTCGTCGTAGTCCCAGGTTTGTTCGTCGAGGTATACGACCTCGCCTTCTTCGTCGGCGCGGGTGCGGCGCCCGCCAGCGCCGCCGATCAGCGATGGATCCGACAGCGCATTGGTCTCGCGGATCTTCTTGCCGTTGGCGTCGAAGCCGTAACTCATGGTCACGCCGGCATTGCTGCGGCTGCGGACGACCAGGCCGCGGCTGTCGTAGTCGTACAGCGCCGATTGGCCGGTGATATCGGTCACCACGATGCGGTCGCCGCGCTGATTGAGGCGATAGGCCTCGCGCAGCTGCCAGTCGCGCGCGGTGCCTTCGCTGTTGACCAGATAGTCGCCCTGTCCGGCGATGCGGCCGGCGGCGTCGAACAAACGGAAGGTCAGATGGCCCAGCGGATCCTGGGTGAGCACCTGCTGACCAAGCGCGTCGTAGGCCATGCGGGTGACTTGCCCGGTGGCGTCGCGGCTGGCGAGCAGGCGACCGGCGGCGTCGTAGCTCTGTTGACGCAGGTAGCCGTTGGCGTCGCGGACGCCGAGCAGGCGGCCGAGCGCGTCGTAGAACCAGGCATTTTCGGGACGCTCGATGCGCTGACTGCCGTCGCGATGCACGACCACGACGTCCGGCCGGGTCTGCCGCACCAACTGGTTGGCTTCGTTGTAGACGCTGACGGTGATGCCGCCGCGGGTATCGACGCTTTCGAGCGCGTTGCCCCAGCGGTCCAGACGCTGGCTCCAACGCGGACGCTGAGCGAGATCGTCGCCGAACGCCGGCTGGGTCTGTTCGGTCACCCGGCCCAGGCGGTCGGTGACCTGAGTGGTCACGGCGTCGACCACCGCGCCGTCGGCGCCGCCCACGCGCACGGCCTGCGTGGTGGTCTGCAGATGGCCGGCGGCGTTGTAGCCGTATCGCCGCCACTGCCCGCCTTCGGCGTTGCTGGCGACGACCCGGCCGGCGGCGTCGTAGAGGTACTGCGCGGCGAACTGCTCGGTCGCCAGGGCTGTGTCGGTGCGGCTGTCCTTGGCGACGATTTCGCCGAACGCGTTGTAGCGCACCTGCGAGGCGGCATCGCGCGCGATGCCGGCGAACTGGCCGTCCTGGTACAGCTCGCGGGTAGTCAGCGCGACCGTCTGCCGCCCGCTGCGGTCGTAGGACGTGGTGACCACGATCACCGCGCTGCGTCCCTGGTTGCCGTCCAGGCGCGAGCGGACCTCGATCAGGTTGTCGGCTTCGTCGTACTGCTTGGTGTAGACGGTGCCCGCCGAATCGCGCTCCCACACCGCGCGTCCCTGCAGGTCGTAGCGGGTGGTGTGCAAGGTGTCGTTGCCGGCGGCCTGCGGCGCGGCCTCGCCGCTGCGCCAGCCGTTGGCGTAGCGGCGCAGTTGCACGAGGTTGCCGAATGCGTCGTAGACCATCGTGCTGTAGGGCGACACCCGCTCGGTCAGATCGGCGCTGTTGAGATCGACGCCGACATTGCGCAGTCGATCGAACGCATCCGCGCGGACCGCATCGCGCTCGGCTTCGAGCACCGACACGCTGCGGCCGAGCGCATCGAACGCCGTGGCGGTGGTCTGGCCGTCGACATTCACGGTCACGGCATGGCCTTCGCCGTCGTAACCGATCGTGGTGACCACGTCGCGCACGCCGCTGATGCCGTTGCCGTCGTGGGTGTGACGGGTGACGGTCTCGCTGACCTTGCGGCCCAGCGCATCGTACTGACGACGGATGCTGCGGTCGTAGCCAATGGCCGCGTCGCCCGCGACCGGCAGTGCCGGCGGTTGGGCGGTACCGAGGGTGGCGGTATCGACGGCCCGCGCGTATTCGGTGGATTCCACCACTTCGCCGGTGGTGTTGTAGCGCGACGCGCTGACATAGCCTTCCGGATCGACGCTGAGCGTGAGACGACCCAGCGCGTCGTAATAACGATGGGTATCGGCCCAGCGGGTCGCGTCGAGCTGTTCGGATTCCTTGACCAGATCGCCATAGGCGTCGTAGACAAAACGCTTGGCCGGCGCCATCGCCACCACGCTGCCGTCGGCATTGACCACGCTGACCACGCTTTGCACCACGCTGGTCTTGTGGCCGCGCTGGTCGTAGCTGGTGCTCAGGCTGCGGTCGCGATCGCTGGCGATCAGGGCGCCGAGCAGTTGCGCGCGATCGATCGGCTGTCCCGCGCCGAGCAGGCCGGCACCGATCGGATGGGCGTAGCGGGTCAGACCGGTCTGTTCGCCCAGCGCGTCGTAGGCGTAGGCGGTGACGTAGCCTTCCTGATCGACTTCGGCGGCGAGGCGGCCGAGCAGATCGTAGGTCTTGTAGCTGTAGTGGCCGCGCACATCGCGCTGGACCACGGCGCGACCGAGCGTGTCGTAGACGATGTCGATACTCGGCGCGCGGCCGCTGGCCACCAGTTCGCCGCTGGCCGGATCGATGCGGCCGGCATCGGGAAACACGGTGCGGACCTGATGGCCGCGGTTGTCGTAGACATAAACCGTGGTGCGCGCCTGCGCGGTATCGGCGTTGTCGGTGCGGGCGATGACGTTGCCCTGGCCGTCGTAGGCGATGCGCGCGATCACCGAACGCATCACCACGCCGACGTTGCCGGCGGCGTCGGCCTGCGCGACCGCGACCGGCGGGCTGATTTCGGTGCGTTTGCGGCCGGCGGCGTCGTACTCGTAGGTCCAGCGGTGACCGTCGCGATTGGTGACGCTGAGCACCTGACCGCTGCCGTCGTAGGTGATCGTCTCGCTGTGGTTGAGCGCGTCGGTGCGCACGCTGACCCGGCCGGCGGCGTCGTGCAAGCTGGTGCTGATGCGCTGTTCGCCAGCAGGCTGGGCCTGCGCCCAGGCGACCCAACCGGCCAGGCCGGCGCCGTCGAACGCGCGCGCCTGCTGGTAACGCACGCTCTGCACGACCAGACCGGTCGCGTCGTAGCGCATTTCGCTCACCGCGCCGACCGCATCGACGACGAAGCGCGCGCGACCGGCGGCGTCGTACACCGTATGCGTGCTGCGCTGCCTGCCCGGATCGGCGGCGAGCGCGGCGCTTAGCGCGTTGGCCACGTCGGCCTCGTTCGCGGCCGGATTGAAGCCGATGGTCACGCCGTACTGGATCTGCGCGATCACCCGGCCGACTGCGTCGAAGCGGCTTTCGCTGACCACCGCGCGATCGGTATCGGTGCGGGTCAGGGTGTAACGCAAGCGGCCGACGCGATCGTAGACCAGCACGACGCTGCGGTCGCGCGCCGGATCGGCGGTAAGCAAGCCCAACACCGCGTTGGCGTCGAGCGTGCCGGCGCGCAATTGCGCGCGGCGCCCGTCATCGAGCGGCCAGGCATGGGCGTAACGCACGCTGCGCAGCACGCGACCGACCGGATCGTAAATGGTTTCGGTGACCGCGCCGGTGGCGTCGATGCTCAGGCGCTCGCGGCCCAGCGCGTCGCGCACGCTGTAGCTGCTCTGGTCGCGCGCCGGATCGGCGACAACGCCGGCCAGCAGGCCGCCGATATCGGCCGTGCCGGCCCACAACTGCGCGCGCAGGCCGGGATCGAGCGCCCTGGCGTTGGCATAGCGGGTGACGGCGGTCGCCTGATTGGCGGCGTCGTACACGGTCTCGGCGACCGCGCCGGCGCCGTCGATGCGCAGACGCGCGCGACCATCGCGATCGTAGACGCGGTAGTCCTGCACGTCGCGCGCATCGTCGGCGCGCAGACGGGCCTGGACCTGCGCGCTGTCGATCGACAGCGGCAAACCGCTCAGGTCGATGACGTTGGCGTAGGCACGGACGGCCACCACCCGGCCATTGGCGTCGTACGCGGTTTCCACCACGCCGCCTTCGCCGTCGATCGCGAAGCGCTGGCGACCGGCTTCGTCGTACGTGTAGCGGGTGACGCGGCCGGCGGCGTCGGTGCGCGCGACCAGGTTGTCGTTGCTGTCGTAGGTATAGGTGGTGGTGAGGTCGAGCACGCCCGGCGCGATCGTTTCGCGGACCCGGCGCCCCAGGGCGTCGTAGCCGTATTCGATCGTGCGTGCTTCGGCGGTGCCCGCGCCGGTGGTGACGCGCACTTGCTGGCCGCGGGTGTTCCAGGCGTAGGTGGTGCGCAGGGCCAGGCCGTCGGCGTCGTGCACCTGTTCGATCAGGCGACCCTGCCGGTCGTAGCTCATCGTGCCGCGCACGCCGGCCGCGTCGGTCACCGACACGCCGCGCCCCTGGCCGTCGTACACGGTGCGCTGGGTCAGCGCGAGGCCATCGGGATCCTCGGTGCGTTCGATTGCGCGGCCGCGCGCGTCGTATACGAACCGGACCACGCGCCCGGCCGCGTCGACGCTGCGTATCATCAGGCCGCGTGCGTCGAACTGTTGCCGGCTTTCGCCGTTCAGTGCATCGGTGGTCTTGAGCAGCAGACCGTCGCGGTCGTAGTCGAAGGTGGTCACGCGGCCGAGGCCGTCGACGACGCGCACGGTCTCGCCGAAACGGTTGCGGATCGAGGTGGTCGATATGCCTTCGGGCGTGGTGACGGTGGCGCTGCGGGTTGCTTCGTCGTAGGCGTAGCGGGTGACCCGGCCCAGCGCATCGGTCTGGGTCAGGACGCGGCCGTGGACGTCGTAGGCAGTAGAAGCCAGCTCCTCGCGGCCGGACACGTTCTGACGCTGGCTGATCTGCCGACCCAGGCGGTCGTAGCCGTACTGCACGCTGTGCCCGCGCGCATCGGTGGCGGTGGCGACGCGGCCGAACGCGTCGAAGCTGCGGCTGACGCCGCGCAGGCTGCCATCGGCCGCGGCGCCGACCGACTGCTCGGTCTGGCTCAACCATTGACCGCGGCGGTCGTAGGCGTAACGCGTTTCCGCTTCGCGGCCGGCGCCGAGGTCGCGCCATTGCGCGGCCAATTCGCCGAACCCGTTGTAGCGGTTGCGGACGACCGCGCCTTCGGCGTCGGTGTGTTCGGTCAACTGGCCGCGGCGGTCGTAGACGAAGCGATGGCGGCTGTCCTGCGCGGCGACGAACTGCAGCGCGCGCACCGCGTCGTCGACCCGGGCGCGGTCGTACGGCGCGCCGATGACGATGCGGCCGGTGTAGGTGATGGTTTCGCCAACCTGGCCGAAGGTGGTGTAACGGGTCTCGCTGACTTCGCCGGCGCCGTTGCGAACGCCGGAAGCATCCTGCACGCCGTGGACGGTGAAGGTCGGACGGCCGGCGACGTCGTAGAAATACCAGGTCTTGTTGCCTTCGGCGTCGATGCTTTCGGTGCGCCGCCCGAGCACGTCGTAACTATGCCGCACGCCGTACTGGGCGTAGATCGCATCGAGCTGCGCCTCGCTCATGCCCGGCAGCAGATGGGTGGCGCCTTCGCCGTCGAGTTCGCCGATCAGATTGCCGAACACGTCGTAGCGGCGATGGCCCTCGCGCAATTCGCTGGTGCCGACCGCGCGCTCGGTCTTGAGCAGACGACCCTGGGCGTCGTAGCTGTAGCGGCTGAGCGTGCCTTCGGGGTCGAGCTCGGTGCGCAACTGACCGAGCGCGTCGAACTGGCGCCGGGTTTCGCGCGCGCCGCCGGCCTGCACCTGGGCGCGCAACTGGGCGAAGCTCTCGCTGCCGTTCGGGCTCGCGATGCGCTGGTGGTAGACGCGCACCGCGCGTTCGTTGCGCGCTTCGTCGAACACCGCTTCGGTCAGCGCGCCCTCAGCATCGAGTACGCCGATGCGGTTGCCGCGGCCGTCATGGAAATAGCGGGTGAGCTGATCGCCGGCGTGAGCGAGCGGACGCAACGCGGCCAGGTCGCCGGCCGCGCGCGCGGCTTCGGGCGTCGCCGCGGCATAGGCGATGGTCGCCTCGACCCGGCCGGCGCGGTCGTAACGGGTCTCGACCAGGAAGCCTTCGGCATCGAGCCGGCCGACCTCGCGTCCGAGCGCATCGCGCAGATAACGCTGCACGCGCTCGGGCGCGTCGTTGCCGACGGCCTGGACGCGGCTTTCGATCAAGCGGTTGGCGCCGTCGTAGACGTGGCGGGTGACCGTGCCCTCGGCATCGGTCTGGCTGAGCAGGCGGCCGAGCGCGTCGTAGCTTGCGAGCACGCTGCGATCGTTCGCGCCGGCGGCGGGACGAACGGCGGCGAAATCGGCCGGTACCACCGCGCCGTTGACCAGCCACGACGAGGTGTCCACGCGTTGCTCGTGCACGGTGGTGCGCACCACCCGGCCCAGGCCGTCGCGGACGTACGCGGTCACCGTGCCCTGTACGTCGACCTCGCCGGCCAGCGCGCCTTCGGCGTCGTAGAAGAAGTAGACGCGCGCGCCCGACGCATCCTCGCTGACGCGCAGGCGGCCGGTGCCGTCGTAGTAATTGCGGCTGGTGCGGGTTGCGCCGCCGGACACCGCCGACACCGTCGTCGCGATCAACTGGCCCGCCGCGTTGCGCAGTTCGGTGCGCAGCTGATCGTTGGCGCTCACGCCATCGCCGGCCGGCCCACCCTCGAGCGTGGTGCGCAAGGTGTTGCCGTTGTCCTGATGCACCCACGCGGTGGTGCGCACGACCCGCACCGCGCCGGTGCCGATGCGTTCGCTGACCGTTTCCGAGAGCATGCGGCCGATGCCGTCGTAACCGTAGGATGTGGTTTCGACGCTGTCGCGGCTGTCGTTAGCGGCCGCGGTGGCGCTGCGCTGGACGATCTTCTGGCGCAGCAGGCCCTGTGCGTCGTAGACGTAATCGATCAGTTCGGCCGCGTCGTCGACGATGCCGGCGCCGTTCGCATCGAGCTGCGCGTACGCCAGCGTGCGCGACAGCCGGCCGGCGACGTCGTAGTGCGATTCGACCAGCACGCTTTGCGCGCGCTGCGCAGCGGTCGCCCATGCATCCAATGCAGCCAGGCTGGCGTCGGCGGCGACGTAGGCCGCGCCGAGATAACGACGGGTGCTGGCGACCTGCCCGCTGCCGTTGCCGCTGGCGTGGTAGGTGCGTTCCTCGACCGCGCCGGTCGCATCGATCGCGTAGCGCAGGCGGTTGCTCGCGTCGTACACGAAGCGCGTGGTCAGCCCGCCGCCCGGCGCGTGCGCGGTGCCGACGCCGTCGGCGTCCAGGCCGGTGAACACGGTCTCGCTGGCCAGCTGATTGGCGGCGGTGTAGGTGCGCTGCACCGCGCGCGCGGCGCCGCCCTGCGCGGGGTCGACCTGATCCCACTGCCACAGCAGATTGCCGTTGGCGTCATAATTGAAATCGCTGCGGCTGAGCAGTTGCCCGCCGCGCTGGGTGCTGACCCGGATGACATTGCCGGCGGCGTCGTACTGGTAGTCGGTGACGTCGCGCAGGCCGTCGATCGCCGGCGCCTGCACCTGGATCAATTGCCCCGCGGCGTCGTAGCCGTAGGTCCAGGTGCGGCCGCTGGCGTCGCTGACGTCGGTACGACGGTGGTCGTCCTGCAGGTCGTAGCTGAAGGTCAGCGTCTGCAGCGAGCCGTCGGCGGCGCGGCCGCTGCTGACGGTGCGCACGCGGCCGCTGGCGGCGCCGCTGGTGTAATAGGTATAGCTCGATTCGGTGCCGTCGCTGTGGACGATCCGGGCCAGTCGCTGGCTGCTTTGCTCGTAACTGTAAGTGGTGACGAAGCTGCGGCTCGGATTGCCGGCGTTGTCGCTCCAATCGCCCGGGGTCAGGTCGCTTTCGACCCGGGTCAGCCGGCCCTGATTGTCGTAGCCGTAGCGGATCTGCGAACGGGCGACGCCGCCTTCGACGGTCGACAGGCCGAGCAGGCGCGAGCCGAAGCGGTCGTACTCGAACACCAGCGCATCGCCGTTGCTGCCATCGATGCGCTGCAGCCGGCCCTGGTCGTCGTAAAGAAAGGTGTATTCCGCGCCGGTCTTGAGGTCGGTGGTTTTCGACAAACGGCCGTCGAGCAGGCCGATGCCGAGCAGGGTGCCGGGGAAGTACTGCTCGCGCCGGGTCTGGTTGCCATCGGTCCATTGCCAGCGCGCCGGCTGGCCGGTTTGCTGCGGGATGTAGCGGAAGCGGTCGTGCGCGCCGTCGCCGACCGTGCTGATGTAATCACCGCTGGCTTCGTCGTAGTCGTAATAGACCATCGAACCGTCGCCCAGCAATTGCTGCACCTGGCTGCCGCGGGTATTGAGAACGTTGAGCAGGCGCAGGCCCGCGCGCGTCTCGAAACCGCCGTTCCAGCCGTCGGAACCGAACTCGCCGAACAGCCCGCGGCTGTTGTAGGTGCGCATCTGGCTGGCGAGAAAGCCGTTGCCGAACAACTGTTCGTCCTGGCCCTGCACGATCAGGTTGCCGGTGGCCACGTTGACGTATTGGCCGTGGCGTCCGGTAGCCGCCCTGGTGTCGCTGCCCAGTCCTCGCCCCACCTGGGTGAAGGAACTGTTGAACACGCCCAAGCCGCTGCCCGAAATCAAAGTCGTCATGTGTTCCCTCTCGCGTCCGATGGACGACCTTGCGCGGCGTCCTTGCTCTGGGAACAAATCCGATCTTCGGGGTTAAAGTTAATGGGCAATAGATGTGATTTTCTTCGTAGTGAATTTCGCGGCGCTCGACGCTATCGATCGCTTCATGCAGTCAGAATGCGCAAGTTCGTCACGTTGAAAGCAGCCACACACGACAATCACCGACACCGCCGCGAGCCATCCCGATGAGCGAACACGCCAGCGTTCCGAGCGAAATCCTCGCCAGACTCAACGCCATCTGCCTCGGCCTGCCCGAGGTGCACGAAGAATCCGCATGGACCGGCGTGCGCTGGATGATCGGCAAGAAAAATTTCGCCCACGCAGTGATGATCGACCGCGGCTGGCCACCGGCGTACGCGCACGCGGCCGGCAGCGACGGGCCGCTGCCGGTGCTTACGTTTCGTTTGCCGCTCGCGCGGCTGACGGCGCCGAAATTCGCCCGGGCGCCGTTCTTCAAGCCGCCGTGGTTCGCCGACATCGTCGGCGTCGCGATCGACGCGCACACCGATTGGGACGAGGTCGCCGACTTGATCGTCGAAAGTTATTGCGTGCTGGCGCCGAAGAAATTCGTCGCCTTGCTCGACCGCCCGCGCGGCTGAGCGGACTCAGTCCGAACTGCGCGCCTGGATCGCCCGCACCACCGCGGCCATGTCGGCGGCGCCGTGGCCCTGCGCGAGGGTTTCGCCGAACAAGGCGTGACACACGTCGAGCAAGGGCGAGGCGATGCCCGCATCGCGCGCGGCCTGTGCGATCAGGCGATTGTTCTTCAACACGTCGGCGATCGACGCCTGCACCGAGTAATCGCCGTCGACCAGCTTGGCCAGCTTGATCTTCGACACCGCGCTGGCCATCGGTCCGGCATCCAGGATCGCCTGCAGCTGATGCAGATCCAGGCCCTGGCGCCGGGCGAAATGCACCGACTCGGCCAGTCCGGTGACCATCGTGATCAGGAACAGATTCACCGACAACTTCATCAGCAACGCATTGGGCACCGCGCCGCAGACGAAACTCTGGCTGCACATCGGCGCGAGCAACGGCCGCACCCGTTGCACCGTGGCTTCCTCGCCGGCGAGCATCGCCACCAGTTGACCGGCCTCGGCCGGCAGCCGCGACCCCGACACCGGCGCTTCGACATAGCCACCGCCGGCCGCGCGAATATCGGCTTGCAGCGCCCGCGAATACTCGGCCGAGGTGGTGCCCATGTGGACGAGGATGCGATCGCGCAGATGGGTCGCGAACCGCGGCGTTCCGCGGCCGAGCACCGCATCGATCGCGGCCTCGTCGGCGAGCATCACGATCACCACCCGCGCTTGTTCGAACACCTGCGTCGGACTGTCCGCCACGCGCGCGCCGGCCTCGGCCAACACCGCCAACGCGGCGGCGGACCGGTTCCACACCACCGGCGCCATGCCGGCGCGGGCAAGATTGAGCGCCATGGGCTGGCCCATTACGCCCAGGCCGATGAAACCGATCGTCGTCATGCCGGGTCTCCGCGGGTGGGGCGCCGCCGCTCGAACGCACGCAGCGCGCCGCTTGCCACCAGTGTGACCGATGCCCGCGGCCGCCTCCATGGCGGCCGCGGGCGGATTACTCGATCGCTCAATGCCACGACGCCGGCGCGGTGAAGCCCGTGCCGTTGGAGTAAGCAACGAACCAGCGTCCATGACCGATCGGCGATCTCTCCGACCACGCACCCGATGGCGCGACCGCCCGTCGATGTGCGTCGTCTGGCGTTTGCCGTCGCGCGGTCTTCAGAGCCGGTCTTTATAGTGATCGCCGACGCGACGACCGGACGATGCCATGTGGGACCCCAAGAAATACCTCGACTTCGCCGACCTCCGCAGCCGGCCGTTCTTCGATCTGGTCGGACGCATCGGCGCCGAACATCCGCGCCGGGTGGTCGATCTGGGCTGCGGGCCCGGCAACCTCACTCGCGCGCTCGCGCAGCGCTGGCCGCAGGCGACGCTGGAAGCCAGCGACAACTCGCCGGAGATGGTCGCGGCGGCGCGCGCGGCGGGCATCGACGCGCGGTTGCTCGACGTGCGCGAATGGACGCCGCAACCCGATACCGACGTGTTGATTTCCAACGCCGTGCTGCAATGGGTGCCGGAGCATCGGCAGCTGCTGCGGCGCTGGGCGCGCGAGCTGCCTCCGGGCGCCTGGATCGCGATTCAAGTGCCGGGCAATTTCGACGCGCCGTCGCATGCGCTCACCCGCGAACTCGCGGCGAGCGCGGCCTGGGCGCCGCAGCTGGCCGATGTCGGTTTGCGCGATGACGATACCGTCGACATGCCGCGGCAGTACGCCGAATTGCTGGCCAGCGAGGACTGCCTGGTCGATGCGTGGGAGACCACGTACGTGCAGCGCCTGTCGGGGCCGAACGCAGTGCTGGAGTGGATCACCGGCACCGCGCTGCGGCCGGTGCGGTCGGCGTTGAACGACGCCGATTGGCAGCGGTTTCGCGACGAACTGGCGCCGATGCTCGATCGCGCGTATCCGCCGCGTGCCGACGGCACGACCTGGTTCGAGTTCCGGCGGATCTTCGTGGTCGCGCGCACGGCGGGATGAGTCGGAAGTCGGAAGTCGGGAATCGGGAATCGGGAATCGGCAAGAGCATTCACGCGTAGCGGATCGGCCGTCGCTATTCCGATGCGCTCGCTCCAAGGATCAACCGCCCTCTTGCCCACAAGAAAAAGCTTCCCGCCGCCATCCCTGCGGCGGGAAGCGGGTAACTAAAGCGCGCTACCGCCGAATTTGTGGGTGTACTGCAGATACACCTGACGGCCGACCGTATCGAACCAGGACACGTCGTAGTACGGATAGCTGGTGTAGGTCGCGTCTTTCGGTGGCAGCTTGTCGAACAGGTTGGTCACCGCCAGCGACAACTGGGCGTGGTCGGTGAAGCGGTACTGCACCGAGGCGTTGTAGCGGTAGGTCGCGCCGACCCACGGGCTGCCGCCGTCGTCGGGATCGTAGGACTGCTCATAGGAATCGTAGGTCGGCAACTTGCCCAGTCGCTCGCCATGCAAGGTCGCTGTCCAGCGGTCCTTGTCCCAGCTCACGCTGACGCTGGCCTTGCTGCGTGGAATATCGAACCCGCTGTTGACCGCGAACTGGTCCTCGACCGGATCGCCGCTGTACTGCTGGCTTTCGTGTTCGCGCACCCAGCTGTAGTTGCCGTTGAGGCGGAAGCTGCCGAAGCGCGTTTCCAGGCGGTAACGCGCGTTGAAATCGATGCCGTTGGTGCGTTCGCGGGCGATGTTGATCGGGTTGATGTAGATGCTGTACAGCTCGCCGTCGTCGTTGCGGCCGACGCGCGCGAGCGCATCGACGCAGGTCGGTGAGCCCGCGTCGACCGCGCTACCGTCCGGACGCCGGCCCAGCCGGCAGTTGGCCTCGTCCTGCAGGACGCCGTCGATGCGCAGGTCCTGGACCTGCTGGCGCAGTTCGATGTTGAAGTAGTCGATCGAGACATCCAGGTTCGCCATCGGCGACCAGACCAGGCCGGCGGTCCACGCGGTGCTGGTCTCGGGTTCGAGTTCGCGGTTGCCGCGGCGGGTCACCACCAGGTTTTCGTCGGAGTACGAGCAATCGCCCAGATCCGAATCGGGCTCCTCGGTGCGGCAGCGGTAGTAGTCGGCGCCGAACGATTCCAGATTGCCTTCGCCGGAAAACACGTAGTGCAGGTCCGGCGCGCGGAACGCGGTGCCGTAGGAGCCGCGCAGCAGCAGCGATTCGACCGGGCGCCATTCCAGGCCGGCGCTGTAGGTGAACTTGTCGATGTCGTGGCCGCCGTAGCGGTATTGGTCGTAACGGCCGGCGACGCTGAGGTTGATTTTTTCGAACAGCGGCAGGCGCAGCTCGCCGGCCGCGGCCCAGCGGTCGCGGCTGCCCTTGCCGTCGGAGTCGCGCCAGCTGTAGTAGTAGTACTGCGTCGCCAGCGGATCGGGGCGCAGGTTGTAGCTCTGATTGCCGACTTCCAAGGTGCCGGCGAAACCGACCGCGCCGGCCGGCAGGGTGAACAGCTCGGTGTTGGTCAGGGTCAGCGACGCGGTGTCGGTGCGCGACTTGGGCTGATACACGGTGCGTGCGGCGATCGCGTCGTACTCGGCGCGGGTCAGCGGGCGATACAGGCGCGATGGATCGGCGTTGAAGATCGGCAGGCCGTCGTCGTCGGTGCCCAGTTGCGGGCCGAGGAACAGATCGTTGGCCTTGGACGCGACGATCTGCGGCCAGCTGATCGTGGACTGGTACTGCGAATGGCTCAGCGCCGCTTCCCAATCCCAGTGCTCGCCCCAGCGGCCCTTGAAGCCGGTGGTCAGACTCAGTGTCTTCTGCCGATTGCGGATCGTGCCGGCGTCCAGACCGCCCATTTCCTCGGGCGAAAACTGGCGCTGCCAGTACTCGACCTGATCGCTGGCCTGATTGAAGAAATAGCCGTCCTCGTTGCCGTCGGGCGCCTGATAGCTCCAGTTGCCCACGTCGCGGAACATCGATAGCTCGTGGTAACCCATCTGCAGATCGGCGAACCACTCGCTGCCGTTGTCGAAGCGATAGCCCAGCGAGGCGAACGCGTTGACGCCTTTGCGCTCGCTGATCATGGTGCCGTAGCCGATCGATTCGTCGCTGCCGCAGTAATAGCCGTCCTCGCCGTCGGCGCCCCAGCCCGGGCGCGAAGCGCGATAGGTAGTGCCGCCATTGAGTTGCGCCAGGCCGGCGCAGGCCGCGCCAGGATCGAGGTATTCGTCGTCGAAGTTGGTGCGCAGGAACGCGCGCCGCGCCGCGCGCGTGGATTCGGTCCGCGCGTCCTTGGTCGAATCCTGACGCGCGCGCTCGTAGGCCCACAACGGGTTCTGCGCTTGCAGTTCGAAGCCGTAGATCGCGCTGAAACGTTCGTTGCTGTAGCCGCTGGACACGCTGAGGTTGAACGACTCGCCGCCGCCGCGGGTGCTGTCGCCCATGCGGAAATCCACGGTGGTGCCGTCGGCCTGCTTCTTGAGGATGAAGTTGACCACGCCGGAGATCGCGTCCGAGCCGTAGATCGCCGAGGCGCTGCCGGTCAGGATCTCGATCCGTTCGACCATGCCCAGCGGGATGTTGGAGATGTCGGTGAAATTGCTGCGGCCCTTGAACGGCATCGGAAAGTCGGCGATGCGGCGGCCGTTGACCAGCACCAGGGTGTGGTTAGGACCGAGCCCGCGCAGGTCGACCTGCTGCGCGCCGGGCGAGAAGTCCGCGCCGCTGGCCGATTGCTGGCTCTGGGTCTCGCCGCCGTTCTGGGTCATCGCGCGCAGCACATCGGGCACGCTGGTGAAACCGTTGGCCTTGATCTCCTGCGCGGTCATCACCGTGATCGGCGCCGGGCCTTCGATCTGCGCGCGCGGAATGCGCGAACCGGTGACCTGGATGCTTTCCAGTTCAGTCACCGAAGTCGGTTCGACCGAGGCGCCGCCGCTCGCCGGCGGCGTGCGTGGCGCGGGCTTCGGCGGCGGCGCCTGCACGATCACCATCGCCCCCGACACATCGCGGCGCGCGACGTAACCGCTGCCGCGCAGCAACCGGTCGAGCGCATCGGGGGCCGGCATCGCGCCGCGCACGCCCGCGGTGCGCAAACCCTTGAGCTGATCGGCTCGGTAGACGAATTGCACGCCCGATTGCCGCGCCAGCGCATCCAGCGCCGCGACCAGATCGCCGGCCGGAATGTCGACCGCCCCCGCGGCGACTTGCGCCTGCGCCGACAGCGCGGCGGTACAGGCCAGACTCAACAGCAACACGCGCAGACGACGCACCATCGGGTTCCCCTCCCCATCGGCGCGCATGCGGCGCCGTTGTGTTATCAGACGAACGAGTTGGAAAAATCCCGCATGCCGCGAATACACGCGCCCTGGCGCGGTGCATGCGAAGTCGGACGACCTCAGCGGCTGTGCAGCACGATCCGGTCCGGCAGGCGCTCGGCGCGCACCGGCATGGCCTGTTCGAGCAGGCCGACGAACACCTCGGCATTGGACCAGCGGAAGTTGCCGCCGACCCGCAGCTCGCCCACCGCGGCATCGCCGATCACCAGGCGACGGGTGTTGTAGCGGTTGAACTCAGCCACCGCCGCGCTCAACGCGGTGTCGCGGAACACCAGATAGCCGTTGCGCCAGTCGACGTAACGCTCGGCGTCTTCGATCGACCCGCTGCGCACCAGCACCCCGTTGGCGCCGGCCAGGGCGATGCTGCCGGCCGGCAACAACGTGGTCGGCTGCGCGCGGCCGTCGACCGGTTCGGATTCGAGCCGCACCGTGCCTTCGGTCACCACCACGCGCAGGTCGGGGCCGTCGCGACGCACCGAGAAGCGCGTGCCGACCGCGATCACCCGGCGCGCGCCGGCGTCGACCGCGAACGGCCGGCCCGGGTCCTTGGCGACGTCGAAGAAGGCTTCGCCGTGTTCCAGCGCCACATGCCGCTGCGCGCGCGACAGCGCCACCTCGATGCGGCTGTCGCTGCTGAGGGTGGCGCGCGAACCGTCGGCGAGGCCGATCGTATCGAGCGCACCCATCGCAGTGCGGTAGGAGCGATGTTCGACCACGCCGTAGCGCTGCCAGCCCCACAGCAACGACACCGCTATCACCGCGATCGCGGCCACCGCCGCGTAACGCGCGGTGCGCGCACGGCGCGGTGCAGCGCGCGGTGTGAACTTCAGCCCGATTGGCGACGCGGGCCCGATCGCCGTCATATGCGCCGCGGTAGATTTCTGTGTGGCGACAGCGCTCGCGTCCTCATCGTGATCGAGCTGCTCCGCCATGGCTTGACCAAGCTGACGACTTGCCTGCGCCTCACCGCGCGGCGCGTACGGCGAAGCCGACCAGGCGCCGCGCGCCGGTATCTCGCCCGCCGGCACGCCCGCGGCCAAGGCCTTCAGCCGGTCGCTCTGATTCCACGCCGCCTGCAAGCGCAGCCACGCGACCCGGTGCGCGGTCGACTGCGCGATCCAGGCATCGAATTCCATCTGATCGCCGGGCGACCAGTCGCCGCCGTCGCGCCTGGCAAGCCAGGCGGCGGCGTCGCGTTCAATCTGTCTGCTTCCTGCCATGTTCGCGATTCCTGTCGGCGTCCTGCGCAGCGTCGGCGGACGCCTGCGTTGCGCCGTAGTAGTGCTCCGCCAGCAGACGCATCCCCTTGGCGACCTGTTTTTCCACGGTCTTCTCGGTGATGCCCATGCGCGCGGCGACCTCCTTCTGCGGCAGCTCCTCGACCCGGCGCAGCCACACCACTTCCCGGCAACGGTCGGGCAGCAGGTCGAAGGCGTCGGCCAGGCGTCTGAGGTTCTGCCGCGCGCCGAGCCGGCGTTCGGGCGTCACCTCATCTACCAAGACGTTCAAGGACTCGAAATCACCCACCGGCTCGATCGACACCACCCGGCCGCGGCGCAGCCGGTCGGTCATCAGGTGACGCGCGGTCGCGAACAGGAACGACTTGGGCTGGTGCGGCCGCGCCCGTGCGGCGGCCTCGTAGACACGCACGTAGATCTCCTGGCGCACGTCGTGGACATCGTCGATATGCGCCCAGACCCGGCGCAGGTAATGCACCAGCGCAGCTTCATGCACCAGGATTTCGTCGGCGAACCAGGCGTCGAGAGCGGTGTCCATTGCGCCGACATTAGCCGACCGCCGGCCGCGTGACCACGCCGGGCGCGATCGCGACGACGCCGAGCCAAGCGATGGGGGATGCTGCGGCCTGGTTCGTCATCAACATCGATCCCTGCCGAGGCCGAGCGATGCACAGTTCGTCGAAAGGACCCAAGACCTCGCCGACGATACCGACGGCGATCGTGCGATCGGCGCGACTGCACTTGCGGCATGCCGTGTTGAAACATGTGATGGCGAAGGCGCTGTTGTTCGCATTGCTCGCCGGCACCGGCTCGACCGTATGTGCGCAGGACACAACACCCGCGCCAACCACTGAAACCACGCAGCGCGAAGGCTACCGCTACTACCAGATCGGCGACTTGTCCGCGCCGCGACCGACCCCGACCCAAGCCGGGATGATGCTGGTCGGCGGCGGCGACTGGCCGCGCGGAGCGTTCGAATGGATGATCCAGCGCGCCGGCCACGGCCGCATCGTGATCCTGCGCGCCTCCGGCTCGGTCGAGGCGCAGAACGAATTCTTCCACGACATCGGCGGCATCACCGCCGCGCAGACCGTGGTGTTCGACGACCGCCGCGCCGCCAGCGATCCGCAAGTGCTGGCGATCGTGCGCGAGGCCGACGGCATCTTCCTCGCCGGCGGCGATCAGTCCAAGTACGTGCGCTTCTGGAAAGGCACGCCGCTCGCGCGCGCGCTCGATGCGCACGTGCGCGCCGGCAAGCCGATCGGCGGCACCAGCGCCGGCCTGGCGATCCTCGGCGGCTATTCCTACGGCGCGATGGACGGCGGCAGTCTGGTCTCACAAGAAGCCTTGCACGATCCCACCGGACCGCAACTGACCTTGGTCGACGATTTCCTGCACATGCCGTACCTGCAGCGCGTCATCACCGACAGCCACTTCGGCAAGCGCGAACGGCTCGGGCGATTGATCGCATTCGTCGCGCGCCTGTCGAACGAACACGCGCGCGACGATCTGGTCGGCCTGGGCGTGGACGAGTACACCGCGCTGTGCATCGATGCGCGCGGCCACGGCACGGTGTTCAGCGGTAACGGCGGGCATGTATGGCTGGTGCGGCCGCGCCAGTCGGCGCAGGTGTATGCGCCGGGCCAGCCGCTGAGCATCCGTGAGGTGCCGGTGATCGGCCTGGGCACCGGCAGCCGCCTGCGCCTGCGCGATTTCAAGGTCGAGCAGCCTGCGTTCCGCGAGCTTTATGATGTCGAATCCGGGCAGCTGATCCGCCGCGAACCCGCGGCCTGATGCCGACCCACCGCACGCCACCGATCTGGAGCCGAGAATGAACTACGCCTTGCGTCATGCCTGTCTGGTCGCATTGATGGCCTCGGCCGCCGTCGTCCAGGCCGCGGAACCTGCAGCCGCCGCCACCGCGTCGAAAACGCAACCGGTGCTGGTGATCCACGGCGGCGCCGGCGTGGTCCGAGCTGGCATGAGCGCGCAGGACGAAAAAGACGCGCGCGCCGCGCTCGA
Source organism: Lysobacter sp. Soil_N_51 (assembly GCF_057655755.1). Lineage (NCBI taxonomy): Bacteria > Pseudomonadati > Pseudomonadota > Gammaproteobacteria > Lysobacterales > Lysobacteraceae > Lysobacter > Lysobacter sp. Soil_N_51. The sequence goes on along the minus strand of NZ_JBDGLR010000008.1, from coordinate 233,608 downwards.
ACAGGCGCTACGCGCCGGGCACAAGCAACTGGCCGCGGGCAAGCCGGCGATCGACGCCGTCACCGCCGCGATCACCGTGCTCGAGGACGCACCGATGTTCAACGCCGGCCGCGGCGCGGTGTTCACCCACGACGGCAAGAACGAACTTGATGCGGCGGTGATGGACGGCGCCGGCCTGCGCGCCGGTTCGGTCGCGGGCGTGCATCGGGTCAAGAACCCGATCCTGCTCGCGCGCGCGGTGATGGAAAAATCCAAGCACGTGATGATGGTCGGCGACGGCGCGGAAGCCTTCGCCAAGGACAACGACATCACCCTGGTCGACCCATCGTATTTCCGCACCGAAAAACGCTGGCAGCAATTGCAGCAGGCGCTCAAGGAAGACGCCGCCGGCCAGGCCCACGCCAACTTGGAAACCGCAAAGCACTTCGGCACCGTCGGCGCGGTCGCGCTCGACGCGCAAGGCCATCTCGCCGCCGGCACCTCGACCGGCGGCATGACCAACAAGCGTTACGGCCGCGTCGGCGACGCGCCGATCATCGGCGCCGGCACTTACGCCAGCACCCATTGCGCGGTGTCCGGCACCGGCTGGGGCGAGTTCTACATCCGCGCGGTCGCCGCGCACGAGATCTGCGCGCGCATGCAATACGCCGGCCAGAGCCCGCGCGAAGCCGGCGAAGGCGTGATCAACCGCGACATCCCGAAAGCCGGCGGCGACGGCGGCGCGATCGTGCTCGGCGCCGACGGCCGTTTCGCCCTGCCGTTCAACACCGAGGGCATGTACCGCGGCTGGATCGGCGTGGACGGCAAACCGCATGTGGCCTTGTTCAAGGACGACGTGCTGGCGGAGCCGGGCGAGCCGAAAGCCGGCGGCTGAGCAGGCGCGGCAATCCTGATACGGGTGCGGCGCGCGGCGCCGCATCGATGCAAAGGCGCACCCGATACACCGGATAGAAACTGCACCGCGTCGGCGATCAAAGCGGCTTGCCGTTACGTCACCTCACGCCGGGCCGCCGCGGCCACGATCGCCCCGACCTCGTCCAGCCACCGCGCGCGCTGTGCCGCGTCGCTGCCCGACACTGGGCCGTAAATACGCCGGATCACGCTGTCCACGCCGCACAGCCCGGATACGCAGCGCGCCCAGATCGCCTCGAGCGGATCGCCGAACGCCGCCATTTCGCGGTCGATCGGCGTGTTTGACGTATTGAACACCAGCGCATGTCGCGCCTTCAGCAGCCCCACCGGCACGCCCTCGTAAGACACGCCGGGCGGATACGCATAAGCCGTATCCAGCCGGAACACCCGATCGATCCAGCCCTTAAGAATCGCCGGCGGCTGGCCCCACCAGTTCGGATGAAAGATCGCGATCAGATCGGCGCGCGCAAGCTCCCCGCAATGCCGTTCGACCAGCGGATCGCTCGAACCGACATTGCCGCTTTCGCCGGTGGGTTGCACCGGGTTGAATTGCTCGGCGTATAGGTCTTGGAAGGCGATTCGATAGCCGTGTTCGGCCAATACATCGCGCGCCGTCTACGCCATCGCATGGTTCAGGCTGGTGGGACTCGGGTTGGCGACGACGAGGGATGCGAGTATGCGGGTACGATTCCGAGACAAGGCCTGTGAACGCAACGGCGGCGATAACGGGTTGCCGAGCCTCGCCGCTCCGCCGCGATATGCGGACAGTCCAGCAGCATCCTGGCCGACCCGCGGAACGTCTCCTCATGACTATCGCCATCAACTGCTCGCGATACGCCTGCATGGCGAGAATCGATTGGCACGACCGCAGGCTCATGGCGAAAGGCCGCATATCCTCGAACGAGGATCGCGAGCGATTTGCCTTCCACCTGATTTCAGCCGTTGTAGTTGGCACTCTTTCCCCACCAAAGCTGTCGCGACTGGACCCGCATGCCCGTTGAGTGCGTCGCAGCGACGCGGACGGCATGGCGGCAGCATGGGACAATACGGCCCTCGCCGTCGTCGATCTCAATGCGATAAGGAAGTCCCATGATCCGCACGAATCACTACGCCGTTCTCGCGCTCACCGGCTGCGCTGCCCTGAGCTACGGTTCCAGCGCCCATTGCGATGGCTTGGTCGGCGGCAGCCTGTCCTATCGAGAGACCACGCTGATCGAGCAACCGATCCTGAGTTCGGTCAATTCGAACCTGTACATCGGCACGCACGACAAGACCGGTCCCTGCAACGGCCCTTCGGTGACCGGGCAGTTGTCGTATTACGAAATGGCCGGCGGCCGAAAAGTGGCTTCGATCCCGCAGGATCAGATGAACATGGTGCTGTGGGCCGACGACGAAGCTGCGCGTCTGCATGCCGCATCGTCTCCGACTCACTTCGCGCCATGGACCGGTCTGCAAGTCGATGCGCCTTACGCGTCGCACCAGACCGCCACCGACGCGTCCTGGCCGGGCTCCAGCGGCTTTCAGGTCAAGGGCGGCGAAATCGGCATGAACATCCATTCGCCGGATTTCCCGATCCACAACGAATTCTGCAAGGCCACCTCGGTCCTGCAGTACGACTTCAGCCAATGGCACTACCCGTTTCGTCATTCCTACCAGGACGAAATCGAGCTGTCGTTCGATCTCAAGGTGAAGACCGCCGACCGCGACACGGTGAACAAGGGACAGCTCAACGTCCTGGGCTACCTGCTTATCAACGAGGCCACCAGCGGTCACCAGCGCACCATCTGCCTCGGCGCCGCCGCGTTCGATCCGCGGATCGACCAGGCCGAGTTCAAGGTCATGAACGATCCCGATTCGGGCTGCCTCATCGTCAATCTGCCGCTGGGTCACGTCCCCACGTTGAACCTGTCGGATCAGACCACGACGTCGATGCGACAGAGCGTTTCGCCGGACTACTACCCGTACAAGCTGACCATGAACGCCGCGGGCTTTCGCGAAGTGCTCAAGAAGTCCAACGAATTCCTCAACGCCAACAACAAACCGCTGCTGTCGTATCGCCCCGAGGACTATTACGTCTCGACCCTGGTGTTCAATCCGGAGGCTTATGTACCCACGGGTTCGGACACTTACGCGCATCTGGGTTTGAGCGTCAGGAATCTCAAGCTGGTCGCGCGTCAGACCTATCCGCTGATGGGTTATGTCGACGACATCCGCCAGCAGGGGACCGATTGGATCGTCGATGGCTGGGCCTGCGCGCGCGCCTGGAACACGCCGGTCACCGTCGCACTGTTCGGCGGACAGTCCTACGAGCGTGGCGGAACCCTGCTGACGACGGTGACGGCGAATCTGCCGAACCTGTCCAGCGAAAATCAGGTGTGCGCGACGACCGCGGGCACGGCGCACCGCTTCCAGGCGACCTTGCCGGCGTCGGCGGTTGCGGCGGCGAGCGCGATACCGCTTTACGTCCATGCGGTCCGCGGAGGTAGTGTCGATCCATCGGCGTTGCTGGCGAAATCCGGTCAGTATCAAGTCGGCAACGGCACCGTTTCGGCCCTGGCGACCAAGCAGGTGTATCGCTGGGCCCTGGGCAACGACCGCGCCTACAGCACCGATCCGCATGAGTACGACGGCACTGGTTATGTATTGGAAGGCGAGACCACCCGCTTCCGGATCAAAAGCGCTGCATCGGCGGGCGCCGTGCCGCTGTACCGCTGCGTGGCGATCGGACGGGCTGATCACTTCCTGTGGACGGCTGCCGACTGCAACGGTCAGAACCAGGAGGGCTTACTCGGCTACATCGAGGCCAACGCCGTTCAAGGCATGCGCCCGCTGTATCTGTTCTATCACCCGACCCGTCAGGTCCACCTGTCGACGACGCAACTCGGGGAAGGCTGGGCGGCGCAGTATGAGCTGCAATACACGCCGCAGGCCCAGTTCGGCTACGTCTGGTAAACCGACGCTCTGTCTCCAGCGGGGTCGTACGACGCGGCGATGTCGATCTCAGCACGCAAAGCCGCACGCTTGGACGTGCGGCTTTTTTCTTAGCGTTTTTCGCATCGCTTGCGCATCGATCAACGCGCCCGCTTCGCCAACCGCCCCATCACCGAAGCACTGTTGAGCTCGCGCAGCGCATCCTTGCCGATCCAGCGCGGCGCGGATTCCTTGCGCGCGGCCAGCCTGGTCGCGGTTTCGTGCGCGGCGGCATGCAGGACGGCGTTGCGCTTGCCGATCGAACGCAGTGCCCAGTTGACGGCTTTCTTGACGAAGTTGCGTTCGTCGTCGGCATGGGTCTCGATCAGCTCCAGGCCGTGCAGGAACAAAGCGTCCTCGGCTTGCTTGTCGTGCACGGTCTTACTGGCGAGCAGCGCGAACGCGGCGCGCCTGACGTATTCGTCGCGGCGCGGCGCCCATTGCTCGATCTTGCGCCAGGCGTGCGGGCTGCGGTCGAACAGGGCGAAGCAGATGGTGTCGCAGACCGCCCAGTTGTCGAAATCGCGCGACCAGCGATCCATCTGCGCGGGCGTGACCCAGGCCGGGTCGTCGAGGTAGGACGCCAGCAGGCGCGCTTCGTACCAGGCGCTGTCCCACAACGCGGCCGCGAGTTCGTGATCGCGGCCCAGGCGCTTGGCCAGCGCCTGGATCGAACCCATCGGTACGCCGAAGGCGCGCTCACTGGGAATCGCGTAACGCGCCAGGCCGTCGCGATAGGCCTGGCTGGACGACATTCTGAGTTGATGCAGGGCGTCGTCGAGACGGGTCGCCAGGGCGGGCGCGGGCGTGGCCGTCTGGGTCTTGCCTCGGGGTGCCGAAGCATTGGATTTTGCTTTGACTGTGGCCGATTTCTTCGCGGCAGCGGGCGCACTTGCCGCTGACTTCGCCGCGATGGCTTGCTTCGGTGCGTTCTTGATCGGCGCCGTCTTGGCAGGCCCGGCTTTCTTCACCGCGACTTTCTTCGCGGCCGCTTTCTTCGCCGGAACCTTCACGACCGCCGCTTTCTTCACGGTCGCTCGCTCGAGCGTGGATGGCTTCTTAGCCACCGGATTGGTCGCTTTCGAACTAGCGGTTCTGGCCATGTCCTGACACCGGCGAAAGGGGCGCAAAGCGACAGCGCGGCATCAATGTAACCATCGATGCCGCGCCGCGCCATGTGCCTCGATCGCGATTGGGCGCAATCGCATTACCGCCGCGCGGTCAGACCGCGCTGGAGCCCTGACCGTCGCCGGGCTTGGCCGCGGCCGGACGCATCAGGCTCAACACCACCGAGCCGCCGATGATCGCGGCGACGCCGATCAGCGAGATCAGCACCGGGATCTTGTACACATCGATCAACAGCATCTTGCCGCCGATGAACACCAGCACCAGCGCCAGGCCGTACGGCAGCAGGTGGAAGCGGTCGGCCATGCCCTGCAGCAGGAAGAACATCGCGCGCAGGCCGAGCACGGCGAACACGTTCGAGGTCAGCACGATGAAGGGGTCTTCGGTGATGGCGAAGATCGCCGGGATCGAGTCGACCGCGAAGATCACGTCGGTCACGCCGATCAGCACGATCACCGCGAACAGCGGCGTGTACCAGCGCTTGCCGTCGCGCAGGATCGACAGCTTGCTGTCGTGGTAGTCGTCGGTCAGGCGCAGATGCCCACGCATCCACTTGAGCACCGGGTTGTTGTCCAGATCCGGCGATTTGCCCGCGGCCATCAGCATCTTGATGCCGGTGAAGACCAGGAACGCGCCGAACACGTACAAGATCCAGTGGAACTTGGCCAGCAGCAGCGCGCCGGCGAAGATCAGGATCGCGCGCAGCACGATCGCGCCGAGCACGCCGATCACCAGCACGCGCTGGCGCTGTTCCTCGGGCACGGCGAAGTACGAGAACAGCATCAGGAACACGAAGATGTTGTCGACCGCGAGCGATTTCTCGACCAGGTAACCGGTCAGGAATTCCAGGCCGATGCGGTTGCCGATCTCGGCGCCCGATTGCTCGCGCAGCCACCACCACAGGCCGGCGTTGAACAGCAGCGCGAGCGCGATCCAGCCCACGCTCCACCACGCGGCTTCCTTGAAGGTGACTTTGTGCGGCCCGCCGTGGCGCATCAGCACCAGATCGACGAGCAGCGCGACGACGACGAAGGCGGCGAAAGCGCCCCACAGCATCGGACTACCGATGGTTTCCATATGACTCTCCCGGATGATTAAAGGCGCTTCGTAGCCGCAGGGCACGAAGCGTCGTCCGTCGAGATCTGGAAGACGTGCCTTCGCCGCTGTCGGCGAAGGTCTTGCTCGCATCCGGCCGACGATGGTCGGTGATGGATGCCTGCGCACCGGGGCTGTGGGCCCGTAATGACGATGCGGCAGTCGGGAGCTACTCCCCTTCTGCGCGCAAGATAACACGAGGGTACGTGAATTGCGGTTCAGCCAGGCGCTTCACCGGCGCATCGACGCGCGCTCAGGTACGCAGGTCGAGCTCCGGCCGCCGCGAGGCCGTCTGGTTCCATTGCACCTCCAAGCCCGCGTCGCGAAAGGCTTCGACGATGATCCCGCCGACCCGCAGCATGTCGGCGTCGGCGCCTTCCGGCGCGCCCCAGAACGCCAGCGACAAGCGACTGCTGCGCTTGGCGGCGTTCAGATCCTGGCGGGTGTAGAAGCACACGCCGTGCAGGCCGGCGGCCTCGCCGCCGCGGTCGAGAAAGGCTTCGCTGGCGTCGGAAAATCCATCCGACTGGGTGTAGCCGGCGTCGTGCAGCGCGACCACGCCGGCCTGAGCGAGGGTGGCGAACACCGCATCGATCCGCAGTTTCGCCGCGCGCCATTGCGCCGGCGTCATCTTGACCGGTTCGGGTTCCGGCGGCGGCGGCTCGGGAATCGGCTTGCCGGTCACGCGCGACAGCAGTTCGACCACCTCGTCCATCATCGCGTTGACCAGGATGTGGTTGCCGTGGCCGTCGCTGATGTCGGCCTGGGCGCCGGCATCGATCAGCAGTTGCACCGCATCGGTCGTGGGCGCGAATTCGGCGGCGAGGTACAAGGCGGTGCGACCGCTTTTGCCCGCGTATTCCAACGGACTGCCGGCGGCTAGCAACACGCGCAGCACCGCGAGGTTGCGCTCGACCGGCGCGGTGTTCGCGCCCATCGCCGCGGTTTGTAATGCGGTGAAACCGTAGTCGCTGAGCGCGGCCGGATCGGCGCCGGCCTCGAGGCAGGCGCGGACGGTTTCGATGTCGCCCGCGCGCGCGGCGTCGAAGATGTTGTCGGTGCTCATGTCGCGTCCTTGTCGATGCTTGAATGGGTGGCAGGCACGGCTGCGCGCGATGCGTAACGAGCTGAAGCAGCATGCGATCGGCTCAACCAAGAAATTGGCTGCCGCCGGAATCGAGCGATTTAGAGTCACATCCGGCCCACGCGTCGTTCATCTACCTGATCGACGTTTCCCGCCCGCTTGCCGCACACCGACCGCAACTGCCGCGCCGGGTCAGTTTGTCATGGTTCTCCATGCGCGCATCACAGATTCAACGAGACCCTAATCAATAAATACTCTTTACTTTTCAATTTCTTACAACATTTTTCATCACGCCGTTTTTACGTATGCCCCTCGTAAATAGCAAGGACGTCAGGGGGCGTCATTAATGAAGAACATTGAAGTTTTCAGCATAGCCACCGCACGCATCTGTGCGGCCGCGCTCGAACAGCATCCCGTCGTAGCCCGCTTCAACGCCGAAGAATCCGCGCGGCATATGCCCGGCGTGGACCCCAGCAATCGCGAAGCCATGGCCGCGGCGGTGCTCGCCTGCGGCGCTACCTTCGAGTGGTTGATGGACGAGGGATATCTGCGCAGCACCGCCTGCGTGAAAGAGTCCTTGAACGGCGTGCCGTTCGTGCATCTGGCGCTGCGTTATCGGCTGACCGAGAAAGGCCTGGCGATTCTCGGCGCGCATGCGAGCACCGCCGACGAAAGCCGCACGATCGGCGAACGCCTGATCGCCGCGGTCAAGTTGGGCGGCGCCGAGCGGATCAAGGAATCGGTCAAGTTGATGATCGGCGTGGGCGCGAATGCACGGCCTGCGTTGCAGGTGAACAGCTGATCGCAGCGGGCTGACTACGGCGAAACAGCCATCGCGATCGATGCGAGGCCGCCGCGCACGATCGTCAGTCGCCGCCACTGGAACCTCGCGCGTTCGCGCCGCGTCTCATCCCCGGAGGTGTCGCGCAGGTGCGAGGTTCCAGTGGCGGCGGCTGACAGCGGCGAACACCGGACGCGCGATCGCGCGCCCGATGTTCGATCGACCCATCGCGATCAAGGCGTGTAGCTGAGCACCAGCTGCGGCGCATTCGCGCCTTCGCGCGAGGACCAGTCGACGCCGTCGGTGACGCCCGACGCCGGCACCAGGATCACGCCGTTGTTGGCCACGCTGCCGTTCGCCCAGTTCTTGACCAGTTGCAGGCCGGTCGCGTTGAGGGTGATGTACTGCTCCCCGGTCGCGTTCGGCGTCACCGAACCGAGCTTGCTGCCGAGCGTGGCGCCGGCATAGGTCGCGTTGCTTTCGCTCCAGGCGCTGGCGACCTGATACAGATCGTAGGCGCCGGTGGACCGGTCGCTGACCTGCAGCTTCACCTGCGCGCCGGTCAGGTTCAGACCGTTCGCGCTCGACACGTCCCAGCCCATCAGGCCGCGCAGCACCTGGCCACCGTCGCTGCCGTCGGCGTACAGCACCGAGGTGTTGACCCGGGTGCCGCCGGACTTGACGGTGACGTCGCGGGTCGCGTTGAGGGTCAGCGACTGCCCGGGCGGCGTGCCGGCATCGTTGCAGGTGCCGGTGAAATGATCGGTGTAGCTGCTGCCGGCGCGCGGCACGAAATCGCCGGTGTAGCCGTTCGCGGTCAAGGTCAGCTTGAGCACGCCATGGGTGCTGGCATTGCTGGCTTCGAGCAGCGGATGGCTGCCGCTGAGGCCGTAGAACGCGCGCCCGCCGGTGCCCACGAGGATCTGGCGGATGCCGTCGCTGGCGGCGGCCTGATTGGGATTCATCTTGCCGTAGCGCTGGTAGTTGTGATCGTGCCCGACCAGGACCAGATCGGCCTTGACCGCGTACAGCGCGTCCCAGATCGGCTTGACCTGGCTGTAGCCGCTGTAGTTGCCGCGGCTGACCAGCGGGTGATGGAAGTACGCGGCGATGCACGGCTTGGTGGTCGCGGCCAGATCGCTCTTGAGCCAATTGATCTGCGCGCTGGCGACGGTGCCGCCGGACATGGTGTTGAGCGCGACGAAGTGCCAGTCGCCCACGTCCCAGCTGTAATAACCCTTGCTGCGATCGCCGGCGGGGCCGGTCTGGTTGCCGACGCCGTTGAAGTAGTCGAAGTAGCCGCTGGCGCCGGAGGTGCCGTATTCGTGATTGCCCGGGGTCGGACTGGTCAGCGCCTTGAAACGGCCCCAGGTCGGCGCATAGCGGTTGTTGTACTCGCTCAGCGTGCCGCTGTTGTAGGCGTTGTCGCCGGCGGTGAACACCGCGGTCGGGTTGATCGACACGATCAGGTCCGAGGTGCCCTGACAGGCGCTGCCGCTGGTGTCGCAGATGTCGCCGGCGCCGGCCACGACCACGGTGGCCAGGTTCAACGGCACCGCGCTGTATTCGTAGCGGTCGAGCTGGAAGCCGCTGTCGGGTTGGCTGAAATAGGGCTGGATGTCGACGCACTCGCCGCGCAAGGCGCGGGTGGTGAAGCTGCGGTCGTTCCACTGCTTGCCCTCCAGCACCAGGCGGTCGCCGCCGCTGCTGCTGAGCACCAGCGAGTCGTAGCCCGACAGCTTGAGTTGCTTGAAGCCCACGCGCAGCCACTTGGCGCCGGTTTCGCATACGCGGTTGGACACCGCCTGCGACAGCGCGCTCTTGGCCAGCGGCGTACCGCGCAAGGTCGATGCGCTGGCGCTGATCGGCTTGCTGAGGGTGTCGTCCTCGGACAGTTGCAGCGTGCGCTGGGCGGCCTGCGCGGGCGCGAACGCGGCGCCGATGAGCACGGTGGCGAGGGCGCCGTGGGCGAGCTTGGAATTCACTGGCTGTCTCCGAAGACGGGGAGTGGCGGGTGGACGCGACGATACGAGCCGCGTTGGCTGCGGAGTTTGGCCGGAAAACTGCTACACGATTGCGACGGACTTCGCGCCCGATGCGGGGGTGGCTGAGGTCGTGGTCACAAGTTGAGCGCTTGGGCGACGGGCGGTTGCGGGACTGGCCCGGCGATCTGAACGAAGAGCGTCGGGGCTGAAGCCCCACCCACGAAAATCTTGCGTCTTCGCTCGTTTGTTTTTGCGTCTTTTCTGGCTTGCTTCACGCAGGCCGTATCCGCTTCGGCGGTAGTGCGCTGACGCGAGTTATCGATGTCATCGCGAACCTGGCGATAAACAAAAGCCGTAGACGATCACTTGAGCCGATCAAGCTCAATTCGCCAGCGCGGCCGCGAGGCTCTTTGTGGGATGGACTTCAGTCCCGAGGTCTTTTGTGGGAGGGGCATCAGCCCCGACGCTCTTCGCTCAGATCACCGCGAACCCACATCGCCTCACTCGTCATGCACCGGCGCACCCTCACCCGCGATCTCCAGCAACTCGATCTCGAACACCAGCACCGAATTGGGTTCGATCTGCCCGGCCATGCCGCGTTCGCCATAAGCGAGCTTGGCCGGAATCCAGAACCGGTACTGGCTGCCCGGCGTCATCAGCTGCACGCCCTCGGTCCAGCCCGGCATCACCTGCGCGAGCACGAATTCGGCCGGATGATCGGTGTCGTAGGTGCTTTCGAACTTGCTGCCGTCGAGCAGGCGGCCGATGTAATTCACCCGCACCGTGTCGCTGGCTTTCGGATGCGCGCCCTTGCCCGCGCGCATCACCTGATATTGCAGCCCCGAGGCGGTGGTGGTCACGCCCTGCGCCTGCGCGTTGCGCTTGAGAAAGGCCTCGCCGGTTTCAAGATTGCGCGCCGCCAGCGCCTTGGTCTGGGCATCGTGCTTGCCGCGCAGGTATTCGCTGAAGCCTTCGCGGATGCGCTTGCTCTGCGCTTCGTCGAACAGCGAAGGCCGGCCGGCCTGGGCGTCGCGGATCGCGCGCAGCACCAGCTCGGTATCGAGTTCGCCGCGCACCGGTTCGATGCTGCGGGCGAAATCGAGGCCGACGATGTAGCTGACCTTGGCCTTGTCGCTGGCTACCTGCGCCGCGGTCAGCGGCGCGGGCGCATCCGCCGACCCGGGGTTTCCCACGTCCTTGGATGCGGGCGTACACGCGGCCACGGCAAGCACCGCGGCGCTGAGAAGGCAGAGGCGGGAAACGGTCGAACGCGGCATGCAGGCGGCTCCGTGGGGCGGTGGTTGCTTAGGTCGGTCGATACGGCTCAGTCGGTCACCGCGAAGGTCAGCATCATTCCCATGTCCTCGTGTTCGAGGTTGTGGCAATGAAGCATGTAGCGCTGGGTGCCGCTGAAGGGTTGGGAGAAATCGATCGCCAGCCGCACGACTTCGCCGGGCCAGACCACGACGGTGTCGCTCCAGCCCAGGTCCTGCGGGTTCAAGCCGCCGGCCGCAACCTGACGGCCGCGAATGTCCGGCGGGCTGATCGCGCGCGACAGGATCCGGAACTGAAACCCGTGCAGATGGATCGGGTGCGGCATGCTGGTCATGCTGTTGCGGATTTCCCAGACCTCGCGGCTGCCGCGTCGGACCGAGAACGCGGGCTCGTGACCGCTGAGGTGGAAATTCCAGTCGTTGATGAACCAGCGGCCCTCTTCGTCCATGCGCAGGCGCAGCGCGCGCACCGGCCAAGTCGTGGTGTCGGGCAGCGGGCCGATCGTCGAGATCGCGCTCAGGTCGGGCAGGTGCGCGGGTGGGCGCTTGTCGGTCGCGCACTCGATCACCCGCACTTCCATCAGGTCGAGCGGCTCGCCCATCGCGGCCGCGCCGGGATGGTCGGCCATCGGATCGGGCAGGAACGCGCCCGATTCGTCCTCGTTCTCCATCGCCACGTAGTCCAGGCTGCGCAGCATTACCCGCTCGCCGGGCTTGAGCGCGCTGAAATCGACCAGCACGTCGATGCGCTGGGCCGGCGCGAGGAACACGTCGTCGACCGGCCAGGCGCTTTCGAGCAGGCCGCCGTCGTTGCCGATCAACTGCATCGTCAGCGCGCGTTCGCCCTGCATGAAGGCCACGCGCAACATGCGCGCGTTGGCGACATTGGCCAGGCGGAAGCGATACCACGCGGGGATCACTTCGAGGTACGGCTCGGGCGTCCAGTTGACCAGCACGCGATTGCCGATCCAGTCGTCGGCGCCGTCCTTGTAGACGATCGCGTTGTCGGCGCCGACCTGCTTGTCGGCGATCATCAACGGCAGGTCGCGTTCGCCCCAGCGCATGCCGAGGCGTTGGCGCAGCGCGAGCTCCTCGGCGTCCTCGATCAACAGCAGGCCGGCCAGCCCGCGTTGCAGTTGCACGCCGGTGCGGCCGTGCGGATGGGCGTGATACCAGTACAGGCCTGCGCGGTTGTCGATGCGCAGGCGATAGCGCCGCTGCGCGCCCGGTTCGACCGGATGCAGGCCGCTGCCGTCGTTGGCTTCGTCGACCGACAAACCGTGCCAGTGGATCGTGGTGGCTTCGGCGAGGCGGTTGTCGAGGCCGACTTCGATGATGTCGCCGCGGCGCGCGCGCAGCAGCGGGTTGACCGCGGCGCGCGCATTGATCTGCGTGGCGTAGGCCCACAGTTGCGTCGGCGCGCCGGGGAACAGCGCCTGCGTCGTCGTCTGCGCGATCAGTTGCAACGGCTGCCTGAGTTCGATCTCGGCCAGCAGCCCTTCCGCGCCCGGCAGGCGCAGCGGCTGCACGAAGCGCGCCTCGGGCGCGAGCAGTTGCAGGTCCGGCGCGGCGGCCGAGCCCATGCGGTGGCCGTGTCCGCCGGTCCAGCGCCACATCGCGATCGGCCCGGCCACGGTGGCGGCGCCGCCCACGGCGAGGCCGACCAGGAAACGGCGGCGTTGCGGATCGGTCATCGGTGCATGGTTCCCGGCTGCATGGTGCGACGGCTGTGGCGGTGGGTCGGAGCGACCCGCCATCATCCACGCCGGTTATTGCAGATGCTGCCGGCAGGCGATGCTTCTGTGACGCGGGTCAATCCTGGGACGGCCGATCGCGACGCTCAGATCGAGTCGTCGAGCTTGGCCTGCCAGATCCGGTCGCCGAGTTCGTGCATCTCGACCCCGGCGAAGAACTGTTCGCCGAGCACTGCGTAATCGGGTTCGCTGGCGCCGCGCCAGTCGAGGAACTTCGGCCGATGCACCGCGAACCCTTGTGGATGGGCGGCGTTGCGGTAGGGGATGGCCATGGTCAGGGTCAGATCGGCGGCGTGGTCGCGCGCGATCACGATCAAGGCGTCGATCCGCCCCGACGGCAGGGTGATGTAGCCGTCATGGACCACCACCGCCTGCGCGGCCTCTTCGTCGTTCTGGGCCAGGCTCGCGCGGGCCAGGGCCACGCCGTCCTCGAGCGAGTCGGCGTCGTAGCGGATCATCTTGCGCGCGCCCTGCTTGTCCTCGTAGGCGTACAGCGGAATCAGCGCCTCGCCGTCGGCGACGCACCACACGCCATGCGCGGCGAAGAAACCGGCCAGTCGGATTGCTTGCTCCACGAAACTCCCCTCGACGTCGATTCAGTCGGCCCCCCGGCGGGGTCACTTTACACGGTGGATGAGAGGTTGCGATGCGCTTGGGGTTTTGACTGAGCGGCACCTTTGTGTGCGGAAAGGAGCTGTAAGTCGCAATCCCGCTTGTGCTGTTCCCCCCTTTGGAAAAGGGGGGGAGGGGGGATTCGCTTTTGCTCTTGCTTGTTTGCTCGGATGGAAGCGAAAAGCGAATCCCCCGCGCTGTCGTTTCGATTCGACTTCGTGCCCACGCCGGGCGCTCGCCCCCTTTTACAAAGTGGGCGACGGTTGGCGCGGTGGTCGCTTGCGTGAGGGATATTCCCCCGTCGATGGCTTCAGCGAAGGATCGTCAGCTGCCGATGACTTCAATGAGGGATCGATGCCTGATGAGGAACCGTACGAACGGTCGCCTCCTCGACGCCTTGCGTCGACGCATCGACTGCCACGGCCGCCCCACCCTTGCGCGCCACCCACGTCCGCAACGCCACATAAAACACCGGCGTAAGAAACAGCCCGAACAAGGTCACCCCAAGCATCCCGGCGAATACGGCCACCCCGGTCGCCGCGCGCACTTCGCTGCCGGCGCCCTGGCCGATCAGCAGCGGCACCGTGCCGGCGATGAACGCGATCGAGGTCATCACGATCGGCCGCAGACGCAGACGGCAGGCCTCCAGCGCGGCGTCGACAATGCCGCGCCCCTGCCGCTCCAGTTCGCGCGCGAACTCGACGATCAGGATCGCGTTCTTGCACGCCAACCCCATCAACACCACTAGGCCGACCTGCACGAAGACGTTGTTGTCGCCGCCGCTGAGCCACACGCCGGCCAACGCCGACAGCAGGGTCATCGGCACGATCAGGATCACCGCCAGCGGCAAGGTCCAGCTTTCGTACAAGGCCGCAAGCACCAGGAACGCCAGCAGCACCGCCAGCGGAAACACGATCAGCGCCGACGAACCCTGGGTCGCCTGCTGATAACTCAGGTCGGTCCATTCGATCCGCATGCCGTTGGGCAGTGTTTTCTGGGCGATTTCACGCAGCGACTGCATGGCCTGGCTCGACGACAGCACGCGCGGATCGGCCTCGCCGATCAGGTCGGCGGCGGGATAGCCGTTGTAGCGGATCACCGGGTCGGGGCCGTAGCTGTGGCCGAGGGTGACCATCGAACCCAGCGGCACCATCTGCCCGCGCTCGTTGCGCACGCGCAGATTGGCGATGTCTTCGACACTGTCGCGATGCGCGCCGTCGGCCTGGGCGATCACCTGGTAGGTGCGGCCGAACTGGTTGAAGTCGTTGACGTAGGCCGAGCCCAGATAGGTCTGCAAGGTGTCGAACAACTCGCTCAGCGGCACGCCCTGCGCCTTGGCCTTGAGCCGGTCGACCTGCGCATCGAGTTGCGGCACGTTGGCCTGGTAGGTGCTGATCGGCACGCCCAGTCCCGGCGTGTTCGCGATCGCGCCGGTGAAATCGTTGAGCGCGTTCTGCAGCGCGCCGTAACCCTGGCCGTCGCGGTCCTGGATGTACAGCGCATAGCCCGAGCCGGTGCCCAGGCCGAGGATCGGCGGCGGCATGAACGAGAACGCCACGCCCTCCTGCAGACTCGCGAATTTCTCGTTGAGTTCGGCGTTGATCGCCTCGGCGCTGCGGCCGCGTTTGGCGAACGGTTCGAGTTCGAAGAACAAGGTGCCGCTGTTGGGCGTGTTGGTGAATTGCAACGGATTCAGGCCGGGATAGCCCTCCGACGCATCCACCCCGTCGGTCTCCATCGCGATCGCGCTCATCTTGCGGGTCAAGGCGTCGGTGCGCGACAACGAGGCGCCAGGGGGCAACTGCACGCCACCGATCAGGTACAGCTTGTCCTGGGTCGGGATGAACCCGCCCGGCACCGCCTTGAACATCAGCCCGCTCAGCGCGAGCAACAGCACGTACACCGCGAGCACCGCGCCGCGCCGGCCGAGCAAGCGGCCGATCGCGCCGTGGTAGCGCTGCGAACTCGAGCCGAAGAAACGGTTGAACGGACCGAACAGCCAGCCCAGCAGGCGATCGATGAGCCGCGTCGCCGCGTCCTTCGGCGCCCCGTGCGGCTTGAGCAACAAGGCTGCGAGCGCAGGCGACAGAGTCAACGAGTTGATCGCCGAGATCACCGTCGAGATCGCGATGGTCACCGCGAACTGCTTGTAGAACTGGCCGGTCACGCCCGACAGAAACGCCATCGGCACGAACACCGCGCACAGCACCAGGGCGATGGCGATGATCGGCCCGGACACTTCACGCATCGCTTGATGCGCCGCCGCCAGCGGCGTCAGCCCGTCGGCGATGTTGCGCTCGACGTTCTCCACCACCACGATCGCGTCGTCGACCACGATGCCGATCGCCAGCACCAGGCCGAACAGGCTCAAGGTGTTGATCGAAAATCCGAGCAGGTACAAGGCCGCGAACGTGCCCACCACCGACACCGGCACCGCCAGCAGCGGGATGATCGACGCACGCCAGGTCTGCAGGAACACGATCACCACCAGCACCACCAACAGCACCGCTTCGGCGAGCGTGGTCACCACCGCCTTGATCGAATCGCGCACGAACACGGTCGGGTCGTAGACGATGCGGTATTCCAGCCCGGGCGGGAATTTCCGCGACAATTCGTCCATGCGTTCGCGCACCGCGTCCGACAGCGCGATCGAATTGGCGCCGGGCGATTCGAAGATACCGATCGCCACCGCGTCGACGTTGTCGAGCTGCGCGCGCAAGGTGTAGTCGGCGGCGTCGAGCTCGATTCGCGCCACCTCCGACAGCCGCACGATCGTGCCGTCGTCGCCGCGCTTAAGCACGATCTGGCCGAACTCCGCCACGCTGTTCAAGCGGCCCTGACTGTTGATCGGAATCAGGAAATCGCTGCCGCCGGGCATCGGTTCGGCGCCGAGCTGGCCGGCCGAGACCTGCACGTTCTGTTCGCGGATCGCGCGCACCACGTCGCCGGCGCTGAGGCCGCGCGCGGCGATGCGGCCCGGATCGAGCCAGATCCGCATCGCGTAGTCGCCGCTGCCGAACATCTGGGTCTGGCCCACGCCGGGCAGACGCGCGAGTTCGTCCTTGAGTTTCAAGCTCGCATAATTGCGCAGGTACAGCGAATCGTAGCGGCCGCCGGGCGATACCAGATGCACCAGCATGGTCAGCGTCGGCGATTGCTTTTGCGTGGTGACGCCCTGCCGACGCACGTCCTCGGGCAGGCGCGCCTGCGCCTGACTGACCCGGTTCTGCACCTGCACCTGGGCCTGATCGGGATCGGTGCCGGGTTTGAAAGTCACCGTGGTGACCAGCACGCCGTCGGTGCCGGCCACCGACTTCATGTACATCATGTCCTGCACGCCGTTGATCGCTTCCTCCAGCGGCGTGGCCACGGTCTGCGCGATCACTTTCGGATTGGCGCCGGGATAGACCGCGCGCACCACCACGGTCGGCGGCACCACGTCGGGGTATTCGCTGACCGGCAGCAGCGGCAATGCGATCAGGCCGGCGGCGAAGATCAGGATCGACAGCACCGCGGCGAAGATCGGCCGGTCGATGAAGAAACGCGAGAAGTCCATGACGGTGTCCTGCCGCGACGCGCGGCCGCAAGGGGTCGCGGCCGACGCATCGGCGTCGGCCGTTTGAAGGGTGAAACCGGTTGGCGGCCGAGGTCGCCGCGTTCGTGCTTACGCCGCGGCGGCGATCACATTAGGCGTACGCCGCACCTGCACGCCGAACTCGCGCAGACGCTGCAGCTGATACGCCGGGTCGATCAATCCATCCGGCGTGTACAGACCGGGCGCGACCGCGTCGCCGCCGGCCAGCCCGAGCAGGCGTTCGACGCCGAGCGCGATGCCGATCGCGGTGATCGGCGCCTGGCCTTGCGGATGGGTCAGTTCATGCCGGCTGCGCGCGATGCGGCCGTCGTGCAGTTCGCCTTCCAGCTCGATCACGATCTCGGTCGAGAACGCTTCGCCGCGGCGCCGGCTCGCGCTTTCGCCCAGCGCCATGTCGAGGCGGATCGAATGCGCCTCGGTGGCCGCGGCCAGGCTGACCACATCCAGCGGCGAATACGCCGACGCCGCCACGCGGGTGCCGTCCACGCTCAGGAAGCTGCGCGCGGCCTCGTCGCCGCGCACCCAGCGCCAGCGGCCGTTTTCGAGAATCTGCGCGGCGGCGGCATCGACCAGTCGTTCGTAATCGGCCGCCGCGGCCGGGCCGCCCATGTCCTGTTCGTCGAGCAGGGCGCCGATTTCGATCCGGTCGACGCGGCGGAATTCTTCGGCGAAATGCAGGGCCGGCAAGGTCGCGGCGCCGGCCAGCCAGTGGCTGGCGAGCAGGATCGGCGCGGCATCGGGCGCGCGCAGATGGCGCACCACTTCCGGCGCGATTTCGAACGAACCGCTGGAGGTGCTGACGTAAGGCAGGCGATGGCGCTGCGCGTACTTGAGCGAGTTGAGGGTGTCGTCCTTGACGAACAGCACCACCGCGGAGAATTGCGCGTCCTCGGGCAGGCCGAGATCGGCGCGCTGCAGGTCCACGCGCAGTGCGCGAGCGTTGCCGAGGGTCGCGGCGACCGCTTCGGCGCGGGCCAGGTCGCGGCCGGCGATCGCGATCGGCAGATCGGGATGCAGCCGGCGCAGGGCCTGCGCGCCTTGCGCGCCGACCACGCCGGAACCGCCGATGATGAGGACGGGCTTGAGAGCGTTTGCGTTCATGACGAGGATTCCGTGGGGACGTGGCCGGCGCGGGTCCGGAATGGACCGACACAAGCTACGATTGGTAAGTTACCAATAGTAAGATACACTTCGCCCGGCGCTGTCAAGCGCTTCCTGTCTCCGCCGCAAGAGTTCCACGCATGAGTTCCACTGCTCCCTCCAGACGCCTGCCCAAGGCCGAACGCCGCGACCAATTGCTGGAAACGGCGATGACGATCGTGCGCGAGCAAGGCACCGACGCGCTGACCCTGGGCTACGTGGCCGAGCGCGCCGGGGTCAGCAAGCCGATCGCCTACGAGCACTTCGGCACCCGCTCGGGCCTGTTGATCGCGCTGTACAAACAGATCGACGAACGCCAGGCCACGACCGTGGCCCAGGATTTCGCCCGCACGCCCAAACGGCTGGCCGACGTCGCCGCGTTGATGGGCGACAGCTACATGAGCTGCTTCCGCACCGCCGGCCCGGAGTGCCACGCGATCTTCGCCGCGCTCAAGGGCGACGAGCAGATGGAGCGCGTGCAGCAGGAGCTGGTGCAGAACTATGTGGCGTTCTATCGCGATCTGCTGGCGCCGTACGCGAAGGTCGACGATGCCGAACTGCGGAGGCGTTGCATCGCCATCGTCGGCGCGGGCGAGTCCCTGTCGCGCGAGATGAGCGCCGGACGCATGACCGAAATGGACGCGGCGCGGACCCTGGCGTCGTTGATCGAGCGCTGGATGCGCGCGGATTAGTCGCCGCGGCGAATCACGTCCGAATGCGGCTCAGTGACAACCACCACCCTCGCCGCCGCATCCGCTATCGCCACCGTCGCAACCTGGCTTCGGATCGACGGCGATCGCAGGCACGAACTGCATCGACCCGGCCGCGCATTACAAAACCTTCATGCGGCAAAGGCCTACGCGGGGTTGACCCGGTCGCGATCGGCGAGGATCATGCGCCCGTTCACGCATTCCCGCCCACCCCAGAGGCTCCCCTTGGACAGTCGATCTAGACCTTTGCTGCAGCGCAAGCGCTGACGGATCGCCACAGGTCTGGGATGTCCCAGGTCGGCACCGTTCGCGCAGAACGGAGCCGCTAACGCCGAATCGTCGATTCGCGCGTCTCTTAACAAGCACTGCAGTTTCCATCTGAAGACACCTGCCCAGGTGGCCTTTGGCGTTTCCGTTCGTCCGCAGATCGCCGATGCCCCCGAAGACCGCATTCGTCCTGAGCGCGGCGCGCTTGCTTGCATCCGTGCGTGCGGCGCGCGTCAACGCACGCCTGTTCGTCGATGACACCGTCGCGCCCGGCCGCATCCGCGTGTCGAACGACAACACAACCGCGAGCGCGCACCGCCGCGCAATCGCCGACATGCCGCGCCTGATCGCGCACTGGCGACGCAATTCACTCGACCACCGTCTCGAATGCCGCTGGCGCGCGGCCCGCGCCGAAGGCGTGAACGAAGAACCTCCGCCGGCCGCTCGCCCGCGCTTCGCACTCGCCCACGCCGCGGTCGTTCGACCGATCCACGGCGCCGTTCCATCAAGCCGCATCGAGATTCGCCATGACGCCCATCGTCCGTCACCGTCCGCACTCCCCGCTGGTCGCCGCGCTGGCGCGCGCGCGCGGCTGGCCCAATGCCTATGACTTGGCCGCGTTCGCGCTGTTGATCGCCGCCGCGGCCGCACTCGCGCACGGCGCGGCCGACCTTCGCGAACCGCTTGCCGATCTGAGCCGACAGCCGGTAACGCTGCGGATCGCGAACCTGCCCGAGTACGCGCTGCGCACCACCTTGCGCATGTTCGCGGCGATGCTCGCCTCGTTGTTGTTCACCCTCGTGGTCGCCACCTGGGCGGCCAAGAGCCGGCGCGCCGAACGGGTGATCGTGCCCGCGCTCGACATCCTGCAATCGGTGCCGGTGCTCGGGTTTCTCAGCTTCACCGTGACCTTCTTCCTCGGCCTGTTCCCGGGTCGTCAGCTCGGCGCGGAATGCGCGGCGGTGTTCGCGATCTTCACCAGCCAGGCCTGGAACATGACCTTTTCGTTCTACCAATCGCTGCGCACGGTGCCGCGCGATCTGGACGAAGTCAGCCGCGGTTTCGGCCTGAGCGCATGGCAGCGTTTCTGGCGCCTGGACGCGCCGTTCGCCGCGCCGGGGCTGGTGTGGAACATGATGATGTCGATGTCGGGCGGTTGGTTCTTCGTGGTCGCCTCCGAAGCGATCACGGTCGGCGACACCACGGTCGAACTGCCCGGCATCGGCTCGTACCTGGCGCTGGCGATCGCGCACAAGAACCTCGCCGCGGTCGCCTGGGCGGTGTTGGCGATGGCGCTGTTGATCGCGCTCTACGATCAATTGCTGTTCCGCCCGATCGTCGCCTGGGCCGACAAGTTCCGGGTCGAGCAGACCGCCGGGCAACAGCGGCCAGCCTCGTGGGTCTACGACATGGCGCGGCGCACGCGCCTGCTCAAGCGAGCGCTGCGGCCGATCGCGTGGCTGTGGCAACGCGCGATGCTGCTGCGGCTGCGTCCGCGCGCGATCGCGCCGACGCCCGCGCGTGCGGCAGCGGCGAATTGGGGCGATCGCGTGTGGCTGGCGCTGACCCTTGCGGTGGCGGCATGGGGCGGCTGGTTCGCGTTCGATTACGGCCGTCAGACGCTCAGCCTGAGCGATGTGGCCGAAGCGTTCGGCGGCGGCTTGGCGACCTTGCTGCGAGTGGCGATCCTGATCGCGATCGCCAGCGCGATCTGGGTGCCGATCGGGGTGTGGATCGGCCTGCGTCCACGGCTGGCCCAGCGCGTGCAGCCACTGGCGCAGTTCCTCGCCGCGTTTCCGGCCAACGTGCTGTTCCCGGTGGCGGTCATCGCGATCATGCGCACCGGCGCGAACCCGAACGTGTGGTTGTCGCCGCTGATGGTGCTCGGCACCCAGTGGTACATCCTGTTCAACGTGATCGCCGGCGCCAGCGCGTATCCGACCGATCTGCGCGAAGCCGCAACCGTTTACCGGCTGCGTTCGTGGACCTGGTGGCGACGCGCGATCCTGCCCGGCGTATTTCCCTATTACGTCACCGGCGCGCTGACCGCCTCGGGCGGCTCGTGGAACGCGAGCATCGTCGCCGAGTTGGTGCATTGGGGCGATCAGCGGGTCGAAGCCTACGGCCTGGGTTCCTACATCGCGCGCGCTACCGAAGCCGGGGATTTCCATCGGGTGGTGCTCGGCGTCGCGGTGATGTCGCTGTTCGTCACCCTGTTCAACCGAACCGTCTGGCGGCCGCTGTACGCCTACGCCGAACGGCGGCTGCGTCTGGATTGATCGTTCGCGGCGACGCCCGCGCATTCGCATCGGCGCCTCGCCTTCCTGTTATCGCTGCACCGGAGTCACGACCATGACCTTCTCCTCCCTCGCTCCTACCCTGCCCGCGATCGCGCCGCTGATCGAAGTACGGCATCTGCGCCAGCACTACCGCAAGGACGGCGCAGCGCCGCTGGTGGTGCTCGACGATGTCGACCTGAGCCTGCACGCCGGCGAGATCGTCGGCCTGCTCGGCCGTTCGGGCTCGGGCAAATCCACCTTGCTGCGCGCGATCGCGGGGTTGATCCAGCCCAGCGCGGGCGAGGTCGCATTCTGCGGCACGCCGTTGCGCCAGGCGCCGGCCGACATCGCGATGGTGTTCCAGAGCTTCGCCTTGTTTCCGTGGTTGACGGTGTTGCAAAACGTCGAGCTAGGCCTGGAGGCACGCGGCGTCGCCGCCGCGCAACGTCGCGCCCGCGCGCTCGCGGCGATCGATCTGATCGGTCTGGACGGTTACGAAAGCGCGTACCCGAAGGAACTGTCCGGCGGCATGCGCCAGCGCGTCGGCCTGGCGCGCGCGCTGGTGGTGCAGCCACGCGTGCTGCTGATGGACGAACCGTTCTCGGCGCTCGACGTGCTCACCGCCGAAACCCTGCGCACCGACCTCCTCGATCTGTGGTCGGAAGGACGCATGCCGATCGAAGCGATCCTGATGGTCACCCACAACATCGAGGAAGCGGTGTTGATGTGCGATCGCATCCTGATTTTCGGCTCCAATCCGGGCCGGGTGATCGACGAGATCCGCGTCGATCTGCCGCAGCCGCGCGATCGGCTCGACCCGGGGTTCCGCGCCCAGGTCGACCGCATTTACGCACGTATGACCGGTTCGCCGTCGGCGCTGGCGCTGGCGCCACGCGAGAGCGACGCGATGCGACCGGGCCTGGCGATGGAACTGCCGCAGGTATCGAGCAATCTGATGGCCGGCCTGATCGAAGCCGTCGCCGCCGCGCCGTACCGCGGTCGCGCCGATCTGCCGGCCTTGGCCGGGCATTTGCAGATGGACGTGGATGCGTTGTTTCCGATCGCCGAAAGCCTGCAGCTGTTCGGTCTGGCCACGCTCGACGACGGCGATCTGCATTTGAGCGAAGCCGGCCTGCGTTTCGCCAGCGACGATATCGACGCGCGCAAGCGCGAGTTCGCCCATCAACTCGCGGCAAAGGTACCGCTGGCCGCGCATATCCGCCGCGTGCTGGATGAGCGCGCCTCGCATCAGGCGCCAGCACAACGTTTTCGCGACGAACTCGAAGACCATATGTCGGCCGATTACGCCGCCGCGACCTTGCGCGCGGTCACCAGCTGGGCGCGCTATGCCGAGTATTTCGCCTACGACGAACAGACCGATCGCTTCACCCTCGACAACCCGAGCTGAGCGACGGCCTCTCCAACCTGCCACTTATCTTCGAAGGAGCCGCGGCATGCGCTTCATCCAGACGTTTCAACTCTATCCCTTTCTCGACACGGTAATCAGCCTGCTCGCCGCGTTCGTTCTCGGCACCGCGATCGGCGCCGAGCGCCAGTACCGCCAGCGCACCGCCGGCCTGCGCACCAACGCGCTGGTCGCGCTCGGCGCGGCGGCGTTCGTCGACCTGGGCATGCGCCTGGCCGGCAACGCCGAGGCGGTACGGGTGATTTCCTATGTGGTGTCCGGCATCGGTTTTCTCGGCGCCGGCGTGATCATGAAGGAAGGCATGAACGTGCGCGGGCTCAATACCGCGGCGACGTTGTGGTGTTCGGCCGCGGTCGGCGCCTGCACCGGCGCGGACATGATCGCCGAGGGCGTGTTGCTGACCGGCTTCGTGATCGCCGGCAACACCTTGCTGCGGCCGTTGGTCAACGCGATCAATCGTATTCCGATCGATGAGCAGTTGTCGGAAGCGACCTACGAGGTGCGGCTGAGCGCCGATCCCGAATCGCTGCCGGCCGCGCGCGAATGGCTGGTCGAGCATCTGGAGGCGGCGAATTATCCGGTCGGCGATGTCGCGCTCGACGAGCATGGCGAGGGCGTGGTTGAGGTCGTCGCGACCTTGGTCAGCACCGCGGTGGATGCGAAGGAATTGGACGCGGTGGTGGAGCGATTGCAGCGCATGCCGGGGGTCAGGCATGTGGCTTGGGAGTCGAGTACGCGGGATTGATTGGTGCGGATTGGGGACTGGGAAGCGGGAAGCACACCACCGCTGCAAAATACGCAAATCGCCCGAAGCAACGCCCCTCTCAGACCGTGCAGCCCTCACCTACCGTCATTCCCGCGAAGGCGGGCTCTGCTTTACTTCGGCGCAGCCGAACATCCAGTGCCTTTCGTGCGAGAACGCTTGAAGTCACTGGATTCCCGCGTTCGCGGGAATGACGATCTGAAACATGGCGCTAAAGTCTCTGGATTCCCGCCTTCGCGGGAATGACGCTCTTGAGGGATGGCGCTGAAGTCTTTTGATATTCGGCTACGTCGAAGTAAGGCAGAGCCCGCCTTCGCGGGAATGACTGTCTTGAGTGATGGCGCCGAAGTCTCTGGATCCCCGCCTTCACGGGATGACGACTCGATGGATTCGCGCTGAAGCCTACATGTTGCCCATCACAGGGATGGCGCGTGGCAGAGACAGTCCTCTAACCACTCTCCGCCGCGCGCGCCAACAACAGTTCGCGTTCGCGGGTATTGCGCGTCAACGCGGCCGCGCGCTCGAATTCGATCCGCGCTTCCTCGCGACGGCCGAGCTTGAACAGCAAGTCGCCGCGCACCGTGGGCAGCAGGTGATAGCTTTTCATCGACGGTTCGTCGAGCAAGGTGTCGACCAGTTGCAGGCCGGCGGCCGGGCCGAAGGCCATCGACAATGCAACCGCGCGGTTGAGTTCGATCACCGGCGACGGCGTGCGCAACGCGAGTTGCTGGTACAGCGCGGCGATGCGCGGCCACGGTGTGTCCTGCGCGGTCGCCGCGCGCGCGTGGCAGGCGGCGATCGCGGCCTGCAGGGCGTACGGGCCGTTGGAACCGCTCAGTTGCACCGCGCGTTCGAGCGCGCTCAGGCCGCGCTGGATCTGCATGCGGTCCCAACGCGCGCGGTCTTGGTCCAGCAACAGGATCGGTTGTCCGTCCGGACCGGTGCGCGCCTTGGAACGCGAGGCCTGGATTTCCATCAGCGCGACCAGGCCGTGCACCTCGGCTTCCTTCGGCATCAGCCCGGCCAGGATGCGGCCCAGCCGCAGCGCGTCCTCGCACAGGCCCGGGCGCATCCAGTCGTCGCCGGCGGTCGCCGAATAGCCTTCGTTGAAGATCAGGTAGATCACTTCCAGCACCGACGACAGGCGCTGCGCGAGTTCTTCGCCGCGCGGCACTTCGAACGGCACCTGCGCATCGGCCAGGGTGCGCTTGGCGCGCACGATGCGCTGGGCGATGGTCGGTTCGCTGGCGAGGAAGGCGCGCGCGATTTCGTCGGTGGTCAGGCCGCCGAGCAGGCGCAGGGTCAACGCCAGCCGCGCTTCGGTCGACAGCACCGGATGACAGGAGATAAACACCAATCGCAGCAGGTCGTCGCCGATGTCGTCGTCGAGCTGGTCGAAGAACGCGTCCTCGACTTCGTCCTGGCTGGCTTCGATCTCGCGCCCGATTTCCTCGTGCTTGCGGTCGAGCAGCTTCTTGCGTCGCAGCCGGTCGATCGCGCGGTTCTTGGCGGTCTGCATCAGCCACGCGCCGGGGTTGTCCGGCACGCCGCTGTCGGGCCATTTTTCCAGCGCGACCACCAGCGCGTCCTGGGCGAGTTCCTCGGCCAGGCCTACGTCGCGCACCATGCGGGTCAGGCCGGCGATCAGCTTGGCCGATTCGATCCGCCAGACCGCATCGATGGCCTTGTGCGTGGCGCTGGAAGAGTGGGGGTCCGTCACGGCGACCGATCAGACCACCTCGAGCGCGGCGATGCAAGGGCAGAAAGCCTGGGCTCGCGCTCGGGCCGCGTCCGGCGGCGGCGATGCGAGCGCGGCCGCGTCAGGTCGAGCGCATCGCGCTGGTCGATGAGGCGCGACGCGTACGACGCGGCGCGATCGTCAACGGGGCGACCGCGCGTTATCGATTGCCGCGGTCGCCGCTCGCGCGCGAGTCATCCCGGGCCACCGCAATGCCTTCGCGCCGGATCATTCCGGGCAACCGATCCCGGCGCGAACGCAGTTGATCATCCACGGCACGCCGAAGCGGTCGGTGACGATGCCGTAGCTCAAGGCCCAGAAGGTTTCCTGCAGCGGCATCTGCACGCTGCCGCCGTCGGCCAGCGCGGCGTAGATGCGTTCGGCGTCGGCCGGGTCGTTGAGCATCAGCGCGACATGCGCGCCGACGATGCCCTGGTAGGGATGCGCGGCGGTGGCGTCGGTGCCCATCAGCATGCCGCCGTCGAGTTCGTAGCAGCCGTGCATGATCTTGTCGCGGTCGGCGGGATCGAAGTCGCCGCCATCGCAGCCGGCCTGGTCGCCGAACGGCATCAGCGCGAGGATCTTGCCGCCGAGGGTCTTGAGGTAGAACTCGAACGCCTGGCGACAGTCGCCGTTGAAGGACAGATAGGTAACCAGTTGCATGATGGGCTCCGGGTGGGTGGGGCGTTGCAAATCGGTGCGGCGAGTCGGCATGGCGGTTCGCCGGAAAGGGCGGGTGATGGGGTGGCGTGGCGATCGGAGCGAAAGGCGTCGGGGCTGAAGCCCCTCCCACAACAAACCTCGGGGCATTCGCGTCCAGCGTCGCGTTCGCGCGGGGAATCAGCCTGCTCGCGCGGCGACCTGTTCGCGCAGACGTTGCTCGGACGCGCGCAGTTCCGGACTGGCCGCGTCGCCGAAATCGGCGGCATCGAACACTTGGCGGATCTCGATCTGCGCCGGCGAGCCGTCCAGGCTCGGCACCCGCTTGACCCACTCGATCGCCTCGTCCAGCGAACGCGCCTGGATCAGCCAGAACCCGGCAATCAATTCGTCGGTGTGGGCGAACGGTCCGTCCTCGACCCGGCGGCCGCGGCCGTCGAAATACACGCGCGCGCCCTTGGCGCTGGCCTGCAGGCCTTCGGCGGCGAGCAGCACGCCGGCGCGGACCAGGTCCTCGTTGTAGGCGCCCATCGCGTTCAGCAGCGCGGCGTCGGGCAGCACACCGGCCTCGCTGCGGGCATCGGCCTTGACTATCAGCATGAATTTCATCGTCCTCGCTCCTCGTCGGCGAGCCGGCCCCGGGTCCCGGCGGGTCCCGGTCGGGCTGGCTTCATGAAGGCGACGAACGGGGAGGGCGGGAATCGACAAGCATTGGGGCCGGGGATCGTGAGCCCGGGGCTTCGGGCTGGATCGGCGCACTCGGCGGCCAAGGGCTTGGTTGGCCGCAAACAAAAAGACCTGCTCCGCGATGGGCGCGGAACAGGTCTTCGGCTGGCATGTGCTCGATCGCGGCGGACGATGCTCGCCGCGATCGGTGGGCCGCGACTTACTGGAAGTTGTACTTCACCCCGACCGTGAAATAGCGGCCGATCGCGCCGCTGGAATGCATCGGGTTGTAGTTGATCGCGCCGTAGGTCAGCGGGTCGAGCGGGGCGATCTTGTCGGTCAGGTTCTGAATCGAACCGAACACTTCCACGCCGTCCTTGGCCTTCCAGCGGCTGGACAGGTCGACGGTGGTGAACGAGGGAATGCGGCAACCGCCCGGCGCGGGGCGGCCGTCGGCGTAACGGCTGGCGCACACGTCGCCTTCGTAACGCACGTTCTTGAAGCTGCCGATGTAGTTGACCACGCCGCTCAGGCTCCAGTTGCCGAGCTCCCAGGTCGCGCCGAGGTTGATCCGGTCCTTGGGCGTGCCGATGCAGTTGGTCACGTCGCAGTTGCCGTGGGTGCCGGCGAACTCCAGCGAACTGCCGTCGAGTTCCTCGCGCTCGAAGGTGGTGATGTGGCTCCACTGCAGATCGAGGTTGAGCTTGCCGGCCGAATCCAGATCGAAGCCCTGGCGCACGTCCAGGTCGATGCCGCGCACGGTGGTCGAAGCCGAATTGACATAGTTGGCGAGCGCGGCGAGCAAGGTGCCGCTGTTGGCCTGGCCCGGCAGGTTGTTGTCGCTGCGGACCACCTTGCCGGCGGCGATCGCGGCATCGGTGGTCTCGACGTTGATTTCGTTGCTGCGCTTGATCTGCCAGCCGTCGAGGGTGACCGTGGTGCTGCTGGTCGGTTCGAACACCAGGCCGACGGTGTAGCTCTTGGACTCCTCGGGCTTGAGGTCGGGATTGGGGCTGGTGATCACCGCGATCTGGATGTCGCAATCGCGCACGCTACCGCCCGGCGCCGGGTTGCCGCCCGGGCAACGCACCGGGTCGGCCGCGGCGGTGAAGCCGGCCAGGCCGCCCTTGCCCGACTCGGCCGGGTTCGGCGCGCGGAAGCCTTCGGCGTAGGTCGCGCGCAGCGACAACTGCTGCAACGGACTCCACTTCACCCCGAATTTCGGCGTGGTCGCGCTGTCGCCGCCCTTGTAGCTGTCGTAACGCACCGCGCCGGACAGCTCCAGGCTTTCAAGTACGGGCGCGACGATTTCGGCGTAACCGGCCGCGACTTCCTGGGTGCCTTCGTAGGCCGAATAACCCAGGCCGATGATGTCGCCCGCGTCGGTGTAGGTCTGCGGCTTGAGCTCGGCTTTCTGCCGCCGCCACTCGGCGCCGAACGCCACGCCGAGCGCGCCGCCCTTGAGGTCCATCAGCGAGCGCGAACCCTTGACGTCGAACAGGTCCAAGGTGGTCTTGCCGTCGGCGTGGATGGTCGGCGAGATGTAGTCGTACAGCGCCTGCGAATTGAGGTTCGCGTTCTGGCCCAGGCGCCAGTAGCCGCCGGGGCCGGTGCCGTTGGTCAGCGCATCGCGCACCGCGCTGTAACGCAGGAAGCCGTCGCGGGTGTTGGTCAGATCGCTTTGCGAATGCAGGTAGGCGACGTCGACATCCCACGCGCCCGCGGTGCCTTTGACCCCGGCCAGAAAGCGGCTGAATTCGCTGTCGGTGCGGATCACCCGCGGGCCGACGTCGAACGCGGTGTAGCGCAGGTTGGCGGACTGGCCGGGGAACGGGTTGTCCGGATGATTCGGCCCGAGCACGACCGCGCCGTCGCCCGAATCGCCGTTGACCGGACCGCCCGGATACCCCCACGCGCCGGACGCATCCGACGGCGTGTTGACGAAGGTGTTCTTCTTCTTCGAATAACCCGCTTCCACATACGCCTCGAAGTTGTCCGACAGCACGAAGGTGGCGCGGCCGAACAGGTTCACGTACTTCTCTTCCGGGGTCAGGCTGTTGAACTGGCCGGCCTGCCACAGGCAACCGCCGCCGGGGTCGGTCTGCGGAATGGTCGAGAATTTCTCGCAGCCCGGCAGCGACACGTATTGGCCGCTGGTGGGGTTCTTGACGTTGCCGACCGGCGAGCCGTCGGCGTCGGCGCCGAGGATGAAACCGTTCATGAAACGCTTGGTCTGGCTGTAGCCCCAGCGACGCGCGTCGCCGGTGCCGATCCACTTGCGATCGGCGCGATCGGCGACCTGGATCTCGTCGGTCTGGCTGGCTTCGATGTTGAAGAACACGTTGTAGCGGTCCTCGCTCAGATTGCCGAAGCCGAACGTCGCCGAGGCCTTGGCCTGTTGTCCGTCGCCCTCGCCCGATACGCCGTAGGAACTGCGCACGGTGACGCCGGTGAATTCCTTGCGCAGGATGATGTTGACCACGCCGGCGATGGCGTCGGAGCCGTAGATCGCCGACGCGCCGTCTTTGAGCACTTCCACGCGTTCGACCGCGTCCATCGGAATCGTGCTCAGGTCGGTGAACACTTTCTGGCCGTCGTCGGCCAGGCCGTAGGGCGCGGTGCGCCGGCCGTTCAACAGCACCAGGGTCGAACCCGCGCCGAGGCCGCGCAAGGAAATGCCCGAGCCGCCGCCGGCGAAACCGGTGCCGAAGGTTTTCGGAATCGTGCCGGCGCCGTCGGTGGTCAGTGTCTGCAGGTATTCGGCGATGCTGGCCTTACCGGTGCGATCGATTTCCGCGCGCGTGACCACCTGCACCGGCGACGCGGTTTCCATGTCGCCGCGACTGATGTTGGAACCGGTGACTTCGACCCGGTCCAGGGTGGTGGGTTGCGCCGCGTCCTGCGCATAAGCGGCGACAGGCGCGACGCCGACGATGGCGGCGGCGAACAGCGCGCGAGCGATGGCGTGGCTGAGGATGGCGTGCGGCATGGTCGGCTCCGGTGGGTGGTCGTGCGAATGAACGACAAGGCGAACAAGACTGGACAAGGTGGATCGGGTTTTGTGTTTGCTGCTTTGGCTGTCGTGCGTGGCGCTTAGTGTTTCGTGCGTGGTTGCTCGTGCTTCGTACTTGGTGGTTAGTACTTGGTAATTGGTGTTCCGCGCTGGATGTTCGAGCGTATGTCCCATCGGCATTGTCGGGATCCAGGCGCGAATACGGTTGTGCGCCGCGCTTACTGTTTCTGCGCGCGATTGCGTAACCGGATATGCCGTCGTTGTTGAATCGCTACGCCGTTCTTACGAAATCCCCCTGAAAACGTGCACGTATCGGGCGTTACCGATTACGCGGAAAACACGCGATGTCGATCACGAATGGCGCGGGAACCGACGTTAATACGTCAAGGCCGCCGCATACTTCGACGCAGTTCCGCTTACTCGCGGCGCGACTTTGCGCAATGTGTCGAGTGTTTGCGGCGCTGCGCAATGCATCGGCGCATTGGGTTGCGATTGGACGCGGGTACGCGTGCCGTGATGATTCGGCTTCGTGTGTTGAAGTTCGATGGCATGCATGGCGAGGCGGTCTGCGATGCGATGCGGCCCTCTCCCCGGCCCTCTCCCGCAAGCGGGAGAGGGAGAGAAAAGTGGCGAGGTTGAAGATCCACTCGGCGTTGGAGATCTGCTGGCCGTTGAAGATCCGCTCAGCGTTGGAGATTCGCTCAGCGTTGAGGATCCACTCGAGGTGAGACTCGACTCGGCGTCGAGACCCGATGCAGAAGTACAACTCGAAGCAGCATCAAGACCCGGCGCCGCATTGATCCGCGCTGAAACCAATACTCCCTCTCCCGCTTGCGGGAGAGGGCCGGGGTGAGGGCCGCCCTATGCGTCGAAGAATCCGACACGCACGACTCAAACCGTCAGGCTCGCCGACACGCACGCGTAAAAAACTTTCGACCCCACTCAGCCCGTTCCGCGCACACCACGCCCGCGCTGTTTGCTTCGACTTGAAGCGATAACGGAAGACTCCACCGGCTCAGCCACGGTATGCCGGATCGCACTCGCCAACGGACTCGGCAATCCGCAGCACGGCGCGCGCGCCGGCCGGGTCGACGACGCATCGGCGCGCTTGCCGTTGGCCTTGCGATCGGGCGCGCCGGTGTCGGCCATCGTCAGCCGTCGCTCCACGCTCGCACTGACGTTGGCGCGCGATCGTGAACCTGCGCGCCTTGAACGCGCGCGCTAGTCGTCGTCGCGCGCATGCGCCGCCCCGTGGGTGGTCTGCAACTGCGTCAGGTAGTCGTCGAGCCGGTCCAGGCGCTGATCCCAGAATTCGCGATAGCGGTCGAGCCAACCGGACACTTCGCGCAGACGCGCGGTCTCCAGCCGGCACGGCCGCCACTGCGCTTCGCGGCCGCGCGCGATCAGGCCGGCGCGCTCGAGCACCTTGATGTGTTTGGAGATCGCCGGAAGGCTCATGTCGAACGGCTCGGCCAGTTCGGTCACCCCGGCCGCGCCGTTGGCGAGCCGGGCCAGGATCGCGCGCCGGGTCGGGTCGGCCAGGGCCGCGAAGGTGGTGCTGAGCGGGTCGGCGGGCATATCAACTCAACCAATAGGTTAAATAACACGGCTAGTTGAAGCCCGCTCGGCGCAGGGTGTCAAGCGTGCCGTGACGGCGCCGTCCAGGCATGCGGCCTGCGCCAGGGCACAATTTCGTTCAGCCTCTTCATGAACAGCCGCACTTTTCATCGGACGTCTCGGCGCAGTTCATCACATAATAAATGTGACGCTGTTCGCACTAAGAGGGAAGGGCTGACTCGGCTGCATGTCCCGTTAGTCGTCTGTCCAGGGCATGGCGGTACTCCGATGACGCTTGCGTATTCCAACGTGTTTTCCAACGTACTTCCACGTGCCGGGCGGTCTGTCGCGCCGGCCCCGACATGCGCGCGTCCGGACGATTCACACCGATGCGCATAGGCCTCGACTACCGCGCCGCGACCGCCGCCCCGCACAGCGGCCCCGGCCGCCAGGTGCTGGCGCTGGAGCGCGCGCTGCGGCGCCGCGACGGCGTCGAAACGGTGCTGTTCACCGAAGCCCCGCTGGATCATCCGCACCGCGCGATCGCAGTCAGCGCCGACCTGGGCGTGCCACTGGACGCAGAGCCCGGCCTGCGCCGCCGTTGGCGCTACGAGGCCGGGTTCCTGCCCGCGGCCCTGCGCGAGGAACGCGTCGACGTCTACATCGCCGCCGCCAACGGCGGCCTGCCGGTGTGGCGCAAACCCTCGGACGTGCGCCAGGTGCTGTTGCTGCACGACTTGTTCCGGCTGACCCTGCGCCGCCCGCCGGCCACGCCGTGGCGGGCGCTGACCTCGCGGGTCGTCGATCAGGCCGCGATCGGCCATTCCATCGCCAGCGCCGACGCGATCTGGACACCCTCGCGCTACACCACCGCCGAATGCGGCCGCCTGTACCCGGCGCACGCGCACAAGCTGTACGTGCTGCCCGACGCGGTCGCGCCGCTGCCGCCGCCGGCCGAGCGCAGCCAGCTGGCGCTGCCGTTACCGCCGCGCTACTGGCTGCTGGTCGGTACCCGCGAACCGCGCAAGAACGCCGATCTGTTCCTGCGCGCATGGCTGGACGCGCGTCGCCAGCATTACGACACCCCGGATCTGGTCGTGGTCGGCGCGCCGCGCGACGTCGCGCCCGAGCTGCAGCGGCTCAACGGCGTGCATTGGTTCGAATCCATCGACGATGCCGCTCTGGCCCGGCTGTATGTCGACGCCGAGCGGCTGTGGCAGCCGTCGTACGCCGAAGGCTTCGGCCTGCCGGTGCTGGAGGCGCTGGCCGCCGGCACCCCGGTCGCGGTCGCCGAAGGCAGCGCGCTGGAGGAAGTCGCGCCGGGCGATATGCCGCGCTTCGATCCGCACGACCGCCACTTGCTGGCGCAGTTGATGATCCGGCTCAGCCGCGAGTCGGTGGTTGGCAGCGCCGATCAACGCCGCGCGTTCGCCCAGCGCTTCGCGCCCAATGCTTACGCTGCGCGGGTGGCCGCGCTGCTCGACGAATTGCTCAAGAAGTAGTCGCCTGCGGACCGCGACGCGGCGCCCGCTCAGTCGCCGGTTTTACTCGTCCGCCTGTTCGCCCGCTTACTCGTACGGCGCGTGCTGCAAGCCCTGCGACATCAGCATGCGGTTGATGTTGGACACCACGTGCCCACGTTCGCTGCGCGGGGTCACCGTGAGCAGCCGTTCGACCAGGCTGTCGACGCGCGGCCAGAACACCGTGTCGTCGCTCCAATGGCGTCGCCACAACGGCAATGCAGCGCTGAGTTGGCATAAATCGCCGTCGAGTTCGGCGCGGGTTCGATGCATGGTTCCACTCCCCTGGCAACGACGGGCTCAGGCCCGCCCATCGGTTCGTCTCCCCGGACGAGCCGGGTCGCTGGATGAACCGTCATCGCCGGGGGAAGCAACGACGGACCGTGTGGGGCTGTGACGTACGCGGTCCCCACCGCGGACGCCGTCCTCCCATGAGGCTGAACGCTAGAACACTCTCTGACTCGAACGCGGCCGAAAGGTTCTTGCCCCACCTTAAATCACCAAGTTTTTGCTTAAAAAGTGACACTAGTCACGCAATGAGTGCCATAAAGCCAGTTCTGTCAGTGGGGTGTCGATGCCCGTCTCGCTGCACCGCAGCACGCAGATCGCACTGTTCTGATGGCTTTCGTTGACCTCGACCATGCTTGAGGTCGCAAGGTGGCCGCACCGTCTCCACCGGCCCCGCCCATGACTGCCCTCTCCATGCCCTCACCCTCGCCGGCCGTGCCGGTCGTCGCCGCCACCGACTGGATCGCGGTCGCCGCGGTGTTCGGCGCCGGCCTGATCGCGGCCTTGCAGGTCGGCAAGGTCGCCATCGCCCTGCCCGCGCTCAGCGCCGACCTGGGCCTGGACCTGCGCGCGGGCGGCTGGGTGATGGCGGTGTTCGGCGTGCTCGGCCTGGTCGCCAGCGTGCCGGCCGGCGCACTGGTGGCGCGGTTGGGCGATCGCGCGCTGCAGGTCGGCGGCTTGCTGGCGATGGCCGCCGGCAGCGCCCTGGGCAGCCTGGTCCACAGCCTGGCCTGGCTGCTGGCCAGCCGGGTGCTGGAGGGCGCGGGCTTTCTGTTGTTCGCGGTCGCCGGGGCGAGCGTGTTGCAGCGGGTGTCGCGGCCGGCCGATCGCAACATGGTGTTCGCGATCTGGAGCTGCTACCTGCCCGCCGGCATGGCGGTGGCGCTGGCCACCGGCGCGGTCCTGAGCGGTTGGCGCGGGTTCTGGCTGATCAACGCCGCGTTGTGCGTGGCCGCCGCGCTGCTGCTGCGCACCGGCGTGCCGGCGCCGCAGGCCGCGACCGGCGCCACGCCGTGGCGGCGCGTCGCCGGCGACGCGCTCGCGGTCGCCGGCGCGCGCGGGCCCCTGCTGTTGGCGCTGGTGTTCGCGCTGTACTCATTGCAGTTCTATGCGGTGCTGAGTTTCCTGCCGACCCTGCTGATGCAGCGCATGCAGGTCTCGGCGCTGGACGCGGGCCTGCTCAGCGCGGTCGCGGTCGGCGCCAACGTGATCGGCAACCTCAGCGCCGGCCTGCTGCTGCGTCGCGGCACGCCGGGCTGGCGCCTGATCGCGATCGCCAGCGCGGCGATGGGCCTGGCGGCGGTCGGCGCGTTCGCGCTCGGCCTGCCGGCGCCGGCAGTGTTCGCGCTGTGCGTGCTGTTCTCCCTGGTCGGCGGCATGCTGCCGGCCAGCGCGATCAACGGCGCGGCCCAGCTCACCCCGCGTCCGGCGTTGGCCGCGGTGGCGATGGGCTTGTTGATGCAGGGCAGCTACCTGGGCCAGGTGCTGGGGCCGTCGCTGTTCGGCGGCGTAATCCAGGCGGCGGGCTGGCCGGCGGCGTCGATTCCGGTCGCGCTCGCCGCGCTCGGCGCGGTCGCGCTGGCCTGTTTGCTGCGCGGCAGCCGTGCGCAGCCGGTGAGTGGCTGACTCTCAGTCGTCGAATAGCCGCAGCAGCGGTGGGTCGATCGCGGGCTGCGCAAGCGCGACCGCGCAAGCCGGTCGCCCTGCCGGATTCGGCTAACAAGCGCGTTATGTGCGCGCCGTTCGCCTCGGGCCGTT
This sequence comes from Lysobacter sp. Soil_N_51, assembly GCF_057655755.1. Taxonomy (NCBI): domain Bacteria; kingdom Pseudomonadati; phylum Pseudomonadota; class Gammaproteobacteria; order Lysobacterales; family Lysobacteraceae; genus Lysobacter; species Lysobacter sp. Soil_N_51. The sequence continues at coordinate 198,636 of NZ_JBDGLR010000008.1, read as the reverse complement.
CCCCTAGGGTCGGCCCGAGGATGCCGCGACGCGGCCGCGGCATTAACGTCGATGCACGCGCAGCCTCCGCGGCGCGAGCCCCTGCGTGGGAGCACGCCCATGTCCATCAACCTGCCCACGGGCCTGCCCTTACCCTTGCCTGGTAACAGACCTTCGTTTCCGGGCGGACCGTCGGTGCCTGGCGCGCACGGCTCAGGGGACTTGCCCGATATCGCGTTACCGGGTTTCGAAGGCGGCCCGCAGGACCCGAGCAAACCGCTCGATCCCAACGCGCCCAACCCGCAGCCCGGCAACCACAACAGCGCCGGCGATCCCGGCGCCGCCAACGGCGACGGCCTGTTCAACAACGGCACCACCCCGGGCGCGACCGGCGACCCGTTGCGCGATCTGGCCAATCCCAACAGCCGCATGCTGCCCGGGCAATCCGCGCAGAACAGCAACAGCCCGTTCAACACCAGCCCGACCCAATACCCGGCGCCGACCCTGTCCGAACGCGCGCTCAACAACGCCGCGCAGTTCGCCAGCCTGGACCGGCCGGCGAACTTCAACGCCGTGCCCGCGGCGATGGCGAACGCGTCCTCGACCAGCGTGCAGAGCAACGCCCTGCCCAATGCCGCCGTGCTGCCCAACGGCGCCAGCAACGGCGCGCTCGCCAATACGGCCGCATCCAACGCGACCACCGGCAACGTCGCCGCGCCGACATTGACCCTGGTCGCCAACAACACGCCCAACGCGGTGCCGGCCGCGCCGATGGCCGCGGCCTTGAACCAGGACGCCTTGATCGCGCAGCAGAACGTGCTCGCGCGCCTGGCTAACCAGCAACACGCCAACCCGCCCGGCGCCAGCGCCGCGACCGCCGCGCCGCCGCCGTCGGAAACCTCGGCGACGCTGCCGTCGATACAGACCAACACGCTCAACAACGACGCGCGCAATCAGCCGCTCAACCTCAACGACCGCATCGCCCAGCAACGCGGCGACGGCCTGCCGAACAATCAGATCTACACCGGCGAAAGCATGCAGCGCCGTCCGCTGCGCCGCGGCGGCCGGGTCGACAACGCCAGCCTGACCCAGTGGTTGTCCGCGTTCGGCCGCGGCGGCGTGCATCGTCCCACCCACGAACACCAGCCGAGCCTGGAAGTGGTGCGAGCGCTGCAGTGGCTGTTCTGGGTGCTGACCGTAGCCGCCTACGCCTGTCTGGCGATGGCGGTGGTGCTGTTGCTGCCCGACGGCAGCCTGATCACTGAGCGCGCCAGTCCCGGTGGCAGCGGCGTGGCGCTGCTGCTGGGCGTGGCGGTGGCGGGCGGGGCTTGGTGGTTGGGTCGACGACTCAATCGGCGTTGAGCCTGCGCCGGTGTGCTTCGCGCGCGTGGCGTCTTTCTGAAACCCCAGCTTCAGCTGCGACTGGCATCAGCCTGAGCTTTGGCTGTGGCTTTGGCTTTGGCTTTGCTTAAGCCTGAAAGCAAAGAAAAACGCTTTGTTGTGGAGCACAAGCCCGCAAGTTTGAAGCATTGCGGGCACGCGCCACACCGGACATCCATGTCCCGGTGGCGCGCGACGCGCATCCATGCGCGTCGCCCTTCGGGTGTGCTTGTTGCTATCGCGAGCTACAGGCCTCGCAGCGCTGGATGAACTGCGCGATTTGAGACTCAAGCAAAAGCGGCATGGCCTACCTGTAGCAGCGGCGCAAGCCGCGACCGTGGAATTCGGCTACGGCGCAGGTTGCGAGGTGGTCGTCATGGCGCGGTCGCGGCTCGCGCCGCTCCTACAGGGGGCCATCGGAGGAATGGCGCGATCGTTCGATCGGGCCATGAAGATCATCGCGATCGGAGCGGAAGGCGTCTGGGCTGAAGCCCAACTAAGAAAGTCGCCCCGCAAGGCCTCGCAGGCGTGAGATCCCGTACACCACCAGCGACACTACTGCACCAACCCCTGCGCAGTGAATCGATAATTCTGCAGATCGATACCCAGCGTCCGGCGAATATCCTCGCGCGCCGCGCGCGCGAACTGCGCCTGCGTTTCGGGTTCGGGACGACGGGCGAACGCGTCTATGCGTTCGGACAGGTTCAAGGCCCGGAACAGGAAATCGTCGGCGACCCATTGCCGGCGTTGCGGCGCCAGTTCGGGCAGCGTGCTGCCCTGCGCCAACGAGCCGCGCAACTGATTGCGCAACGCGACCAGGCGCGCGCCGCTCGGCAACGGCGCCTGATGGACCAAGGCCCAGTTGACCGCGACATGGTAGGCGGCGACGTCGGCGAGGTTGTCGTTGGCCAGTCCCTGCGCCGGCAGGACCCGGGCGAAACGCTGGCGGTAGTCGGCGCTGGCCGAACGGCGCGCGAAGTCGTCGGCGACGCCACGGCTTTGCTTGGCCATCGCGGCGATCAGGGCCGCGCGCACGCGCTCGGTGGTGGCCGGATCGCGCCGGAACGACAGGTCGGCGCTGCTGGTCGCGGCGACCGCGGTGGGCGACTTGGACGCGCCCGCGCCGCGCTGGGCCTGCGGACGCGATGCCGGCGCCGCCGCACCGGAGCGCTGACTCAACGAACGCTTGATCGCGGCATTGACCGCGGCGGTGCCGGCCACGCTCTGCATCGAGTCCATGGTCGAGTTGAACCCGTCCATCTGCGGCTGATAGTCCTGCGCCGCGACCGCGCCGCTGAGCACCAGCACGATCGAGCCAAGCGCGAAACGCACGCCACTGCCTCGGTCGTGAGTGCCATCGCGGGCGTCGACACGAGCACGAGCGAGCGAGGCGACAAGCGCAAACCCATAACGCAGAAACGCAAAAGGAGCGAAGCCAGGCTTCGCTCCTTTCGCGACGGCTTGCGAACGCGGCATCAGCCCTTGCGCGAGGCCTGACCCAGGCTGTCGCCGAGGGTCTTCACCACGTTGGTGAAGGTGTTCATCATCAGCTGGAACTCGGACACTTCGGCCTGCGTCTTGAGCATGTCGCTCGGCTTCGCGTCGGCCGGCAGGCCTTCGATCGCCTTGGTCATCTGATCGGCCTTCTTGTCGGCCAGCTTGCCGGTCAGCTCGGCGATCGCATACAGCCAGCCCTTGCCGCCGCTGGCCTTGGCTTCCTCGGTCTTGCCGCGGACTTCCTGGGTGGCCAACGAGTTGACGAAGAGGGCGTTGACGTCGTTGCTCATGTCGTTCTCCAAAATTCATTTCGGTGTGAGAGATAGAGCCGTTCTGCCATCTCGCCGCGAACCGCCCCTGTTTCTGGATTCCATCTTCCCGCCGGGCCCGGGGGCCTACAAGCTATGGCGTACCCTAGGTGCCGGCGGGTGCAATACGTGCGCTTAGCCGCCATTTCCCCAGGGATTGCGCGGCGCCGGCTTCTTGCTGGCGCCGGCGGCCGCGGAATTCGTGACCGCGGCCGCGGTATTGCGCTTCTTGCGCTGCGCGTTGCGCTCGTTGAGCCATTCGGCCGCGGCGATCTCGCCGTCCTCGCGCAGGCGGCGGCCGTATTCCAGCGCATCCTGCACCGCGTCGCGCCGCAGCGGCTCCAGGGTGTCGTTGAAACGGCGGATCTGGAACTCGCGCTCACTGGCGTCGGCGTCGGGCATCAGCGCGTCGACCGCGGCGGCCCAGTCGCGGCGCATGCCTTCGGGATCGATCTGGATCGGCGCGTCCAGGTCCTGCTTGTCCAGGGCCTCGTTGAGCTTGCTCAGCAGGAAGGCGCGGTCCTGCGAACTCAGGTCGGGCTGCTGCTGCAACAGGTCTTCGAACGAAGCCCGCAGCTGGCGGCGTTGGTCGTCGGCGGTCGCTTGAGTCATGGCGTTGGCGGTCCATCGGGTTGGGTGAAGGAAACATCCGCGCGCTCACGGCGCGGACGCGAACCTCGCGCGGCGAGGTCAGTCGTGGAAATGCGGATCGATGCTGAGCTCGCCCAGGTTGCGTTCGGCGAAACGCCGCGCGAGCTCCGGGCCGGCTTCGCGGATCGCGTCGTAGCTCGAACGCGAACGCGAGTCGGCGCGCAGCTGCCAGCCCTCGGCGGTCTTGGTCAGCAGCAGGTCGGTGCCGGGTAGGGTCTGATCGGACAGGCGCAGCAGCACCTGGCCTTGTTCGCCGCTGGCGCCGCCGTTGCTGACCGCGAGCTGGCGCACGTGGCGCTCGATCAGGTCGGCGAACGCGCTGGCGTTGGAGGTCGGCTGCGCGGGCGGCGGTTGCATGGCGCTGTCGCGCATCGCCAGCTGCGCCTGCAGCATCGCCGAGCTTTCGGCCGGCGGCGGCGCGCTGTCGACCCGCTCGAAGCCGACCGACTGGCGCTGGTGTTCGTGCGCGCGCTCGCCGGCCGCCTGCTTGCGCGCGACCGCGTTGCCGGCTTCGGCGCGCACCTGTTCGGCGGTCATCTTGCCGCCGTCGGCGGCGCTTTCGCTCTGGCCAAGCAGGCGCGCGAGGCCTTCGTCCTTGCCGGCGGTTCCGGCCTGGGCGAAGCCGCCCTGGCGCTGCTGCAGCAGACTGCGGAACTGATCGACCGATTCGGGCGCGGCCGGCTGGCGGGTCGGCGCGCGCGTGGGCTGCGCCTGTTCGGCCTGCTTGGCGGCTTCGGCGCGCTTGGCATCGGCATCGGCGGAAGGCGAGCTGTTGCGGATCGTGCTCATGGCGACCTCGATCAGAAGGGGCCTTGCGACTGTTGGCGCGAGGCCATCAGCAGGTCGGCGGAATGGGCTTCCTCGCGGCGCTGGCTCGCCGCCTGTTGTTCCTTGCGCCAGACGTCCTTGCGCTTTTCCAGCGCGTCCAGCCGCGCCTGGGCGCGGAAGAAGGCCTTGCGCGCTTCGTCCAGCGCGGTCTCGGCTTCGCGCAGCTTGCCTTGCGCGTCGAGCAGACGCTGATGCGCGGCGACCGCGAGTTCGCCGAGATGATCGATATGCGATTCGCGCTGCGACATCGCCATCGCCCAAGGCACGCCCGGCGGCGGCGGATCGAGCAGGCGCAGCCGCTGCCCGGCGCGTTCGCGATTGAGGTTGGCGATCTCGCCCTCGATCGCGGTGCAGGCCTCGCGCCGCGCCTGCACCTGGCGCTGGCGTTCCATCACCACGCCGCGCGCGGTCTCGACCCGGTGCGAGCGCAGTTGCAGCAGCGTATGCAGCGGATAGCGGCTCATCCGAACAACCTGCGCAGCGCGTCGACGGATTGTTTGTAATCGGCCAGATCGCCGGCCGACTGCTTGAGCAACTTGCGGATCGGTTCGATCTTCTCGATCGCGATGTCGGCCTCGGCGTCGCTGCCGCGCTTGTACTCGCCCAGCTGCAGCAGCAGTTCGATGTCCTGGTGCTTGGCCAGGTATTTGCGCAGTTGCCCGGCGGCGCGCTGGTGGCCGTCGTCGGCGACCCGCGGCATGGTGCGGCTCAGACTGGTCAGCACGTCGATCGCCGGGTAGTGATAGGCCGCGGCGAGCTTGCGCGACAGCACGATATGGCCGTCGAGGATCGAGCGCACTTCCTCGGCGACCGGATCGTCGCCGTCCTCGCCTTCCATCAGCACGGTGTAGAACGCGGTGATGCTGCCCTTGTCGTTGTTGCCGGCGCGCTCGAACAAGCGCGGCATGGCGCTGAACACCGACGGCGGGAAGCCGCGCCGCGCCGGCGGTTCGCCGATCGCCAGGCCGACGTCGCGCAAGGCGCGGGCGAAGCGCGTGACCGAGTCGACCAGCAGCATCACCCGCTGGCCGCGGTCGCGGAAATACTCGGCGATCGCGGTCGCGACCCAGGCCGCGCGGCTGCGCTCGAGCGCGGGCCGGTCGGAGGTGGCGACGACGATGATGGATTTCTTCAGGCCGGCTTCGCCGAGGTTGTCCTGGATGAATTCGTTGACCTCGCGGCCACGTTCGCCGACCAGCGCGATCACGTTGACATCGGCGTCGCCGCCGCGCGCGAGCATGCCGAGCAAGGTGCTCTTGCCGCCGCCGGCGACCGCGAAAATGCCCAGGCGCTGGCCGACGCCGGCAGTCATCACCGTGTCGATCGCGCGCACGCCGGTGGCGAACGGGCGATCGATCAGGCTGCGCGCGAGCGGATTGGGCGAAGCGGCATAGATCGGGATCTGCACGGTCGGGCCAAAGCCGCCGCGGCCGTCGATGGGATCGCCGTTGGCGTCGAGAATGCGACCGAGCAGACCGTCGCCGGCGCGCACCGAGGCCTGACGGCCGGTGGCGATCACTTCGGTGTCGTGGGCCACGCCGTCGAGCGCGCCCAGCGGCGTCAGCAAGGTGTACTGGCGCGACACACCGACCACTTCGGCGGCCAAGCGGAAATTGCGGTCGCGCGGGCTGCGCAGTTCGCACAGCTCGCCGATCATCGCCTTCAGGCCGGTGGCGCGGATCATGGTGCCGTAGGCTTCGGCGACCTTGCCGATGCGCACCACGTTGGGCACACGCGCGAGCGCCGCGATCAGCGGGTCCTGTTGCGGCACCGGCGCCGCGACCGGTTGCAGGATGGTGCGCTGCAGGCTGCTCATCGCGCGCCTCCGCGAACACGGCAGGCGAACCCGGCGGCGAGCGCGCGGCGGTTCATTCGCTGTGCTCCGCACCGTATTCGGCGCCCGACAGCGCGACCCGGATCGCTTCGATCTGCTGGGCCACGCCGGCGCGGACTTCGCCGACTTCCGACACCACCACGCAGCTGAGCTTGTCCAGGCTTTCGTCGTCGACCAGTTCGATCACCCCGACCACCGGATGCGCCTGGCGCACCAGGCCCAGGCCCTTGGCGACGTCCTCGCGCACGCTGGGATGCACCCGGATCAGCAGGAACTGTTCGGCCTGCGCGGCTTCGACCGCGTGCATGACCAGCGGCGGCACCACGCTGCGCGCGTCGAACTCGGGGGAAATGCGCGCGACGATCGCGCAGGCCAGTTCGGTGACGCGGCTGCCGGCGTCGGCGAGCACGCGCGCGCGGCGTTCGTTGAGGTCGGCCAGTTGCTGCGCCATCTGTTGCTGCGCGCGCGCCAGCCCTTCGGCGAAACCGGCCGCGTAACCGGCCTCGCGCGCCTGCTTGATCTCGTCGCCGGCCTCGGCGTACAGCGCATTGACCCGGGCCAGGGCCTGATCGAGTTCGCCGATCGCGTTCCACTGCTTGGCCGGCACGATGGTGCCGGCGACCGCGCGTTCGAATTGCTTGCGTTCGAACACCACCACCGTGCCGGTGGCGCGCTGCGGTTCGATCCGGCGCGGACCGTCGCTCAGGCCCGTGCCCGCCGAGGCGGACGCGGAAGACGACAGGTCGGCGGAGAGCGGATCGGCGTGCATGAATGTCCTTGGATGAATGCGATAAGCGGCGGCGACGCGGCGGCTCAGGCCGCCAGCGGTCTGGCGCCGTGATGGGCATGCAGGCGCTCGACCGTTTCCGGCGGCAGATGCGCGACCAGCGACGCGCTCGGGTCATGCAGCCCGCGCGGCAGCAGCAGGCGCGACCAGTCGGCCAGGCCGGGGTCGCGACGCTCGGCCCACAAGCGCAGTTCGGCGCGGCCGCGTCGGTCGAGCAGGTCCAGCATGCTTCGATCGTCGGGATCGCGCAGCGCCGCATCGAGTTCGGCGTTGAGCTGCGCGCCCAGTTGCGCCTGGACCTTGCCGTCCCAGACCAGACTGTCGAGCGCGAGCAGATAGGCGTTGTCGAGCGCCTGCTTGAGCCGGCGCACCGGATCGCGCCTTACTTCGGCGCGGATCGCCGGGGCGTAGGCCAGCGCACCGAGATCGCGCACCAGACGCTCGACCCGCGCGCGCGGCCAGCGCAACGCGGCGGCGCCGAAGCCTTCGCCGGGTTGCGGCGCGAGCAGGGCCGGCGCGTCGCCGGCGGCGAGCCAGCGGCCGAGCAGGCGACGGCCGAGCGCGCTGTTGCGGGCGGCGGCGAGCAGTTCGGGTTCGATCCGGTCCGGACCGTCGCCGTGCCAGCTCGGATCGACCTCGGAGAGGATCGTCCGCAGCGCCGCCGTGCCGCTCATCCGTTCCAGACCCCGCTGCGTGCGTTGCTCGGCGCGGCCGCGGCGGCCGGGGCGAAGCGCGAGCGCAGACGGCCGAAGAAGAACGCAACGATCGCCAGCACCACCAGCACGCCGGCGCCGATGATGACCGCGCTCAGGTCGATCGAGCCGATCACCGCGTTGAGCGGGCCACCGCCCTGATGCGCCTTCGGCGGCGCGGTCACGGTGAAGAACTTGACCGTGACCTTGTTGACGTCGTCCAGGCCCTCGACGCTGTCCTTGACGAACACTTTGATGTCGGTTTCGCGATCGCGCAGACTCTGGCCGGGGCGTTCGAAGATCAGCACCGAAGCCGAGGAATCCTGCACGTTGCCGCCGAGCGGATCGCGGTCGGGCAAGGCGATATGCACGCGCGCCTCGACCACGCCGTCAATGCGGGTCAGGGTGCGCTGCAGTTCCTGCGACAGGCCGTACAGATAGCGCGCCTTTTCCTCCAGCGCGGAGGAAGCGAAGCCTTCCTTCTTGAACACCTCGCCGAGCGAGCTGTACTTCGAGCGCGGCAAACCGCGCGAGGTCAGCACCTGCATCGCGTAGGGGATGTCGCCGCGATTGACCATGACCTCCCAGCCGGTCTTGCTCGGCGAGGGGTCCTTTTCGGCCGGAATCCCCGCATCGAGCAGGGCCGCCATCAGTTCATTGGCCTGTTGCTCGTCGAGCTGGCTGTACAGCGGCGTGCTCGTACAGCCGACGATCAGCAGGCAGGCCAGCAGGGCCGCCATGACTCGTAACGCATTGAAGCCTGACGCCCTACCCATGCATCCCCCGTGGTGATTGCGTACCGATTGCGAGCGACTGCTCAGGACTGCTGACGGAACAATTGCTGGATGCCGTCCGAGGTCCGGTTGGCGACGTTCGAGGTGAGCTGCGAGGTGAACATGAACTGGTGGCAGCGCATGGTCATCTGGATCATCTCGCCCGAGGTCAGATCGGCGCTGTTGGCCGACATGGTCTTGGTCGCCGCGTCGATCTTGTCGGCGCCGCCGTTGAGATTGTCGAGCGCGGCCAGCACCGCGCGGGTGCCCTGCGACATTTCGGTCGGCGCGGCTTGCGCGGGCGCGCCGGCCTGAGCACCGCCCGAGGTCGGCGAGGCGCCGCGGTCGAATGCAGCGGCGAACTCGCGAATGTCGTACGCCGATGCCTGCGGCGACTGCGCCGGCGATGCGGCGGCCGGCTGCGCGGCTTCGGCTGCGACTTGAATGGCTTCGATCATGGCCCTTTCTCCTGGAGCGTTGGGTCCGAACGAACAACAAATTACGGCTGGCGATCAAAAAGCAGACGGTGCGGTGCGCGGTGCGATGGCGGCGCTTCGACGCAGCCGGCGCCCGGACCGAGATCCGGGCGCCGCGGCAGGAAGCGGCGACGTCGGGCCGCGCCCGGCCGTCAGTTCTTCGACGCCAGGGTCTTGAACGCGTCGCCGATGCTGTTGATCGAGGTCGAGGCGTTATTGGAGATGAACTGCATGCGCAGGCTCTCGGAGGTCAACGCGATCATCGCCGACGGCTGGTCGTTGCCGCCGCCGATCGAGCCCGACAGCTCGGTGATGCGGCCGGCCTGGCTGTCCAGGGTCGAACCCCACGCCTTGGCCATCGCTTCGAACCAGCTGCCGCTGCCGCCGCCCGCGCCGCCGCCGGCGGAAACACCGCCGCCGCCGCCGTTGGACGAGGCGCTGGCGTTCTTGCCGTTGCCGACGGTGTTGCTCTTGTTGACATCGGCGATGAAGCTGGTGACCAGGCCGGCGGTGCCGCCGGCGTTCGGATTTACCGTATTGCTCATGACGTCTCTCCTGCTCGTTGCGGCGTGGCCGCTGAATGGCGTGGAACAACGGATGAAGCTGAACTCTGAATGCGGCACTGCATACGGCCCAGTACGGACCTAAAGCGGATGCATGGTGCCGATCATGGATTTAATCGGTGATACACACGTGAAACCAGCTAGTGCTGACCCGGGGGTGGTCGGGGTCATTCCCGCCTCCCGGCCGGCTTCGCGGGCGCCTCGGAAACGCTGAAGGGGTTGTCGCGACTGTCCGCCGGCGTGGTCGGCGGGCGCGCGGCGGACTTGGCGGTCGGGCTTGCCGGCGCGGTGGGCGCGGTGGGCGCGGTGGGCGCGGCCGGGGTCGCATTGGCCGCGGTAGCGGTCGCGGTCGGCGCCGGGGTCGCACTCGGCGGGGTCGCAGGGGCGCCGCTGGCGGCGGCGGCCGCGGCGGCCTGCTCCTCGGCGGTCAGCGGCTGCGCCTTGAGCTGATCGGTCATGCCGGTCAGCTTGTTCAGCGCCCAGGCCTTGTCGCCGATCGCGATCAGGCTGCGGCCGTCGGGCATCACGTCGCCGACCGCGTACTCGTGGCCGTCGACATCGATCACGTGCGGGTTGGCGCCGCCGCGGACGATCTGCACGATCCGGGTCGGCTCGGCGCTGACCGGTTCCTTCTTGACCTCGGGCGCGGCCACGGTCGGCCCGGCCGGACGGCCGTCGTCGGCGAGATTGTGCGGAATCACCCGGTTGACGCCGTTGACGTCCTGCATCGCCCGCGATGCCACCGCGCGTTCGAACGCTTCCTTGCTTTCGAACCGCCCGGTGACTTCGACATCGCCGTTGCCCAGATAACGCGTCTGCGTGGTCAGGCCCTGGCTGCGCAGCACTTCGCGCACGTCGCCGGCGATGTCGTCGCCGGTGCGCAGGTCCAGGCGCGCGTCGACTTCATCGGTCACCAGGCGCTTGCGGATCATCTCGCGCACCGTGGCGTCCTTGACCGTACCCGACAGCACCAGGCTGCCGTCGTCGTTTTCGATCAGGCGGCCGCCGGCGATCGAGAACTCCTTGATCAGCGGCTGCACCACTTCCTTCGGCGTGGGCTTTTTCTCGAAGCCCGGCATCACCGCCGCGGCGATCGCCACCGACACCAGCGACAGCGCGGCCAGACCGGCGATCAGCGGCAGATGGCGCATCGAGGATTTGGCGGGTTTCGCCAGCTCGCCCATGTTGGGCAGCATCGTCGCCCAGCCCGGGTCTTCGGCGGCGCCGACCGCGATCGACGCGCCGCCCATGTCGACGCGCTGCATCGCGCTCAACTCGGCCGGGTCGCCCGGATTCAGGGTCTGGCCGTCGATCGTCAACGGCGCATCGAGCGCGCGCAGCGAGACCGTGCCGCCCATGCGGGTCAGGAACGCGTGACGCGGCGCGACGCCGGGATCGGACAGCACGATGTCGCAGTCGCCGCTGCTGCCGATCAGCACGGTTTCCTGCGCCGACAACGGACGGCTGGCGCCGATGTGCAGGCCCGAGACCACGCGCAGCACGCTGATCGCGGGGGTGATGCGAATCTCGCTGCGGGCAGCCTCGCCACGCACGTCGGCCTTGCCGTCGTGCGCGCTCTTGTCGGCTGCGCCGGGAACGACGGCGCCGTCGTCGGATGCAGTCGGATGTTCGTCGATGGACATGGCGGACTCCTGTCTCAGGCGCCGCCGCGGCGGGCGGCGCATACGGTCGGGACGCGCGATGCGCGCGGGCCGGACGACCGGTGAATGGGGCAATGATGGCGGAGAAGATTCATCGTCTGGGCTCCTCAGGCATTGACTTGGCCTGCCTGCACGATGCGCAGGTCAGGTGCGAGTTCCTGATAGGACAGCACCGGCAGTTCGAAGAAATCGATCTCCAGCAGCTTGCGCAGATGACGGCGAACATCCAGTGAACACAACAGCACCGGCTTAACGCCTTCAGCTTGACGGCCCAGATGCGCGCGCACCTCGCTGCCCAGGCGTCCGGCCAATTCAGGCGAAATCGCCAGCTGGGTCGCGCCGCCGGCCACCCGCACCGATTGGCGCAGACGGTCCTCCAATTCAGGATGGATCAGCAGCACCTGCATGGTGCGGTCGCTGTCGGCGTAGCGGTCGGCGATTTCGCGCTTGAGCGCGACCCGCACGTACTCGGTCAGCAGCACCACGTCCTTCTCGCGCCCGCCGACATCGGTAATCGCTTCGAACGCGTCGCGCAGATTGCGGATCGGCACGCCTTCCTCGACCAGCCGGCGCAGCACGTCGGCGACCCGCTGCGGCGCGACCACGCGCAGCATTTCCTTGACCAGGTCGGGGTAGTCGCGCTGCATCTTGCCGAACAGGTTCGAGGTCTCTTGAATGCCGATGAAGCTGCCCATGCGCCGTTCCAGCGCCGCGCGCGAATGCTCGATCACCGTGCTCAGGCCGTCGCGGATGTCGGCGCCGGCCTGGCCGGTCCACTCGCCCGCCAGCGGCGGGAAGAACCCCGGCAGCTTGGGCGCGTTGGCGTCGCCGAGCCGGGCCGGACGGAACTGCGCGTTCGGCGACAGCCGCCCGAACGCGATGCGCGCGCCGAACGCGGTCAGGCGATAGCCGCCCAGGCCGTCGCCGCTGTCCAGGTCGGCGGCGATCTTGATCACCGGCACCGGCAGCGGCACGCCGTATTCGTCGCGCAGACGGCGGGCGACGTCGACGATGCGCTCGCGCGCGACGTGTTCGCCGAACGCGGCCGCGAGGGTCGGCGACAGATCCAGTTGCAACGGCGCGGGCGGCGCGATCTCGTCCGCGTTGACGACCGTCTCGTCGATGCCGCGCTCGCCCTCGGGGACCTTGAACGCGCGCCGCAGCACCGCCGAACCGTGGCGATAACGCCAGGCCGCGTAGCCCAGCAGCACCATCGACAGGATCAGGAACACCGGCTTCGGAAAGCCCGGCACGAAGATCATCAGGAACGCGAGGCAGCCGGTGATCAGCAGCACGCGCGGCTGGCCGGTGACCTGGCGGGTGATCGATTCGCCCAGGTGACGGTCGTCCTCGTCGCCGGCGGTGCGGGTCACCACCAGACCGGCGGCGATCGTCGCCAGGATCGCCGGAATCTGCGACACCAGGCCGTCGCCGATGGTCAGGATGCTGTAGGTGTGGGTCGCGTCGGCCAGCGGCATGCCCTTCTGCAGCACGCCGATGGCCAGGCCGCCGAGCAGGTTGATGATGATGATGACGATGCCGGCGATGGCGTCGCCCTTCACGAACTTCATCGCGCCGTCCAGGCTGCCGTGCAGCTGGCTTTCGACTTCCAGCAGGCGGCGCTTCTTCTTGGCCTCGTCCTTGTCGAGCATGCCCGCGCGCAGGTCCGAGTCGATCGACAGCTGCTTGCCCGGCATCGCGTCCAGGGTGAAGCGCGCGGCGACTTCGGCCACGCGCTCGGCGCCCTTGGCGATGACGATGAACTGGACCACGGTGATGATCAGGAACACCACGAAGCCGACCACCAGGTTGCCGCCGGCGACCAGGCTGCCGAATGTTTCAACGATGTGACCGCCGTTGGCCTCGAGCAGGATCGAGCGGGTGATCGCGATCGACAGCGACAGCCGGAACAGCGTGGTCAGCAGCAGCACGCTGGGGAAACTGGAGAACGCCACCGGCGTGGGGATGTACAGCGCGATCAGCAGCAGGCCGAAGCCGATCGCGATGTTGATCGCGACCAGGGTGTCGATGATCGCCAGCGGCAGCGGCAGGATCATCACCGCGATGATGGTGACCGCGCCCATGGCCAGGACCACGTCGCTGTAACCGGCGCGGCGACGCGGAAGCGTGCCGGGCGGCGCGGCCATCAGGGAATTCAGCAGTGCTCGCATTCGGTCAGCCCCACATCCTGTCGCTGGGTGATCGGGCAGGGGTTCGGGCAGGGGCGATGCGGCGCGACCGGGATACCTCGCCGACACGCGCAGCGGCGAGCGCGCCACGCCACGGCGTCAAGCCGCGGGTTGCGATCGTCGTCGGGTTTGCGCTGTATCGAACGCTGGAAGCAATCACTGCTCTGCCATGTACCCCTGAGCACCCACGCATGGCGCTGTCCTCAAACACGATGCCGGTTCGGACGGCCGATACTAAGTGTTAAGTGTCACCTGTTGTGTGAACGCAAACGTTGTTGTGTGTGATCCGCACAATCACGTCGCCTTGATCCCCAAGGCTTACATTCGCGCTCATTCATCGCTGTTTTTGTGAACTCGTGCGCAATTGCGTGATCGCGTTCGACTAACGTAAGCGCGGAACGCTCAGGATTCGTGTTCGGTCGAAGCTGCGACGGCCGGCACAGAAGCAGTTGCGGTTGAAACCGTCGCGGCGACCGCCGGCGCGATGTCCGCGGGGTCGAGTTCGGCGATCAGATTCAGCGATTGCCCGGCCACGCCGACCGCCAGCGCGCGTCCGCTGCGCGTGCGCAGCACGACGATACGTTCGCGGGGGCCGACGGGGAGGATCTGCAGGATCGACAGCGGCGCATCGCGCCCGCTCAACCCATGGCGCTTGCGCAGGTAGTGCAGCACCGCGAGCAGCGCGGCGATGACCACCGCGACCGGCAGCAGGATCGAGATGAATTCGAAGAACATCGAAGGCGGTTGCGCGGCGGCGGCCGCGGGCGCCGCGGGTTTGGCCGCGGCGAACGCCAGCAACGGCGCGCAGGCCAGCGCCGATGCGCGGGTCAGCCCGACGAGACAACGGATTACGCAACGCGGCGGCAGGGGCAGTATCGGCATGGCGAGTCAGTGCGGGACCGAGGATCGGAACGTGGGAATGAGGGCGCGCGGGGCGCGGCCCATCGCGGCGACATACCGTAACAGCCCGGCGCCCCGGCAGGCGCGGCGCCGTCGCCGATGCCCGCGGCTTCACGTCGTCGGGCCGCTCGCCATGGCAGGGATGTGAGCATGGTCAACGCCAAGACCTCCCGTACCGGCAAGCGCGCCGCGCAGGCGCAGGCCGCCATCGACCCCTCCGCCGGCCTGCTCGGCGCGGTGCCGTTCGCCTGCGCGATGTTCGACGCCGACGGCGTCCTGATCGCCGGCAACGCGCGCTACCGCGAGGAATTCGGCGCGCTGCCCGAGCACATCAGGCGCGATGCGCTGCTGGCGCTGCTGCATGGCGACGGCGGCGACGGCGCGCCGCAGAATTCGCACGACGGTCCGCGCGAAGTGCTGGCGCCGCACAGCGGCCGCTGGTACGCGCTGCACTGGGGCCGCGCCGAACACGCCGCCGCGCCGGTCGAGGTGCTGACCGCGGTCGACATCAGCGAACGCATCGAGACCCTGGACTCGCACAAGAACCGCCAGGAAAAACTGCTGTTCACCTCGCGCCTGATGTCGGTCGGCGAGATGGCCGCGACGCTCGCGCACGAGTTGAACCAACCGCTCGCGGCGATCATGAATTATCTGAACGGAAGTCTGCGACTGGTCGAACAGGCCGGCGGACCGGTCCAGGTCGAACGCGCGCTTCAAGCGGCGCGCACCCAGGCCGAACACGCCGCGGCGGTGATTTCGCGGGTGCGCGAGTTCGTGCGCGCGCGCGAACCGCGACGCGACGCGCACGAGCTGAACCGGATCGCCGACACCGTGCTGGAACTGCTGCGGCTGGAGGCCGAGCGCCTGCAACTGCGCATCGATCTTGGTCTGCCGGCGAACCTCGCGCCGGTGTTCGCCGACCGGGTGATGATCGAGCAGGTGCTGCTGAACCTGGTCAAGAACGCGATCGAGGCGATGCGCGAAATCCCCGCGGCGCGGCGCGAATTGCGCATCGACGCGCGGATGAACCTCGACGACCAGATCGAAGTGCGCGTGTCCGACCGCGGCGCCGGCCTCAGCCCGGCCGAGCAGGACCAGCTGTTCTCGCCGTTCTTCACCACCAAGACCGACGGCCTGGGCATCGGCCTGGCGATCTGCCGCTCGATCATCGAATACCACGAGGGCCGGCTGTTCTTCGAACCGCGCGAAGGCGGCGGCAGCGTGTTCGGGTTTACCTTGCCGCGCTATGAGGCTCGCACTTGATGCTCGCCCGCGGACATCGCGGTAGCCCGACGGCGGCGCCGCCAGCCCGATCCGGTGCAAGCCGATCACAGATGACAAAGGTCAGCATCGCGACCACCGTCCGCCGGGTTATACCGTCGCGTTCGCTTGAACTCAGCGCGACGCGAGCGCAAGCGATGACGCCGGCCACCTGTTCATATCGTGCAACGCCCGATTCGCCGCGAAGGACCCGCCCGTGACCCAGCCCACGCCCACCCGATTGTCGTATGCGTCGCGCACACTGCCGTCGGGCGCATGCGACACAGGCGGCGCGGCGGCGCTTAAAGTGCGAGGCCCGCGAACGCGACGAGCCCGGCGGCGCCGGCAAGGAGAGCATCGCTGATGACCGAAGCACGCATTTACCTGGTCGACGACAACGACGGCTTTCGCGAATCCACCGCGTGGCTGCTGGAAACGGCCGGTTTCGAAGTGCAGGCCTATGCCTCCGGGCCGGCGTTCCTGGACGCCTACGCCGGCGAGCGCCACGGCGCCGAGCCGTGCTGCCTGGTGTCCGACATCCGCATGCCGCTGATGAGCGGGCTGCAGTTGCAGGAAGAACTGCGCCGACGCGGGATCGGCCTGCCGCTGGTGTTCGTGACCGCGCACGGCGACGTGCCGCTCGCGGTCGAGGCGATGCGCAAGGGCGCGTCCAATTTTCTCGAAAAACCCTTCAGCGACGAGGCCGTGATCGACGCGATCCGCGCCGCCATCGTCAATGCGCGCAACCACGCCGGCAGCGAGGCGGGCGACGATCGCCTGGCCAAGCTGAGCCCGCGCGAACGTCAGGTCATGGACTTGGTCGTAGCGAGCAAACCGAACAAGATCATCGCCGACGTGCTCGGCATCAGCGTCAAGACCGTGGAGCTGCATCGATCGAACATGATGAACAAACTCGGAGTACGCTCGCTGCCCGAGCTGATGAAGGTGGCATTGGGCCATGGATGAATCGCACGGCCCGATGACGGGGCATGAACACTATTCGGAACCTTCGGCGCAGGCGCAGGCCGGTTCGATCCGCGGCCGGGTGCCGTCGCTGCCGCTGTGGCAGGCTCAGGCGCTATGCGGCTTGTTCGGCGCCGCGCAGCGCTGGCCGGTGCGCGACGGCGGCTGGCTGAGTTTCGCCCAGGCCGGCGCGATCGACGGCGAGGTGGTAACGCTGGAAGGCGACGGCGCGCGGGTCAAGCTGCAGCTCGACAGCGGGCTGGCGATCGATACCGACACCGGCCTGCACTGGAGCGACTACCGGGGCCGCTCGCGCGTGCTGGCCTGGAGCCTGGCGCACGAATCGCAGCTGGTGCGGCTGAGCCAGGCGCTCGATATCGCCCTGATCCCGGTGGTCGACGACGGCAACACCTCGCTGCACGACTTGCAAACGCACAGCGCGGCCAGCCTCGACGGCCTGTGGCTGGCCTTCACCATCGCCGACGGCGGCGGCCAGGTGCGCGTGCGCGGGCATCTGCGCATTCCGCCGGGCTGGGTCGAACGGCTGCTGTTCCGCGCCGAGATGTTCGAGCGCGCGAGCGACGACGACTCCGGCGGCTACCGCGACTGGACCGATCTGCCGGTGCCGATCGCGCTGCGCTGGCTGGGCCCGCAACTGCGCCGCGCGCAATGGCGCCAGCTGCGTCCCGGCGACGTGCTGGTGATCGGCAACTACCAACGTCCGCCGCCGGTGCAGGCGCAGGTGCCGGGCTATGCCTGGCCGCTGCTGCCGGTCGCCGACGGCTGGCGCATCGACGGCCCGCCGTTGACCCTTTCCACGCATCAGGAGACTTCCGCGATGAGCGACACCGAAGCCGCGCCCGAATCGGCCGAACCCAACGCACCGGAGGTTCCGGTCCGCCTCGAATTCGACCTGGGCCGGCTCGAATGCCGTTACGAGGACCTGGCCGGCTTCCAGCCCGGTTACGTGTTCGCGCTGCCCTCGCGGCTGGAAGGCGCCAACGTGGTGATCCGCGCCAACGGCCGCGACGCCGGTCGCGGCGAAATCGTCGCGGTCGGCGACACCCTGGGTGTTCGCTTGATCGCCTGGAGCTGAACCATGGATTTCAGTTCGTTCTCGCCGGCGCTGGTGCTGATCACGGTGGTCAGCCTCGCGCTGGCGCCGTTCGTCGCGGTGATGGTGACCTCGTTCACCAAGATCGTGGTGGTGCTTAGCCTGCTGCGCAACGCGCTCGGCCTGCA
Source organism: Lysobacter sp. Soil_N_51 (assembly GCF_057655755.1). Classification (NCBI taxonomy): domain Bacteria; kingdom Pseudomonadati; phylum Pseudomonadota; class Gammaproteobacteria; order Lysobacterales; family Lysobacteraceae; genus Lysobacter; species Lysobacter sp. Soil_N_51. The sequence continues at coordinate 180,653 of NZ_JBDGLR010000008.1, read as the reverse complement.
GCAGGTGCCGCCGAACGTGGTCATCAACGGCCTGGCGATCGTGCTGTCGATCTACGTGATGTATCCGGTGATCCTGGAAACCCACGACGCGATCAACGCGCGCATGAGCGGCACGACCGTGGCCGCGGCGACGCAGGCTCCGCCGCCGGGCACCGCCGCGACGACGCCGGGTGCCGCGCCGGCCACGACCACGCCGGCACCGGCTGTCGCCGCGGCTCCCGGCTCCGCGCCTGCAGCCACCGCGCCGGCCGCGACGGTTCCGGCCGCGCCGGCCGCCGCGCCCACGACGACGACGAACACCGCCACCGCGCAAACCGCGGCACCGGCCGCCGGCGTGAAGCGGCCCGCCGCGCCGTCGGCCTTGCTCGGCGGTACCGGCAAGATGGACACCACCCGCCTGCTGCAGATGATGGACGCCGGCAAGGAGCCGTTGCGCAACTTCCTGATCAAGCACTCCAGCGACGCCGAGCGCGCGTTCTTCCTGCGCAGCGCGCAGCGCCTGCTGCCGCCCAACGCGCGCGCCGACATCAGCGTCAACGATTTCCTGGTGGTCATCCCCGCGTTCACCGTCAGCGAACTCACCGCCGCGTTCCAGATCGGCTTTTTGATCTTCCTGCCGTTCCTGATCATCGACCTGGTGGTGTCGAACATCCTGCTGTCGCTGGGCATGATGATGCTGTCGCCGACCACCGTGTCGCTGCCGTTCAAGCTGCTGCTGTTCGTGTTGATCGGCGGCTGGGCCAAGCTGGTGCATGGCTTGGTGTTGACGTATGGCGGTTGAAGTCGGGATTCGGGATTGGAGATTCGGGATTCGACCAAGCGGCAACCGCCGCCGTCCGATTCCAACCTCCCCCGACCCGCTTTTCCGAATCCCTAATCCCCAATAACGAATCCCGGCACTTATGGGCGACATGCTCGAAATGACCAAACAGGCGCTGTGGCTGACGCTGCTGCTGTCGGGCCCGCCTGTGCTCGCCGCCGCCGTGGTCGGGCTGGTCGTGGCCTTCATCCAGGCCGCGACTCAGCTGCAGGAACAGACCTTCGCCTACGCGATCAAATTCACCGTGATCGTGGTGACGCTGTTCGTGACCGCGTCGATGATCGGCGGCACCCTGTACACCTTCGCCGACCGCATCTTCCTCGATTTCCCGGGCATGGTCCGGCACTGATGCGCGGCGGTACGCTCGCGCGGCGCGCACGCCGATGAATTTCGATTCGGTCGGCAACATCATGCTGGCGCTGGGGCTGGTGCTGCCGCGGGTGATCGGCGCGTTCATGATGCTGCCGCTGATCACCAACGAAAACATGCCGCCTCTGGTGCGCAACAGCTTCATGGTCAGCCTGGCGATCATCGCGATCCCGGTGGCGATGAACGGGGTGCCCTTGAACGAACTGGGCACGCTGTCGTGGGCGCCGATCATCCTCAAGGAATTGTTCATCGGCGTGTCGATCGGGTTTTGCTACGGCATGGTGTTCTGGGCGATCAGCGCCGCCGGCAACGTCATCGACACCCAGGTCGGCATGACCCTGGCGCAGGTGTTCGACCCGATCCAGGGCCATCAGGCCTCGCTGCACGGCAACTTCCTGTCGCACTTCGCCTCGTGGCTGTTCATGGCCAGCGGCGCGTTCCTGGTGTTCCTCGACCTGCTGCTGTCGAGCTATGCGATGTGGCCGGTGAATTCGTTCTTCCCGAACCTGCATCAGGCCGGCATGGAGTTGTTCGTCGGCCAGTTCAGTTACCTGATGACCGCGCTGCTGGTGCTGGCCGCGCCGGCGATGGTGGTGCTGTTGCTGATCGACCTGTCGTTCGGCCTGGTCAACCGCTTCGCGCCGCAACTCAACGTGTTCACCATCACCATGCCGATCAAGGCGTGGCTGGCGACGTGGATCATTCTGTTGATGCTGGGCGTGTACGTGGAGATCGTGCTGGATCGGCTGGCCGGCAATCGCGGGCTGCTTGATGCGTTGAATCGGGTGTTTGGCGGCTGATTGGTTGCGGTGAGTCGCGGCGCATCGAGTCGCCTTCGCGCTTCGCTCGTGTTGGCCCGTGCGGCTTCGGCTTTTGCCCCCTTTGGAAAAGGGGGCGAACGGCCGCGAAGCGGACGTGGGGGATTCGCTTTTGCTGTTGCTGTTTAGGAACTGACGAGCAAGAGCAAAAGCGAATCCCCCCTGGCCCCCCTTTTGCAAAGGGGGGAACCCCTTCGGTTGAGGGGAACTCAGGTCGGGATGGCGCACAACTTCGGATGGCGCGCGACTTCGGGAAGACGGATACGGAGTGAGGCCATTCGCCCCGCCCCATCACTCCAACGGCGGCGGCAACTCCGGTGCGCTGGTGTCGCCGTCGCGCAGACGGCGCACGGTCTCGGCCCAGTGCAGCACCTCGGCCACGGCTTCGAAGAATTCGTTGCCGATGTAGTCGTCCAGTTCGACATGCTCGTGCAACCCGCGCGCCAGCTGCACGTTCTGCAGGATCGGCACGCCGGCCTCGGTGGCCGCGCGCTTGATCTCCTCGGCCAGATAGCCCTCGCCCTTGGCCACCACCACCGGCAGGTCGGTGGTGCCGTGCTCGTAGGTCAGGGCGATGGCGATGTGGGTGGGGTTGGTCACGACGACATTGGATTGGCGGACGGCATTGAGCATGCTCTGCTGAGACCACTCCTGATGCAACTGCCGGCGCCGGCTCTTCACGTACGGGTCGCCCTCGCTCTCCTTGACCTCCTGCTGGATGTCGCGCCGGCTCATGCGCAACTGCTTGGTGTAGGAGAACTTCTGGTACCACACGTCGATCGCCGAGACGAAGAAGAACACGAAGATCGTCCAGATCACGATCCGCACCAGCCCGTACCAGATGCCCGCACCCATCGCCTCGGCCGGCGCGTACGGCAGCATCATCAGCTGGGCGAGCATCTTGTAGATCACGAACACGCCGATGCCGATCAGCGCCGAGCTCTTCATCACCGATTTGACCAGCTCGACGAGGTTGTCCATCGAGAACATCTTCTTGAGCCCCTCGGCGGGGTTCATCTTGTCCAGACTCGGCTTGACCTTGCCCAGGCTCAGCACCGGCCCGACCTGCAGAAACTCGATCACCACGCCCAGGAACACCGCCATCCCCAACAGCGGCAACGACAGCCACAGCAGCGTGTCGAACGCGGCCCCGCCGACCTCGCGCAGGGCGTCGCCGAACGGCTGGTTGATCGCCTTCAGGCTGGTGTCGAACAGCAGGATCATCTTGGCGCGCATGAAGTCGAGCATCATCCAGCCGCACACCACCCAGCCGAGCATCAGCACGGTGCTGGTCAGCTCCTTGCTCTTGGCGACGTTGCCTTCCTTGCGCGCGTCGCGGATCTTTTTCTGGGTAGGCGGCTCGGTCTTGTCGGCGCCCTGGTCCTTCGCCATGCGCGGCCCTTGCAGCGAGGGGAGAATGAGGCTAGCACGCGTCGCGCAGGGCGGAAGTGGCGAGTGTCAGCAAACCGCGGGCCACGGCCAGCGAGGTATCCTCGAGCCGCCTGGCCGCGATCCGCGCTGCCACGGCCGGCTAGCGTGAAGCAGGACATGATCCGCCCCGGCCCACCTAGGGTCATCCCGAGTTGGCCGAGTCACCCCCCGGCGCTACATTCCCTCCATCCCCCCGACTTCACCCGTGACCCGCCCCGCATGAGCAGCATCGGCCCCGACTCGCGCATCGACCGCACCGGCTTAGACAGCCAGGCCGCGCTCGAAGCCCTGCGCGGGCGCGAGACGACGCCAGGCCAGCAAGTCCAGCAGGCCTCGCCAGTCGCCGAAGCGGTTCAGGCCTATGCCCCGCCCGCGGTTGATGCGGGCGAGACCGTGCTCAACGCCGATGCCTGGCGTGACGTGCCCGCCGGCGAGCGCCTGCTCTCGGGCGACAGCGGCCTGGAGCGCGAACTCGGCTCGATGGACCTGTCCGCCGCCGCCGATCGCGGCGCCGACGCGGTGCTGGATTCGCTGACCGCTTAAACCCGGTCAGACACCCGCCTCATCCGCGCCAACGCCGCCTGCACGCTATCGATCCTCGCGCCTGCGCTAGGCTAGCCGTCATCGCCGCCATCCGCGTTGTTCCGTGAACGATACCGCTCCCTCCGCCGAAGCCCTGCGCGCCGGCGCCGATCGCCTGATCTCGGCGCTCGCCGCGCACAGCGACCCCGAGTACCGCCTGACCGTGCTCAAGCGGGTCGTGCGTCGCCTCGGCGAGGACCGCTATCCCTTGTTCATCCGCCTGCTCGGGGTGGTCGCCGAGAGCGACGACACGCGCGCCCAGCGTCTGCTGGCCGACACCTTCGGCACCGCGCTACGGCGCATGGACCTGCCCGGCGGCGCGCTGAGTTCCTGGGGCGCGACCCGGCTGCCCGACGCGAGCGGGCCGGTCGCGGTCAGCGCATTGTCCGGACATTTCTTCGGCGCCACGCCGCGGCGCCTGCTCGGTCCGGTCGAGTACCTGACCGTGTGGCATCTGCAACGCACCCAGCGCACCGCGTTGGGCGCGGCGACCTTCCGCAGCGCGCTGTCGCACTTGGTCGCCCTGCTCAACCGCAGCGAGGATGCGCGCACGCTGTATCCGCAGAAGCTCGCCGCCGATGCGCAGAACGAACTCGAGGGCGCCTACACCCGTGCGACCCGCGAACGCCTCGCCGCGATCGCCGCCGCCTGGCGCGACGGCAAGTCGCCCGACGCGGTCGCGCAGGCGGCGCTGGATACCGACGATGCGCCGCATCCGAGCGGTTGGGTGGTGCGCGATCTTTGAAGCGCAGCATGTAAGCAGCGCGCATTACCGATATCGATCTTCGAGATCGCGATACCAATGAAGCTTTGATGCATAGCTCGCATCGAAGCCACTGGGCGCTGCGTCCGCGTTGAGCAAACGCGGACGCAGCGCGAGCCATCGATCCCCCGCGCCAGTCCTATCGCAACGACGCCACCGAACCGCCTGCGACACTCGGCCACATCCGCCGATCGCGCGCCGATGCTGCAATGCCGCTTTCCGCATCGACGAGGTGGCTCGTGCCCGACCGTCCCACCGCTCTCGCCCGCCTGCCGCGTTCGTTCGCGCGCCGGCGCCTGCTGACCGGCTTCGCCGCGGCCACCGTGCTGTCGGCCTGCGGCGGCCGCAAACCGCTGTCCCTGCACGGCATCGACCTGAGCGGGCGCGACTTCGGCAAGGACTTCCGCCTGCTCGATCCCGACGGACGCGAACGCACGCTCGCCGATTTCCGCGGCAAGCTGGTGCTGCTGTTCTTCGGCTTCACCCTGTGCCCCGACGTCTGCCCGACCGCGCTGACCCGCGCGGTGCAGATCCGCAAACTGCTCGGCCGCGACGCCGATCGCCTGCAGGTGCTGTTCGTCACCCTGGACCCGGAACGCGACACACCGCCGGTGCTGCGCGCCTACACCCAGGCCTTCGACCCGAGTTTCCTCGGCCTCACCGCCAGCCCCGCGCGCATCGCCGAGACCGCCAAGGCGTTCCGCGTGATCTACGCCAAGGTGCCGACCGTATCGACCTACACCATCGACCATTCGGCGCTGAGCTACGTCTACGACGCCGACGGCGTGCTGCGCCTGGCGCTGCGTCACGAACAGAGCGCGCCCGACTGCGTGCACGACCTCCGCCAGATTCTGTGAGCCCGCCCATGACAATGACTCAACCGATTGCTGCATTGATCCTGTCGCTGGCCTTGTCCGGCGTCGCCCACGCGCAAGTCGCGGTGGACACGCCGTGGGTACGCGCGACCGTGCCGCAGCAGACCGCCACCGGCGCCTTCATGCGCCTGACCGCGAGCCGCGACCTGCGCCTCATCGGCGCGCGTTCGGATATCGCGCAACACACCGAAGTGCATGAGATGGCGATGCAGGGCCAGATGATGCGCATGCGCGAAGTCGCCGCGGTGCCGCTGCCGCGCGGGCAGGCGGTCGCGCTCGCGCCCGGCGGCTACCACGTGATGCTGATCGGCCTGAAGCGGCCGCTGGCTGCCGGTGAGCAGGTAACGCTGACGCTGGTGTTCGAAGACGCGGGCGGCAAACGCAGCGAACAGACCGTGCAGGCGCCGGTACGGCCATTGGGAGCGGGCGCGCCGTAGTCGTCAGTACGCCATCGTTGCGACGATCGCCCCCTGTAGGAGCGGCGTAAGCCGCGACCGCAAATCCGCAACCACCGCGCAACCGGCTATCGGGCCATCGTGGCAACCGCCTTCGGCCGGCGACGACGCAATCGGTCGC